>NZ_JAVCWI010000031.1:0-547 GCF_030846215.1 Chryseobacterium sp. WLY505 | reverse complement strand
CTATGGAAATATGACATAGGAAATGGAGGCGTTAAGAAAATAAGCTATACGAACGTTAAGAAAATTCTACTGTTTGAAGCGCGAGACAGAAAGTGAAATGAAAAAGTAACATTAGATTCGCGCAAGTTTTAGAATTTTTAGAGAGTGTAGGTTATTTTTAGCTGGAGTTTCCAGGTCTTGAATTTTTGGTTCTTTTGCTTCAAGGCAAAACGAACAAATATTCAAATAAAAATCAACTATGTAAAAAGAATGCGTACTCACAATATAATTTTGCAGTGTTAATAATACTGGTGCCGTTAGAAAGACCTCCTTCGGTATAATATTGGTTCGACTCGATAACAGATTATGAAAATGATCTTGTAAAAGTCATTTTGAATCTAGCCTCTTTTATTTAAATCACATCAATGAAAAAATAATAATAAAAGGTTGAAATTTCCATCAATGGCAGCTATGGAAATATGACATAGGAAATGGAGGCGTTAAGAAAATAAGCTATACGAACGTTAAGAAAATTCTACTGTTTGAAGCGCGAGACAGAAAGTGAAAT
>NZ_JAVCWI010000030.1:0-818 GCF_030846215.1 Chryseobacterium sp. WLY505 | reverse complement strand
CCCTGTGAATGTTTTGACGATCAAAGCAGCTACAGCTGCCGGATCAATGGGAGGAACAAAAAATACTGTGGTTTTATCTGCAACAGATCAGAATTTAGTTACCAATGCTCCTCTTGGAAGTGCATTAACGTTGAATCTGGACTACACTATTCCAGCAGCAAAATCATCATCGTCTGATATTTTAGGTAAACCAGCGGGAACTTATACGCAAACAGTAACTTATACCGCGACTGCTTTATAAATTAATTTTTCATATTAATATTTTGTGATTTGGTGTTTCGAAGGCTTCCTCAGGAGGCCTTTGATTTTGTATGTATTGTACCGATACAGATACAATTCAAAATCCGGGAATTTATATTACGACAGCTTTATAATAGAAATAACAGCAATTTATATACGACCTTAATATTTTCTAAGTACTGAGGGTTTTACTATTTAAGTCAAAATGATAAACCTTGTAGTGATTTTACTACGTGAACTTCCTTTTTCCACTACAAAGAAACTTTTAGCACCGCTATAAATTTGCAGTATACAAAAGATAACAATTAAGTAAAAAATAACAATAAAATATTACCATCATGAAAAAGCAAATCGTAATCACAGCCTTAACTTTTGGAGCTATCATATTTGGAACTAGCAATGTTCAAGCTCAAAATACAACTGCAACTACAACCGTAAACATTACCCTGAATGACGTAATCTCTATCGACGCAGGAAGTACTGCCATTGGTAATACGGTTGACTTCAACTATGTTACTGCAGCAGACTACAACTCTGATCAGACCATTACCAAAGCGAACTCTTTGAAAGTTACTTCC
>NZ_JAVCWI010000029.1:0-822 GCF_030846215.1 Chryseobacterium sp. WLY505 | reverse complement strand
ACTATGGTTTTGAAATGTTGATAAGTATATACTCACATCTAATATACTTATATAACAATTGATATATTTAAGCTCAACTATGGCAAATTCTAAACTTTCTTCATCAAATAAAAAAGGGAAAATATTCGTAATGTGTCATTCCGAAGGAATCTAAATCAGATTTAGAATTCTGAATTAAATACGAAAACGCAAAGGCGCAATAAAAATGAACTTGACATTGTTTTTAAGACGCAAAGATTTTATCTCCGATAAAATTGAGCAATGCATATTTTAATTCACAAAAAATCACCATATCCTTGCTGAAAATCTTTGATTTTCTTGCGCCTTACAATATACAAATTGTATAAAAAACTTTGCGCCCTTGCGCTTACCCAACAGAATTCCCAATAAATTTAACACTATGGTTTTGAAATGTTGATAAGTATATACTCACATCTAATATACTTATATAACAATTGATATATTTAAGCTCAACTATGGTAGTAATTGATTCTTAATATTTTCTGGGAATGCTGATTATGCTTTTTTTCTCTGTTATTGCAGAAAAAACACAGATTCCATTGAATTTGATAAACTCTGTATTTGGAATTCCTGTGATTCTGATGATGCTTTTGAAGCAGAATAAAGTGTAAAAACTTCAATGAAAATATAAATCATTAATTTAAAAATCTCACAGATTATACAGATGAAGCAGATTTTGAGAATAAATCCTTAAATTTCTTCTTTAAATAAAAAGAGAAAATATTCGTAATGTGTCATTCCGAAGGAATCTAAATCAGATTTAGAATTCTGAATTAAATACGAAAACGCAAAGGCGCAATA
>NZ_JAVCWI010000028.1:0-918 GCF_030846215.1 Chryseobacterium sp. WLY505 | reverse complement strand
ATATTGTATGTCAATGATCTTTATATCTTCCGCTTTATAACGAAGCAATCTTTCTGTCAGTGTTGCTCCGTATTTGCGAGTGCAAAAGTAAAACTTTATTTTTTAATGACCAAATGTTTTTGAAGAAAATTTTAAAGTTTTTTAAGTAACCTTAATTCCTCCTAAACCCTCAATCTCTATATTCCTGCGCTCCCTCTAATTGGGACTGCAAAGATACAAACTCTTTTTAAACCGGCAACTTTTTTTACAAAAAGTTTTAAAGTTTATATTGTTTCTGCCTATCTAAAGGCTCTTCTGCGCTACTGAATGTCTTTCGTTTTTCAGTGGGGCAAAGATAGAAACTTCATATACTCTACGCAAGTTTATTTAACATAAAAACACCCAATGTGGAAAACTATTATTATATCTAATTATTATTCAACTATTTAAACAAAAGTTATACTTATCCACAATTAGTGCAAATAACCTTGAATAAATAATACTACTGCATAAAAGCTAGATTCTGTGTTCTAAAGTTAATGATGATAAACTGAGATATGTTAAGTACTACTATTATATTTTTAAATTAGTATTGGTTTAAAATAATCAAAAAATATGGCTGGTTTGTTTATACATCACAAAGGTATTAAAGCATGAATGTAAAAACATAATAAATAACAATGGTAAAAATATCTGAAAATAGAAGAAGGTAGTTTATCTTCACTTTGGAACAACCTTACTATTTATAAGAAGAAAAATTAGAAGTAGAAGTAGAAGTAGAAGTAGAAGTAGAAGTGGAATTAAATCAAAAATTAATATGCTTTGTTAGCCGTTAGAATAGCAATGTCATGCTGAGCGGAGTCGAAGCATTTTAATAAAGAAGAACTCTGTTGAGACTCCTGCGGAGTGACCATTGGAGTGTGTGCTGTCCGCTATCAG
>NZ_JAVCWI010000002.1:0-670562 GCF_030846215.1 Chryseobacterium sp. WLY505 | reverse complement strand
CAGGCATATTCAGTTCAAATGACAGTAGGGCGACAATACAGGGTCAGATCAAGGATTTGGTTATTTATGATGCGCGCCATTCTACAGGTTTTGTAAGGAATGGAATCAATATTTATTATACCGCCGTCTATTTTACCCCTGAAAGTATTTTGTCGGTTAATTATTACGACTCTTATCCTGCCTACAGTTTTAATCCGGCATTTCCTTCAACAATTCAGGGAGAACCAGTATTGACAGACACTCATACAGCTGATGGAAGAAGTACCAAAGGACTACCTGTAATGAGTTTTGTAAAGAATATTGAGGATGACAACTGGACCAGGAATTATACCTATTATGATCAGAAAGGAAGAGCTATTGGCAGTCATTCTGTGAATCATTTGGGAGGCTATACCCGCACAGAATCCAAACTTGATTTTGCAGGAATCACGAAACAGACTGTAACAAGGCATAAGAGACTGAGTACGGATACCGAAAGGGTCATCACAGAAACCTTTGATTATGACAGTCAGAACCGCTTGGTTACCCATAAACATAAGATTGATAATAATGCTGAAGAAATCCTGGCTCAGAATACCTATAATGAAATTTCCCAGGTTACGAATAAAAAAGTGGGAGGAGTTACGGCTTCTTCTCCGCTTCAGCAGATAGATTACCAATATAATATCCGTGGGTGGCTGACCCAGATTAACGATCCTGCCAATCTTGGAAATGACCTGTTTGGATATAAAATCAGATATAATGAAGTACAAGGTCTGGAAGTCCCCAATACCAATTATCCGAACCAAAAAGTAAAACCGAAATACAACGGCAATATCGCTGAAGTTGATTGGAAAACCTCTACAGGAGCGAATGATAATGTGAGAAGATACGGATATGTTTATGACCCGTTGAACAGGCTTACAGCCGGTTTCTATCAAAAAGACACCAACCCTTCCGGGAAAGAATACAATGAACTCTTTGCTTATGATGTGAACGGGAATATTCTGAATCTGGTAAGAACCCAGGGACTTCTCCCGGGAAGTACTGAGGCCATGGTGATCGATAATCTGATCTACAGCTACACGGGAAACAGACTTACCAACGTATCCGATGCCTATCTTAACAGTTTAGGATATCCTGTAGGGGGAAATGAAATAGGCTACGATGATAACGGAAATATGACGACCCAATTGGATAAAGGAATTTCCTCCATCCAATATAATTATCTAAATTTACCACGAAAGATTACCCAGAACTCAAAAGTAACGGATTATATTTACAGAGCAGACGGAGTGAAAGTAAGAAAGGTTTTTGGAACAGAAACAACCGATTATCTGGATGGTTTTCAGTATACCAATTCGATATTAAAGTTTTTCCCAACCGCAGAAGGATATTTTAATGTTGAAACTGGAAAGTATGTTTACAATTATACTGACCACCTTGGAAATGTTAGATTAAGTTATGCTAAAAATGGAGCCGGAACAGAGATCATTGAAGAGAGTAATTATTATCCTTTTGGATTGAAGCATGAGGGATATAATATATTAACAGGAAATCCTGCATATAACTACAAGTACCAAGGACAGGAATTACAGGAGACTGGTTGGTACAGTTTTAAGTGGAGAAATTATATGTCGGATGTGGGAAGGTTCTTTAATATAGATCCATTATCTGAAAAATATGCTTATCAATCTCATTATAATTTTTCTGAAAATAGAGTTATTGATGCTAGAGAATTAGAAGGGCTTGAAGCAGTTTTAGTAAAAGATACGAAAGCCAATCAGCCAATTATTAAAACGGCAAATAATGGACAGTATGCGGATAATCCTAATACAAAAACAGTACACGTTTTTGCACATGGAAATCCTTCTGCAATGTATAATGACAATGTAACGTCAGAACAGAAAAAAGCGGGATTAGGAACAGTTGATACGGGAGGCAAGCTAAATAATATTCTTAATCAAAGTAGTGATTTATGGAAAAATTCTGAAAGTAAAGAAGGCTTTACAGTTGTATTACATTCTTGCAGAACAGGTAGAGCAACAATTGATAAAGACGGAAATGTTACAGAATCTGTAGCCGAAAAAATGTCTGGATCCAAAGAAATGAAAGGAGTTACTATTATAGCTCCTGATGAAAGAGATGGTTTTTCAAATAAAGGAACTGAAGTTGGACCCCAATCGACTTATAGTACGGATAGGAATGGTGAATATCTTCCAAATACTCCAAAAAGTGAACATGGAAGACAGACAGGACAATTTGGAAAATGGAATAGTTTTCAGAATGGACAACAAACAAGTCAACAGCCAGGTAATACAAAACCCCAAGGCATGGATCAACGAAGTTTATGGGATAGAATATTTAATTAATGATTTATGAAAAAAATAATTATTTTAACCTTGATGATTTTATTAAATTCTTGTAAAAAAAAGGAGATATTTGATAAGACTGCAAGCCAAGATGAAGTGATTACTATGAGTAATATCTCAAATTATGATAGTATTACTAAACTTGTAAAGACGAAAGGAGATACATTAGCTTACGATGAATTATATTATTTTTTAATGGATTCAAATAAAGAAGATAGAACAGATACATTAATGTATTATTCCAAAATAATGGCTGAAAAATATAATAGTGACTTAGGATATTTTTATTATTTTACCGCTTTATGTGAAAAATATGATATCCCTTTTAAAGATGCTAATTACTCTAGTATTAATATATCTTCATTGGATAAATCTTCAAAACAACAAGCAGAAGATTGGTTAAAAAAAATGTTAGAGAAAAAAGTAATTACACAAGAACAGTATAACTCCATAAATAAATAAAAACAAAACCCGCTCATTGAGTGGGTTTGTTTTATATAATGCTTCGCAGTTTAGTTTGTTTAAGGAACACATCCAGAAGAGCAAAGATATGTTGTCTATCGTTCTCTTTTATTTTTTGTATATCTAAAAATTTTTATCCAGTAGAATACCCGCTGCTCAAAGTCTCCAGACTTTGAGCTTATTAAATAAACTTACCATATGGTTTGGTTTCCGATGTAGAATAAACGACAACCTTTGCAAATATAGCAAGGGTTGTTTATAAATAAGTTTCTATTAATTATATTTCCCCCCCCCGCTGGCGCGAGCGTCTCGCTCGTGTCTATAGAGTAAGAAAGTCTCCAAACTTCGGAGAGCAAAATTCGACGTAGTCAATGAGAAAAGCCATACCATTTAACTTTTAATACATCAATCTTTCTCATTAACATAGAAAAAATCATAAAATCAAATATATTGTAAGGCATTTTTATACATGACGATTATCAGTTGATATTGATAAAATAAACTATATAAATATTATTATTGGATTATTTTATTTAAATGTATTTATTGAATTAATTTAAAACTATATCCGGAGAAAGGCTGTTAAAACACCCAAAATTCAAAGGCGGCTAAAAACCGTACTTTTGTTTTTAATTATTCTAAATAACACTAAGTATGAATAAATCTATTTTCTTAATCGGAAGCCTTGTGGCATTTCCTCAAGTCGCTGCCCAGAAAAAAGATTCATTAGAACAGAACAGGCTTGATGAAGTGATTGTTACCGCATCAAGATCTCCGGAAATTGTAAAGAAAACAGCTTCTACCGTCAATATCATCAACAAAAAAGAAATTGCAGAGCAATCATTGATTTCTGCTGATCTTAGTAATATCCTGGCTTACAAAGTTCCCGGATTGGCATTCGGGAATAATCTGGTAAGCAACAGAGGGCAAACATTAAGAGGAAGAAATGTTTTGATTATGATTGACGGAATTCCACAATCCAGTCCGTTACGTAATAACGACAGAGAAATCAGAAGTATTGATCCCTCGGTCTTGGAAAGAATTGAAGTGGTAAAAGGAGCGACTTCCATTTATGGGAATGGTGCAGAAGGAGGAATCATTAATTATATTACCCAAAAAAGCACTTCCTGTAAAATTTTTTCAGGAAGAACGGTGTTGGGATTTACCAGCCATGATCTGTTTAATAACAAAATGTTTAAATCAGAAGGTGGCGCAGGATACAGAGTTTCACAAAGTTTCTTCGGAAAAGTAGGAAAGTTCGATTATCTTGTGAATGGAACACTTACTCAAAGCGGAGTAAAAATAGACGGTGAAGGATTGGTTCAGAACCCACGATACGGATTGGGAGAAACTGCTGTCAATAATATCTTTGCGAAAATAGGATATGATTTGAATGACAGCAACAGACTGGAAGTGATGTATAATTACTATTCGAGTTTGCAGGATTCCAAATATATTTTGGATCAAGGAAAATACGGCGAACAGCCTTCTACCGGGAAATTAGGAGATAGAGAAGGAGTGAAAGAAGGGACAAGATATAACCACAACGGATATCTTAAGTATATCAATAAGAATATTTTCCACAATACAACGCTTAACACAACTCTGTACTTCCAGGACTTTTATACGATATATGACTACAGGAATGCACCGAGATGGAAAACAGGAGGGCAATCTGCCATTTTGGAGAAAAAATACGGTTTCAGAGCAGATTTTAATACTGAATTTGGAAAAGAGAAGGGATTAAAAGGTTCATTGACCTATGGTTTGGATCTGTTAAATGAAAAAACAAGTCAGCCATTGGTAGACGGAAGAATGTGGGTTCCGGAAATGAATATGCTGGCTGCAGCACCTTTCGTACAGGGAAAATTATTCCTTACTGATGATCTGACGGTAAAGGCAGGCGTTCGATGGGATAAAATGTCGGTAAAAGTTCCTGATTATACTACTTTACCTTCCAACAAAGATGTTCCTTTCAATGTAGAAGGAGGAAGATTGAACTATTCAAATCTGTCTTATAATGTAGGCGTGAGTTATGTAGCATTTGATTTCTTCCAGCCATTTACTTCTTATTCCAGAGGATTTAATATCTATGATTTGGGCCGTGTGCTGAGAGATGCGAAAAGCAATGTCTTAAGTGAAATTAATACAGATCCTGTGGTTATTGATAATTATGAAATAGGTTTCAACAGTAAGATCGGGCAGTATGTAGATTTTTCAGCCAGTTATTTTTATAATTACTCCAAGTTGGGAGCAGATCTTGTTTCTGTAAATGGTTTCTGGAATCCGCTTCGTGCCCCTCAGTACATTAACGGAGTAGAACTGGCAGTAAATATCTATCCGACACAGGGATTAACGATCGGAACCAATTATACCTATCAGGAAGGAAAAGTGGATGTGAGAAATGACAACAGCTACGAAAAATATTTAAGCGGTTTAAGAATTGCACCCGCAAGGTTGAATTCTTTTGTTAAATGGAATGATAAGGCTCAGAAATTACAACTGGGTGTTTATCACATGTACTCGTTTAAGAGAGATAGGTTTGAACCTGCTGCATCCGGAAAATATGATGAGGGAGAAGGCCCTGTGAAAAGCTTTAACCTGTTCAATGTTCAGGGAAGCTATAAACTTAATAAACTGATGACCATAGGACTTGGAATAGAGAATGTATTCAACACTTCTTATTTCACGCCAACTTCGATGTATACAGCTCGTGATGCAGAATATGTACGTGGAAACGGAAGATATTACACGGTTTCTCTTAATTTTAATTATTAATTTGAATCCTTTTTATAAAAATGAGCCCTTTTCATAATGGAAAAGGGCTGTATTTTTTAAGTGAAATCTATACTATCTTTCAATCATAATATTCTTAACCAGAGTCTCTTCACCCATTTTCAACACTCCAATATACACTCCATTTGGAAGAGCAGATACATTAACCTTTCTTTCATTATTGACTTTCAATAAGGATCTTCCCAAGGAATTGCTGATTTCAAAACTGAAGCTGGTTTCCTTAGAATCCGGTAATTCAATATTCAGGATATTATTGGCGGGATTAGGATAGATTTTTACCGCTTCCAGTAAATTTTTAGAGGCCGGTTTGCTCATCGTAGTAGAAGCTGTAGCAAAATGCTGTAATGCTCCCACAGTAGCTTTCCCGATCTTGTATACATAGACCGGATCCATATTAGTGAAAGTATCCTTAGAGCTGTGAGGGTAAGTACTTCTTATCCTTTCAAAAAATCCGGTAATCACTTCACCTTTCTGTTCAAAAGGAATATAATCTGTATCAGCAGCCGGATCTACAGCAGTCAGAAGAGGAGAGTAGAGTGCTGTACAGTTTCTCAGCTGTTGAGTGACAGCTGCAGAAGCGGCATTGTTACTCGAAACACCTCCCTGATCTTCATCACAATATACCGTTGTATTGTTGTTTCCTTTCACTCCGCCTACCTGATCCAGATTGAAGACCAGTTTGATATCCAATTTGCGGACACCTCCCTGATAAACTACATTATTCACATAATGGCTGCTTCCTTTTAATCCCTGTTCTTCACCTGAAAAATGGATGAACTTTATAGAATATTCAGTAGGAACATTTTTCAGAATCCTTGCGGCTTCAAGGATAATAGAAGTTCCGCTGCCGTTATCATTTACTCCCGGACCATAAATGGTGTCGAAATGCCCGCAGATAATGACATACTTGTTAGGATACAACGTTCCGGTTTTGGTAATGATTAAATTTTTAGAGCTGGTACTTCCAAAGGTAAAAGGACTTTCTTCTATCTGGCTCGCAGTATAGCCGTAAGAAAGATATTTGTTTTTGATCCAGTTCAGAGTATTCGTATTTGCTACTGAACCTGTAGTTTTTACTCCTAAATTACTGAATTCCTGAAGATTGTTGGTAATATTGGTTTGGGTTACCAAATCCGCTCTGTCTTTGTAAGCCTGAATAAAAGTTTGAGCCGCAATACTCTGCATCATCAATGCAGAGCATAAAAGTGTTGTTAATTTTTTCATATAAATAATATTATTTTGGTAACACGAATGTAGTAAATAAATCACAATGGAGTGTTTAATATTTTAAAATAAAAGAATATTTATTATGAATGTCACATTAATTATCACTGATGTGTTATAAATACTGTAATGTGGATCGGGTGTGAAAAAATAAAAACCTTTGAAACAGTTCAAAGGTTTTTATTTATAGTTTCTTACATTGAATTATCTTTCAATCATCACTTTTCTGACAACCTTTTGGTCTCCAATTTTTAAAATTCCGATATAAGCTCCGTTTTCAAGTGAAGAAACGTTGATTTTTGTTTCATTGTTTCTCTTGAAAATAGAACGTCCCTGGAAATCAGTGATTTCAAAAGTGAAGTTTTTAATTCCGGAGTCCGGAAGTTCAATATTGATGACGTCTTTTGCTGGATTTGGATAGATTTTTACACTTTCCAACGTATTTTTTACAGTAGTTTCATGTGTTCCCAATGTTCCCGTAGCAACGGCAAAATGCTGTAGTGCTCCCACAGATGCTTTTCCTATCTTGTAAATGTATACAGGATCTGTATTGGCAAAAGTATCATTCACCGTATGCGGATAGGTACTTCTTATTCTTTCAAAGAAACCTGTGATCACTTCGCCTTTTTGTTCAAAAGGAATGTAGTCCGTATCAGCAGCCGGATCTACAGCGGTCAAAAGAGGAGAGTAAAGTGCTGTACAGTTTCTCAGTTCCTGAGTTACAGCAGCCGAAGCTGCATTGTTTGTTGAAAGTCCGCCCTGATCTTCATCGCAGTAAACAGTATTGTTGTTATTTCCCATCACACCGCCTACCTGATCCAGATTAAAAACAAGTTTAATATCCAGAACACGAACACCACTCTGATACGCTACATTGTTTACATAATGTTTACTTCCCAGAAGTCCTTGCTCTTCCCCGGAAAAATGGATGAATTTTATAGAATATTCCGTAGGAACATCTTTCAGAATTCTTGCAGCTTCAAGAATAATAGAAGTTCCACTTCCGTTATCATTGATTCCCAGGCCGGTAATACTATCGAAATGTCCGCAGATGATTACATATTTATTAGGATACAGTGTGCCTGTTTTGGTAATGACCAGGTTTTTAGAATTATAACTTCCTGCAGTGAAAGGATCTTCTGCTAGCTGGCTGGCTGTATATCCGTAAGAAAGGTACTTGTTTTTGAGCCATGTCAGGGCATTGGCATTAGCCGTTGAACCTGTGGTTTTCACTCCTAGATTAGCAAATTCCTGGAGGTAGGTTGTGATATTGGTTTGATTTACCATATCCGCTCTGTCCTGATAAGCCTGAATAAAACTTTGAGCTCCAATACTTTGAAAAGCAATAGAGGCCAATAAAAAAGTAGCGATTTTTTTCATTGTATGAAAGTAATGCTGAATATTCCTGAATATAAAACGGCTTCAGAATATTCCACCTGACATTATTTATTAATGATTATTTTTTTTGTGGTATTTCCTTTATCGGTTGTAATAGTAAAGGTATAAACCCCGTTTGTTAATCCGGAAGTATTTATTTTTTCCTGATTTTCAAGGGTTAATACAGTCTTTCCAGACATGTCGTTGACTTCAACTTTAAATTGTTTTACCTTTTCCTGAAATTCCACCGTCACAAGATCTTTAGCCGGATTAGGATAAACCCTGATGGCTTCTGTTGAGTGTTGTGCTGTATCTTTAGTGCTTAAAAGATTGCTGGAAGTAGAGGCAACGGCAAAGTGTTGTAAAGCTCCTACAGCGGCTTTTCCTACATTAAAAACATAGACAGGGTCCAGATTGGCAAAAGTATCGCTTACCGTATGTTCGTTTTCACTTCTCAGGTACTCATAGAATCCGGTAATGGTATATCCTTTCGCTTCAAAAGGCATATAATCAGAGCTGTAGGCATACGAAAGATTCGTCTGAAGAGGAGAGTACAGGGTAGTACAATTCATCAGTTCCTGTGTTACAGCAGTAGAGGCTGCATTGTTGGAAGACACGCCACCGGTATCTCGTTCGCAGGTAATCGTATTGTTATTATTTCCGATAAGTCCGCCTACCTGGTCTATATTTAAAACCAATTTTATATCCAGAACCTGGCTGCCATTCTGATAAGCTACATTATTTACATAATGATTACTTCCTACAAGGCCTTGTTCTTCCCCGGAAAAATGAATAAACTTGATGGAGTATTCTGTGGGAACATTTTTCAATATTCTTGCTGCTTCCAGAATAATGGATGTTCCGCTTCCGTTGTCACTTACTCCAGGACCTACAATCGTATCATAATGTCCGCAGATAATAACGTATTTGTTAGGGTATACTGTTCCCGTTTTGGTAATAATTAAATTTTTCGAAGTGTTGCTTCCGTAGGTGAAAGAATCTTCGGACATGTTAGTTGCTGTATATCCGTAAGACAGGTATTTGTTTTTAAGCCAGTCAAAAGCATTGTTATTGGCTGTTGTACCTGTTTTTTTTACTCCAAAACCTGCAAATTCCTGAAGGTTTGTACTAATATTGGTTTGGGTAACCATATCTGCTCTGTCCTTATAAGCTTGAATAAAACTTTGTGCACTTATATTTTGCAGTGCGATGGAAGTGAGCAAAAAAGCTGCAACTTTTTTCATTTTTGATACTTTCTTTAGAGATTGCTAATATAGCAATAAACCAGCATTTATTGTTATTTTTTTAATGTGATAGTGCTTATTTGCTTGGTTTATTAATAATAATATATCTTTTTATTAAATTTATTATTTCGATAGTTTAAAATTCATCAAATAAATAAAATTTAGGTAAATTTTTCTTTTTTAGTAATTGTATTCAATGATAAATTCAGGTTTTATTAATTTTATCTAATAAGTTTTACTGCTGATATCACAATTACAACAGGGTTTGAAAGACTATCAGCTGGATTTTTAACAGCTTGAAAGATGAAAAAATATATAACAAAAAAATCCCGGGAAAACCCGGGACTTATATTGATAACAAAATCTATTCTACATTATTTTACTTGATCTACAACAGCTTTGAAAGCTTCAGGGTGATTCATTGCTAAATCTGCTAAAACTTTTCTGTTAAGTTCGATGTTGTTCTTTTTAAGAGCTCCCATAAATTGAGAGTAAGACATTCCGTGCTCTCTGGTTCCCGCGTTGATACGAGTGATCCAAAGTGCTCTGAAATTTCTCTTTTTCTCTTTTCTACCACGGTAAGCATATTGCATTGCTTTTTCTACCGCGTTTTTAGCTACAGTCCAAACGTTCTTTCTTCTTCCGAAATAACCTTTAGCGTGCTTAAAAATTTTCTTTCTGCGAGCTCTTGAAGCTACGGCATTTACTGATCTTGGCATAATTTAAATTGTTTTTTTGAAAAGGGCGGCAGTGTTATTGCTCTTGTTGGCACCGTTTCAGGGTTAAAATTGTGAATTTGTTTGAATTCTTATAAACCGAATATAGATTTATAAAAACTACTTAATTGCTAATTGACGTTGAACGCTTTTCTCATCCACTTTAGCTACGTAAGAAGTAGACGTAAGATTTCTCTTCTGCTTAGTTTCTTTCTTAGTTAAGATGTGGCTTTTGTAAGCGTTTTTTCTTTTGATCTTACCTGTTCCAGTAAGAGCAAAACGTTTCTTAGCACCTGATTTCGTTTTTAATTTTGGCATTGTTTTGCTTTTTTATTGTTTTTGTTATCAATATCTGTTTTGGCTACTCCTAAAGACATCAGGAATAATAGTTTGCAAAATTACGAAAAAAAAGTGATCCGTGAAAGTTTTTTTAATAAGCATAAACAGGGAAATACCTATTCTAAAAATGAAAAGACAAACCTGCATTACAAACAGGTCTGCCTTTTATCAATGATTTTTTACCAGAATTGATCTGATATCTATAAAAATTTAGGATTTAAAAAACTCCAGAAGATCTCTGTTAATGGTTTCAGCCTCTGTTGTCGGCATTCCGTGAGGGAATCCAGGATAAGAAATCAGTTTTCCGTTTTTAAGAAGAGTAGCGGCAACCTTACCTGTTGTTTCAAAAGGAACAATCTGATCATCTTCACCGTGCATTACCAATACAGGAACATCTACACTCTTAAGATCCTCCGTAAAATCTGTCTCAGAGAATGCTTTCACACAATCATAATGTGCTTTGATAGAGCCGTTCATTCCCTGTCTCCACCAGTTTCTCTGGATTCCTTCTGAAACTTTAGCTCCTTCTCTGTTGTACCCATAAAAAGGGAAGGTAATATCGATGAAGAATTGCTGTCTGTGTTTTGCAGTATTGTTACGGATATCATCAAAAACAGAGATGGGAACTCCATCCGGGTTGTTCTCATTCTGAACCATAATAGGTGTCACTGCACTTACCAGAACGGCTTTTGCCACTCTTCCGTTACCGTGTTTTGCTACATATCGGATCACTTCGCCACCGCCTGTAGAATGTCCTACATGGATCACATCTTTTAAGCCCAAAGCTTCAACAATTTCTGCCACATCAGATGCATAGGTATCCATATCATGCCCGTAAGGCGTCTGTTCAGATCTTCCGTGTCCTCTTCTGTCATGAGCAATTACTCTGTAGCCCTGTTCTAAAAAGAAGAACATTTGCGCGTCCCAGTCATCACTCGATAATGGCCATCCATGGTGAAAGAAAACCGGTTGTCCTTTTCCCCAATCTTTGTAATAAATTTCTGTTCCGTCCTTTAATGTAAGTGTACTCATTGTTTCTTTTTTTAATAATTAATAAATAGTGGATTTGATTTTTATACTCACAAATGTAGATAGAAAATCTTCACAATGTCTTGATCTGAGATAATAATTAATTAAAAATTTACAAACAATAATAATATATAAATAATATTTTTAAAAAAACAGATTGAAAATCTTTATATTATGAATGGCATCAGCCAAAAATTCAAAAATTAATTTTACGTAGCATCTGAAAAACTCTTCTAACTATCAAATATAGCTGATAATCGGGATTGCCATATTTTCAGATTCTCTCTACTATTGATGATGAATACGATATATAAATTAAACTATGCTTTCATCTGCAGATTTACACCTTGAAAGAGCATTATTCCTTGCTGTCTTCATTATATTTTTGGGAGTCGGATTTTTGTGCACATTGATTACTTTTATCATCAATTTTCTGCAAAAGAAGGAGAAGAATGGTAAGTATTATCTTCTTCTATTTACTATTTCAGGACTTCTTGGAGTCGTTTTAACTGCATTTTATGTTTACATGATATTATTCGAGCAGGCCCAGACCTATAGGCCTTAAAAGAAAATGTGATGCTGTATATCTTCAAAAGAGAGGGGTGTAAAAACCCCTGTTATCAGGGATGTTTTTATACTATCTCTATTTTTATCTTTGACTCATCAATTTACTGAAGATACAAAGGTTGAAATCTTTCATTGATCACTTTTATAGCTTTCTTTTTCACACCCAATTCAATGATAAATCCTTATTTCGAGCTAACACAACATTAAAAACATGGGTAAAAACAATAACAAACTAGAATTGAGTGAAGAAGAAGCTGTAAAAGTATGAGGCCAAACTTATTTTATAATGAAAAAGTAAATCAGACAACAGCACTGATAAAAATATGTTGGGAATCAATAATACAGATTCAAAATGAATTAGAAGCTATTTACTTATATTTACGTCCTTTACTATAATGCAACTTAACAAAGATAAGGGTTTGGTATACAGGGTATTATTTATATTGACTTTATTGGTTTGTCCGTTTTTTACTCAGGCACAGGAGGTTTTGAACAGATTGGAAAGAGAATACAGCCATGCTTCAAACAATACGGCAGAGCAGCTGAATCTTGCTCCTAAATACGCTACTGCTTTATTTTTCCATAATCTTAAATCTAAATCTTACCAGATTTTAAATACCAACATTTCCATCGCCGCAAAACAGACCGATGGAAAATATGCTGCTATCTTATATGCCGTTCAGGCGATGAATTATCGCCTTGATAACAAAACAGCTGAATCTTTAAAAAGCCTGGATATGGCAAAGGCCTACAGCTTAAAAACGAATAGCAATGAAGCAAAAGGTTACTTTTACTACGCAAAAGGCTGGATTCTTACAAGGGATAATAAAACAACAGATGCTGTTGCAGCCTACTTAAAAGCGATTGAATATTATGAAAACTCGCCAACAACTTCCACACTATATGGAAGATTGGGTAATACGGCCAAGGAATTATCTGCCATTTATGCTGACCTGAATGAATATCAGCTGGAAGAAAAATACAGCAAACAATTTCTATTGTTAGCTTCCAAACAAAATGATCCCAATCTTATCTTTGATGCTTACATGCGGATGGGGTACGTATATGAACAAAAATATACACAAGATCCATCCAATACAGTGTTTAGGAATAAAACAGAACAGTATTATTTACAGGCTATTGCTACTTTTAATAAAAATAAAGATGCGATGCTTAGCAGAAACAGCCTTTCATATGCTGCCATCAATTTAGCGAATTTATATACTGAGTTTGACAGCAATAAGGCAATGCAATATGCCCAGTTGGCGAATAAGGTGAGTCTGGAAATTGGTGACGCTATTCACATTGCTTCGTCATTTGGGATTTTAGCAGAATTGGCATTGCAGGATAAAAATTATGATTTAGCCAAGTCCTACTTTCTGAAAGCTTCTATGGAAATTGGAAAAAGCCCGGTGAGAAATCATATGATAGAATTGTCTATCCTTGAATCTTTATCCAGAATCAGTGAAGAACAGGGCAATTACAAAGAAGCGCTCACGTACTATAAAGGGTATTTAGATAAATATAAAAGCGTTTATGATCAGGAAAAACTGGATATTACCAAAAGATTAGAATCTCAGTTTGATAAAGAACGACAGGAGCAGAAGTACATCAAGTTACAGCTGGAAAGTGATAAAAAAGCTCAGGAAATTAAGTTGATTAATATTTTGCGTGCGCAGCGTGAACAAGTGTACAACAACTTAAAACTGGTGGAAGAAAACCAGCGCGAAAGGCTGAAATTCTCAGAACTTGAATCAGAAAAAAAAGAACAGCAGCTCCGTCTGGCAAAGTTGGAAACCCAACAGAAAAATAATGATATTGGTAACTACAAAAAGCTGTTGGCCTTCAAAGAGAAGATCAATACCTATTACATCTTTTTTATTATTTTCTTTATCGTTTTAATCTTGTTACTGCTTTATGCCTATAAACAACGTGCAAAGTCTATTAAGCGAAGAGACGAACTGCATGCTTTAGCCTTGGAACAGGAGAAACAGAACTCCAAAATTTCTACCCTTACCGCATTGCTTGAAGGGCAGGAGCAGGAGCGTGGCCGTCTGGCCCGTGATCTCCACGACGGACTGGGAGGTTTGCTTTCCGGAACTAAGCATCAACTTTCTTATTTAAATCCTCAGCAATCAGAAAATATTGAAGAAGGAATTTCAAAATCAATTCAACAGATTGATGGGGCGGTAGAAGAGTTGAGAAGGGTGGCACATAACTTAATGCCCGATTTATTAACAAAATACGGATTGGAAGTTGCTATTCAGGAGTTTGCTTCCCGAATTTCCAACAATGCATTGGAAATCCATACCGAGTTTATCAATTACAGCAATTCCTTATCGAAAGAAAAGCAATTGATTATTTACAGGATTATTCAGGAATTGGTCAACAATGCCATAAAACATGCCGATACTTCCGAAATTATTGTTCAGATAAGCGAAGAGGAAAACCTATTGAATCTCACAGTAGAGGATAATGGTCAAGGTTTCGATCATACCAACTTAGACGTTAGAAAAACGGCAGGTTTTCACAATATAGAACTCAGGGTCCAGTTTTTAAAAGGAACGATGAATATCACCTCCGAATTAAATATTGGCACCAGTATAGAACTTCAAATCCCTATTCATTAAACATGATAAAAGTAGCCATAACAGACGATCATCCGCTTCTATTGGAAGGACTTAAAAATATTTTAGGAAACAGCGAAACAATAGATGTTGTTGATTGTTTCAAAAACGTTCCGGAAATGAATGCAGGTCTTGCCAAACATGCAGTTGATATTCTGTTGCTTGATATCAATCTGGTTGATACCAACAGTATTGAACTCATCAAGCCTTTAAAGAAAAAGTACAATGACCTTCAGATTATTATCCTTAGTGTCCATAATGAACTGCCTGTAATTAACAGTACTCTGGCTGAAGGGGCTTTAGGATACATTCAAAAAAATGCTTCAGTTTCCGAAATTATTGAAGGAATTAATGCTGTATACAGCGGTAACAGGTTTTTATGCTCTCAGACAAAATCTGTTTTGGAGAAAAAATCGACTGACGGATTGAGTCAGGTTCCGAAACTCACCCGAAGGGAAAAGGAAATTCTGGGGGAAGCAGCAAAAGGACTTACCACCAATCAAATGGCGGAAAAGCTTTTTATAAGTCCGCACACCGTAGAAAGCCATCGAAAGAATCTTATTGAAAAATTTCAGACATCCAACCTGAGTTCAGCTATAAAGTTAGCCATAGAATACGGTTTGATTATCGAATAAAATATTCATCTACAAAAAAGGCCTGCTTACATCGTAAAAGCAGACCTTTTTCTTATATAATCAAATAATCGGTGTGTTTGTTTTAATCTTTGAATTTCAACGCAGCCTGAAACAGGTTTTTCTTTCCTGTTAAATCATATTCGTCGTTATATTCAGGCTGATACATCAGGATGAAAACTCTGCCGTCAAAATCTTTTAAATTGATAGGCTGGTCTGCCATGATATCATAAAACCTTGTTATAGTACGTGTGGCAGTCCATTGCTTTGCATTACCTTTAGGATTTTTATCAAATCTGTGATCTTTCGCATCCGTATAATACCAATAAGAAGGCGCGGAATCCATCAGAAACATTTCTTTGTCCTTGTTATAAAGTTCCTCCGCCATCCCTGTATTCTGAAACCATGGAACTTCAGTATTTAAAACACCCAAAGCTTCACCATAGATCTCTTTATTTGTCGTAGCGCCCACTAAAAAACCTTCCAGATCGGTAGAAGTAATTTCAAACAGGAAAGGCGATTTTTTCAGTTCATAGACGTCATTTACCGGTTGTACCACTTTTCCGTCCTGTTTAATAACTACTTTTAGCGATTGTGCAAAAGTCATAAGATTTAATAGACAAAAAAGGACGGTCAAACTTAATTTTTTCATTGTATCTCTTTAAATAATTGCAGCAAAGATATTAGACTTTATTTCCCTGTACACTCGCTGATTTCAGGGGTTTTTATTATTGAAATTGCTAAAATTTTTATCTAATAAAACCATTAGGAAGAGCTTAAGAAATAAAGTATAGTTAAGATGAATCATTCTTATCTTTAAGCGTAAAGCGAAGCTTATCTTAATATTCTCAACATCTTAATACGATCTTAATGTTTCAAAATATAAAAGTTTACACAAGTTCATCCCTTTACATGTAAAGTGTATTTCCATTAAGGTCCTAATGCTCTCAGTTTTCTTACTAAAACAGATCAGCCTTCAACTGGATTTTTATATAAGCCGTTTTCTGCTTTTTACCATTGCCAGAAGCTGAATTAAGAGGGTAGACTTCTGCATAAAAGGTATCGTTATCGGTCCAGAATGCTTTCTTTTCATCTGCTATTTTGAATTTGGTGAAATTCACATACAAAAGATTATCCTGTTTCTTTGTTTGTGGAAAGTATTTAGAGATAATAAAATTGCTGCCCACATCATTATTGGATGAAATGCAGGTAACCCAGCTCTTGATTGGGAGAATTTGCGGATAACCATCTGTACCCAATTCAAACAAAACTGCATTTTTTATATTGTAAAAAGAATAGTAAGAATCTGCAACTTCATCAGAATTTTCTTTGAAAACTTCCAGGTTTAGGTAAGGTGATCTTCCTACATATTCATTAGCTAGCGGTCCGGTTTCTGTAGATATATTTTCATGCTGGGTAATCACTTCTTCTCTGCCATTTTCTTTGTATACCCAGTTATTATCCTGTAGTTTCATATTCGGATTTTTCACTAATGTTTCATTGATTTTGGCTTTGGAGTTGGCCTTAAATTCCTGTTCTGAAATCTCAACAATTGTTCCGTATTTACTGAAAGACTTATTCTTAAAATCATCAGATTGTTTAAATGTGCTGCTTCTGATCTCATAAAGATCCACACCATTTAAAGTTAATGTAAATGACGGAGCGAATTCGGATTTCAAGACAAAAGCTTCAATGCTGTTCGAAATATTATTATTAATGCTGTAATGAATAGAGTAGAAGTCCTCAAATTCTTCGAATCCGTAATAATTATCCAGCTTATTATAAGCGATTTTCAGATGAGCAGCCTCTTTATTCGGCGTTACAAAAAACTGTACAGAATCCAGCGTGGTAAATAATTGAAACGGTACCTCCTGTACATTATCTACCCCTTTGATTTTTTTGAAGTCGGCCAATGTAACGACTTTTTGCTTAACTTCAGTTTTTGCTGTTTTAGTTTCTGATGTTTTATTCTGTTGATTGCATCCCACAAAAACAACCATACATGATATAAAAATTTGATTAAGTATTTTCATTTTCTATATTTTTGGGCAAATGTATCAGTATTCAGATCAAGAAGCCAACAAAACCGCCTGATATAGGGAATAAATGGCTGAAAACAGGGATATATTGAGTACTGGATTTTGGAGAATTTTACCAAACGATAAATTAGATATTCTAAACTATTTTAAAAAATGAAAAACGTAATAACCAGCTTTTCAATTGTGATTACTTTATTAGCTTCGTGCTCACCGGCTACAGAAAAAAAAGGGAGTAAAGTTGATTCTGTAAAGATAACAGCAAAAGAGATTTCAACTCCTGATCCGGTAAAGAATGTGGCTGCAGTAGCAGAGATTCCGGGTGATTTTTCAACATTGGTTCCTATTGATGTATTGAACAACAAAAGTACAGAGGTGTACGAGAAATATGGGATAGAATTTTCGGGTAACTGTTATTCATGCGATTTGGCAAGTTTATCAATAACAAAGGAAAAAATAATTTGGACTAACGTCTGTGATGAAAAAGATACTTTTGAAATTGATGATTTTTCTTATACTATTGAAGGAAATAAAACGATCTTTAAAACACTGGAAAGAACATATATTTTAACTCAAATAGATAAAGCTCCTGTTTATGAGCTTATCGTGGAAGGTAAAAAACTGGAACTAAAAAACAAAAGATTGTCGAAGTATTTTACAACCAAAAAAGCCCTGCCTCTTTTTGCTGAGCATGATTGTGGCGATTTTGAAGGGTAGAACTTTTCCATGAAAACGTACAAAATAACCAGTCCTGAAATAGGTTGACTCGTGTAATATTAAAATCAGAGTAGAAAGTTTTCTATTCTGATTTTGTTTAAAACGGAAAAAGTCCTCTAAAATTTAGAGAACTTTTTAATTGTATTCTGAAAATATCAAAGATGATAATATCCTTACTTTTGGATTATCAGTTTTTAATAAACTTGGAATTATACGTTTCTTTTTTGTTTTTTACCTGAATAAGGTAGTTTCCATGTATCAGCTCAGAAACATCAATACCTTTTTTTCCATCTACATCATCTTTTGATAATATCAGTTGCCCGTTCGTATCATAGATCGTTACTTTTCCTTCGGTATTGAATTTTAGAATATCCTTTACAGGATTAGGATAGAATAATAAATCATTTTGAGTAGGAGTACTTTCTTTAGTAGATAAATTGTTGAAATTATTTTTAAACTTCACGAGAGCCGTTTTAATAAATGAATTCGTTGCTGAATTTCTAAGATTTGCACTTACATAGATTTCTGTCATATCAGAATTAGTTCCGGCATCTACAAAAGTTTCAAAAGCTGTAGGATCAATATCATGTACAACATAGCCATTGGTTCCAAATGTACTATCTAATGTTCCATCGGTATTAAAACGCGCTAGTAGTATTTCCTTATCCTGAGTGGTTGTTGAATTTATGATATAGGTGGTGTTCCCGACCAATAAGATTTTGCCATCCGGCTGTATAAACATTTTTCGGAAATTAGTTTTATAGGCGGTTACAGATGAAAAAGCGGCAGAAACATCCAAATTCCCTGTAAAATTAGTATTGCCGAAAGAGTAGTCTAAATTTCCATACTTATCTGTTTTATAGATGCGGTAGTAGTACAATGACGCGCCACTGTTATAGGTATTATCCATAGCCATTAAATAAACATTATCCTGTGTATCCAGCTGATAATCTACACCAGCATTGCTGCCACTATCTGAACCCTGAGAAGCATAAAAATTAAAATTGTTATCTTGAGAGCCCTGAGAAGAGTACTTGGCGATAAATGCCTTTGAGCCCTGTCTATGGCTGACACCTGAATTATTATTAATTTTATATAAGCCACCTCCCACAAAGTAACTTCCATCAGACGCTTTAAGAATTTTTGCTGCACCTGTACCCATATGAACTCCTGTACTACCTGTTATTGCAGGAATATAGACTGGTGAAATCGAAAATCCTGAAGTACCCGTTTCATTTTTTAAAACCACTACACCACGGCCTCCCATATAATAACCATCACTTGCCAGAATAAAAAAAGAATTAGTGTTATTGCTGTTAGAAAGGTGAATACGTGGGTTCTCTATACAAGGAGAGCATCCTGAATTATTAAAGTCAACACTATTATTCGTTGATGTACCAAAAGCAGTATCTACAGTGCCGTCTGAATTTAATCTTTTTACTCTGGTAGTATATAAGCTGTTGGCTTCCTGCGTTAATAACTTTCCATTAGAGTAGAGATATATACTGTTATAGGGGTTAGGATTTGAAAAAACACCCATGGTGCCAAAAGTAGGATCTAACGTACCGGTATTCGTTAGTTTTTTTATTTGGTTATTAACCATCAAAAAAACTTTGCCATCAGTTGTAACCTGGATATTCGGGGCTCCACTTGGTGCATCATAACGGACTCCGTTATTGCCAAAGTTTAGATCTACCTGCCCATTTTGTCCATAGAATGAGCCCGCAGAAAAAAATGCTAGAAATAGTAAATGTCTCATGACTATTATAAATTTAGTTTTCGGGTTATTAGTTGGGCGCAAAAATATGAATTTTTTTGAGTAAAATACTGACATTAAAGTAAGTATTTTCAAAAAAGCCAAAAACAATATTTCAAAAAGTAAATAAAGTTACTTTTTGAAGTGAAGTATACTTTTAATCCACATTGGCAAAAGCACAAATAAGATGTCAAACATTGTGAAATCAATACATAAAAAAACCTCAAATTACTTTGAGGTTTTTTTATATAAAATAATGACTTAATTATTTTGCTGGTTTTTTAGGACTCATCATCATAATCATTCTTTTTCCTTCAAGCTTAGGAAGCTGGTCTACTTTACCCACGTGCTCTAGTTCCTGAGCAAGTTTTAAAAGCAAAATTTCTCCCTGGTCCTTAAAGATAATCGAACGTCCTTTAAAAAATACGTAGGTTTTTAATTTAGAACCTTCTTCAAGGAATTTTTCAGCATGCTTCTTTTTGAATTCGTAATCGTGATCATCAGTCTGAGGTCCGAAACGGATCTCTTTTACCACCACTTTTACCTGCTTGGCTTTAAGTTCCTTCTGTTTTTTCTTTTGCTCGTATAAGAATTTCTTGTATTCCAATACTCTTGCAATAAATGGTTCTGCTTTGTCAGAAATTACTACTAAATCCAATTCCTGTTCCGCCGCAATTTGTCTTGCTTTGTCAATTGGGTAAATTCCTGGCTCTACGTTATCGCCCACTAAACGAAGCTCTCTCACACGAATTTTATCGTTGATCAAGTGAGCGTCCTCTTGTACCGGACGTCTCTGTGGGCCCCTGTTGTTAAATCTTTGTGCTATTGTATTATAATTTTATTGGTTAATTACTTAATTTAATTGATTTAAATATTTAAAATTGAAAGATTCCAATTAATTATTTGAATCCTTCAATCTTTTAATTTTAAATTTATATGGCTGCTTCTTTTTTGAAGTAAGCAACGAAATCCTCCATCTTCATCACTCCAAGATCTCCTTCTCCACGTCTTCTTACAGAAATCGTGCCTTCTTTCTCTTCGTTTTCTCCTACGACAAGCATGAAAGGAATTTTATTCAATTCTGCATCACGGATCTTTTTACCAGTCTTCTCGTTTCTGTCATCAATCTGACCGCTAATATCGTGATTTTCCAAAAATTGTGAAACTTTTTTTGAATAATCTACATATTTTTCACTGATTGGTAGAATAATAAACTGATCCGGGCTTAGCCATAATGGGAAATCACCTGCAGTGTTTTCCAGTAAAATAGCAATAAAACGCTCCATAGAACCGAATGGTGCTCTGTGGATCATTACCGGTCTGTGCTTCTCATTATCATTTCCGATATAGTGAAGATCAAATCTTTCCGGAAGGTTATAGTCTACCTGGATAGTTCCAAGCTGCCATTTTCTTCCTAAAGCATCTTTCACCATGAAGTCAAGCTTAGGACCGTAGAATGCTGCTTCTCCGTATTCTACAACTGTTTTTAAACCTTTCTTTTGAGCTGCATTGATGATAGCGCTTTCTGCTTTCTCCCAGTTTTCATCAGAACCGATATATTTTTGTTTGTTTTCAGGATCTCTTAATGAAACCTGAGTGACAAAATCTTCAAAACCTAAAGATTTGAACACATAAAGTGTTAAATCAATTACTTTTTCAAACTCTTCAGAAAGCTGATCCGGAGTACAGAAAAGGTGGGCATCATCCTGAGTAAATCCACGAACTCTCGTTAAACCGTGAAGCTCTCCACTTTGCTCATATCTGTATACCGTACCGAATTCTGCATATCTTTTTGGTAAATCTCTGTAGCTCCATTGCGAAGTTTTATAAATTTCACAGTGGTGAGGACAGTTCATTGGCTTCAGCAAAAATTCTTCTCCTTCGTTCGGAGTTTTAATCGGCTGGAAACTGTCTTCCCCATACTTATCCCAGTGTCCTGAAGTTACATACAATTCTTTTGCCCCGATGTGAGGAGACATTACAAATTCATAACCTCCTTTTTTCTGAGCATCAGAAAGGAAATTCTCCAGTTTTCTTCTTAAAGCAGTACCTTTTGGCAGCCAAAGTGGTAAACCGGCACCTACTTTTTCAGAGAACGCGAAAATTCCAAGTTCTTTACCTAATTTTCTGTGGTCTCTTCTTTTAGCTTCTTCCAATCTTTCAAGATATTCTGTAAGATCTTTCTGTTTAGGGAAAGAAATACCATATACTCTTGTTAATTGTGGGTTCTTTTCATTACCTCTCCAGTAAGCTCCTGCTGCATTTAATATTTTAACCGCTTTTACGATTCCTGTATTCGGGATGTGACCACCACGACATAAATCTGTGAAGTTATCGTGCGTTACAAAAGTGATTTCTCCATCATTAAGATTAGAGATCAATTCAACTTTGTAAGGGTTATCTGCATACGTCTTCAAAGCTTCGTCTTTAGAAACCGGATATAAAGAGAAGGTAGAACCTTTCTTCGCATTTTCTAAGATTTTTTTCTCAATTTTTTCAAAATCTTTTTCAGATAAGCTTTCATCCCCGAAATCTACATCATAGTAGAATCCGCTTTCGATAGCAGGACCGATGGTCAACTTAGCATCAGGATAAAACTCAAGGATTGCCTGCGCCAGAAGGTGGGCAGAAGAGTGCCAGAAAGCCTTCTTTCCAAGATCATCATTCCAGGTCAAAAGCTGTACCGTAGAATCCGTGGTTATAGGTGTGGTCGTTTCTACTTGTTTGTCATTAACAATTGCGGAAATGGTGTTTCTAGCCAATCCCTCGCTTATAGATTTTGCCACATCTAGAGGAGTCACTGCCCCTTCGAATTCTTTGACACTATTGTCTGGAAGTGTAATTTTTATCATTGTTTACTAAGAAATTTTAAGATGCAAAAATACGGAATTTTTAGATAAAATACTATATTAGCACATATTTAGAATGAGAATTAATATTAAAAATGCAAAAGATGAAGATGGTTTTAGTCTCACTGAATTCCATATTTCGTTTTTCATAGAAAAACACCTTTAATTTTTTATTCTTAATAATACAGATATTAAATATCTTATCATTTATGTAACCATTTAAAAATAAACAAATTACATCTAAGTATGAATGCTATTAATTTTGATTTGCACTGCGATTTATTATGCTATTTACTGGAGCCGGGTTCATTAATTGATGACAAGGAACTTGGCTGCTCGCTTCCGTATTTAAAAGAAGGAAATGTAAAGCTCCAGGTGATGGCTATATATTCAGCAACAGGAGAGCATAGTACAATTTATGGAGCAAAGCAGAGTGAAATTTTTTCAGATTTCCTGCAAAATGAAAGTTTTTTCTTATTTGATGGTAACAATTATAAAAATTCTGAAAACTCGGACAAAGTAGGGATTATTGCTGCCATTGAAAATGCGTCCGGCTTTTGTAGTGAAGACGATACCCTTGATACCGGTTTTAAAAATCTGGAAACGATTATTGAAAAACACAACGGGTTTTTTATCTGGGAATAACCCATCATACTGAAAACCGCTTTGGAGGTGGAAACAATTCTGATGTTGGATTGAAAGATGACGGAAAAGTCCTTCTTGATTATGTATCCGAAAAAAACATTGCTATTGATCTCGCTCATACCAGTGATCAGCTTGCCTACGGAATACTTACTTATATCGATCAGAGAAACTATAAGATTCCTATTCTGGCCAGTCATTCCAACTACAGAAAGGTTCATGACAAAAAAAGAAACCTTCCTGATGAACTGGCAAAAGAGGTAATTAAAAGAAAGGGTTTAATAGGACTTAATTTTATCCGTAACTGTGTTGATGAGAAAAATCCTGAGATTTTATATGAACATATTCAGTATGGTCTTGATTTAGGAGGAGAAGATGCAATTGCTTATGGAGCCGATTTTTTCTTTTGCAAAAACCATCCGGATAAATCGCGTCATCCTTTTTTCTTTGAAGGATATGATGATGCATCTGCTTTTAATGCGATCAATACAGAGATTGAAAAGCGCTTTTCTTCTGAACTGGTTGAAAAAATCAGTCATAAAAATGCACTGAATTTTATAGAAAACCTATACAAATAAAATCATTTTTGTCTGATTAAATCAAAGCATAATTAACAGGTCGCTCCTATGGAGCTTTATTTTGAGAGCACTTCATTTTTTCTATTAACAGTAAATCCCGATGGGATTAAATTCAGCTCCAATAGGAGCTAACGGTTAATAGTACGTAATTTGTTTTAAAATGATAGCTCCAGAGGAGCGACCTGTTAATACATGCTGTAAATATTGCGTTTTACAATTTTAGATGATTTATTCTCTCGCAGATTAAATTAAGCAGATTTTTTATGTTGATCTGCAAAATCAGCTCAATCTGCGAGAGATTATTTTTATAAGAAATGAATGAGTTGTAATGTTTAATTTTACATTAAATAAATAGTGTTAAGTCATTTTAAAACACTTTTTTATGTGTTTTTATTTAATGCTTTCTTTTATACTTTACTTTCTGCTTGATAATCTCAATCACATCTACATTCCGGACTTTAGATTTAATCCATCCATGAATATCAATATAGAATAATGAACGTCTGTAATATTCATTATTGGAATATTCTTCCAGCTTTTTATCAAAACTTTCAAATGCTTTCTGTCTCTGATCCGGTACCTGATTATTCAGGTTCTTAAAAAACTGAATGCTTTCAAAATGGAATTCTTCCGGTTTCTTCATTTTCCTGGCAAACTTCAAAGTAGAAGTAATAAATTCATCATAATCTTCATCATTTCCAGACTCATATTTTGCCATCAAGATCAGAATCCGTGTATGGAACAACAGGTCTTCCTGTACATTTCCTTTGGATTCAATGACCCTCATAGAATATTCAATGGATTTTTCAAACATTTTACTGCCGAAGAACATGGCTGCCATTTTAAGGTAGAGAATCATAAAATGGTGCTCATCAATTCTTTCCCGCAGCTTTTCCATTTTTAATTCCACTTCAGGAATAAGCTTGGTTCCTGTGAAGAATTCTCCTTTTACAAAGTGAATATTCATCAATGTATTGTATTGGGTAAGGAAAATAAGGGACTGTAGGTTTTCGTTCTGAACAAAATTCTCCGCATGTACCATTGTATTGAAATTCTCAAAATGTTCCTCCAGAATATCAATATTTCCATATAAAAACAGAATTTTCAGCAGATAAGTATTCCCTTTGATATACCAGACAGGATGACTGTAAATCATTTCAGGCTTCTTGTGAAAAAGATCTACCCATTGGTAGGCATATTTCAACGTGTATTTATAATCCTGCAAAAGCTGGTTTTTCCAGACATGGGCTTTATAATACCATAATTTCTCGGTGAAATTCAGTTTTTCAGGGTTGATGTTTTTAATCTCGGAGTTAAAAACGTCCATGACTTCCTGTCGGTCTGCATCATTTTTTACATAACCATGGGTGAGCATTTCGCTATATAATTTCAGCGAAAGGTTGGATAATTTTGTCGTATAACGGTTTTGTTTACTGATCTCCTGAGACTGCTTGATAAGCTCTTCGGCACGGCCTTCAATACTTCGTGTAATGAATTGTGACTCAATTACTTTTTCAAGGTCTATGATTTCTGAGGCAATACTTTTTTCATCCAGTTCCAAAGCTGTTTGTTTGGTCTTGTCCAGTATTTTTAAAGCCTGCTTGTAAAGTCCTTTCTGATACAGGATATTGGCAAAATCCAACTGTTCACGAAGCTGGATTCTATAGTTCTGATGACTTGGGTTCATCCGGAGACTCACCAGGATCTGTTTGTAAAGATGGGCTTTAAGGTTAGAAAGCTGTTGTTTTGTAGATATTTTTTTCTCAATAATAATACTTTCGTCATATTCTTTCATCTTGTCCATCTCAGAAAATAACAATAGAAATTTGGCATCCACGTTAATTCCGAGCCGGTTTACGTAGAGCTTAAACTGTCTTTTTTCAGAGGTCGTCAATGACTTTACCAGTACAAACAAAAAATCTTTCTGCAATTCTGCCATTGTAAATTTTAAGGAATTAAATTATTGATTAATAAATAAATACATTTGTTTTTCGAGCTGTTGAATATTGTAATTTTCAGGAAAAGTGAAAATAAAAAAATATCGCAAGCTGTAGTTTTGAGCCAAAATTAAGTAAAAAACTTCACTTATGAATTCCGAAAAAATCGAAATATTTGATACGACACTGAGAGATGGGGAACAGGTTCCGGGATGCAAACTGAATACGGAACAAAAACTGGTAATTGCTGAAAGGCTTGATGAATTAGGGATTGATATTATCGAGGCAGGATTCCCAATTTCCAGCCCCGGAGATTTTGAATCGGTTTCAGAAATTTCAAAACTGGTGAAAAATGCGAAGGTATGCGGACTCACAAGAGCGAACAAAAAAGATATTGATGTAGCAGCAGAAGCGCTGAAGTTGGCAAAGAAACCAAGAATCCATACAGGAATCGGAACTTCAGATTCTCATATTAAATACAAATTCAACTCCACAAGAGAAGATATTATTGAAAGAGCAGCTGATGCAGTAAGATATGCGAAAACATATGTTGAAGACGTTGAATTTTATGCCGAAGATGCCGGAAGAACAGATAATGAGTATCTGGCAAGAGTTTGTGAAGCCGTGATCAAAGCAGGGGCAACGGTTCTGAATATTCCCGATACCACAGGATATTGCTTACCGGAAGAATATGGTCAGAAAATAAAATACCTTAAAGAAAACGTAAAAGGAATTGAAAAAGCAGTGCTTTCATGCCATTGTCATAATGATCTTGGACTGGCGACTGCCAATTCTATTGCCGGAGCGATCAACGGAGCGCGTCAGATTGAATGTACCATCAACGGATTGGGAGAAAGAGCAGGAAATACAGCGTTGGAAGAAGTCGTCATGATTTTAAAACAGCATAAAGATTTGAATCTGCATACTGATGTGAATTCCAGAATGCTGAATGAAATGAGCGCAATGGTATCTGATCTGATGGGAATGTCTGTACAACCAAACAAAGCCATCGTAGGAGCTAATGCTTTTGCTCACAGCTCAGGAATTCATCAGGATGGGGTGATTAAAAACAGGGAAACGTATGAGATCATTGATCCAGCAGAAGTAGGAGTGAATGCGTCTTCCATTATTCTTACAGCAAGAAGCGGACGCTCAGCATTAGCTTACCGTTTCAAGCATATCGGTTATGAAGTGACCAAAAATGAACTTGATTTTCTGTATCAGGAATTTTTGAAAATTGCTGACCTTAAAAAAGAAATAGGAAATGATGATCTGAGCCTGATGATGGATTCTTTCAGTAGAAAAATTGGATAGGTTTGATTTAAATCAAGATAAAGTAAACAATGAACAACAGTAAAAAGACACTTTTTGATAAAGTTTGGGACGCTCACGTGGTAGAAACCATTCCTGACGGACCTCAGATCATTTATATAGACAAACATCTTATTCATGAGGTAACCAGCCCTCAGGCTTTTGCGGAACTTGAATCCAGAAACCTGGAAATATTCAGACCGGAACAGATTGTAGCTACTGCGGATCACAACGTACCTACTTTACATCAGGAGCAGCCTATTAAAGATGAACTTTCAAGAAATCAGGTAGAACAGCTTACAGAAAACTGTAAGAAAAACAATATTGAACTTTTCGGGTTAGGACACCCATATCAGGGAATTGTTCATATCATCGCCCCGGAACTGGGGATTACGCAGCCGGGAATGAGTATTGTTTGTGGCGACAGCCATACCTCTACGCACGGAGCATTTGGATCTATTGCTTTTGGGATTGGAACCAGCCAGGTGGCTCAGGTATTTGCCAGCCAGTGTTTATTGCTGAACAAGCCAAAATCAATGAGGATAACCGTTAATGGTACACTTAATGAAAATGTTCAGCCTAAAGATGTAATTCTTTATATCATTTCAAAAATAGGAACAGATGGAGGAACAGGATATTTCTGTGAATATGCAGGGAATGTATTTGAAGAAATGTCCATGGAAGGAAGAATGACAGTCTGCAATATGAGTATTGAAATGGGTGCCAGAGGAGGAATGATTGCTCCTGATGAAACCACTTTTGAATACGTGAAGGGAAGAAAGTTTGCACCTCAAGGAGAAGAGTGGAATGAAAAAGTAGCGTATTGGAAAACTTTGAAGACAGATGAAGGAGCTATTTTTGATGAAGAACTCAGCTTTGATGCTTCGGATATTTACCCGATGATTACATATGGTACCAATCCGGGAATGGGGATTTCAATCCGCGAAGTGATTCCTGCACCGCAAAATGAATCGGAAGAGAAGGCATTGAAATATATGGGACTGGAAGCCGGACAGGCGGTAAATAGTATTAAGGTTAATTATGTTTTCATAGGAAGCTGTACCAATGCAAGAATAGAAGATTTTCGTTCTGCCGCACAGTATATCAAAGGAAAAAGTAAATCTGAGGCTGTAAAGGCACTGATTGTTCCCGGATCCCAACAGGTAGTAAAACAGATTTATGAGGAAGGATTGGATAAAATATTCAGTGATGCAGGATTTCAGATCCGTCAGCCGGGGTGTTCGGCATGTCTGGCTATGAATGATGATAAAATTCCGGAAGGAGAATATTGTGTTTCCACTTCCAACAGAAATTTTGAAGGCAGACAGGGACAAGGTTCAAGGACTATTCTTGCCAGCCCGCTTACCGCAGCAAAAGCAGCCATAGAAGGTAAAATTTCAGCTTTTGAAAGTGTAAACTAAAAAGAATTTAACCGCAAAGACACAAAAGATGATAACACTTAAGTAAGAAGAAGATTCCATTTGCTTGTAGAAAAAGAACACTTAAGCTTTTTGAAAATCTTTGATTTTCATTCTTATGTGAACTTCAGTTAAGTAAATTGAAAAGTAAAAAAGAAAACTTTTGTGCCTTTTGTGGTTCTAAGTCTAAACAATATAGAATAAATGCAAAAATTAGTTGTTTTAAAATCCCGCGCAGTTCCATTGCCGGCAGAAAATATAGATACAGACCAGATTATTCCTGCTAGATTCCTGAAAAGTATAGACAGAAAAGGGTTCGGAGAAAATCTGTTCAGAGACTGGAGGTTCAATATTCATACAGGAGAACCGAATCCGGATTTTGTTTTAAACAATCCTAAATTCGAAGGTGAAATTTTAGTGGCAGGAAATAACTTCGGTTGTGGAAGCAGCCGTGAACATGCAGCCTGGTCTTTGACCGATTATGGTTTCAAAGTAATTGTTTCCAGTTATTTCGCCGACATCTTCAAAGGAAATGCTCTCAATAACGGACTTCTTCCTGTAAAGGTTTCTGAAGAATTTTTAAAAGAAATTCTGGAAGGAATCAATGAAAATCCTGATCATGAAATCGCTATTGATGTGGAATTACAGTCGATCAGCTTTAAAGATACCACGGAAACCTTTGAATTAGATTCTTATAAAAAAATATGCCTGCTGAATGGCTATGACGATATTGATTTTTTAATCAGCAGAAAGCAGGCGATCACAGAATTCGAATTAAAAACACAAAAAGCAAATGAGCGACAATTATTTTAAAATCGCGGTTCTTCCCGGAGATGGGATTGGCCCGGAAATTATCAGTGAAAGCATTAAAATATTGGATGCTATCGCTGAAGTGTTTCAATGTAAATTTCATTTTGACTATGGATTAATCGGTGCAGAAGCTATTTTTAAAACAGGAAATCCTTTGCCCGAAGAAACGTTGAAAATCTGTAAAGAATCTGATGCCGTGCTTTTCGGGGCAATTGGAGATCCGGTTTTTGATAATAATCCGGAAGCGAAAGTGAGACCGGAACAGGGATTATTGAAACTTCGTAAAGAGTTGGGACTGTTTGCCAATATCCGACCTTTGAAAACGTATGCATCTCTTATTGATAAAAGTCCTTTGAAAAGAGAAATTATTGAAGGAGCTGATATCCAGATCTTCAGAGAGCTGGTAAGCGGAATCTATTTTGGTGAAAAATTTACAGATCCGGAAGGTGCTTACGCTTATGACATCTGCAAATACAGTCGCGAAGATATTATTCCGATTGCGCATATGGCATTCCAGGAAGCTCAGAAAAGGAAGAAAAAACTTACCCTTATTGATAAAGCTAATGTTCTGGATACTTCAAGATTATGGAGAAAGACCTGCCAGGAAATTGCACCTGAATATCCGGATGTACAGCTTGATTATATGTTTGTAGACAATGCAGCCATGCAGCTGATTCTTAATCCTAAGCATTTTGATGTTATTGTAACGGAAAACATGTTTGGAGATATTATTTCGGATGAAGCAAGTGTGATCGGAGGTTCTATCGGCTTGCTGCCATCTGCCTCAGTAGGAGAGAAGAATGCTTTGTTTGAGCCTATTCATGGGTCTTACCCACAAGCGAAAGGAAAAGGAATTGCCAATCCTGTTGCTTCTATTTTAAGTGTGGCTATGATGCTGGATCATCTTAATTTGAAAACGGCAGCAGATAAATTAAGACAATCTGTAGAACATGCTATTGAGAACAAGTATGTCACGATTGATCTTAATACCAAACAATATTACTCAACAAGTGAAGTGGGAAGCTTTATTGCCGACCATATCAGATATTCCGAGAAGTCATATTACAATTTTGAAAATATCAAGATCGGAAAATCAACCATTGTATAGAAACAAAAGTTCAGTTAGATAGTTAGAAAGAAAAGTTCCGCCTCGTATGAGACGGAACTTTTCGTTTTTCGTTATAATTAAGCGTTGTCGCCCTTTTACTTTTTTGTGTTATCTGTTTTTCCTGATTTGTTTTTGGAAGACTTCTGCACATCTTCTTTATCAATATCTGGCGGATTGGTCTTTTTTGATGCTGCAGGAATATTCTGGAAATCCTGATTTTGCTTTTGGGTTTCTGCGGTATTGGCAGATTCTTTCTTAGTGGTTTTTCCTTTTCTATCCATGATTTTGATTTTTAAGTGTCAACAATATGGATGATATCATTCAAAGGGTTTGCCAAACAGAAATATTTTGTCCCTAAAGTCCCAGAATACCAATTTTTCCGGTTTTATCTTCTATTTCATAATTTAAAGCCTTAGCCAGAACAAAAACATTATTCAGATTTTCCATGAGCTGTTTACGGCCTTCAGTTCTCAACTGATTCTGGTCAATTGATTTTTCTGCCGTTTCCTTCGCTTTAGCAGTAACATTTTTAATGTCTTTTTCCGAGATCCTGTTAATAAAAGAATCATCCAGAGATTGGATTTCAACACTTGGAGTAATTCTGATCTCAGCATCAGGAAGCTCGGTAATAATAAGCTTTTTATTGATGGAATCTACTTCGATCTTCATTTTATTAAGATCATACGAAACCTGTGCATTGGTTTTGGTATAAGTAATAATACTGTTGCTGGAAATTTCCTTACCAAAAACTTCATAGCCCATTTTAGTTTTCTGCATACTGGAAGTATTCTGCTCCATAACCACCATCTTATTCATCTTGGAAATCTGATTGGTCAGAATATAATAATCTGACTTTTCAGTTTTATTTCCCAGGTTCAGACATGATTTCAGACCCAAAAACAGCAGCACCATTGCACCGGCACCGGCTACAAAAGATAATATTGTTCTATAATTTCTCAAAATCTATTTAAAAATTTCTTTGATAACAGATGAATCATTCTTTTTAAGAATTTGAACCAAATCCCTTTCAATATATCCTGTAGTAGGCATTTCTATAATTCTACCTACTTCTTTTCCATATCTTTTAAGAATAATGGTAGGGACTTTCTGAAGATTGTAAAGACTTTCGTCTCCGGCAGGAGATTCTTTCTTACGGTTAACAGCAATAATATTCAATTTACTTTCCGGATAACTTACAGCTTCCAATATTTTCATCAGTCTTGGAAAATCTCTGTGGCTGTCTTCACACCAGGTTCCCATGAAAACAATAATATCATAGGTTCCGATTTTCTCTTTTTTTAATTCACTGACTGCTTTTTGATCAAGAACATATTCATCATGTTCTTTCACATACCAATCTGCGTAAGGAGCTTTTAAAAATTGCTCTTTCAACTGGTTTCCCAAAAGCATTTTGCCGTCATTCTGGGTTTCAACTTCACGGTTTACCACAACTTTTTGTGCGGTAAGCTGTTGTGCTGCTAAAAACAAGCTTGAAAAGGCAACAATATTGGTAATAAATTTTTTCATATTTTATTTTTCGATAATTGATTTTAAATCAGCAGGAGAATAGTATTTGTTTTTCAGTACTTTATGATCCGCCTGTCTGTAAACATTGAATTTTTCTCCAGACTTTTCATAAAAAGATTCTACTTCCTTCGCTTTGTAAAATTCAACAGTTTCCTTTGCCTGCTCTTCATTATCACATGCTTTCGACATATTGGAGCGCTGAACTTCGTTGAATAGCTCTACAAATTTGTTGCCAAGTCCGAATTCCAGTACCGCACCACTCAAAACATACTGAAGATCACACAATGCGTCAGCAATTTCTACAATATTATTGTCAGCAATCGCCTGCTTCAGTTCGTTTAATTCTTCCTGTAAAAGTTCTACTCTCAGATTGCATCTTTCCGGAGAAGGAATTTGTGGGGTATCTAAAATAGGGGCTTTGAAAGTAGTATGGAATTCTGCTACTTGGTTCAGACTATCAATTTTATCCATGAATTTTTTTATTTCCCACAAAGATAGAAAAGGATTTGTAAAATGTGAAATGTACAGGAGTAAAATACGAGACCCAATAGCGCGGGTTACCTAATATTTTTATTTTACTCCCGTGAATTAAAGTTAATAGGCATTCTAAACCATGATTTTACTGGTGTTCCATTAGTTTTTGCCGGAGTCCACTTTCCTTTTATTTTTTTCAGAGCAAATTTTACATCTTCAAGAAGAATTTTGTTGTTTTCTACTTTCGGTTCAATATCTACATTGGTGATCTCTCCATTTTCATCTATTGCAAAGGATATAAGAAATGTTCCTTTTGGATTGTAAGTTTCCCAATCCAAATAATTACTTAAGCTTTCAAGAACCTCTTTTCTGAATGCTTTTATTCCACCGGGCATGGCAGCAGACTGATATGATTTAGCAATATCGTAATCGGGTTTGTAATTTTCAAAAAAATCTTTGGGTTGGAATAGAAAATCGAAATAAGCGGCAACTTTGTGTCCGTTTTGCTCTGCAGGCTGCCAGTTTTTTAAGCTCCCTAAAGATTTGACAGCAAGAGTAAAAGCACATTTGTTCTTTTCTATAATAGGATCATCGCTCTTTTTCTTTACTAAAGCAGGTTTACCATTCTCATCAATCTTTAGGCTTACAAAATACATCTCATTCTGATCACATGGTTTTGAGCCGCTTTTCAGGAAATAGTCCTGCATATCTGAAAATAATTGGATGGAACCTCCTTGATAAGGAAACTGGCCATCAGGATATTGGGCAAGTGTTTTTTGTGAATATGCTGACCCGAAGAACAGCATGAAAAGAAGTAAAGTAATCTTTTTCATGAATTAACGTGTTTTCCTGGTTATTGCTGATGTTATTAGTTTCTTCGCTAAAGTAAGAAAAAAGTCCACAATCTGAAATTTGTGGACTTTTAATAGGATATAGAAAGGATTTCAATTATTCATATTTCCAGATTCCGGAGATGGTCAATATCATCAATCCTGGCTGTTTTTCCCCATAGCTGAAAACGCCTATGTATTTTGAATGACAGGAAATACAATCGGTGCCAAAGTATAAAGTAGGTAATTCATTAACTGTTAATTCTCCGAAATGCAACATTCTTTGAGAGGTTCCGTTGGCAATTTTGTGCTTTAACAATTCATCTTTGGATAATATTTTACCTTCATGGTACAGTTGTAGAATAGGAAATCCTGATTTATAAGGTGTTATTGCAATAGTATTTTTGTTTCCGCAATGACAGCAGGTGAAAGTGGTTATTGCTGAAGGAAGAGCTTCATCGTTGATGAAGGTGTTTTTTTCAACAGAAGCTTTTTCGGTTATGCTTATTTTTTCTGATATTGAATACATCTGGATTGTTTTATGGCTGAATAACTGTGCCTGCTAAGTTAGGGTATTTTCCGCTGGGGCTTTTCTTAATGGTTACTTTTATATAGCCTTCTTCAGCCAGCTTATTCCATGTTTTCTGATAACCCGTGTTGATGTCGATAGGGATTTTCCACATGGTTTGTTTTCCTTTTCCTGCCTGGCTGAACCAAGGAATGATGTCTGCGGTTTGGGTTTTAAACTGCATAGAACTATTCAAAACATCGATTTCATAGTAAAAATCGTACTTGTCTTCCGGTTGATTTAATGCTCTTTGGGTAAAAGTATAAGTATAACCATTGATAATAGGGCTTGTAAAACTTCCTCCCAATGTAGGAACTCCGGTGCCGGTATAGTTGCCAACCGCTCCGCTGTATCTGTCGAATTTCTGTCCAACCTGTAAAGGAACATCATCAACAATATTGTAACCTCCGTTGGCAGGCGGCCATCCGCCATTTAAATTATTAGCCTTAAAAAGTGATTCCAACTCACTCCATTTTCCCCTTTTGTATAGGTCATAAGCCTGATTTTTTATGGCTTGACTTACCGAATTACCGGGATCATAGGTTACTGCCAGTTCATCTGCATTTTTGTAGAATACAGTGGTCACATCCGGATTGATGTCTATTACTTCATCATCGTCAGAGCTACAGGCAACCGAGAATGAAGTAATGGCTAAAAAAAAGAGGTACTTAAATAAATGTTTCATATAAAAAATTTTAAATTATTTTAAAATTATAGAGGTATTAGAGGAATGTACCTTTTTTGAAACATCAATTTTTTGCAAAGATCTCACATGAAATACTGATATGAATATTACTAATGATTCTCTGGTCCAGAATAGAAATTTTTGAGGCTGGAATTTGTTTAATAATAGACTTTTTTCGTAGCAAATTGCTGAAATAGTAATTTACACCAAAATAAATTCAAAAGAAGCAACGGCATCAGACGTTAAAAAAACGGCTTGAAGCTCCCTTAAATACGATCCGGGTAAACAGCACAATACAATATTGTTGTGTGATAAATTTAAATTAAAAAACTTAAATACTAGTTATTTTATCTAAAATAAATTATTATTTTGAAATTAATTTTATTTATAAACCTATTTATTATAATATTTTGCATTTTAAGAAATAAAAAAGCTGCCCGGATGAGCAGCTTATTGTTTCAGGTTTATTTTTTCTACTTTTTAATGAATTGTTTTGTAAATCCTGCGATCTGGATTACGTAAGTTCCATTGGTTAGTTTATTTACATTTACGGTTCCACTTTCAAGATTTCCTCCACTTACAAGCCTGCCAGACATGTCGTAGATTTTATATTCTTCATTACTTGTATTGGTAAGGATAAGAATGCTTTTTACAGGATTTGGATACAGTTTAATTTCTGTGGATGACGAAGGAGCATCGTCATTTGAGTTTTTTACCGAAATATTGGCATTATTGATATCAAAGAAAATATGATTGCTTCCTTTGACCATTATTCTTCCGGAATTGGTTAAAGTATCAGGAATTATAATACTCTCTGAGCCGTCATTAGGTGTTCCGGTCAAAATTGTTTTCCATGTGCTGCCGTTATCTGTTGACCATAGAATGTCTACATTAGCTGTATTCACCCCATTAGCTGTGGTTCCTGCTACATCCCATGTAACCGTTTGTGAACTTCCTTTTATATAAGAAACCGCAGTGTTCTGTGAGGTAATCATAAATGGCCCTGCTGCTGGGTTCACAGTCAGCTTTGTATCATCGGAATTGTTGCCTCCGCCTCCGGCTTTATTATCGCGGACGGTAAGTCTGAAATTTAAGGTTCTCGCTACAGAAGGAAGTGCTTCAACATCTATTTCTGTTCCTGTGGTTTTAAGAGCACCTGCCAATATGGAAGACATTGCCGGAAAATACCTTGTCGGAGAACCTGAAGGCGTCCACGATCTGAATATTGGTCCTGCGTTTTTTGAGTCTTTTGCCGCAGAATTAGCTCCCGTTTCAGAAGATGTTCCTTTATCCATCTGCTCCCAGATGTAAGTAAGAGGGTCTCCATCTGCATCAGTTCCAGATCCGGTAAGCATGAATGGAGTACTTTTGGGAATAATATAATCAAGGCCTGCATCTGCGGTAGGAATTGAATTTCCTGTAGGAGATTTTACAGGGCAGGTCTTTATTTTGATCGTACTCGTAATTTGTTCAATACTCAACGCATGGAAAAATGGATCAGAATGTTGTTGAACATCATAGTTGGTAACACCGGCATATCCCATGATAGTAGATCCTGAGCCTGGTTCCACAGGCTTTAATCCGGATTGGGTATCGTATGACCATGTATGATTTCCTCCGAATTGATGTCCCATTTCATGAGCTACAAAATCGATATCAAAGCTGTCTCCCGAAGGGATTCCGTTTGCTGGCGAAGTGTATCCGCTTCCTTTGTAGCTGCTGGGATAGGTAATGCCCTGGTCTTCGTAAGTAGCCATATTATTGTCACAAATACATCCAATACATCCTGCGTTACCGCCGCCGCCATCTCTGCCAAAAAGATGGCCCACATCAAAATGATCATTTCCGATGGAAGAGCTTAATGTATTCATCAGCTGCAGATTCCAGTTTCTCATTTGTGAGGATGGAGAATAAGGATCTGTGGCAGCATCAGTATAAATGATAGCATCATTATCAGCGATCAGGACCATTTTCGCCGCAAAATCATTTTCAAAGATAGCATTTACACGGGTCATTGTGTTATTCATGGCTGCTAATGCCTGAGCTTTTGTTCCTCCAAAATAAGAAGCGTATTCTCCGGTACATGAAAGGGCAAGTCTGAAGGTTCTTAATGTAGAATCATCAGCATTTTTATTAGTATTGGTTTTCAGACTTTCCTTTGGAGCTACATCTAAAACTTTACACTCAAATTTATTTAAAATATCTTTTCTGTCAGACTTTTTATAAATGATATAAGTAGAAAGATCTTTAGTGTAGGGTTGTATAAAAACAGTAGATTTGTCACTATAAATTTCCATAGAAGAAAGCCCAAGAGAAGAAATGCTGAAATAGACTTTTGAAGCTTGCTCTTCCAAACCTTCACCAATGTAAGACTTGATATCAGGGTATTTTGCAGCAAGTTCGGGTTCAAAATTAGAATTTTCCGTTACTTTAAAGTTTTCCATTTTCCCTGCTGAATTGGGAAAGGAAATAATGACTTCAGATTTTTCGGTTAATTTTTCTGAGGCCTTTGCTAATACATTTTTTAATCCGGTAATATTCAGATGAAAAAGCTGCGGATTTTTGAAAACTGACATATTTTCAAAAATGGGAGAGGATGTTTTAATGGAGCTGGAAGTCCATAAACGATCGGTCTGTGCAAAAGAAATGCCTGACAATGCGAGCATTCCCGTTATCAATAATTGTTTTTTCACTTACATATGTATTTTCAGCAAAAATAGTAAAAAAACTCACTGAAAATGTATTCTTTATCCTTGTTTTTTGTTCCATAAGAAAAGAAGGAAAAGTGATAGAGTATAAAATTTAAAAAAAAGAAAAACCGTTCCATGCAGAACGGTTTTTCACATCGTTTAATTGTAAAGGGATTAGTTTTTAACAAATCTCTTAGAAGATTCTCCAATTTGGATCATATAAGCGCCCTTGATAAGGTTGCTTACGTTCACAGATCCTCTTTGTAGTTTTCCTGAGTCGATTAGTTTTCCACCCATATCGAAGATTTTATAATCTTCAGAAGTAGTATTGGAAATATAAAGTATATCTCTTGCAGGGTTTGGATAAAGCTTCACATCAGTGATCAGATCTTTTGTATTATGAAGATCTCCTTTTCCGGAAGAAACAATATTAAGGGTATAATCTTCCACCTGTCCGTACGTGAAGGCTTCACATGAAGAAGTAGGGATTGAGCTATACTTCATCATTACTCTCATTCTTGTAGATCCAACAGCAGCAGTAGCCGGGATGGTGATAGATCCTGTAACCGGACTTGTTGTAGAGCCTGCTTTTGTCCATGCCAGTTCTCCGCTGTCTGTAAAGTCTCCGTCTCCGTTGTAATCAATATAAACCGCGTAAGCTTCACTGTATTTGGTAGAAGTCCAAACCGGAGTAATGGAAATTGTGTAAGCGCTTCCTCTTGTAACATTCGTAGAAACTGAAGTGAAGTTTTCATATCCTGCGGTTCCTGTAGACGTATTATTGATAGATCCGAAGGTTACATTTCCTATTCTTTCATCTGCTGTATTTGAGGCCGAAGAAGAGCAATACGTAACTGTTCCTCCAGAAAGAGTTGTCACACTCACTGTATTACTTGATACCGAAGCATTTCCAGCTGCATCTTTTGCTTTCACAGAGAAAGAATACGTAGTTGCAGGTGAAAGTCCCGTTACTGTGTATGTTGTAGATGCTGTAGAACCAATTAATGAAGCCCCTTGATATACATCGTATCCGGTAACGCCAACATTATCTGTAGCTCCGGACCATGAAAGGTTAGTGGTTGTAGCTGTAGTTCCTGAGGCAGCAAGGGTAGGCGCTGTAGGAGCAACGGTGTCAGGAGTTCCTGAACCTGCATTGACAGAGATGTTGGCATTGTTGACATCAAAGAAAATGTGGTTTGATCCTTTTACCATAATTCTTCCCGTTGTTGTCGTAGCATTAGGAATAGTCACCGCCTGTGAACCGTCATTAGGTGTTCCTGCTAACAGAGTTGTCCATGTATTTCCGCTGTCTGTAGACCAAAGGATATCTACATTGGCAGTATTTACATTATTTGCTGTAGTTCCTGCTACATCCCACGTAATGGTTTGAGAACTTCCTCCAGCATAAGTCGTTGCAGAGTTTTGCGAAGTTACCAGGAATGGTCCTGCTGTTGAATTTACTGTGATTACTGCATCGTCAGAATTATTTCCGGAACCTCCGGCTTTGTTGTCGCGAACGGTAAATCTGAAGTTTAATGTTCTGGCTACTGAAGAAAGTGCTTCTACTGTGATTTCAGAACCTGCAGTCGTAGTAGCTCCCGTTAAGATAGAAGCCATTCTTGGGAAATATCTTACAGGTGCAGTAGTAGGAGTCCAGGATCTGAAGTTAGGTCCTGAAGTTTTTGTAGCACTTGCTGCAGAACTTGCTCCTGTTTGGGAAGAAGAAGCGTTGTCCATTTGTTCCCAGATGTAGGTTAAAGAATCTCCGTCAGCATCTGTTCCTGTTCCTGTAAGAACAAATGGAGTTCCTTTTGGAATGGTATAATCTAATCCTGCATTCGCTGTAGGAATTGCATTTCCTGTATTGGTATTAACTGAGCAGGTTTTAGCTTTAATATTATTGGTGATTTGTTGAATACTGATCGCATGGAAGAACGCATCAGAATGCGGCTGGATATCCTGGCTGGTAATTCCTGCATATCCCATGATGGTTGACCCTGATCCAGGTTCCATATTGGCTCCTGTTCCTTCATTGCTCATAGAGAATGTGTGATTTCCACCGAACTGGTGTCCCATTTCGTGAGCCACGTAGTCAATATCGAAATTATCTCCTGAAGGAATGGCATCTGCCGGAGAGGTATATCCGCTTCCTTTTGATCCGTTTGTACAGATACAGCCGATACAACCAGCATTTCCTCCACCTCCTGAAGCTCCGAACAAGTGACCGATGTCATAATTAGCTTCACCGATTACCGAAGTTAATGTACTTTGTAATTGAGAATTCCAGCTGCTCATTCCTGAAGCTGCGGAGTAAGGGTCTGTAGAAGCATTGGTGTAGATAACCGCATCATTGTTGGCGATAAGGACCATTCTTGCTGCGAAATCTTTTTCAAAAACCCCGTTTACACGAGTCATTGTAGTATTCATAGCAGCTAAAGCCTGAGCTTTTGTTCCTCCAAAGTAAGTGGTGTATTCTCCTGTACAGGATAATGCCAGTCTGAATGTTCTCAGTTTGGCATCATCGGCATTAGGTCTTGCTGCAAGAGCGGAATTGGAAACTCCTTTCTGTGCTGCATCTACCACCGTACATTCAAACTTGTTAAGATCGTCTTTTTTATCAGATTTTCTGTATACAACATACGAAGAAAGATCTTTGGTGTAAGGCTCGATGAAAACAGCCGATTTATCACCATAAATTTCCATAGAAGACAGTCCTAGTGGAGAAACACTGAAATAAACTGTGGAATTAGGATCATCCAGACCTTGTCCTACATAGGATTTGATATCCGGATATTTTGCTGCCAGCTCAGGAGCAAAATTGGAATTCTCTCTCACTTTAAAATTTTCCATTCTGCCTTCAGAATTTGGAAAAGAAATAATGATTTCAGATTTTTCGCCTGCAGCCAGCCTTTTGGGAGCTTTTGCCAACATGTTTTTCAATCCGTTGATATCCAGGTTGTATACCTTAGGATTGCTGATGCTGGTTTTGTTTTCAAAGATCTCTGATGAAGTTCTTTTTGAGCCTTCAGACCAAAGACGGTCCGTCTGTGCGAAAGAAATACCCGAAATAAGGAGCATTCCAATCAGCGTTAATTGTTTTTTCATATTAAATATTAAATTTGATTGTGGAATATCAAAGCTAATAAAAAATATATTATGAAAAACAAAATTTTTTAAGGAAAATTTAGACTTTAGCCATAATGTATTATGCGTTGCATTGAATATAATTGAAAAAGCTTATTAATAAAAGAAAAATAAAATTTTCGAACCGGATTTTAATTTCAAAAAAATAAAATATCTGCGTTTTGATTATTAATTTACCAAAAAGAGACAATGTAATAGATCTATTATTGAAAAATGTGTAAATATTGTTGTTGATTTATTTTTTTTAAATCTTGCTTCATGCGCATTTTGTCCATAAAAAAAGCCGTCTCAAAATGAAACAGCTTACTATATTGATGCAATCTTGAATTACATTTTGTCATCAGCAGTAGGGCCATAAAGTCCGGGAACTTTATTTCCGGTTGATCTCAAGTAAACAACCAGCTCACCTCTGTGATGGTACAAATGATTGTAAAGAAAAGCTCTCACTACCTGAACCTTTGGCATAGGAGGGAAAAGTACATTTCCGTCCATTTCCATTTTCCACTCATTGAAATAAGTGTTTTCGTCCGAGTTTTCAAGAACTTTCTGTGCGTTGGCAACATTTTCTTCAAATTTTGCAAGGATATTCTCCGCTTTGGAAATATCTCCTTTGTCATACCTATACGTACCCATATCAAAAATATCCTTATTGAAAGTAGATTCGTACCAATTGTATACTTCAGCAATATGAGAGGCAAGCTGGCCGGTAGTCCAGTTTTTTTCGGACGGTTTCCAATCCAGTGCGCTGTCGGGGATTGCCTGTAAAATTTTTCTGGTGTTTTCAGCCTCATGCAGAAATTCACCTAAAAGTGCCTGTTTAATCATTTGTATCGGGATTTTAAAATGTTATTTCGTGATATCTCTTCCGATGACCAGTCTCTGGATCTCAGAAGTTCCTTCTCCGATAGTACAAAGCTTAGAGTCTCTATAGAACTTTTCAGCAGGGAAGTCCTTTGTATATCCATATCCTCCGAAGATCTGAACCGCATTGTTTGAGATTCTTACACAAGCTTCAGAAGCATATAATTTTGCCATAGCTCCTTCTTTGGTCATTTTTTGTTTTGCATTCTTAAGCGTAGATGCTCTTTGAATAAGAAGTTCAGCAGCATCAATTTCTGTAGCCATATCAGCTAACATAAAGTTGATTGCCTGGAAATCTGCAATAGGTTTTCCGAACTGATGTCTTTCTTTTGCATATTTCAAAGCAGCTTTGTAAGCTCCTCTTGCAGTCCCTAAGCTTAATGCAGCAATAGAGATTCTACCACCATCCAAAACTTTCATAGCCTGCTTGAAACCTTCGCCTACTTCACCTAAACGATGAGAATCCGGTACACGTACGTTATCAAAAATTAATTCTGCTGTTTCAGAAGCACGCATTCCCAGTTTATTTTCTTTTTTACCGGAAGTAAAGCCAGGCATTCCTTTTTCTAAAACAAAAGCAGTAGAGTTGTTCTTAGCACCTATTTCTCCGGTTCTTGTCATTACCACGGCAATATCTCCTGAAATAGCATGAGTGATAAAGTTTTTAGCTCCGTTGATGATCCAGTCATCACCATCTTTTACAGCAGTAGTAGACATACCTCCTGAATCAGAACCTGTGTTGTGCTCAGTAAGACCCCAGGCTCCGATTACTTTTCCGGAAGCCAGCTGTGGAAGCCATTTGTGTCTTTGTTCTTCATTTCCAAATTCATAAATATGGTTGGTGCAAAGTGAGTTATGTGCTGCTACAGAAAGACCAATAGAAGGGTCAACCTGAGAAATTTCGTCCAGAATAGTAACATATTCATGATAACCTAAGCCAGAGCCTCCATATTGTTCAGGAACTACAATTCCCATAAAACCCATCTCACCCAATTGGTGGAACAAGTCTTTTGGAAATGTCTGGCTTTCATCCCATTCCATAATATTCGGTCTGATGTTTTTTTCTGCAAATTCTCTAGCCGTCTCCGCTATCATTTTGATGTTGTCAATAGTCTCAGTATTCATATAATAATAGTTAGTTCCCAAAGATAACCAAATTGGTGGAATGCTAAAATAAATTATTTCATTCATAATGTTTAAAGGGTAATCTCTTTAATTATCAAAATTTTATATTTAGATAATTAATACTTTCTTAATAAAATATTCAGTCTTTTCCGTTTTTTATTTCACTATTTTAGTTCTCCAATTTTTTAGATATGAAAAAAATTCTACTTCCTATTATATTAATTTCCTCTTATATTTCCGCCCAGGCTCCCGCCGGATATTATGATGGAACGGCAGGATTGACGGGGTATGCCCTGAAATCAAAACTTCACGATATTATTTCAGAAAAGATGGTCAACTGGCATTATGACGATCTTAAAGTGTTGTATGCTCAGACTGATCTGGACAGGTATTATGACCATGATGCTTCCAATACTCAATATCTGCTGGATATCTATTCTGAAATTCCTTCAGGACCTGATTCTTATGAATATACTGCGGATCAGCTGGTAGCAGGTGTCGGTATGGAAGGGCAGGGGTATAACAGAGAACATATGATGCCGCAAAGTACATTCAGTACAAGCTCCTCCATCAGTGATTATCCTATGTATTCGGATCTGAATTTTATAATTCCTGTTGATGGATGGATCAATCAGCGCAGGAGCAATTATCCTTATGGAATAGGAAATAATACCAACCATTATATTTTTTCCAACACTTCGAGAATATCCAATGCAGCTATTCCCAATTACCCTTATACAGGAAGGGTGTATGAGCCTGTTAATGAATTCAAAGGGGATATTGCAAGGTCATTACTGTATTTTGCAGTACGATATGAAGGGAAATTAGGTTCATTCAATACGGCTTATACTACTTCTGCTAATCTTACCCCGGCTACCGATCAATGTCCATTAGACGGAACAGAAGAAAGAGCGGTTGATCTTGCTTATATTGCTATGCTGAAACAATGGAGTGCAGCAGATCCTGTTTCCCAAAGAGAAATTGACAGAAATAACACGATCTATACCATACAAAAAAACAGAAATCCATTCATTGACCATCCTGAATGGATTGATCTGATCTGGTCTGAAACGCCTGATAATATTGCACCTGCAGCTCCCGGATCACTGGTTTCAACCCAGCAGAATGCCTATTTTGTGAATCTGAACTGGACCGCTTCTCCTGATACTGATATTTTAGGATACAGGATTTATATGAATGGGTCTGCAACGCCTGTGGCCACTACAAAGGGAACTTCTATCAGTATTGATCATCTGAGCCCTTCAACTCCATATAGCTTTACTGTGAAAGCTTTTGATAAAGCATATCTTGAATCTCCTTTCAGCAATACGGTGACAACTTCAACGATTGCTTCGGATTCATATGCTCCGGATCTTATGATTACCAAATATATTTCCGGAACCAATGATGCTGCCAATACCATTAAGAATAACGCTCTGGAAATTGTTAACAAAACGGGGCATGAAGTTAATTTAAATAATTACAGGATTAATATCCAGTTTAAAAATAATTCCTCAGGAGCTATTTACAGTGGAGACACCTACGAACTGGAAGGTAAGGTAGGGAATAATGAAACCTTTGTGATCCTGAATCCGAAATCTACTTTATCGTGTTACACCAATGCCCAGGCAAGATTTGTAACGGCTTCTGATCCGCTCACCTTTACCGGAGGAAATTATGTGGAACTTGCTTATAATAAAACGGTGACTGTGGATGCTATCGGAGTAAAATATACAACCAATAACAACGGAAATGTATCTTTATACAGAAAGAACACCATCAATCAACCCAATAATACTTTTACTATCAGTGAATGGGATTCTTATCCGGACAATTACTGCCAGAACCTGGGTGGTACCTTGTCTACAGCAGATTTGATCACTGTTAATAAAGAGTTTACCATTTATCCGAATCCTGTTTACGATAATCTCTATGTGAATGGAGAAGTTACCTACATAAAAACGGCTCAGATTATAGATCTTTCCGGAAAAGTGATTTATACGGAGAAAGATCCGTTTAGAAATAAGAAAAGTATTCCGGTGATGGGAATTCCTGCAGGAATATATTTCTTAAAGCTTGATGAGAAAGCGCATCAGTTTATTAAAAAGTAAATAAAACCGAATTTAAATACTATAATTTTTGTGACAAGCCAAACCTAACAGGTTTTTAAAACCTGTTAGGTTTACTTTATATGGTATAGAAATCATTCAAGAGATTGTTTCGCCTTGCCCGCAATGACTGTCCTAGCCCTGATAGCAGCGGTTACCCCGCAGTTGGGTTTGAGCGTGTATGGGTTTGAGTGTGGGAGAGCGATGGAGCGAGGAGTATAAGCGGATAGCAGGAACAGCTTCTTATTATAAAAAAAATATAAAAAAGTAGAGTTAAAGTCGACATCATAATAAAAGATTGAACATTTTTTTGCTTTTTTGCTATTGTATGGTTTTATATAACGCCCTAAAAACCTTATGTTTACTGCATCATTGATATAAGCTGATTCGCTAATAATGAATATCTATAAGTGTTTCTGCTTATATTTTTTATATATAAGTAATTATGCTTATATTTGCAGTATGATAGCGGTCATTACCGGTGATATTATAAATTCACAGCATGCGGACACTGAAGTTTGGATTACCAGGCTTAAACATCTTCTCGAAAAATGGGGAAGCGCTCCTCACACATGGGAAATCTACAGGGGAGATGAGTTTCAGTTCAAGTGCAAAATTGATGACGTTTTCTGGCGTTTTCTAGCCATAAAATCTCTTATTAAAAGCGTTGAAAATCTGGATGTAAGAATGGCCATAGGTATTGGTGAGGAAAGTTTCTCTTCTGAGAAGATCACTGAATCTAACGGTACAGCCTACGTTAATTCCGGAAGACTGCTTAATGATCTTAAAAGCGACGGTCATACGGTTGCTATTAAAACCTCCAGTGATCCGGTGGACAGAGATCTTAATATCCTGTTGAAATGGTCGTCCAAGGATTTTGATAACTGGACGATGGCTACGGCAGAGATTATTCATGAAATGATCATGAATCAGGATATCACACAGGAAGATCTTGCTAAGAGATTTGCTATTTCACAGTCTTCGGTAAGCCAGAGACTGAAACGAGCCAACTATGAGCTCATCGTGGAAACCAATCAGTATTTCAGAAAGAAAATCTCAGAACTATAGGCATGATCTTCATCAAACTCATATTGGCACATCTACTCGGAGATTTTATACTTCAGCCAAATTCATGGGTTGCAGATAAGGAAAACTATAAACTGAAAAGTAAGTTTTTATACATTCATGTTCTGATTCACACCATTTTAAGTCTTGTTTTTCTTTGGGATCTTCAACTTTGGTGGGTGGCTGTTCTGGTGGGAATTACTCACTTTATTATTGATGCTGCCAAGCTTAGTTTTCAAAATGTAAAGACTAAGAAAAGATGGTTTTTCATAGATCAATTGCTGCATGTTCTGGTGATTGGCGGAGTTTCTTTTTATTTCCAGGAATTCAGCTTTGGATTTTTACAGAATCAGGAATTTTTAAAGGTAATTATGGCGGCACTGTTTTTGACAACACCTGCTTCTATTTTTATCAAAATCTTATTGTCGTCCTGGACACCTGCTCCGGATGGCCCAAACACTATTCAAACCGAATCTTTATCAAGTGCCGGAAAATATATCGGAATTTTAGAACGTCTGCTGGTTTTCACTTTTATCATGGTGAATCACTGGGAAGGCGTAGGTTTCATGGTGGCTGCCAAATCTGTTTTCAGATTCAGCGACCTTGCACAGGCAAAACAGAGAAAGCTTACAGAATATGTATTAATTGGTACACTGCTGAGTTTTGGACTGGCTGTCTTAACAGGAATAATAATAAAATAAATCAATAAATCTAACTACAATTTAGAAAGTAAAATTATGAGTCAAAAGAAAGAAATGTTGTACGAGGGGAAAGCAAAACAAGTATTTGCAACCGATAATCCTGATGAAGTAGTAGTACGTTTCAAAGACGATGCTACAGCATTTAATGCTCAAAAAAGAGGTCAGGTAGACCTTAAAGGGGAAATGAACAACGCGATCACAACTCTTATTTTTGAATATTTAAATGAAAAAGGGATCAAAACTCATTTCATCCAAAAATTAGACGAAAGAGAGCAGCTGGTAAGAAAAGTTTCTATCATTCCTTTGGAAATGGTAGTAAGAAACTACTCTGCAGGAAGTATGGCACAAAGATTAGGAGTGGAAGAAGGAATTAAATCTCCGGTAACGATCTTCGATATCTGCTATAAAAAAGATGAATTGGGAGATCCACTTATCAATGATCACCATGCCGTTTTCTTAGGAGCAGCTACTTACGAAGAGCTTGACGAGATGTATGAGTTATCTTCAGATATCAATGATATCCTTATCGACCTGTTTGACAAAATCAATATCATCCTGGTAGATTTCAAAATCGAATTAGGTAAAACTTCAGACGGAGAAATCATCTTAGCAGACGAAATCTCTCCTGATACCTGCAGACTTTGGGATAAAGATACCATGAAGAAATTAGACAAAGACAGATTCAGAAGAGACTTGGGAGAAGTTACTGAGGCTTATGTTGAAATCTACAACCGTCTTAAAAATCTTTTACAGAAATAAGATTTAATTTATTTAAAGATTAAACCATTTAAAAATTAAACAGGCTGTAATTTTTTTAATCATTAAATTTTTTAATCTTTTAATTTAGAAAAAATAGAAATGAAAAGTTTAGACATTCATAAAAGTGAATATTTAAAACAGTTTGAAACCCAGACTTACGGAAGGAATCTTTTCAGAACTCAGGAAGAAGAAAGACTGGATGCTCCTAATGAAGAGTGTGGGATCTTCGGAATGTATTCGGATAATGATCTGGATACTTTCTCTCTTTCACAGTTTGGTCTTTTTGCATTACAGCACAGAGGTCAGGAGGCTTGTGGTATTTCCGTTTTAAAGGATGGAAGAATCACCAACATGAAAGATGAAGGACTGGTTTTGGATGTTTATAAAGAAATTCAGGAACCTGAAACTTTTATGGGAAATTCTGCAATTGGGCATACCCGTTATACCACTGCAGGAGATAAGAAGAAGTATAATTTCCAGCCATTTTTCGCGAAAAACGAATATGACCAGATTATACTTTCTATAGCACACAACGGTAACCTTACCAATGCCAAGGAATTAAAAGCAGAATTAGAAGCTGAAGGCGTAGTTTTCAGAGCGACTTCCGACTCTGAAGTCATCCTGAGACTGATCCAGAAAAACCTTGATTTAGGTCTTCGTGGAGCGATTAAAGCAACCATGGAAAAGATTGAAGGAGCTTATTCTGTAGTAGGGATGACCAGAAACAAATTCTTTGCATTCAGAGACTTCAACGGTATCCGTCCGTTGGTGTTGGGAGCTATTGATGAGAAATCTTATGTAGTAGCTTCAGAATCTGTAGCATTGGATGCTGTAGGCGCGCAGTATGTGCGTGATATTCTTCCTGGTGAGATCATTTATACCAATGAAAACGAACCTGGAAAACTTCATTCTTATATGATGGATGAAGCGAAAGGTAAGCAGAGAATCTGTTCTTTCGAATATATTTATTTCGCAAGACCTGACTCTACCTTAGAAAACATCAATGTATACGAGATCAGAGAAAAATCCGGTGAGAAAATCTGGGAACAGGCTCCTGTAGAAGCTGATCTGGTGATTGGCGTTCCGGATTCCGGAGTTCCGGCTGCTATTGGTTTCTCTAAAGCTTCAGGAATCCCTTTCCGCCCGGTTTTGATCAAAAACAGATATATCGGAAGAAGTTTCATCGTTCCTACACAGGAAATGAGAGAAAGGGTAGTGAACCTTAAGCTGAACCCGATCATTTCCGAGATGAAAGATAAGAGAGTAGTCATTATTGACGATTCTATTGTTCGGGGAACAACATCTAAAAGACTGGTTAAAATCTTAAAAGATGCAGGCGTAAAAGAAATCCACTTCAGAAGTGTTTCTCCACCTATTATTGCGCCTTGTTATCTGGGAATTGATACTCCGTCTAAAGATGATCTGATCTCAGCGAATATGACTACGGAAGAACTTAAAAACTATCTTGGGGTAGATTCCTTAGAGTTTTTAAGCATAGACAACCTGAAAGACATTTTAGGATCAGCTAATCACTGTTTCGGATGCTTTACAGAAGAATATCCTGTTGGAAAAGGAGAAGAGGTAGATTTATTCAATTAATCTCTTTATTGAATTCATAAAAATAAATAGCCGGGTTTATAATCCGGCTATTTCGTTGTATAAATGTAGCAAAAGCTTAATATTCCTGTAGTATTCAATATATAAAGGAGTTTTAATTTTGTCAGATTAAAACTTCAGGATATGAAAAACGCACTTTTTACGGGTATTTTTCTGGTATTTACCCAATTGTATTCTTCGCAGTCTTTTGACAAGCAGGCACACCGCGGAGGAAAATCTCTTTACCCCGAAAATACGATCCCGGCAATGAAGAATGCCCTTAAAATGAATGTGACAACTCTTGAAATGGATCTGGCTATAACGAAGGACAAAAAAGTGATTCTTTCCCATGATGCTTTTCTTTCACCGGAACTGGTTACAAAACCGGATGGAACTTATATTCCCAAAGATTCAGGTTTTTATTACAAAATATATGAAATGCCTTACGCAAAGATCAAAACATTTGATGTAGGTTTAAAAAAACTGGATAACTATCCTGATCAAAAGAAAATGAAGGTTCAGAAACCTCTTTTTTCAGATGTCATTGATGCTTGTGAGGCCTATGCACGCGAATTAAAAAGACCGCTACCTTTTTACAATATAGAAACAAAAACACGTCCTTTTTCTGATAATATTTTTCATCCTGAACCGAAAGCATTTGTAGATCTGATGATGAAGATCATTATTGAAAAAAAGATTCAGGACAGAGTGATCATTCAGTCTTTTGATCCAAGAACACTGGAAATTCTTCATAAAGAATATCCTGAAATCATGACTGCTTTACTCGTAGAAAAGGTAGATGACAAAAAGCTGGCCCAGCAGCAGGCTTATTTTAAAAGTATTCCGGCAGAAAAGTTCAGAATGTATCCTGATCATATGAATGGAGTAGCCGGAGATATGAAGTTCCTGAGTTTCACTCCTACGATTTACAGTCCGGAACAGAATCTTGTAACGCCTCAATTAGTACAGGAATGCCACTCATTAGGCATGAAAGTAATCCCATGGACTGTGAATGCCAAAGAAAGATTAAAAGAATTAAAAGAAATGGGAATAGATGGGGTAATCAGTGATGATCCGAGAATATTTGAATAAAACTTTTGATATAAATAGCCGGAAGAAAATCTTCCGGCTATTTTATGCGTGCAAGGTTAATGCACTTCGGTTAAAAAATTGGTTCTTAATTAAAATTTGTAGTTAAGACCTAACTGAAATACTCTGTTGTTATTTTCAGCAGCAGGTCTGCTTTTATCAATTTTTGTCAAGCTATTTACATATCTTGCGCTGATACCAATGTTGGATGTGATATCATACCCTAAACCAAGACCCAATCCGAAATTGAATTTATTGATCTGATCTTTATCGATATCTTCAGTATTAGAACTTGTAGTAGTTGTAGTAACACCTCCTGTAGTACTTGCTACACTTGTTTCTCCTTTAGTTTTTCCGTTGATGAAATAACTGAATTCAGGTCCAGCTTCAACGTAAAATTTCTCAGTAGGTCTCATCTGAAGCATTAAAGGAACTGAAATATAGTTCATCTTTACTCTACCTTCTTCTTTAGTTTTTACATTCGTAACTCCATTATCAGTTTCTGTAGATGAAATTACATCTTTTGCTCCCATTTGGTTATATAATACCTCTGGCTGTAAGCTGAAATGTTTTGAAAGTGGAATATTAACGAATGCACCTGCGTGGAAACCTAGTTGTTGTGTGTTGATCCCAAACTTTTGCTCGCTGAAATAAGCTGAGTTTCCTCCGGCCTTGATTCCGAATCTAATGGGTTGTACATCTTTTTTTAGTGGTGATGCATTTACTGTTTTTGTTTCTGTCTTTGTTTCTGTCTCTTGAGCGAAAGCTAGTGTACCAGCAGTTAATGCCAATCCTAAAAATAACTTCTTCATAATTTTATTTTTTAATTTTACTATTTGTGTGTCGGATATCTCTCAATCAGACTTCTTGTATTTTGCAAATTGCTTGCCAAAGTCGAAAAATGCCTGTTTGAAGGGCTTTTAAGATGGTTTTTGAAAAGTTTATTTTAAATCATTTATCCCTTTTTGATGAATAAATTTATTGTTAAATGAATGTTTTGTGAAAATAGTTGAATGCTCAATGCGCTTTATTATTGATAATTGAAATAATGAAAAAATTTGAACCGGAATTAGTTTTTTCAAGAATTAATAAGTCTTCCGGGCTCTTTTGGGAGATAGAAATAAAAAATACCGGACTCTTAAAGCCCGGCACCAGTTTTGAAAATAATAAATATCTCTATTTAAAGCGATAAGCTACTCCAAGCTGAAGCGCATTATTTCTGACTTTACTACCGTAATCATTCTTGAAAATTCCTGTTATACCCGCTGTAAATCTTGCAGTCACTCCAAAATTTTGAGTAAAATAATATCCTGCGCCAATTCCAATTCCAAAATTGAATTTATGATACAACTTCATTGAAATTTTATCGGAGAAACTCTCAGAATTAACAGTCGTTGTATTATCGTATCTTATTTCATTTCTTCCGTCTCCTTCTATTTTCCCTCCCAGAAGTAAACCAAACTCAGGTCCTGCTTCCACATACAATTGAGGAAGAATATTGTATTGAACCATAATAGGAAGAGTAAGGTAATTTAAATTAGTTTTGTACTCATATTCCTGCTTCGTAAAATAATCTCCGGAATCATGAATAAAGAGATCTTCTGTTTTTGAGCCTAGCTGGCTGAAAAGAAGTTCGGGTTGTATACAGAATTTTTCAGCAACAGGAATATTGGCAAATATTCCGATATGTGAACCTGCTTTTATTTTTTCGCTATTATCCACATCACTTCTTTCACCTCTGCTGAAAGTAGACCCATTGAAACCGGCTTTAACACCAAAAGTAACAGGAGAGGCGGCTTTCGGCTGTTGTTTTTCCTGCGCACTGGCGGAAAGCCCAGCCGTAATTGCGAGTACTGCAAAGAGTTTTTTCATGATTTAAAGTTTAATTTTTCTTCTTCGCTTCAAAATACCTGCCATAAAAAGGTAAAGTGATAAAAGTCATGCAATAAGCGAAAAAGTCAGGCCTAAACTAATAAACCTGACTTTTTCTATTGAAATCAAAATGTATCTTGAATAAACAAAATATTTTCAATATTCTGTCTGTGCACTCTAATGCCAGCCCACCTGACATAATTCTCGTTAAAAGGTAATGGTAATAGTTGAATTAATTTGATATCCAATTGAATATCAACTGAATCAAAGCATACTCATTTTGAAAACAAGACCGTAAGTGCGAAATTTCCGGAATAGAGTACAATCAATTATTCAATACGCAAATTTCTTGCCAAAAATATCAGGACCAATAAAAAAGCCGGATTATAATAAACCCGGCTTTGTATTGAATAGAAAGTTTGTTTTAGAATTTGTAAGCTAAACCAATCTGGAATACTCCGTTTCTGGCAGCATCACCGTTATTGTTCTTTGGAACATCAGATAGCCCTGCAGTATATCTCAGATTCACTCCGATATTTTGTGTGAAATAATATCCGGCTCCAAGACCAATTCCGAAATCAAAAGTTTTCAAATTATCTTTAACATCTACAGAAGCACCGTTACCCTTTCCTTTAGCACTGATAAGGAAACCAAACTGAGGACCTGCTTCTACATATAGATTAGGAATCAGATTGTACTGTAACATTACAGGTACTGCGATATAATCTGTATTAAGTTTTACATCACTGTTACCTTTATATTTACCACCCATACCACTGTATAACACTTCAGGTTGTACAGAGAAGTCTTGTGCTACCGGAATGTTGGCAAACACACCACCATAAAATCCAGCTTTTGAATTTAAATCACTGTTAGAAATAGTAGAGATATTAAGACCTGCTTTTACACCAAATCTAACTGGAGAAGATGAAGCAGTAGAAGTTGAAGTCTTCTGAGAGAAAGCAAAAGTACCTGCTACAAGGGCAAGACCTAAAAAAATCTTTTTCATAAGTTTTATATTTTAATAGTTTTTAAGTTTTATTTAACATTTCATTAAGAATCAAATGGCGTGCCAAAGTTAAAATGTACTGTGAATCTACTATGTAATATGTTTTTTTGAATAATAATTTTTCTATAGTATTAAAAAAGCCGGATTAAATTTAATCCGGCTTCACTTTAATTATAAAAACTTAATGAAAAAAGCTTAATAAAGCTTTAGAATTTGTAATTTACTCCTACCTGGAATACACCATTTCTCACAGAACCTTCTCTGTCATATCCGTAATGGTATTTTGTTTTTACAATATCAGATAATCCGGCAGTGTATCTCACATTGATCCCAATGTTTTTGGTAATATAATATCCTGCTCCCAATCCGATTCCAAAATCGAAAGATTGAGTTCCATTTTTAAGAACGCTCGTAGATTCACTTTTCTTTAACCTTGCATCAATTAAAAAATTAAATTGAGGCCCTGCTTCTACATATAAATTTGGAAGTGCCTTATATTGGAACATTACCGGTACAGAAAGATATTCTAAATTAAGTTTTGCATTGCTGCCTCCTTTTTCTTTAGCACCCACTGCACTATATAATACTTCCGGCTGAATAGAGAAATCCTTTGCGACAGGAATATTCAAAAAAACACCACCATAAAATCCTGCTTTTGAATTCATATTCATATTAGAAAGATTGGAAACATTAAGTCCCGCCTTCAAACCGAACTTGATTTTAGAAGAAGATGTGGATGGAGTAGTAGCTTCAGCAGAAGTGGAAGTGCTTTGAGCAAAAGTAAAAGTACCTGCGATAAGTGCCAGGCCTAGAAAAATCTTTTTCATAGATTAGCTTTATTTTTTATGTTGTTTAACGCTCGCTATGCAACAAACAATATGCCGTAAATCCCCTTGTATAAAGACTTTATGTGTTTTTAACGAATGGATAAATCAACTCTTTGGGATGTATTTATAGTGATTTATCAACTCCATATTATTTTAACATAAAAAAAGACCAGATTAAAGAATTAATCTGATCTTTTCTATTGAATATAAAATTTGTTAGTGAATGTGTAGCTTATTTAAATTTATAAGCTAATCCTACCTGGAATAGGTTGTTTCTTGTAGCATCAGATCCACTAGGTCTGTTTTTCGCTACATCTGTTAAACCTGCAACATATCTTGCAGTAAGTCCTAAGTTTGGAGTGAAATAATATCCAGCTCCAAGACCGATACCAAAGTTAAATGTATTTAGATTGTCTTTGTAATTATCAGTAGTGCTTGAATCTCCGTTTGATTCATTTTTGAATTTGTTTTTAGCACTTACCATGAAACCAAATTCTGGCCCTGCTTCCACATAAAGATTTGGAATCAGGTTGTACTGGAACATTACCGGTACTGTAATATAATCCAATTTAGTTGAAGCTGAATATTTTGTTCCTGCTAACGTATAATCTGATTTATTACCATATTGTGAATACTGAACCTCTGGCTGAACGCTGAATGAAGCTGCTAATGGAATGTTGGCAAATACACCTGCGTTGAATCCTATTTTAGATTTCTGATCATCAAGACCACTGTCTTTTGAAAGTGAAGAAACGTTCATACCTCCTTTTACCCCAAATGTTACCGGATTAGAAGACGTGTTTCCTGTCTGTTGAGCGAATGCGAATGTTCCTGCAGTTAACGCTAATCCTAAAATTAACTTTTTCATAACTTTAATTTTTTTAATTTTACTCTTTCTTAATTTTAAATTTTACTACTGTTCAGCATTTTCAGTTGAACGCAGAGTATCTTTCAAATTGCTTGCCAAAAATATTTTTTATGAGTAAAATCAATAAAAAAATCACTTAGTGTTTAAGTGATTTTTAAAATATAGCATTGATTAATAATGCTTTATGATTTCAAATAAATGTTTGTTTAGACATTGTCTAAATTGACAATTTTGTCAAAAACAGAAGGTGAAACAAATGATTTTTTCTGAAAAAAACGTTAAGCATCATTCAATCTTCTATAGAAAGACAGAGATTCAAGGATATTTTCCTGATTGCACTGATGATCATAATTGCAGGAACCTATTCCTGAAAGCAGAGAAAAATTGATTTTGCTGTCTGTATTCTTTTTATCATTCAGCAGTAATGCGGTAATATCTTCATCCTTAAAATCGCTGATATCAAGGTATGGATAGTATCTCTGAATGTTTTCAATGATAATTTTTGAATCTTCTTGAGAAATTAAGTTTTCAAGATAAGCCAGATGAGCTTCAGCAATCATTCCCATAGCAACGGCCTCACCATGAAGAATTGGATTTTCCTGCTGCAGACATAAACTTTCCACCGCATGGCCTATGGTATGTCCGAAATTAAGTGTTTTTCTGATATTCTGTTCGTGGAAATCCTGATCTACTACATTCTGTTTAATATTCATGGAAGTCTGAATATGTGGAATTACAGTTTCTACTTCCAGTTTACGGATCTGTGTCAACTGATCCCAATGATTTTTATCAGCAATTAACCCATGTTTCAGCATTTCAGCAAATCCGCTTCTTAATTCTTTAAAAGGTAATGTTTCTAAGAATTTTGGGAAAATAAAGATTTGCTCAGGGAAAGCAAAAGTTCCCACCATATTTTTATAGTGCATCAGATCGATCCCGGTCTTTCCGCCTATAGAAGCATCACACATCGATAGAAGGGTAGTAGGGATGTTGATAAACTGTATTCCTCTTTTATAAGTAGATGCCACAAATCCGCCCATATCGGTTATTACTCCGCCGCCAAGGTTGATAACCAGCGCTTTTCTGTCCGCCTGCATTTCTGTAAGAATTTCCCAAAGCTGATTGGCCGTCTGGATATTTTTCATTTCCTCTCCCGCTTCAATCTCTAAAATTTCAAAGCCAAGATCCGTTTCCATATTTCCGAGAAGAATAGGGAGGCAGTATTCATGCGTGTTTTCATCTACAAGTATGAAAATTTTACTGAAAGTTTTTTCGTGAAGAAACTCGTTGAGCTGTGAAAAATTATCGTTTAATATTGTTATCATCTTCTATTGTATGTAAAATTAAAATGTAAACTATAGTGCAAAGTTATGATTCTTAATTTTTAACTCGTAACTAAATTACTATCTTTGCAGAAATTTTTAGAATGAGCAGAGATAATAATAATTCAGACAGACCAAAGAGACCAAGAATTTCAACCAAGAAAAGTTCTGATGATTCTCGTGCTTCCAGATCTGGAAATTCTTCAGGATCAAAACCTTTTAAAAAGCCTTTCTCTAAAGATGGAGGAAAGAAAGGCCCGGAACATAAAGGATCCAACTCAAGATTTGAAAAGAAACCTTTTAAAAGAAATACCGACAGTTTCGAAAATTCCAACGATGATTCAGGATCAAAATCCGAAAGAAAACCGTATATCACGAACAAAAGTGAGAGCTATGAGAAAAAATCTTTCGGAAAACCGAAGAGAGGAGGAAAGAATTTCGATACAAGAGATAAGTACGAAAGAGGCAGCCTGAAATACGGAAGAAGACCATCTAATGGTGAAGACAGAAATGATGACAAGACAAGATCTTTTGTACAGAAAAGAAGGCTGAATAAAATTGAAAAGGACGTTCATAAAGACAGCATCCGTCTTAACAAGTATATCGCTAATTCCGGAATCTGCAGCAGAAGAGAAGCTGATGAACTGATTACACAGGGATTGGTAGAAGTCAACGGAAAGGTGGTAACTGAAATGGGATATCAGGTACAGAAAACAGACAGAGTAGTTTTTGACGGACAAAGCATTACTCCTGAAAAACCTGTATATGTACTTTTGAATAAGCCAAAAGGTTATATTTCTACTACAAAAGACGATAAAGCAAGAAAAACTGTAATGGATCTTGTAGCGAATGCTTCTCCTTACAGACTTTTCCCGGTGGGAAGACTGGATCGTTCTACAACAGGAGTTATCTTACTGACCAATGACGGACACATGACTAAAAAGCTGACGCATCCCTCTTTTGATGCCAAGAAGATTTATCATGTAACATTGGATAAAAAGCTTACTGGTGAAGATTTACGTCTTATTGCGGAAGGTATCCGTCTTGATGAAGGAGTAGCAGTGGTAGATCAGATTTCATACATTGAAGGGAAACCTAAGAATGAAATCGGAATTGAGATACACATCGGATGGAACCGTGTGATCAGAAGAATTTTCCAAAGATTAGGATACGAAGTAGAATCTTTAGACAGAGTAATGTTTGCAGGATTAACGAAGAAGAATATCAAGAGAGGACACTGGAGAATCCTTACAGAACTGGAAGTGAACAACCTTAAAATGCTTTAAAATAATGATGAATTATAAGTTATGAATTATGAATGACAGATTTAGGTTTGTAAACTTATATCATTCTTTTAAATATCAATTTTAAAGGATAATAAATAAAAAAGCGCAGAAAATAATTCTGCGCTTTTTTTATTGTAGTAAGTTGTGAATTCTAAAATTCATAACTCATCATTTATAGTTCATCATTAAAAAAGAATTATCCCAATACGGTTACTCCTTTTTCAATCATTTCATAGATGGCATCTCTGCCGTTGTCAGGTTTTACGTTTACTGCACGTGTTCCGTTGAAATGAAGGCACGTTACATATCCGTTGGCTACTGCATCCTGTGCTGTAAATTTAACACAATAGTCTAATGCCAGGCCTACGATTTCTACCAGCTGAATATCATGATATTTCAGGAAGTCATCCAATCCGGTTTTCATAAAGTGGTTGTTATCCTGAAAACCGCTGTAGCTATCGATTTCAATATTTTTACCTTTCTGTACAATGTGGGTTACTTTGTCTCTGTTCAGATCTTTGTGGAATTCTGCCCCAAAAGTTCCCTGAATACAGTGATCAGGCCACATAAATTGTGGAACACCATTTAAAATAATACTTTCTCCTACCTTTCTTCCATTGCTGCTTGCAAAACTTTTATGACCTGCAGGATGCCAGTCTTGGGTAAGAACTATCTGATCATATTCATTTTCTTCCATCAGGAGATTGATGTATGGAATAATTTCGCTGGCTCCAGGGACTGCAAGTGCTCCGCCTTCACAAAAATCATTCTGTACATCGACTATTATTAACGCTTTTTTCATATTTTGATTTCTCGAATTTTTGATAAATTTACAAAACTAATCTTCAAAAATTTGTCCAAACCTTAATTATCGGACAAATCGGCAACATAAATTTTCAATGTTTATGAATGAAAGACATAAAATTTTAAATAATTGAAGTTTATCTGCTGCCTATCGTATTTTGAGGCTTACACCAAATATCAATAGCGTATCTTTGCAGTAAATAAGTATTTTTATGTCATTTGAATCGTTAGGATTATCACACAATATTATTCGTTCTGTCAAAAAACTAGGGTATTTAAAACCATTCCCCATACAAGAGCAGGCTGTTCCTGTCATTTTGCAAGGGAAAGACCTGATGGGAATTGCACAGACAGGTTCCGGTAAAACAGCTTGTTTTGTGATGCCGATTCTGGAAAAATTGCAGAATGCGGAAGTTAAAAAAGATCGTAATGTTCAGGTTTTAATATTGGTTCCTACCAGAGAATTAGCGATTCAGATTGATGAAGTTTGCAGAGCATTCACAGAAAATCTAAAGAGGGAAGTCCGTACGATGGCAGTGTACGGAGGTGTTTCTATCAATCCACAGATGAAGGGAATGTTTGGAGTGGAAGTTTTGATTGCCACTCCGGGACGTTTGCTGGATTTAATTGATCATAATGCATTGAGTATTTCAGGAATTAAACATTTGGTGATTGATGAAGCAGATAAAATGTTTCAGCTGGGGTTTGGTGAAGAAATGAATAAACTTTTTGCCATGATGCCTGTAGCGAAGCAAACCATTTTATTTTCAGCTACCTTGAATGATAAGGTTTCTGAAATGAAAGAACGTCTTTCTATCAATCCTACGATTATTGAGATTAAAAAAGAAGAAGTTGAAATTGATAATATCGAACAGCTTGCCTATCATGTTGCTCCGGAAAATAAAGGACCTTTTTTACGATATCTGATCAAAGAAAAGAAAGTAGAAAAGGCTTTGATTTTTGTTTCGTCCACAAGATCTGCGGATAATCTGGTAGAGAAACTTAAAAAGAACAAAATAAAAGCGGTGGCCATTCATAGCCAGAAGTCACAGGGAGCGAGAAGAAATAATCTGGAGGAATTTAAAGTAAACGGAGCTCAGATTTTGGTGGCTACAGACTTAATTGGGCGTGGAATCCATATTGAATCTCTGCCATGTGTTATCAATTACGAGTTGCCTCGCTCGCCGCTGGATTATATTCACCGTATTGGTAGAACAGGGCGTGCTAATGAAAAAGGAACTGCAATCAGTATTCTGACGGATGATGAATTGCAGCATTTCAGAGTGATTCAGAAGAAAATGGGTAGAAAAGTAACCCTGCAAAGAACAGAAGGTATTGATTTACACGGTTATTAATACTTTATTATAATTAAGAGAGGCTTCAGTTTATATAATTGAAGCCTTTTTTAATGAAAAAATAGGTACCACAAAAATCATTATCGGTATAATTAATGCTTTATTCACTTTATATTCTTGAATTTTTGATAAATTCGCGCAAGCTGATATTCGTCAATTATTCTAATAAATAATAGTAATACCCATCGGCAAATAATTAAAAATTAAAACCTGAACAATGAGCGATTTAGAGAAAAAAAAGTTTCCAATAGGACCATTTGAAGTGCCTGAAAACATTTGTGATATCACATTGGATACTTATATCAAAGTAATCAAAGACTTTCCCGGCCGGCTAAAGAATCTCATTGAACACTTTACAGACGATCAATTGGATACCCCTTACAGAGAAGGAGGCTGGACGGTAAGACAGCTTGTGAATCATCTTTCAGACAGTCACATGAACAGTTTTATCCGTTTCAAACTGGCACTGACAGAAGAAAACCCTATCATAAAGCCTTATGACGAAGCGAAATGGGCGGAGCTTCAGGACAGTTTTCATATGCCTGTAAAGCCGGCTATGAGAATGTTGAAGGGAACACACCAAAGATGGGTAGTTCTTCTTAAAAGCCTTACGAATAAACAGTTTGGAAGAACTTTCCATCATCCTGAGCATCAAAAGAATTATAATTTAAGAGAAAGCCTTGCTTTATACGTTTGGCATTGCAATCATCATTTTGCTCACATTGAAAATCTGAAGATAGAAAAAGGTTGGTAAAAAAGAGTCTCAATAATCCCATATATTATCGGGAAATCAAAGACAGAATTTCCCTGTTAACTGAAAACTCTCCTGCAAAATGGGGAAAAATGAACGTATGTCAAATGCTAAAGCATTGTGATTTAGTTCTTCAGGTGGCTTTGGGAAAGTTTGAACTTCCCCGTATTAATGTGATGTTTGAGGCAATAGGGATTTTTACTAAAATAGAAATGTATGTTTTCAATAATGGAATTCCGAGAAACATGCCTACTTTTCAAAAACTAATCGTTAATTTTGAGTGTGATTTTGATGCATCAAAAACCAATCTGCTGAAAACGCTGGAAGAATTCCGGGAGGCTTGTGAAAAAAGCAATTTACCGGACCGCCACAGACTATTCGGAAGCATGACTGAAAAAGACTGGACATTTTTAGAATTCAAACATCTTGATCACCATCTAAAACAATTTAATGTATGAGTTTTTTTGATAAAATATTCGGTGGAAAAAGTGAAAGCCCTGAGCAAAAAACATTCTGGAAAAAGATAGAATCTGAAGAAGACCTTGCCAAAGCAATGGAAGACTCTTTTCAGAATAAAATAGCAATATTCAAACATTCTACAAGCTGTTTCATAAGCAGGACAGTTTTGAAAAACTTTGAAAAAGAAATTGAAAATTCAGACCAGCCGGTCAATGTATACTATCTGGATTTATTGGCGCACAGACCTGTTTCCAACAAAATAGCAGCAGATTTTGAGATCAGACACGAAAGTCCGCAACTGATTGTCATAGAGAACGGAAAACCTGTTAACAGTGCTTCACACCAGGATATTTCTTTAAGCCAGATTATATCATGAAGAATATAAATAATTACTTAGCCAAAGTTTTAAATGTTCCGCTTCAGAATGTGAATACGTGCAGCCTGCACTATGAAGTAAAGAAAATTCCTAAAAACCAGTTTCTTCTTCAGTATGGAGAGATCTGCCGACATATTTTCTTTGTAGAAAAAGGGCTGATAAAGATGTATTCCATTGATAAAAACGGAAAGGAACATATTATCCAGTTTGCTCCGGAAAGCTGGCTGATTTCTGACCGAAGCAGCCTTTATTTCAATGAAAAATCCATTTATTATATAGAAGCAGTGGAAGATTCTGAAGTGTTGTTTCTTCATCCTGATTTCTTCAACAAACTGGTAGAACAATTTCCGAACAGCATCGAGAGAAGTGATTTTCTTCTTCAGAAACATATCAGAAGCCTTCAAAACAGGATCAACTCTTTATTGGGAGAAACTGCAGAAGAAAGGTATATGAAATTCATCAAAATGTATCCCGATTTACTCCTGAGAGTTCCGCAATGGATGATTGCTTCTTATCTTGGAATTACTCCGGAGAGCCTGAGCCGTGTAAGAAAGGAGCTGGCAAGAAAAAATTTCATCCCGGATAATAAATAGAAAAGGCTGGGAGATGGAGGCTGGAATTATTCACTGGAGCTTCAGGCCTCCATCTTCCTTACTTTAAATAAATCTTTTTGGCAAGCTGTCCGACCTGTCTCAGTTTTGCCTGTGTATCTTCCGACCATGGAAGCCCTATGCAGAGCCTCATGCAGTTTTCAAACTGTTCCTGAAAGGTAAACATTCTTCCGGGAGCGATACTGATATTCTGTTTGATGGCCAGATCGTATAATTCTGTTGTACGGATCTTTTGATCAAATTCTACCCATAAAGACAAACCTCCCTGCGGACGACTGGTTTTTGTGCCTTCAGGAAAAGATTCTGCAATGGTCTGTACATAGTTCTGATAATTGAACTGTAATGTTCTGCGAAGCTGCTGAAGATGTTTTTCATATTTTCCGGATTTCAGAAAGTTGGCAACAGCTTCATTTACAATGGAAATAGAAGACGTAGAATGCAGAAGCTTAAGTTTCATGATTTTGTCTTTATATTTCCCCGGAGCAATCCAGCCTACACGATATCCGGGAGCCAAAGTTTTTGAAATAGAGCTGCAATAGAGTACATTTCCGTCCTTATCGAAAGATTTACAGCATTTCGGACGACTGGAACCAAAATAAAGGTCCCCATATACATCATCTTCTATCAATGGAATATTATTTTCAGAAAGTATTTTTACAATTTCTTTTTTATTTTCATCAGGCATACAGCTTCCCAAAGGTGAATTGAAATTGGGAATCAACAAGCACAAATCTATTTTTGGAATTAATTTTTTTAAAGCCTCAATTTCAATTCCGGTAGTGGGATGGGTAGGAAGTTCAAGCACTTTTAAACCCAAACCATTGGCAAGCTGAAGAATTCCGGGATAACAAGGACTTTCAATAGCAACGGTATCTCCTGGTTTTCCTAAAGCCATTAAACAGAAAGAAAGAGCATTCATTCCGCCATTGGTGGTAATCAGGTCATTTTCGCTCAGATTTCCTCCCCATTGCAAGGAACGTACAGCAATCATTCTTCTTAATTTCAGATTTCCCTGAAGTTCTTCATATTCGGTACCGCCATCTTTTAATTCCCTCGTGGCGTTTACAATTTCTTTCTTCAGTTTAGCCTGCGGTAAAAGATCTCCGGAAGGAATTCCTATAGAGAAAAAGGTAAGATCCTTTTTACCCATATTTTCATATACCTTACTGATGAGTTCGTCCGGTTCATCATTATTGGCGATCAATGACGGGCGGCTTACTTCAGGCAAAGGAAGTTTGGCAGAGAGCAGCTGGCTTACAAAATAACCGGATTGCGGTTTGGATTCTACCAAAGACTGGGATTCCAGTTCAAGAAAAACACGCTTGGCCGTATTCATGCTCACCTGATGTTCCTGGCATAGCATTCTCACGGAAGGAAGTTTGTCTCCTGTCTTTAGAATACCACTTCTGATCTGTCCTGCAATTCCATCAGCAATTTCTGTATATAAAAATTCTTTACTCATATTGTTAAACTGTGCTCATGCAAATATACAAAACTGATACTGTGTTTATCTAATTATCCTTTTTAATTTTGAACATCAATTAAAAACTTTGAATAAAATGATGACAAAACAACTATCAAAAGATGAAAATATAAGTGGCTGGATCAATGGATTTATTGGCGTAGTCTTATTTAGCGGAGGTTTGCCGGCCACTAAATTAGCTGTAATGGAAATGAGTCCTACTTTTGTAACGATTGTTCGTGCAGCTGTTGCAGGAGTCCTGGCACTGATCGTATTATGGCTGGGGAAAGAAAAACGTCCTGTAAAAAAAGATCTGATTCCATTATTATTGGTTTCTCTTGGTTGTGTGGTAGGGTTTCCTCTTCTTTCTGCGTTAGCGCTTCAATATCTTACTTCAGCGCATTCTATTGTATTTCTGGGAATGCTGCCGTTGGCCACTGCTGTATTTGGTGTCATGCGTGGTGGTGAAAGACCTCATCCTATATTTTGGTTTTTTTCGATTGTGGGAAGTCTTCTGGTGATTGGCTATGCTGTTTCACAAGGAATATCGGCATCACCTATTGGCGATATTCTGATGCTTCTTGCCGTTATTTTATGTGGTATGGGCTATGCTGAAGGCGCTAAATTATCCAAAACATTGGGCGGATGGCAGGTGATTTCCTGGGCTTTGGTATTGGCATTACCAATTATGATTCCTTTATTTTTTATTTATTTTCCGGCGGATATTGAGAATGTCAGCTTCAAGGGATGGTTTGGAATGGCCTACATTTCACTGTTCAGCATGTTTATTGGTTTTATATTCTGGTACAAGGGATTAGCACAGGGAGGAATTGCAACTGTTGGGCAGCTGCAGCTGCTTCAGCCTTTCTTTGGGCTGGCACTCGCGGCCTGGCTTCTTCATGAGCAGGTGAGTATGGGAATGCTGGGGGTGACAGTGGGCGTGATATTATGTGTAGCAGGAACAAAGAAATTTGCGAAATAATTAAATATAAAGAATTATGACTTAAGTCATAAGAAAACGACTTCATAATAGTCTACCTTTGATCTATCACCACAAAATAGAACAGTATGAAATTTATGATGTCAACCTTGCTGATAGGAATTATTGTCCTGAGCTGCAAAAAAGAATCGAGGACAGAAACCCATGTTACTACAGACACAGTCATAGCTGATACCGTCAGGACGGACTCTGTTTCAATAAATCCAATCCCTTCCGATACAGTTCGAACTGATACGCTTTCCTCAAAAAAACGTACAGATACGGCAGGAAGTCCTAAAAATAAAATACCAAAAAAGTAGCAACTTTTTCTGTAATTACTTTGAAAAACCTGTTCTCATTAAGTGAAAACAGGTTTTATTATTTTATATACCGATATATTATTGAAACCACAAATTTAAAAATGTGGTATCAAAAAAGCAATTTAATTGCGTTTTTAGTAATGATATTTGATCAATAACTGTAAAAATACTTAAAGTTATTAAAATTTTTAACTTTTTTTAACTTTTAAAATAAACAATAAGGTGTAGTTTTTGCATGCAACATAGGATCGATTACCAGTGATATTTTTACTAAGACTAAGAAGCGGGGAAGAAGAAAACAACGCCAAAAACAACTATTATGGTTATCGACGAAAACATTTTGATTTCAGCAGGAGCAGAAACGAGACACTATAGCCCTTCAGAAGTAATATTCTGTGAGGGAGATATTCCTACCTATTATTACCAGATTATTAAAGGAGAAATAAAACTCAACAATTATAATGAGGAAGGAAAAGAATTTATTCAGAATATATTATCAGACGGGGAAAGCTGCGGGGAGTCTATTCTGTTTATAGAGAAACCTTACCCTATGAATGCTGAAGCCATTACAGAATGTAGTGTTCTGAGGCTTCACAAATCTGTATTTTTCAATTTGCTGAATCAAAATCCTGAATTGTACATGGAGGTTAACAGCTTTCTTTCAGAACGCCTGTATTATAAATTCATTATGATGCAGAGCCTCTCATCTCAAAATCCTTCTATACGACTGAAAGGACTGATGGATTATCTTAAAAGCTTCCAAAAGGATCTGACTCCGTATTCTTTTTTGATTCCGTTAACGAGGCAGCAGATGGCAAGCCTGACGGGCCTTTGTGTGGAAACCGCAATAAGAACCATTAAGCATATGGAAAGGGATAAAATTTTAAGAATTGAAAACCGTAAAATTTTATACTAAAAAAACATTTTAGGTATATTATTTGCGTTTTTCTTTACTTAAAATATATTAAAGTTATGAAAACAATAAGTTGTATGAATATTGAAGAAAGTCTTCTGTATTCATTCGGTGGAGAAGAAAGGAATTATAAGAAACATGAAGTTGTTTTTAAAGAAGAGGATCATGCACTTTATTATTTTCAAATTGTTGAAGGAAAAGTAAAACTGAATAATTATAATGAAAACGGAAAAGAATTCATTCATAATATTCTGGGCAAAAAACAAAGCTTTGGAGAGGCCATGCTTTTCCTTCATCAGAATTATCCCATCAATGCTATATCCCTTGAAGATTCCCGGATTATAAGGCTTCCCAAAAATAATTTCTTTGAAATGATCACGGAAAATCCGAATCTTTCACTGGAAATGAATGCCTGCCTTTCACAGGAAATTTTTTATAAACTGAAAATGATGCAGAGCCTTGCATCAGAAAATCCGATGCAGAGGCTGAAAGGCTTATTGGATTATCTTAAAAGCTATCATGATGAAGACTGTCATCATTGTTTCCATATTGCCTTTACACGCCAACAGATCGCCAATCTTACAGGTCTGCGTGTAGAGACAGTGATCAGAAATCTGAAAAAAATGGAAAAGGAAGGAATGCTCACTTTAAAAGATCGTAAAATTCTATATTAATTTCAATAACATGACCCAGGTCATAAATAAGTGAATTATTCTTTCATACATTTGTTATAGTTCTTCAACACAATTCTTAGGCCCTTAGTAAAAGGCACGCAAAAAAGCATTTGCTTTTTATATTCATTAAAATTACCGACACCTAACTGTTGCCGTCTCATACTAGTCACGGACTGCAATACCTATCACTAAATAATAATATAAAAAATTCAGTTATGAACACTAGAAATTCAAGAAACAACAGTTCAAGAGGACGTTCGCATTCGCCGGAAAACCTTGAAGAAGTATATCAATTAGGGTATGATCATGGTTTCAATGATGCCACTCAAGATGAAGATTACGACGATGATTTTTCAGAATATGAAAATTATTTTGATGAATATGATGACGATGATGATTATGATGAAGATGACTATGATGAGTACGATGACGATGATTATGATGACGATGATGACGAAGATTACGACGATGATGATGATCAGAGAGGCCGCAGCGGAGGAAGAGGCGGTTCCAGAAGTGGAAACGGAAATCAGCAAAGAGACAGCCAGGGAAGATTTACTTCCGGCAGAGGAGGATCACGTGGAAGCAGTTCTGGGGGTAATTCTCGTGGAAGGTCAAATTCAGGTTCAGGAGGACGAGGCAGGTCATCATCAGGAAGTGGTACTTCCGGTAGAGGAGGATCAAGTAGTAATTCCCGTAACCGTTCCAATTCAGGTTCAGGTTCCAGATCGGGAGTAAGATCTTCCAGTTCTGAATCCAATTCAGGAAGAAGGGGTTCTAATTCAAGATCAGGAAATAGCAGTAACAGTAATAGTTCGGGCCGTAGTTCCGGTTCAGGCAGTTCCAAAAGAGGATTTGCTGCGATGAGTAAATCTGAGCGTACAAGAATCGCCAGAATGGGCGGACAGGCATCCCACGGAGGCGGAAGATCTTCAGGTCGTTCCGGATTCGGTGGCAGACGTAATTCATAATTCTTTTTCCAGGATTGCCTCTTTAGATCTATATAAAGAGGTAATCCTTTAATCACAAACACCATTTACACTATGCCCAATAAAATATTAGAAACAGACACTGCAGTTCCTGTTACCAAGAAAGGTACGGCAGATAAAGATACAGTCAACAAGGATGAAATGAAAAGTTCTCCGCTGCATAAGTTCTTTGTAAGTGCTCTTAAAGATATTTATTATGCAGAAAATGCCATTCTTGAAGCGCTGGAAAAGATGCAGGAAGCCGCAACAACGGAAGAACTGAAGGATGCGTTTGAAGATCATCATCTTCAGACCCAAAAACACGTTAAACGACTGGAAAAAGTATTCCAGCTTATTGACGAGAAACCTGAAAAAAAAGAATGCAAGGCTATTAAAGGAATCATCGAAGAAGGTGAAGAAGTCATCAAATCCACAGAAGATGGTTCTGCAACAAGAGATGTAGCATTAATTATTGCCGCACAGAAAGTAGAACATTACGAAATTGCCACTTACGGCGGGCTGGCCCAGCTAGCCATAACCATGGGGCACGATAAGGCTGCAGATCTTCTTGAAAGAACCCTTCAGGAAGAAGAAGATACGGATTCGTATCTTACCGATATTGCGGAGACATCCATCAATTTCGATGCAGAACAAGAAGACTAAACTATGCAATAAGCCATGTAGCTTGTTCTATATGGCTTATTTTAATCATGAAATCAAAATATATGGACTGTCAGAAAATTATAAAAATACTGAAACACAAAGATTTTGTAAAAGTCTCCCACACAGGGACGTGTTTCGAAGATGGAGCTGCAATTTATGCTAAAGAGATCAAAGAAAATATCTTCCTGCTGTTTATCATTCTGAAAGATATTGATATTGAAAATATACAGGCGTTAATTGCTCATTTCGATTGTTTTGGCAGTATAGGCTTAAAAGAACCGGAACAGATCATGTTTTATTTATCCATCAAAGATAAAAATGACCTCCATTATTTTGAACAATATCTGAGAGCTTCCCATAACTAATACCATTTTTTGAATATGACATTTGAAAACGACACTTTGCAACATTCCGGTCTGAATGATAAAAATAATGCAATAGAGAATGAGTCTTTATTTCCGCCTATTATCAATTCTTACGGAGTTACAGCTTTTCTGATCAAGTCTCTGGAAAAAATTAAAAACAATGCTACCTGTGAAGTTCTTAAAGGAGTAATAGATACTTATCTGGAAGAATACATCCTTAATATCCGCGAGTTTCATACGAAAAACACAACAGAAACCACAGATAGAGATGCAGAGATAAGATTTGAATCCCCATCCTTCACTTTGTATGCCAAAACAGCTTATTATAAAGTTCTGAAGGAAGAAGAGTATATCAACAGGCTTCTTGAAATTCTGGGAAATAAGACAGATTAATTTCTGTGTCCCATGATTTACTGCTTTTGAAAGAAAATACACCAACCACAAAAAGATTATGAATATGAACACCAACGAACACAACAAGAAAGCAGAACAACTGGATGTACACAGTACTTCCAATAAAAATGAAAAACTGACTACCAATCAGGGGCTTAAGATTAATAATAATCAGGACTCCTTAAAAGCGGGAGAACGTGGCCCTTCATTGCTGGAAGATTTTATTCTGAGAGAAAAGATTACCCATTTTGATCATGAGAGAATTCCTGAAAGAGTAGTTCATGCACGAGGGTCCGGCGCTCACGGGGTTTTTAAACTTAACAAAAGTCTTGCAGGATATACCAAAGCCAGATTTTTAACAGAACTGGGAAAAGAGACTCCGGTTTTTGTAAGATTCTCTACCGTTGCCGGAAGTAAAGGAAGTACAGACCTGGCGAGAGACGTAAGAGGTTTTGCAATAAAATTTTATACTGACGAAGGGAACTATGACCTTGTTGCCAATAATATGCCTGTGTTTTTTATTCAGGATGCGATTAAATTCCCGGATCTGATACATGCTGTGAAACCCGAACCTGATAATGAAATTCCACAGGCTGCTTCTGCCCACGACACCTTTTGGGACTTTATTTCACTGATGCCCGAAAGTATGCACATGATTATGTGGATAATGAGCGACAGAGCCATTCCGAGAAGTCTCAGAATGATGGAAGGCTTTGGGGTACACTCTTTCAAATTTATCAATGAGGAAGGAAAGTCTCATTTTGTAAAATTCCATTTTAAGCCCAGACTGGGAGTGCATTCCGTTGCATGGAATGAAGCTCAGATTCTTTCAGGAATAGATTCTGATTTTCATAAAAGAGATCTCTGGGAAGCCATTGAAAACGGTGATTATCCGGAATGGGATTTCGGAGTACAGTTGATTCCTGAAGAAGATGAACACAAATTTGATTTTGACCTTCTCGATCCAACAAAACTGGTACCCGAAGAAGAAGTTCCCGTAGAAATTGTTGGTACTTTAACGCTTAACAGAAACCCTGATAATTTCTTTGCAGAAACCGAGCAGGTTGCTTTCCACCCTGGCCACATCATCCCCGGAATTGATTTTACCAATGATCCTTTGCTTCAGGGAAGATTATTTTCATATACAGATACTCAGCTTTCAAGACTGGGATCACCCAACTTCCATGAAATACCGATCAACAGATCCATCAATACGGTTCATAACAATCAGAGAGATGGCCATATGAGGCAGCAGATTGTCAAAGGAAAAACAAGCTATGAACCTAATTCTATCGGAGGAGGCTGTCCTTTCCAGGCCATGATGTCTGAAGGTGGATTTGCTTCCCAGCAGGAAAGAGTTTCCGGAGAGAAAGTAAGAGAAAGAAGTAAAAGTTTTGTTGATCATTATTCACAGGCTAAACTATTTTATAACAGCCAGTCGACACCTGAAAAATTACACTTGCAGAATGCTTTGATTTTTGAATTGTCTAAAGTGACACGTCCGGAGATCAGAGAGAGAATGGTGGGACAATTAGGATATATTGATATGATCCTGGCTTGGAGAGTAGCAGAAAAAGTAGGAGTAGAAGTTAAAAAACTGGATTGGCCTAATCAGAGCTTACCTGCGGACAGTAATATTGTAGAACTTCAAAGTGAAGAAAGGGAACCTAAAACAAAAATTTCTGATGCATTAAGTATGAGACATACGGTGAAAGACACCATTAAAAGCCGAAAAATAGGATTTATTCTGGCCAACGGAGCTGATGGTGGTGCAATCAATGATCTCAAAACACAACTTGAAACAGAAGGAGCAAAAGTGGAATTGATTGCCCCAAGTCTGGCTCATATAAGAACCAATGATGGCGCAGAACTGGCCCCGAAACATACGCTGACCAATACTTCAAGTGTGTGCTTTGATGCCCTTTATATCTGTTCCGGTGCAGATTCCGTAAGTGAGCTGATGATTGCTGAAAATAAGCACCTTGTTCTGCATTTTATCAACGAAGCATATAAACACTGTAAAGCCATTTATTTCGGGACAGATACTCAGGTCCTTTATCATAATTCCAATGTATCAGCAAAACGGCATGACGATCCGGGAATTATTACCTGGGAAGACGGAAAACCAACCGATAAATTTATTAATGCCATAGCCAAACATAGAGTCTGGGATATTGAAATGGAAAGAAACGCTTAAATCATAAACATCCTTCACACCACACCAATCACTTTAAATATTCAAATTATGAAAGCAGCAGTTTTTCACTCACCAGGTAAGATTACCTGTGATACCGTAGAAGATCCCAGAATTCTTGATGAACGCGATATTATTCTGAAGGTGACCTCCACAGCAATATGTGGCAGTGACCTTCATATGTACTCCGGGGGAATTCCCCAGGCCAGACCCATGGTTATGGGTCATGAATTTATGGGCATTGTAGAAGAAACCGGAAGAAATATCAGTCATTTAAAAGTAGGTGACAGGGTAGTAGTACCTTTTCCCATAGCTTGTGGCAGCTGTTTTTTCTGCCAGCATGATCTTCCCACAGCCTGCGAGCACAGCAATCCTGATCATTACGGTCCTGAAGGAGGAATTCTCACAGAAAAAGGAGGTGCATTATTCGGATACAGTGATCTTTACGGAGGTTATGATGGCGGACAGGCACAATATGTAAGGGTTCCGTATGCGCATTTTGGTCCAAGAAAAGTTCCGGAAAACCTTACTGATGAACAGGTTTTATTTCTTACAGATATTTTTCCCACTGGCTATACAGGTGTAATGTGGGGAGAATTGAAGGGAGGAGAAACCGTTGCCGTTTTTGGCGCTGGTCCTGTAGGTACAATGGCTGCCAAAAGTGCTATTCTGCATAATGCCAAAAAGGTTATTGTAATTGATACTCTTCAATACAGATTGGATCGTATTAAAATGCTTACCGGATGCGAAACCATTTTGTGGGAGGATGCAGACAGCGCTATAGAGCAGATCAGAGATATGACAGACGGCCGTGGAGCCGATCTTTGTATTGAAGCCGTAGGCTTTGAACCAGAAAGAAGTTTTATAGACCGTGCAAAAGCAGTAATAAACTTCGAAAAAGGCTCTATTAAGGTTCTGGAAGCATGTATGAGTGCCGTAAGACGAGGTGGTACCGTATCTGTTTTAGGAGTTTATCCTGTCAATTATGATAATTTCAGACTTGGACAAATTTTTGACAAGGGAATTACCATTAAATCAGGACAGTGTAATGTTCATCCAATCATAGACAAACTCATGGATTATGTGGTAACCGGAAAAATCACCCTTGATGATGTAATTACACACCGTTTATCCCTTGAGGAAGTAAGTAAAGGGTATGAAATCTTTGATAAAAAAGAAGATGGATGTGTAAAGGTCGTTCTGGACCCGTGGAAGCTTACAAGCTTTTAGAATAAATACAAACTAATATTCAAATACACTATTTATGGATTTTCAACAAAATCTTCTTGAATATATAAGCCAGTCACTCATGACCATTGATGAGAGCATTTCCATTGCAGAAAGTGTTACGTCAGGATGTCTGCAGCTGGCTTTTTCACAGATGCCGAATGCTTCAATGTTTTATAAAGGTGGAATGACAGCTTATTCCTTACCTGAAAAAGTAAGACTGTTAAACGTCAACAGAAGGGAAGCAGAAGAATGTGACTGTGTTTCCGAAAATATTGCAGAAACAATGGCATTGAATGTCGCCAAATTATATGAATCTGACTGGTCTATCGCCACAACGGGCTATTGTACGCCTATCCGCAATTCTGGCTATAAAATATTCGCCTATTTCTCATTTTCATATAAAGGTGAGATTATTCTGACTAAAAAGCTGGAACTGCATCCCAAAACACAGGCTCTGAACGCCCAGTTATATTATACAGAATTTATTTTGGGCTGTTTTAAAAGTGAGCTTAACAGGCTTTTAATCTTAAAATAAAATCTATGGAACGCAAAAATCAATTTGCACTCATTACAGGTGCAACCAGTGGTATTGGTTATGAACTCGCGAAACAGTTTGCCATGAATGGCTATGATCTTGTAATTGTGGCCAGAGATCACGAAGAACTGGTAAAAAAAGCCGACGAACTTAAAAATTATGGCATAAATGTCATTAGCATCTCTAAAAATTTGTTTTTAGAAGAAGAAGCCTATTCTCTTTATTCTGAATTGAAAATGAATGCGATAAGTCCTGAAATATTAGTTAATGACGCAGGACAGGGAGTGTATGGGAAATTTCAGGATACGGATATTCACAGGGAAATAGATATTGTTCATTTAAATATTATTTCGGTTCTCATCCTTACAAAGCTCTTTGTTAAGGACAGGCTTCCAAAAGGATCAGGAAAAATTCTTAATCTCGCTTCTGTGGCCAGTAAAGCTCCCGGTCCATGGCATTCGGTATATCATGCTACCAAAGCATTTATTTTGTCGTGGTCTGAGGCCATTCGTGAAGAGTTGAAAGACTCCGGAATTACAGTAACCGCACTTTTACCCGGACCTACAGACACCGACTTTTTTAATAAAGCAGATATGAACCGCAGTAAAATACTGGAAGATAAAGATAGTCTGGCCTCTCCGGAAGAAGTGGCAATTGATGGCTATAATGCTCTGATGAACAATGAAGATAAAATAATTTCAGGCCTGAAAAATAAACTATCCGTAGCGATGACCAATCTTACAAGTGATAGTATGGCCGCTCATAGAATGGCAGAAATGCAGAAACCTACAGAACAGGAATAAAAGATTGTGGAATGGGAAAATTAGATCATAAATCTGTTTTGATTACCGGAGCCGACAGCGGAATTGGTAAGGCAGTGGCACTTCTCTTTGCTTTAGAAGGAGCAGACATTGCCATTATTTATCATTCAAGCCATGATGATGCTGAAAAAACAAAAACAGAAATTGAAAATTTGAATAGAAAATGCATCATCTTTCAAGGAGATATCAACGATTATGAATTTTGCGAAAAAACAGTGAGAGAAGTTAATGCATCATTCGGAAAAATTGATATCCTTATCAATAATGCAGGCGTCCAGTTCCCGGCAGAAAGCATAGAGCAGCTTGAAGAGAAAAATATCAGACAAACCTTTGATTCCAACATTGTCGGAATGATTTTATTAACGAAAGTTGTATTTCCTTATCTGAAAGAAGGAAGCTGTGTAATCAATACCACTTCCGTTTCCGCTTATCAGGGACATCCTGAGCTCCTTGATTATTCTGCTACAAAAGGCGCTATTGTTTCTTTCACCCGCTCATTGGCACTGCAGGCCAAGCCAAAAGGAATACGCATTAATGCGGTTGCTCCGGGACCTGTAGCTACGCCACTTACTGAAGAGACTTTTGATGAAAAAGAAGAAAATCCGGACAAACCACCTCTGGAAAGAAATGCAACGCCCGAGGAAATAGCTTTCAGTTTTCTTTTTCTGGCAAGTCCGGATGCCTCACAAATGACAGGACAGGTACTGCATCCCAACGGTGGTTTGATTGTAAATGGGTAAAGAGTAATCGATTAAAATATTTTATATATGAAAACAACAGCTTTTATTTTAGGAGTACTCAGCTTATTTGCTTTTGCTTCTTGCAAATGTAATATTGATGAAGATGAAAACAGAAAAAGAGACCAAAAGAATAACCCGCCCAGTGCCGGCAAAACAGGTCTGCCTGAAAGTGATACCCTGAGTATCAGATAAGTTTAACAAAAAAAAATCTGGTTATGTACAGAGACGGTGCAAGAAAAAGTATATGGCAGGAAGAGGTCAGAAAATTTTCTACAGAAACTGATCTCCATTCGTTATTTGATGTTGCCATAATAGGGGGCGGAATTACAGGAGTTTCAACAGCTCTGAAACTTCAGGAATCCGGAAAGAAATGTATTATTCTGGAAGCTGCCAACATTGGATTTGGAACAACAGGTGGTACAACGGCTCATTTAAATGATTTCTTTGATACAACCTTTACGCAGGCCATCCGCGATTTTGGTCTGGATAAGGCTAAACTCTATGCAGAGGCAGGAAATGATGCTATTGAAATTATTGAAGATCATATTGACAGATACAAGATTAGTTGTGATTTCACCAGAAAATCAGCATACCTATTTGCATTGGATGAAAACCAGGAAGAGCGGTTGAAAAGTATTGTTGAAGGAGCTGAAAATGTAGGCCACGAAATGAGCTATGTTAATGAAATTCCTTTTCCGGTTCCCTTCAAAGAAGCAGTACGTATTCCCGGACAGGGGCATTTTCATCCCATTAAATATATAAAGGGACTTTGTGAAGCTTTTATAAGTCTTGGTGGTTTCATTCAGGAAAACTGTCTTTCTGAAAGTCATGATGAGCAGGAAGATCATGTACTTTTAAAAACTTCAAAAGGAGAAATAAAGGCACGAAATATTGTTTACGCCACTCATATTCCTCCCGGAGTCAATATTCTGCACTTTACCAATGCTCCTTACAGAAGCTATGCGATGGCATTTACCCTGAAAAATGATAAATATCCCTGGGAGTTAGGCTATGATCTTTGTGAACCTTATCATTATTACCGTATTCAGAATATCGATGGTGAAAATCTTTTAATTGCAGGCGGTGAAGACCATAAAACAGGGCACGCTGATGATACGGGAGCATGCTTCTCTAGGCTTGAAAATTATGTGAGAAAATACTTTGATGTGGAAACGGTATTCTACAGCTGGTCCAGCCAATACTATGAACCGGTGGACGGGCTTCCATACATTGGAAAACTACCGGGAACTCAGGAAAGAGTTTTTGTGGCGACAGGCTTCAGAGGAAACGGAATGATATTCGGGACACTTTCATCGCAGATATTGCATGATTTGATTATTACCGGAAAAAGTAAATATGGAGACTTATTTAATCCTTCAAGAATCAAACCTGTCGCTGGATTCTCAGATTTTGTGAAGGAAGCAGCCACTGTGGCATTTGATTTTGTGAAAGATAAAATTTTCAGGGATAAAATTGAATCCTTTTCAGAAGTTGGAGAAGGCGAAGCAAAAGTGATCCGCTACGAATCAGAATCTTACGCACTTTACAAAGAAATTGACGGGACTTTACATTTGCTTCGGAGTACCTGTCCACATGCGGGATGTGAAGTTCGATGGAATAGTGCCGAACTGAGCTGGGACTGCCCATGCCACGGTTCGAGATTCAATATCAACGGAAAAATCCTTACAGGGCCAACCACGCAGAACCTGCAAAAAGTATTTCCTTATCAAAAACGTGATTCTTAAACCTTGAACTTTAAACTTTAAACCAAAAAAATGTCACGCCCCAGTTTCTTTTATCGCAACAGCTTAAGCATTGTTCTGATTACTCTGATGATTGTCTTTCTTACAGGACAGTTTTTTACCGGTTGGAAAACGGAAAACAAAGAATTGATTGAAAACGGGCAGGCCGCTTTAAAAATCAGTGAATACATTCACAGCGGACATTTCATACAGGCCACTTTTGAAAACTGGGAAAGCGAATTCCTTCAGATGATGATCTACGTGGTATTAACGATTTCTCTCAGGCAAAAAGGTTCCAGCGAATCAAAATCTATGACAGAAAAGGAAGAGGTAGACAGGGATCCTGCAGCACATCCCAAAGCACCATGGCCAGTGAAAAAAGGAGGAATCTGGCTGAAACTCTATCAACATTCCTTATCACTTGCATTTGCAGTCCTGTTTCTGGTGAGTTTTACCTTGCATTTCTATGGAAGTCTTACGGATTTTAATGATGAGCAGATGATGAAAAATAAACCGCCCGTAACAGCATTGCAATATATTTCAGAATCAAGGTTCTGGTTTGAATCCTTTCAGAACTGGCAGAGTGAATTTCTGGCGGTTGCTTCCCTTGTTCTTTTATCTATTTGGCTGCGTGAAAAAGGCTCTCCCGAATCGAAACCCGTGGATATGCCTCATGATGAAACGCCGTGACTTTTATTCACTTTTGGCTTGGTCTGCATAATTGCAAAAAATGTAAGCCTGGCACGGGTATGTCTGTGTTCATAATGATCATGTTTCCAGTTTTTTCAGTACCACACACAATTCTTTTCCTATAGAATCTACAAACTGGCTTTCCGTTTTTTTTCAATCAGTCCATCTTTCATATGTCGTTTTGTGTGTATATTTTGGCAAATTTAATAAGAACGACAGTAGTAATTTTGTATGATCAATGTAATACCTACATGATTAATTCAAAGTATAATCTATATCTTATTCAGAATGAAAAAACTATGTCTTTTTTTTATTTTAATTTTATTATCTCATAACACCCACATCATGGCACAAAATAAGGCTAAAATATTGGTTCTTATCCATTCCGATAATGGCGGAACTTACGAACTGGCTAAAGAAATAGCCAAAGGAATGGAAAGTGAAAATAATGCAGTTCCTTATATCAAATTAGTCAAGACCTCACAAAATCCAACCCTGAAAAATCTTCCTGTAGCCACAGTGGATGAATTAACCTCTTATGATGGAATTGCTTTTGGTTCACCGGTTTACTTCGGGAATATCAGTACAGGAATGAGTGAGTTTTTATCGAAAACCGTTCCGTTGTGGACCAACCATGCTTTGGAAGGAGTTCCTGCTACGGTTTTCATGTCAGCGGGAAGCGGAGCAGGAAAGGAACTTGCTCTTCAGGCCTTCTGGAACAGTCTTGCTGTGCACGGGATGGTATTGGTATCTAATGGAATTCGTGGAACAGAAGAGCTGAATAAAGCCATTCCACAGGGAAATACGGTTTTGGGAGTTACCAGCATGGCCTCATTAAAAGATGTGGAAAGACCTACCAAAGGAGAACGGAATATTGCTGAACTTCAGGGAAGGAATTTCGCAAAAATAGCACTGGCGTTAAAGGATACTCACCCAAAGAAAACAGTTGCGGTTGCGGAAAATCACCAGAATTTCAATGAAATATTAAAACAGAAAAATATTACACTTCCACAGGTTCCAAAACCGGCAGGAAATTATCAGCCGTTTGTCCGTTCCGGAAATCTGGTATTTATCAATCAGGTTGCTTTAAAAGACGGTAAAATTTTCAATCCGGGGAAATTAGGAGTAGAAGTGAATGAACAGCAGGTAAAAGACGCAACAAAAGTAACCATGCTGAACGTAATTTCAGTGTTAAATGAAGCAGTAGGAGGAGATTTGAGCAGAGTAAAGCAATGTGTTCAGCTTACGGGAATTTTTAATACTAAAGATGATTATACAAAACATGCAGATCTGATGAACGTTGCTTCTGATCTGGCTGTAGAAGTCTTCGGGGAAAAAGGAAAACATGCCAGAGCAACTTTGGGAGCTTCTTCTATTCCTGTAGGCTCTTCAGTAGAAATTCAGGCTGTCTTTGAGGTAGAATAATTTTCCGTAATCATTTAATGTTTTTTCACATAAAAATCTTTCAGATCTGACAGATTACACTGACCATACAAATCTGCGTAATCTGTAAAATCTGCGAGGAATAAAGAATTATATTCTCATTATAACCTGCTGTCAAAATCTGGAAAAAATCTCAGCAATCAAAGGAATACTCTGTTCCAGCTGTTCTTCGGAAAGCGCTCCATAGCTTAATCTGAACCCATTTATATTATTTTGGCTGTATTGTTTGGGATGAATAATCTTAATGTTTTTTTCCAGTAATAAAGTTGTTACCACATCCCAATCCAATTGTACTTTAGGAACAATCCAAAACGCCAGACCACCTTCGGGCAGCGTAAAATCGGCTATATCTTTCATGTGTTTCTTCAACAATTCAAAAACAAAGTCTCTTTTGTTCTTATAATGAACAGTTGCTTTTCTGATATGCTTTTTTATGGCACCTTCTTTAATGAGCTGGAGGACCGCCTGTTCCATAATGACATCTCCATGTACATCAATAATCTTTCTCAGATCACCGATTTTTTTCAAGAGTTCCTGGTTTTTGGTTGCCAGATAACCAATTCTCAAGGCAGGTGCTACTACTTTACTTAATGTTCCGATATACACGTAATTGTGCAGTTCGGGAAAACTTGAAATCGGGAGAATAGGACGATATCCGAAGTGAAACTCATTATCATAATCATCTTCAATAATGGTCATATTATATTGATTTGACAACTCAATCAGTTTGAGTCTTCTTGACAGGCTTAGGGTAACTGTTGTAGGATATTGTCTGTGAGGAGTACTATATAATGCTTTTATATTCTGATGTTGTTTTAAAAGCTTTTCCACAGCCTCAATATCAATTCCTTCATGATCTAAAGGTACTGACAAAAGCTGTGCTCCTGCATACTGAAACGCTTGCCATGCAGGCTCATAGCCGGGATCTTCTACAATAACTATGTCACCGGGACTTAAAAGACTCTGAGCCGTAAGGAACATTCCCATCTGACTGCCTCGGGTGATAGAAATTTCGTTTTCATGAATATGCATTCCTCGTTGATGATTAAGCATCTGAGAGATCATTTTTCTGAATTCCAAATCGCCATGTTCATCTCCATAACCCATCATCTGCCATTTGGCTTTGATGCTGAAAATTTGCCTGTAGGCTCTTGCCAGTTCTGTTACAGGGGCAATTTTACTATCGGGATGGCCATCATCGAAATTAATTAAAATTCCATTAGGCAAGACCTGCTGATTTTTAGAATCATGGAGTGCATCTGCATTTTTTTCATGCAAGACAGGGAGCTTTTCTGATACAAAAATACCTTTTCTTTCTTTTGAAATGACCCATTCTTCATTGATCAACACCTGATAGGCTTCTACAACAGTATTTCTGTTGATTTTTAACGTTTGGGCAAGGTTTCGGCTTCCTGGAAGGGCATCCCCCGCTTTTAATCTTCCTGAGCGGATATCAGTGATAATAGTATCCGCAATCTGTAGATAAACTGCTTTATCAAGCTTTTTATCAATTTCTAATTCCAATTTCCAAGGACGTAACATCTGGACTATCTATTTATGTGAAAACTGAATCATTTAAACAGTCCAAATATAAAATAATTTTGTCATGCAATAAAGCACAAAACCATAATAATTTTAAAATCATGGACAAGAAACAATTCAGCTCTAAAGATTTCCACGAAACTTTTGCAAGACCAAAGTATGTAAAACCAAGCCATTTGATTCATAAAAATGTAGAAAACGCAGGAGAACACAGTCAGTTTTCAACAGAAAGAAAGCATCCCGTTTTCTTTGTAGATCTTCCGAGTAAGAATGTAAGCATGACGATAGGAGGCTTAACTCCCGGACAGCAAACCAACAGACACCGCCATACTTATGAAACGGTATTATTTGTAATCGAAGGAAAAGGCTGGACAGAAGTAGAAGATGAAAGAGTACACTGGGAAGCTGGTGATGCGGTATACATTCCTTCCTGGGCCTGGCACAAACACCAGAATCTGAGTGATACCGAACCTGCCAAATACATCGCCTGTGAAAATGCTCCTCAGCTGCAAAACTTAGGTGTAGCCCTGAGAGAAGAAGAAGGAAGAGACCTTTAATTTGAATATTTTAAACCATTAAGGGAAACCGTTCTTCTGTTGTATTTGATATCGGATATGATTTTTTAAAGCGAAGCTACCCTTAATACTCTTAACAACTTATTCTCTCTTAATGGTTTAAAAATAATCTTAAACTTTTAAACAAAGAACATGAAAAATGTACCATTTAAAGGGATTATAGCCTATCCCATAACGCCTTTTGATAAAAACGAAAAAGTAGATATTCCGCTTTTCAAACATTTGGTAGAAAGGCTCATCACCTCCGGAAGCCATGGTATCGCTCCATTGGGGAGTACAGGAGTCATGCCTTATCTGTCGGACGAAGAAAAAGAAGAAGTGACGGAAGCTACTTTACAACAGGTAAAAGGCAGAATTCCGACATTGGTAGGGGTTTCTAATCTTACAACAGAAAAAACCATTCACCATGCTCAGTTCGCAGAAAAAGCTGGAGCAGATGCGGTAATGATTATCCCGATGAGCTACTGGAAGCTGACGGATGATGAAATTGTGGCGCATTATGATGCCGTAGCCCGTAAGATTTCCATTCCAATTATGGCGTACAATAATCCGGCAACAAGTGGAGTAGACATGTCTCCGGCTCTCTTGAAAAGACTTCTTGAAATTCCTAATGTAACGATGATCAAAGAAAGTACGGGAGACATACAGAGAATGCATTATCTAAGGAGAGAACTTGGTGAAGAGGTTGCATTCTATAATGGTTCCAATCCTTTGGCTCTGGCTGCATTTTCTGCGGGAGCGAGAGGCTGGTGCACCGCAGCTCCCAATCTCATTCCCGAACTGAATATCAGTCTTTATAATGCAGTGGAGGAAGGTGATCTTGAGAAAGCAAAAACAATTTTCTATCACCAGTTTGATCTTTTAAAATTTATTGTGAACAAAGGATTGCCAAGAGCCGTGAAATCCGGTCTTAATATTCTGGGGGAAGATGGCGGTAATTTACGAAGTCCTTTAAAACCTTTACACGAAAAAGAAACCGAAGAATTAAAAAATATTATTGAAACCCTTATTAATTAGTAAAAATCGTATGAAAAAGTCCATTTTTTATCATGCAGGATGCCCTGTATGTATCAGTGCAGAACATGATATTGTTAGCCTTATAGGTTCGGAAAATGTTGAGATTATCCATTTAGGTAATGACAAAGGCAAAATTGAAGAGGCTGAAAAAGCGGGTGTAAAATCTGTACCTGCATTAGTAACTCCCAACGGGAATGTTCTTCATATTAATTTTGGAGCGTCTATGGAAGATGTGAAAGGTTAGATTATCGCATTAATTCTTGTATAAACGGCTCAAACTTTTGAGCCGTTTTTAGTATTGAAAAACGCAAGGACGCAGAACAAATATATGCGTTGTGTTTATCTCCGATAAAATTGAATGCTGCTGATTTATCTCTCGCAGATTATACAGATTACGCAGAAAATTACACAGAAATCTGCTTAATTTGCAGCATCTGCGAGAGAATTATTTTTATTCAGAACTTTTTAAATCGTTGCATTTCCCTCAACACCGTCTGAATTATCGGTTTTGTTTCCTGTGATTGCAGATGCGACAAAGCTAAAGAGACTGACCAGTTTCCCTGCTTTGGTGTCCCAATAATAAGTTTCTTTAGGTTCTACACGGATAATGGTAACATTGGGGTCATCTTTTCCGTCAAACCATGCTTTAGCCAGTGGAGACCATTTATCTTCTATCGTTGCTTTATCTTTATAAACAGAAGCTTTTCCGTAAACTGAAAGATACTGGGAATCGCTGTTGTTCATAAAAAACAGCTGTACTCTCCGGTCTTCTTTTATTTCAAAATTCTTGTTGCTGGTTCCGCTGCTGATAAACCATAGATTTCCACTGTCATCAGTTTCTTGTAGAGTCATAGGTCTTGAATTGACAGGAATCGTTTCCAATTCTGTACAGAACATACATATTCTTGCTTTTTCTGACAGTTCTTTGATCTTTTTGATCGCTTCAAGGTGGGTAAGGTTTTCTGTTGACATATTCTTATATTTTAGTGATTGGTAAGTAGTATAAGATTCAAATACCTGACCAAAAGAGGATAAAGTGTGGTATCTTATATAAATTTCTTTTCGTTTTTGGAAATCACAACGAAGAAGGATGAGTGTTAATTCCACATAAAGTTCAAGAATTTTATCAATTTTATCTCCCGCAGATCACTCAGATTTCGCAGTTGATTGTGTATATATCTTTGTAATTGACAAAATATGCGAGAGAATTAAATAAGTGATTTTGCATGTCTTAAATTTGAGATTGTCTTTTTCTGTCAATAAGTTTTCTGTAAATTTGATGGATGCAGATTTCACCTCCACAACACTTGGCTCCTTATATCAGACATTATATCTTTTTGGAAAATTCCCAAGAGGATATAAAAAGTTTAAGGCTCTTTACGGATGGAAGTTCCGGATTGATACTATCCGGAGACATGAATCTGTATTCCGGTATTTCTGAGGACCAGATGCCATTTTCCTTTTTCTATGGTACATTAAACGGTTACAGGGATTTCTTTTCAAAAGGTAAATTTTCTCTTATGGCCATCATATTTCAACCTTATTTTTTGAATATTCTTTTGAAAACCTCTGCCAAAGAAATTCGCAATCAGATCATTTCCGTGGAAGATGTTTTGAAAAATAAGCTGGAAGTGTTTCAGGAGAAATTGTTTAATAAAGAAAGTCCTTTAGCTATAATCAATGATCTGAATATCTTTTTTACGCGTTTTTTATCCGAAAGAATGAGTGCAGATCATCATTTAATAACAGCGACACAGCAATATCTTCTTCAAAGTAAAGGCACTGTATCCTCCAAAGATTTGCAGCATTTTACCGGATATTCTGAGCGTCATTTAGAACGAAAGTTTGACTATCATATGGGAATATCTCCCAAAAAGTATGGAAATATCATCCGTCTTCATTATTTTTTAAGCCTTATGAATAACGGGATTGATGATAAAAATATGACCACACTTTCTTACGAAGCGGGATATTCTGACCAGTCTCATCTGATCAGGGAATTTAAAAATAATATCGGGCTTACTCCTAAACAATATTTACATACAGAAAATAAAATGGCGGTTAATTTTATTGAACTGTAAACCGGTATGGCGGTTTTATACAATTTTTAAGAAGCGACATCGCCTAGTTTTGCTTAAAAAAATTATGAACATTAAAATTTCGACAGCACAATTTGAAAACAAAAGCGGTGATAAAGTTTATAACCTATCCGTTATAGAAAAATTAGCTGGTGAGGCAGCATCCAAAGGGTCTCATGTAATTGCCTTCCATGAATGCTCCATTACAGGCTATACTTTTGCCCGAAAGCTTTCCAGAGAACAGCTTCTTGATATTGCAGAACTTATTCCGGATGGTGAGAGTATTGAAAGACTACAGGAGATTGCTACTCAATATAATATCACCATACTGGCCGGATTGTTTGAGAAAGATGAACATGATAACCTCTTCAAGGCTTATGTTTGTGTAGATAAAACAGGACTGAAGGCGAAATACAGAAAATTACATCCTTTTATTAATCCTAATCTTACACCCGGAAATGAGTACTGTGTATTTGATATTATGGGTTGGAAGTGTGGAATTCTTATCTGTTATGATAACAACATCATTGAAAACGTGAGAGCGACCAGACTTCTCGGTGCAGAAATTATTTTTATGCCTCACGTCACCATGTGTACACCATCCACAAGGCCGGGAGCTGGGTTTGTAGACCCACAGCTTTGGGAAAATAGGGTAGCAGATCCTACGTCTTTACGTCTGGAATTTAATGGAATGAAGGGCCGGGACTGGCTGATGAAGTGGCTTCCGTCCAGAGCTTATGATAACGGAGCGTATATTGTTTTTTCAAACCCAGTTGGTATGGATGATGACCAGCTTAAAAACGGGTGTTCCATGATTATAGATCCTTTTGGAGATGTGATTGCAGAATGTCACTCATGGGAAGACAGTTTTGAATCAGCAGTTATTACTCCTGAAAAACTTACTCAGGCAGGAGGATATCGTTATATTAAGGCCCGAAGACCTGAATTATACAGGGATATCATTGGGCAGGAACATTCATCAGAACAAAAAGTAATTTGGCTTAACAATAATACTCTTTAAAAAATTGAATCTCTTCTATAATAATTGCAGGAGAGATTCATTGCTTTTATCGATGGATAGTAGTCTGCAAGTCGGTCCAGGCACCTCCGTTATAAATATGTTTAAAGCCTCTTTCTTTCAGGATATTCTCTGCTTTTACACTTCTGAGTCCGTGAGAACACACTGTGATGTATGTTTTTTTCGGGTCTAATTCTACATACCTTTCTCTGATTGTTCCTAAAGAAATATTCACAGAACCTTCTATATGTCCTGTTTCATATTCCTTTTCTGTTCTTACATCCAAAATAACAGCTCCTTTTCTGAGGAGTTCCGGCAAACCATTATCTAAAGTCTGGAATCGGTAAACTCTGTAAACTACATACAGAATGAGAGCTATTCCACAAAATATAAAAATGCTTTTCATAGCTTGCTCAGAATTTTTTTGTCAATATAAAAAGTTCCGAAAGGAATAAAGCATGCCAAAATAACTTTCCAGGTTATTTCTTTAAATTTCCAGTTTTGTTCCACTCCAACACTTAATGTATTGAACAGAAATAGCAGGAATAATGTTCCGTGAACAGGGCCAATAAGTCTTACCCATAAAGGATTGTCCATCCAGTATTTCATAGGGACTGCAATAAATATCAGAGTCAGTAAGGAAATTCCTTCCAAAATAGCCAGAATCCTCAACCGGCCGATTTTTGTTTTAAATAAATCTATCATAATTATCTGAAATAAGGTCTGTTTGCAAAAGGAGAAAAAGGCCACGGAATGGCAATGAAAATTATGATCAGTGCTATAGAAAACCAGATCCCCATAGTTTTGAATTGTTCTTTATCCGAAGGTTTTCTTTTGGCTAATGCAGAACCGATCGTGATGATAATAATGGCTGTAATCATCAGCGAAATATGGATCAGTCCGAAAAATACATGTTCCAAAGAGTCTTTAGCTTCGATAAAATTTTTCCAGAAGTATTGGATCATTGGGCTTTTGAAGTAAAATATCATTCCTATGACCAATTGAATATGAGCTATTGTTGCAGTCCAGTGCCTTACCTTATTATCTGCTTCTGTAAATTTTCTGTTGGAAAAATATCCTCCGAAAGAACAGTAAATTGCATACATCAGGCTTATTAAAACCAACCATCGTGTGAGTGAATGTAAAAAAGTAAGGGTTTGATACATCGTTTATTTTTTTGAACACAGCAAAGGTAAAATAAAAACATACTAATTAGTATGTTTTTTGAAAAAAAATTATTGAAGCGTTTTGAAATAAGATTTAAGTCCTTTTAAATAAATAAGATACACTTCTTTTGAGTTTTCTAATTTGCCTAGATTTCTTACTCCCCAATAGCCTGAAATAACAAAAACACTTACTTCTTTTGCATTTACTTCTTTGTTGATGATGCCTGCTTCTTTACCTATCTCAATACTTTGTGCAAGGGCCTGTTCCCATTCTTTTGAAAGTTCATGCAAAGCGTGTGTAAAAGCATGATGCCAGGGGGCCATTTGCTGTACGAAATTGGAAGTAGGGCAGCCATATTCCACTTTTAAAAAATCGTTTTCAATCAGCAGATGGTACATGATATCATAAATACTGTCTAAAGGATTCTGACTGTTTTGAAGAGAGTCAATGAACATTTTCCTGAAATTGGGTTTCATCAGATCTGTAATAATAGCAAGCCCCATTTCATCCTTGGTTTTAAAATGATAATAAAAAGCTCCTTTCGTCACCTGAGTCGTTGCAATAATTTCATCTATGCTTGTAGTCTGAAAACCTTTCACATAGATCAATTCGAACGCTTTCTGGAGAATGGTAAGACGGGTTGCTTCTGATTTCTTCATTAAAACTGATGATTATTTACAAAGGAACACATTTTAAATGTAAAATAAAAACTATCATTATTCTGATATATTAATACAATTTAAATAATTTTTATAATACAAAAAATCGTCAGAACTTTGCCTTGTCAATATCAACAAAATACAAGACAATGAACTTTCAAAAAGAAATACAGATCAATCCTGCAACACAGACCGCTAAAAAAGGTCTTCCTGCAGCTTTATGGGCATTAACAATAAGTGCTTTCGGAATAGGAACTACAGAATTTGTTATTGTAGGGCTTCTTCCTACTGTAGCCTCAGACCTGGGAATTACCATACCTTCCGCAGGGCTGCTGGTTAGTCTCTATGCGATAGGAGTGGCAATCGGAGCACCGATATTAACGGCATTAACAGGGAAAATCCCACGCAAGATGCTATTGGTATCCATCATGCTTTTATTTGTTATCGGGAACGGGCTGGCATCTATAGCTCCCGGTTTTATCACTTTAGTTCTGGCCAGAATACTTACGGGATTGGCCCACGGGGTTTACTTTTCCATAGGTTCTACTATTGCAGCGTCGCTGGTTCCTGAGGAGAAAAGAGCCACCGCTATTTCTATTATGTTTGCCGGGCTTACCCTGGCGATTGTAACAGGAGTTCCACTAGGAACATTTATAGGACAGCATTTCGGATGGAGAGCGACTTTCATAGGCGTTTCAATCCTTGGGATCATAGGGTTAATTGCCAGTTTACTATTGGTTCCCAACAATCTGAAAAACGGGAAAACAGCATCTTTAAAAAGTCAGTTTAAAGTACTGGGAAACAAACGTTTGATTTTTACCTTTTTAATGACTGCAATGGGATATGGAGGTACGTTTGTGGTGTTTACGTATCTGTCGCCTATTTTGCAGAAAATTACAGGGTTTCAGGAATCTACGGTTACTTTTATCCTTCTGGTTTATGGAATTGCCATTGCTTTAGGAAACCTTATTGGTGGGAAAGTAGCGAATAAAAATCCTCTGAAAGCTCTTCTATGGATGTTTGCCGCACAGGGATTGGTATTGCTGGCGTTTTATTTCACGGTAAGCAGTCCTGTTTTAAGCATCATTACCCTTTTTCTGTTAGGAGCTTTATCATTTGCTTCTGTTCCCGGACTTCAGTTATTGGTGGTACAGATTGCTGAAAAAGAACTTCCGGGAACTGAGGATGTAGCTTCGGGGATCAATATTGCTGCTTTTAATATCGGTATTGCGATCGGATCTTATGCGGGAGGAATGATTGTTACCTCTTCCTTAGGTTTGGCAAGTACGCCATGGATAGGTGCTTTATTCCTGCTGGTTACAGTTTTGATAACCATGTATAGTATTGGTTTAAGTAAGAAAAATTAAGATTTACTATATTTATTGGAATTATCAACCCTTGTCAAGGTTTAAAACCTTGACAAGGGTTTCATGTAAAAAAATTTCAACTTTTTAGTAAAACTCATTTTTGAGCAACAAAATCTACCAGAGTTAACACCTTTAGATCATTAAATTTCATAGATTTCAGAATCGGTAAACACAAAAAATGTACTTTTCTTAGGCAGATTTTTTGTATCCAGTCCTGTAAACTCACTGAAAGCGGGTAATAATAATTGATTGCTGCTAAGGGCAAAACAGGGTAATCTGATATTTTTCACTGCAGAATTCAGTACAATTCCAGGGTGAATATGCCCGGTAATCTGAAATCCGGATCGTATGCTGTCAAAATCATGGATAAAAGTAATGTCTTCTATTTCGAGAAATTCAGACTTATGATTAAAGCATAATTTTTCCTCCAAAGTTTTTGAAATACGATCGTGATTTCCTTCAATAAGATAAAATTGTATATCTGGATACCGGTTTTTCCATATACAGAATTCATCCACATCAGAATTATCCCCGGCATGCAGCAAGTCTCCAACAACAATAAATTTTTCAGGCTGAAAATATTCAATCAGTGCGGATAATCTTTCCAGATCACTTTTCATAATGTGATTGGCCAGTGCAATCCCATTTTTGCGGAAATGAGCGGTTTTTCCAATATGCAGATCAGATAGAATCAAGGCTTTTTCTTTTTGCCAGAATGCTGCCCGCTGATTGGTCAGAGTGAAAGTTTTATTTTGGATGGAAATATTTTTGGTTGCTATAAACACTTGATAGATTGAAAATTGAAGGATCAAAGTTACATTATTTAAACCGGATCAGCTAACTTTCCGGCTTACATGAAATTTCTCATCAAAAATATAAGTCAGTGGAAACCCCGTAGCAATTTCTCTTTCTAAAATCTCTTCAGGAGAAAGATGTTCCAAATACATAATTAAAGCACGCAGGCTGTTTCCATGGGCTACAATCAATACATTTTCGCCCTGCTTCAATAAGGGCTTTATTTCGCTTTCGAAATAAGGAATCACTCTGTTATAAGTATCTTTAAGGCTTTCACCTCCGGGAGGAACCACATCGTAAGACCTGCGCCAGATATGAACCTGCTCTGCACCATATTTCAAGGCGGTATCTGCTTTATTTAATCCTTCCAGATTTCCGTAACAGCGTTCATTGAGTGCTTTATCTTTAACGACAGGAATATCCGGATTTCCTATTTCATCCAGAATGACAGAGAGGGTATGCTGTGCTCTGATCAGGGCAGAGGTGAATGCTATATCTATTCTTTCTCCTTTTAACGCAATACCTGCTTTTTTAGCTTCTTCAATACCAGCTTCAGTTATATCGATATCTTTCCACCCTGTAAATCTGTTTTCCAGATTCCAGAGTGACTGTCCGTGACGGACTAAGAACAATTTTTCCATTTTTAAATTTTATTTCAACTTCCGGGAAGGTATACCCTAAGTTACGATGATTATCCAGACTTTTCAAGAAAATTAACATAGAATATTAGGCTATGAATAAGATTAAAATAAAAGCTACTCATCTAATTTTATAATTGTTGGAGTTTTGCAAAGACGCAAGATTTTTACTCTTTATTTTTGGTTTAAAGCATAGGGAAATGAAACGTTTTCAACAAATTAACGTAACTAAATTTTATCGGAGATAAAATCTTTGCAACTTAAAACGTTATTACGATAAATTTTTTGCGTCTTTGCGATAAACAAATACTCATCGGCCTATTTGTTCCTACAAAAACACATTTTTATCCTAGAAAATAATTGAATTAATTATCAAAGATCACTTATATCAGACAGTTTCAGCATTCTTTTAATTCTCGCATCCAGTCCTTCACTTGAAAGCGTCTGTCTTAAGCTGTCTACTTTAATGGGGAAACTCAACGGAGTAAAAGAACGGGAATGTTTTAAAATAATTTTGGATTTTTCAATTCTTTTAAAAGCTTCTACAAGCCGTTGTTCCTGAAGCTGCATATTGAAGACTTCGGTATATGCCTGTTTTATTAAAAAATGATTGGGGTCATGATCTTCCAATACTTTAAAAATCAGTCCGGCAGAACTCTGTAATGATTTGTTAGAACGTTGCTGGCCTGCATAATTTTGAATCACCATTCCGGAAATCACTGCAATATCACGAAATTTTCTCCTTGCCATTTCCGCAGAATTGATACTTGCGATCACATCATTCATCAGATGATCCCGGGTTAAAATCTGCTGCAGGTTGTCTTCGTTTAAAGGAATTTCTTTATCACTAAATAGCTCAAATCCGTGATCGTTCATTGCCATGGAAAAGGAGATAGGCGCAAGTTTTGAGATCCGATAAGCAATCAGGGCAGCCATTACTTCATGGACGAGACGCCCTTCGAAAGGATACATAAACAAATGATATCCTTCACGGTTTTTGATCATTTCGACCAGAAATTCATTTTCTTTGGGAATATGGGAGTTTTTTTCCTGGTTGATTAAAAGCGGGTGTAAAAATTTAAGCTCTTTTTCCGAAGCTTTAGGATTTAAGGCATGTGATAATTTTTCTCTCAGAAAATGCCCCAGATTGGAACTCAAAGGAAGCCTTCCTCCCAGATAACTCGGAACCAAGGCTTTTCCTTTAGCTGCTCTCACATACACTGTCATATCTTTAATAATGACAACCTCCAGTGTACGTCCCGCCAGAATAAATTTTTCTTCTTTTTTTAATTTTGAAATAAAATATTCTTCAATCATTCCGATATAGCCTCCGGAAATAAATTTTACCTTCAACATGGCATCACTCACAATGACCCCCATATTCATCCGGTGGAGCATAGCAATTTTTCGTGAGGTGACTTTATAAAGACCGTCTTCCATAATGACGATCTTGTGGTATTCTTCATAGTTTTTTAATACACTGCCGCCAATCGTAAGGAATTCCAGAATACTTTTCCATTCTTCGTCCAGCATTTCCTGAAAAGCATATACTTTTTTAATTCTCTGATACAGTTCATCGGGATAAAATCCGTCTCCAACCGCCAATGTCATCAGAAACTGAACCAGCACATCAAAACACAGAACCTGTGGTTCTCTGGGCTCAACCACTTTCTGTTTTACGGCTTCTTTTAGCGCTGCCACTTCAATGAGTTCCAGAGAATGGGTCGGAACACAATAAATTTTAGAGGTTTCAAAAGGGGAGTGCCCGCTTCGGCCTGCTCTTTGAAGAAAGCGCGCAACACCTTTGGCTGATCCTACCTGAATAACAGTGTCTACAGGTTTAAAATCAATTCCAAGGTCTAAAGATGATGTTGAAACTACAGCTTTTAATTTTCCGGAACTTAAATTTTCTTCAATCCAGATTCTCAGATGGGCATCAATGGAGCTGTGATGGATCGCAATCTGGCCTGCAAAATCAGGGTAAGCCTCCAGTAAAAGCTGATACCACATTTCACTCTGGCTTCTGGTATTTGTGAATACAATGGTAGATTTTGATTCCAGAATAATAGGAACCACTTTATCTGCCAGTTTGTTTCCAAGATGTCCTGCCCATGGCAATATTTCAATTTCGTTCGGGAACACCGGCAGAATATCTATTTTCTTATGTTCTTTGGCTGTAATTTTTGTCTTTTTAATATCATACGGAATAAGCACTTCCATGGCTTCATCCAGATTTCCGATGGTTGCGGTGATTCCCCATATTTTGATCTTCGGAACATATTTTTTAAGCTGAGAAATCCCAAGTTCTACCATGACACCGCGCTTTGAACCCAGTAATTCATGCCATTCATCCACAGCTACGCATTTCATATCGGTGAAAAACCTTTCATTATTTTTCTGCGCAAGGAGCAAATGAAGACTTTCAGGGGTTACGACAAGAATCTCAGGCATCTTTTTGACCTGCTGTTGTCTTACTTTCGGATCCGTATCTCCGTTTCTCACACCTACAGTCCAGTCAAGCCCGATTTCATCAATGGCTTCCTGCATCGCTTTTGCAATATCTTTTGACAGAGAGCGGAGAGGAGTAATCCACACCATTTTCAAGCCTTTTTTGTATTGTTCGGGATGATTCAGGAAATCAGAAATTAAGGCTAAAAAAACAGAAAAAGTCTTTCCAAAACCGGTAGGAGCAACGACCATTCCGCTGTATCCGTTTCCAAATTTCTTCCAGGTTTCCAGCTGAAATTTGAAAGGAGCAATACCTTTATCAGTCATCCATTGCTGAATGATCTTTAATCCGGTGGTATGTTCGAAATTTGCCAATTCTATTTTTATTTAATTTTTAGCGTTAAGATGCTAAGATTTTATAGGATATTATTTATTTTTCGATCGCAAGGACGTTTCACTTAGCAAAGTTTGCATTTTATCATAGCTGAACGGAGTGCCTTTGCGAACAAAGAATATTATTAATAATTTAAAAATCATTGCGTCATCGCGTTAATAGTATTGTGTTATTTCTTTTTCAACGCTAAGGACGCTAAGATTTTATAGGATATTATTTATTTTTCGATCGCAAGGGCGTTTCACTCAGCAAAGTTTGCATTTTATCATAGCTGAACGAAGTGCCTTTACGAACGAAAATATTAGAAATAATTTTAAAAACTTTTGCGTTCATTGCGTTAAAATGATTACTGCATTAATTTTTTTAAACCAAATTCCAACGCAACCGGCGCTAAGATTTTGTATGATCGTGTTTTATTTTTCGATCGTAAGGGCGTTTCACTTAGCAAAGTTTGCATTTTTACATAGCTGAACGGAGTGCCTTTGCGAACGAAAAAATTAGAAATAATTTTAAAAACTTTTGCGTTCATTGCGTTAAAATGATTACTGCATTAATTTTTTTAAACCAAATTCCAACGCTAAGGACGCTAAGAGTTTGTATGATAGTATTTTATTTTTCGATCGCAAGGGCGTTTCACTTAGCAAAGTTTGCATTCTTACATAGCTGAACGGAGTGCCTTTGCGAACGAAAAAATTAGAAATAATTTTAAAAACTTTTGCGTTCATTGCGTTAAAATAATTACTGTATTAATTTTTTAATTTCTTCCAAATCGTCAATTTCGTCTACGGTTTTGTCTTTCCGCCATCTTACAATTCTCGGAAATCGGAGAGCTACACCACTTTTATGACGATTGCTGAAACCTATGCCTTCAAAAGCAATTTCAAAAACAAGTTCTGCTTTTACCGTTCTTACAGGACCGAATTTCTCAATGGCATTTTTGGTAACAAACCTGCTCACCTCCATGATTTCTTTATCAGTTAATCCTGAGTAGGCTTTGGCAATGGTCACCAGACTATCTCCGTTTTTCACGGCAAAACTATAATCTGTGTAGTAAGCACTTCGTCTTCCGCTTCCTTTTTGCGCGTAGATCAGAACGGCATCAATGGTAAAAGGATTGATTTTCCACTTCCACCAGTCGCCTTTTTTTCTTCCGGAATGGTAAGGTGAATTTTTTTGTTTTAACATCAGTCCTTCGCTGTTTACGTCTCTTGAATTTTCACGAAGAGAATTCAGTTCTTCCCATTTTTCAAATTCCAGACTTTTGGAAATACTGATACGTTCGGGCTTCTCATTCAGTAATAATTCTTCCAGTAAAGCTCTTCTTGCAGAGATGGGTTTTTCTCTCAGGTCGTTATCTTCAAGTTCCAGTAAGTCGTAGACGAAGACTTCAATCGGAATTTCTGAGAGCATTTTTTTAGTTAAAGTTTTCCTGTTTAATCTCTTCTGTAATTCATTAAAATTTAGAACCTTACCATCGTTCACTGCAAGTATTTCTCCATCCAGGACAAAGTTGCCTTTCATAGCTTGTACGGCTTCTGAAATTTCCGGAAATTGTTCTGTGACGAGTTCTTCACCTCTTGACCAGATGAAAACCTCATCATTTCTTCTTATGATTTGCCCGCGTATTCCGTCCCATTTGTATTCTACCAGCCATTCATCAGGATTTCCAAGTTCTTTGGTTTCTTTTTCCAAAGGATAAGCTAGGCAGAAGGGATAAGGTTTTGAATTGTCAGGATTTACATTTTCTGCATCAATAAGTTCTTTGAAGGAAACTTCATCCGGCAGCCATTTTCCCATTAAACTATGCATTAAAGCACTCGATTCCTGTCCTGAAAATTTCGTCAGTGCATTGATTAATGTTTTATCTGAAACTCCAATCCGGAAGCTTCCGCCAATTAATTTATTGAAAATCAAACGTTCGGTATAATCCAGCCCATTCCATGACTGCAGTACAAATTCTTTTTTTTCTGCATCTGTTTTGCCTTTCAGACTTACGATATCATTCATCCATTCTGATAATGAACGTTCTATTTTTTCCTCCGGAGGCGGAAGAATTAGTGACAACGTTTCTCCAAGATCGCCTACCGAAGAGTAGGATTCCTGAAACAGCCAATAAGGAAGTTTGGTAATTTCCAGCGCCCATTCTTTCATGTAATTGGTATTGACATTTCTCTTGGGTCTTTTGCCGGTAAATAAGGCGATAAACCATACTTTATCTTCATCAGGAGCACGCTCGAGATAATCAATGATCGCATCAATTTTAGCATTGGTTTTATTGGTTGTTTCCAACGCGTTGATAAGGTCTGCAAAATGTCTCATGATACCGGATTTTGTGAGATTTCTTTTTCAGATTCTTCTTCGTCTTCTCCATAAAGTGTTTCTACAACATCTGCTTTAATTCCTGTTTCATTCAGATATTTGGAAAAGACTTCTGTCTGTCCGTGGGTAACATGAACCAGTTCTGCTTCAGTTGCTTTTACCGTTTGTAATAATCCTTTCCAATCCGCATGATCACTCATGGCAAATCCTGCATCAGCACTCCGCCATCTTCTGGCACCGCGTACCTGCATCCAGCCGGAACATATTGCTGTTGCCGGATCTGGAATCTTTTTAATAATATTACTGTCGAGCAAAGCAGGTGGTACAATGACAATTTCGTGTTCCATCTCTTTCGGGCGTTCTCTGAAATCTGCAATGGTATATTCAGGAAGTTCAATTCCTACTGTTTCAAAGGCTTCATTAAGCTTTCCGATAGAATAATGAACATATATTTTCCCTAATTCTTCTACTGCTTTCATAATGCGCTGGGCTTTCCCTAATGAATACCCGATGAATACAGAAGTTTTATTGTTTTCTTTATTTTTCAGAACCCAGTTCTGGAGTTTTTTATTTAAGTCCGGAACTTCCAGCCAGTTATAAATAGGCAGCCCAAAGGTGCTTTCTGTCACAAATTCATTGCATTTTACCAGTTCGAAAGGAGTACTTAGCCCATCATCCTGAACTTTATAATCTCCTGAAATGACAGCCACGTAGCCTTTATACTCAAGCTTTATCTGTGCTGAACCAATGATATGTCCGGCAGGGTGAAGTGAAAGTTTTACTCCATTGATGGTAATCACTTCTCCATATTCTACGCTCTGGCATTCAATATCTGGTCCAATTCTCTGGTACAGAATAGGTTTGGTAAAATGGTGACAAAGGTATTTTTTCATTCCCCAGCGGGCATGATCAGCATGACCATGGGTGATAACAGCCATCTCTACGGGTCTCCAGGGATCTATATAAAATTTTCCCTGGGGACAGTAAATGCCTTTTTTTGTAAATGTGATTAATTTCAATGGTGTAACTGGTTTATAGAATTAGCTTCAAAAACTTAACCAATTTACAATAAAGTGTTTATTTTTTAATTTTTGTGGTATGAGATTTTATGAAGTATTCCATATTGTAGGAATGATTATTTATAATAGGTTTTGGCTTAAGCCAATGGAATGTTTTAAAGAATAAATGGGCAAAAGCCCATTTCTATTGATATTCTGTAGTGTTAAATAATGAAAGGAAGGATTACAATTGGATTGTAAAGAATAAAAAAAGCTGTTCCCAATTGAAACAGCTTGTATCGTTTATTTTTCATTCAGCACGTCATTTACGAAGTCAATCCATTGATAATCCGGAATGGTTTTGTCGATGAAATAATCGGGTTGAATACCTTTTTCGTCAATGGCCATATCAGGAATACGAAAGCTTTTGGAGAGTGCATAGCCCAGTTTAAACTCGTTACAAGGGGAATTTACAAAATACATATTGGAGATATCCAGAACTCCGGCAGTAGTGGTTCCGAAAAGCTTTACTTTTTTACTTTGTTTGGCAGCCAGTAAAAATTCTTCTGCAGTACTTCCGTTTCCGTTGTTAATGATGATTCCTACATTCTTTGGATATGGTGAAATTTTATCCATTTTGGTGATTCCTACAATTTTTCCATCATCCTGAAGGCTTACAAATTTACCTAAGTTCTTGCTGAGCTTGTCATAAGCTTTCTTCAGATATTCTCTTTCATCTGCCTGCATACCATATTTCTGATAGTTGTCATAGAAATCAAGCATTCTCTGGTTATTCAGTTTTGTAGAATAAAGCTGTGTTCTTACACTTCGGATAGGGTTTGTGTAGAGATAAGGAATAATTTTGGCAAAACTGTTATCACTTCCACCACCATTATATCTGATATCAATAATTAGGTTTTCTGTACTTTCAATTTTAGATTTATTGGCTATAATGACGCTGTCAATATCTTTTTTCAAAGCACCATTAAATGAAGGGATTCTCAAAAGCAGTGTAGTTTTATTAAGCTGCTTCAGGAACGGTTTTTGTGCCATAATAGCCTCATAATACGTTTCAATTCCTTCTTCTTTTTCAAATTTCGGGGAAACTCTTTTAAGGGTAAAGTCATTGATTTCAAGATAGTTTTTCCCTACAAGCCTCATATCGTGAATTTCCTGTCCGGTTTTATTTCTCAGATAGTAGGTTCCTTTGGTTTTATCGGCGTTGAAAGTCAGTTTTAATTCATTAGGTTTCCAGTTTTCGGCTCCGGACTGTATGATAAAGCCTTTATAGACTTCCCCAAACTTTTTAATACCTATTGTATAGGGTTCAACTTCCCAGATTCCTTCAATATCTGATTCTTTTTTAGATGCAGCTTCTTTTTTGAACTTTTCAAGATCTATTTTCACCAATTCTGTTTTGGTATTTTCATTAACTGCTGGGAGGGCCTCGATAGCTTTATTTTCTATTTTTGAAACTGAAAAATGACCGGATCTGAAGAATTTAAGCCAGTCATATATTGTCTGATAACATTCTGTATCGGATTTTGCATTTTTGATTCTTTTCAGAAAGTCATCATTATGAGCCTGATAAGCGGGAAGACCTTTTTTATCAATGATATACTGATATCCGGCATCATTTTCCTCGAAAGTTTTTTTCACCCACTGATAATTACTTTCACAAGTACAGTTTTGAGCTAAGCTAAAAGAAGAAGTGGTGATAAAAATTAAAAGGAGTGTCTTAATTTTAAGCATACGTTAGTTATTAGTTTTATTGTAAAGGTTACAAATCTAACGATAAATCTGTTTTTTTATGATTTGAAAAGGGTTTTTATTTAAAGAAATATTTGTTTTAAAGCTGTTTGTTGGAAAAACGCAAAGACGCAAGAAAGGTTTTACAATGTGACTGTTCTAAGGCGCAAAGATTTTATCTCTGATAAAATGTGATCCTGAATCGTTGATTTATCACAACATCTGCGTAATCTCCAGGATCTGCGAGAATCTATCAATCATTTATGATTTTCCTGCCTCTTTGCGTTTTCTTACTGTTATGGGATCATATTTTCTGATCTCAATCTTTCAAATACCTGTGTAAAAGAATCTTCTGTACTTGTGTAAGCTGTAAAGCCCAGTTTTCTGCTTTTAGACATATCACACATCACTTCCAGAGGTCTCCCCAGATCCAGGTCAGTATGCCATGCAGACGACAGACGGTTAAGATTACTTTCTTTGAGATTATATTTTTCTGCGATGGCTGTCCAAATTTCGTGATCGTTTTCCAGTTCTTTTTCAAGAGGTCTTATCGTTCCATTGAAACCTTCAGCTTCTACACCGAACCAGTCTGCCAGTCTTTTCCAAAGCCATTTCCACCGGAAAACATCTCCGTTGGCAATATTAAAAGCCTGGTTTTTTGCAGATTCTGTAGATGATGCCCAAACCAATTGCTTAGCCAGTATTCTTGCATCAGTTACATCCGAAACTCCGTTCCATTGAGCTTCTGAGCCCGGCCAGATGAACTTTCTTCCGGTTTCTTTGCAGATGCTGGCATATACAGCCAATGTAGTTCCGATATTCATAAGATTTCCTACGGCATATCCAACCACGGTGTGAGGCCTGTGAATACTCCATGTAAAGCCGTCTCTTTCGGAAGCTTTGTATACTTCGTCTTCCTGTGCATAATAAAAGTTGGGAAGGGGAAGTCTTGGATGTTCTTCTCTGACAGGTGTTTCAGGTAAAACTCCTTCTTTAGCATAAGCTTCGAATGGTCCCAGATAATGTTTAAGCCCTGTAACCAAAGCCACATGCTGAACCGATTTTTTAGGGGATAAAACATTTAACAGATTTCTCACCAATAGGCTGTTGATCCGGATATTTTCTTCTTCGGTGTCATTGCGCATCCATGTGGTAAAGTAAATATGAGTGGGAGAGATCCCTTCTAATGCTTCTGCAAGGTTCTGCTCATTCAACAGGTCTGCTTTAATGGGACGAAGTCCCGGGATATTGGTGTTCGGGTTTCTGGATAATCCGTATGTTGTCCAGCCTTGTGCAATCAATTCCTCAGCAAGGTTACTTCCTGTAATTCCGGTAGCACCTACTACCAATGCAATATTTTCCATAAGTATTGTAAAATTTCTTGTACAAAATTATGGCTGACAGAAGGCTTCTCCCCTTGATCTGGATCATACATTTGGGTTGATCTGGATCAAGGATTATTCAGAGAATTTTTTTTACGGATTCTGCTTACGGTTTCAGGAGCAAGACCAAGATAAGAAGCAATAAGGTTGTGTGGCACTCTTTTGATCATTTCAGGATTCTTTTGTGCCAGTTGAAGATATTTTTCTTCAGCAGTATAGCTATTGGAAACAATGAGCCTGTAATCTTTCGTTACGAGACTGTTTTGGTATAAAATTCTGAAATACCGATCCATCACCGGGATCTCCAGCATCATTTTTTCGTAGTTTTCCAATGTGATCGTCAGTACTTCGGTTTCTTCAATTGCATCAATATTGAGTACTGATTTTTCCTGATTGATAAAGCTGTTGAAATCTGAGATCCACCAGCCCTCAAAGGCAAACATATTGATGTGCTCATTTCCTTTTTCATCCAGAAAATAAGACTTCAGCAGCCCCTTGCTTACAAAAGACAACGATTTGCAGACATCTCCTTCCTGAAGAAGATATTGTTTTCGGCGAAGTTTTCTAAGGATAAAATAAGACTGAACCTGATTTTTTTGTTCGTCCGTGATATCAACCTTATTTCCGATATGCGCAAGCAACACTTCAAACATCCAATAAATATTTCATCAAAATTACTATTTTCAAACGCATCAGAAACTTCATTTTTCAAAATCATAAAGATTGATTCCTATTTCCTCATTTTTGATTTTGACAGCCCTTGTATTCAACGGGTAGAAAATAAATTCCGCAGCTCCCTGAATTTTCGCCTCCAGAAGATGGCCTGCCAAAGCGGTGTAATCTTCTCTTCCCAGCGTTATATGAAGGTGAAGCGTCAGTTTTCCTTCTATTTCAGACACATTTCCGGAAATATTGGTGACTTCCATCTGTTCTTTGAAAGTCTTATCTACATATTTTTTGGTTGTTGGATTAAAGAACCGGAGTGTGGCTTCACTCACAGCTCCTATACCGGTAACTTCTCCCGCCAGGATATTTTGGTTTTGAATAAAGTCTGTTAAACTCTCTACAATATTGGAATGATTATCAAGACTAACAATGTAAATATGATCGGCTTTTCTGGCAGACCAATGTTTTCCTTTATAATTCATAATCGAAAAATTTATTCTATAGTTTTTAAATAATTGATGATTCCTATCACATCCTCTTCACCAAAACCTTTGTCATGCGCATTTTGATAGGTTTGAATCAAAGATTCGGATAAAGGATAATCAGCGCCTGCATTTTTAGCGAGAAGAATATCTTTCAGCATCAGATCAAGGGCAAATGCCGGAGCGTACTCATTAGCAATAAGCATAGGTGTTTTTACTTTGGTAGCACCGCTTCCGCTGGCACTTTCATTGATGATTTCCAGCATATCTGATCGTTCAATTCCTAATTTTCCTGCCAATAGAACTGTTTCTGCCAGTCCCTGATAAATGGTAGACAGAAAATAATTGATCGATAGTTTTCCTGCAATTCCTTTTCCGTTTTCACCCAAATGTTTTACAGATTTTCCTATTTTCAAAAGATAAGGCATCGCACGGTGGATGTCTTTTTCTTCACCTCCCGCCATAATAATCAGGGTTCCTTCTTTTGCAGGTAAGGTACTTCCGGCTACAGGAGCATCAATAAACGATGCTTCTTTTATTTTGAGAGCCGCAGCGGTTTCTGTAGAAGTTTCTGGAGAAATGGTACTCATATCCACAAAGAGCTTTCCCTGAATATTTAAAGAAATGATTTCTTCATACACTGCTTTTACAGCAGTGTCATTAGTTAACATTGTGAATATAATATCACTGTTTTGTACCAGGTCTTTAACTTCGGTATAGACTGTAGACTTTTCCTGAAAATCTTTGGCTTTTTCAGAGGATCTGTTATAAACCGAAAGAGGGAATCCTGCTTTTTCAATATTTTTTGCCATTGGATGACCCATATTTCCTAATCCGATGAATCCGATTTTTTCCATTGTCCTGATTTCTATTTTGTTATTAATTAAATTGTTATGTTTTCAATCTCCTGAGTGAAGAGGAGTGATCTGAAGGAAATCGATAAGTATATAAAATACGTCTGTTTTGCAGCAAAATACCGACCAAACAGCTCCATTACAAAATTAAGTTTTAATTATCTTTTTAAGCATAAACTTTTAAAACCGGAGAAACTTTCAGAAATTTGCAGCAAATAAGAATTAATGAAGATTGTAGATATAGACAACTGGAACAGAAAAGAGCATTTTGAATTTTTTTCTAACATGGCAAGCCCTTATTTTGGATTTACAACGGAGGTAGACTGTACAAAAGCATATGATATTGCAAAAGAAAAAGACTATTCTTTTTTTGCCTATTATTTTCACAAATCTATGGTGGCGATCAACAGAGTGGAGGAGCTAAAGCTCAGAATTATTGATGGGCAGGTGATACTGTTTGACACCGTTCATGCCGGCAGTACAATTGGCAGACCGGATGGTACTTTCGGTTTTTCATTCACTCCTTTCTCAGAAGATTTCGAAACATTCAATGCAGCTCTGCAGGAAGAAATAAAAGGAGTACATGAAAGTACAGGGTTGAGACTTAGCAATGAAAGGTTGGGGAAAGATCATGTCAGACATACTACTATTCCTTGGAATTCATTCAGTGCGATATTGCATCCAACAGATTTTAATACTACAGAATCGGTTCCTAAAATTGCTTTTGGACGATTCAATATCCGTGAAGGAAGAAAATATCTTCCGGTGTCTGTTGAAGCACATCACGGATTGGCAGATGGAATTCACCTTTCGAAATATCTGGAAGAGTTTCAGAAAGAGTTGGACAAGAATTAGAGACCATATTTTTAATCAAATATAAGCAGAAGCCGGACTTAACCCGGCTTTTCCGTTTTAATAATAAATCTTCCCGCGTTCTATTTTCAAAATCTGATCTTTTTCCATTTGTTTTATGGTTCTTATAACCGTTTCCACACGCAATCCTGTCAATGAAGCAAGCTGTTGGCGGGTAAGGGGAATCTGGAAAGAATAATGGTTTTTATCATCATGGTAGCTTTTCAGATAATCCATCAGAAGTTTTAGTTTGGAAACGGGGTTTTGAAATGAGAGGTTATAAAGCATGATATATTTATAATACATCCTTTCGGCAAGACATTGATAGACATTGAGTGAAATTTCAGGGTTACTTTGAAGCAGTTCCAGAAAATTCTGTCCCGGCATTATAAAAATACTCGAATCTTCCATTGCAACAGCATTCATAGGATAAGGTCTGTTGACGAAAAGTAACGACTCTCCAAAGCTGTGACCGTCTGATAATATATTTTGGATAAACTCTTTCCCGTTTTCCGTATAATTATTGAGTTTAATTTTCCCTTTTTCAATCTGGTAATAATGTATAGGAGAATCGTCCTCACGAAAAATAATATCTTCTGCTTTATAATTTTTTATTTCGGCTCCAAATGAGATAAGTAAATTTTCAGGGATCATGGTTGTTATTTAATTTTCATCTAAAATTTTAAATAATCTTTTAGAGACTGCTGATGTTTAAAATTTTATAATGATAAAGGAACACCCATTTCATTTATTTCTCCTATGATGTGGTACCATTCATATACCACAAATGTTTAGTTTTTTCCGATGAACAGGTTGAAAACATTGATTGAGATCATAAAAAGTTAACGGAATTACACAGTACATTTACTTCCTGTCAAAATAAGGACCCAAGTAATAGGGAACAAGCTGATAAAAGCAATTATGATATTTTACTCAAAATATAACGTGGTATCTATGTGGTACACGTATTTAATAAAATTTTAATCATTTTTTCTTTCTTTGCCAATGTAAAAATGGAAAGAAATTCAAATGTGTGATTTTTTAACAGAATTATTCAATTAAATCGAGTTATATACCATAATTTGTTACGTAATATTAACTAAAACTTGTAGAATTTTGAATACATAAAAATTATTTTGTTCCCGGTATTGATTCAGCAAAACACAAATTGAACAGTAAAAAAAAGACTTTGTACAGATACACAAAAGATGTGGTATCTGAAATAAGAGATGAAAAAGTATTATGAAAAATAGAAACCCTGAAACCAACTTAGAGGATTTAACCCAAAAGATTCTTGTACAAGACGAAATAATGGCATTAGCTAAGGCAAATTCTCCTCGTCTTTTGAATAAATTCAGATTGGTTTATCCTGATTTTTTTAAAAAGTTATCTGATATACAGCCTTCGCTTAAAAACTCTGAACTGATCTTTTGTATTTATCTTAAGCTCAATATGACTACCAAGGAAATAGCAACCTGTATTTTTGTGACTCCAAAAGCTATACAGAACAGGAAAAACAGGATCAGAAAAAAGCTGAATATCCCTTCTGAATTCGATATCTACAAATGGTTTAATGAAATTTAAACCATTTTTTCTGTATTTACACTTCCACTATGGCTTTATCCAAATCATGATATAAAAGAATTTTCCAGTTGTTCTCTCTCGCTTCTTTTTCCCATCTGAGCCTTAATTCCATAGCTTTCCTGCCATCGTAATCGCTTTTATAGGCTAAATGGTATTTTAAATAGGAAGCCTGCGGAAGATCATCAGCGCCGTAGAAAGCCGTTTCATCATTTTCTCTGATCCAGAACACCTGCATAAAAGGAGTGTGCCCACCTACCACTTCATAGGAAATTTCATCTGTGATCTGCCCCCGATCTTCATTCATCCAAATAATATTGGGGAGCTGAATCAACTTTTCCAGCATATCAAAATCAAAAGAAGGATTTCCTTTCTTTTCCATGGCAAAATCCAGTTCACGTTTCTGGATATAAATCTGAGCATTTGGAAAAGCAGCTTCGAAACCAGTTTCTGTAAGCTTTACAGCGCCTTCAATATGATCTTTATGGAGATGGGAGAGTAATAACTTGGTGATCTGTTCAGGACGAATATTTTCCTTTTTAAGAATTTCTGAAACCACCGTTGTTCCGGACTCATTTTTCCAGCCAATCCCGGCATCCAAAAGGATATAATCATTTTCCGTAATGATAAGAAACGGTTGAACAGACATTTTGATTCCTCCGATGGTATCAAAATTTTCTTCTGTTAAAAGGGTAAAGTCTTTGGTTTTGCTTGCCGAAAAATTACCTTCTTTAAGTGGAATGATTTTCATGCTGCAAATTTCCTCAATATTTCTAATATTCAAAAGGTTTTTCATCGATATATATGATCAATAAAAACAATCACAGCGTCAGAATGCTGAAATTATTCTACTTATCGCAGCATTACGAATCATTCATAAAGATGTAAAAGATAAGAGTGGAAATTTTCTTTTTTTAATGATTATCTTTGATCTCTTAAAAATCTGACGGTACCTTCCGTTGGGCAACTTTCAATTCAAAAAAACTTTATACGCAATGCAGGAGAATTCTTCCCATGGTATTTCCCGGACGGTCATCTGGCTTATGGCCGTTATTTCCGGGCTTGTAGTCGCCAACAATTATTATAATCAGCCTTTATTGGCACTCATCTCTGAAGAACTTCAGGTTTCTGAAAGTGCTGCGAGTAAAATTTCTGTCCTTACACAGATTGGCTATGCATTAGGATTGCTGCTGATTGTTCCTTTGGGAGATAAGTTTTTCCGCAAGAAATTAATTTTAATTGATTTGTGCCTGGTTTTCGGATCACTTTTATGGATGACTTTTGCCACTCAGTTGTGGATGCTGTATGCAGCCAGTTTACTGATTGGAGCTACATCAGTAATTCCGCAGTTGTTTGTCCCTATTGCCGCAGAGCTTTCATCTGATAAAGAAAAATCTTCTAACATAGGATTGGTCATGTCCGGATTATTACTGGGAATTCTTCTTTCCCGTTTTGTGGGTGGAATTGTAGGAGAAGTCTGGGGATGGAGAGCCATGTTTGGAATTGCAGCAGGACTGATGATCCTTGTCTGGCTTGCTGTCTATAAAATGCTTCCGGAGCTGTCTCCTAATTTTAAAGGAACTTATAGAGAGCTGATGCGTTCTGTAGCCCAACTTGCCAAAACACAGCCGATTCTTCAGCTGGCATCATTCCGTGGAGCAATGGCATTCGGATCGATGTGTGCTTTGTTTACCACATTGGTTTTTCATATGGAAAAACCACCTTTTAATGCAGGATCTTCTGTAGTGGGGAGCTTTGGGTTGGCAGGTGCCGTAGGAGCTTTAGCCGCTGCGAAAGTGGGAAAATTGCAAAAGTATCTGGATATTAACAGGATTATATTGTACTCTTTATTGATTGTGATTGGAAGCTGGGGCTTTACCTATTTTGCAGGAGAGACCTATTGGGGTTTGATTGTAGGAGTAATTTTCGTGGATCTGGGAGTACAGTCAAGTCACATTATGAACCAGACCAATTATTTTTTGATTAAATCCAATGCTGTCAACAGACTGAATACCGTATATATGGTATCTTACTTCATCGGAGGATCACTGGGAACCTGGCTGGCCTCTATTGCCTGGCAAAAGGCCCAATGGACCGGTGTGTGCTTTGTAGGAACAGTATTTGGCGTATTGGCTTTGATTGCCCATGTTCTGTTTTGTAAAAGAGTGAATAAAGCGTAGGGAGAAAAGTATTTTTGTTTTATACTTAACCTGTTTTGGGCTTCGGGGGATTTTATCTGCGATAAAATCCCCCGAAGTTTTTTATGATAATTCGTCTGCATTTTCCTGTGCCTGCATCAGTTCTCTGTGTTTACCGCCCCATTCATCAAGCTTTTTCCAAATGGGGATCAGTTCTCTGGCAATATCCGTAAGTTCATAGTCTACTCTTGGCGGAACTTCAGCATGGACCGTTCTTTTTACCAGGCTTTCTCTCTCCAGTTCTCTCAGCTGAAGAGTTAGCATTCTTTCCGTTATTCCTGAAATAGAGTTTCTGATTTCACTGAAACGTAGTTTTCCGTCCTTTAATTTATTTAAAATAATCAATTTCCATCGTCCGCCGATTTTACATACAGCATAGCTCAGATCACATCCCTGGATATATTGTCTGTTGATATTATTCGTTGAATTTTCTTTAATCTTACCCATTACTTACAAATTTGTTAGTACCATACATTTAGCTGTATACACTGCAAATGTAAGGTTTGAGATTTAATTTTGTCCATCAAAACAGAAAATAACTGCAATAGAAGAACGATAGCGCTCAAGTTCTCAGCAGAAACAACAATAATTTAAATTAAAAATATAATGCAATTAATACCTAAGATAACACAGATTTTAAATCATTTAGAAACCATACAACCTTTCAATCCTCAGGATTCTTTAGATGGTGCACGCAAATTTCTTGAAACCATGTCTCTTCAGCTTAGCGGGAAGAAAGAATCAGTAAACATGATTGAAGAGCTGGATATTCAACAGAATAATCATCAGATTCCGATCAGAATTTATCGTCCTAAGGGAAGAGAAATTCAACAGTCGTCAGCTATTATTTATATTCATGGCGGATGGTTTATTGCAGGTGGTTATGAAACCCATGATGCGGTTGTCCGTAAACTGGCGAATAAAACCGGATCAGTCGTTATTTTTATAGATTACCGTCTTGCTCCCGAACATCCTTTTCCTGCAGGCTTTAATGATTGTATTGATGGGGTAAAATGGGTATTTGAAAATGCAGAATCTTTAGGAATTGATCCTGATAAGCTTGGAATCATAGGTGACAGTGCCGGAGCAGCTTTATCAACGGCAGTTTCTATTCAGCTCGGAAAACAATTGAAATTTCAGGCCTTGATTTACCCTGCAGTAGACAATCAATTGAATTCAAAGACCTGGGAAACGTATGAAAACGGCCCGGTTCTTAATAAACAAGGGGGCATAGAAGCCTGGGCAGGGTATCTTCCGGAAGATGAGAAGGATAACCCTCTGGCGATTCCTGTTTTAATCAAAGATTTTAAAGAAACACCGCCCACTTTAATCATTCTGGCAGAACATGACCCTTTGCTGGATGATGGGAAACAGCTTTCTGAAAATATGAAAAATGCAGGAGTTGAGCTTAAAACAAGCCTCTACAAAGATATGGTTCACGGATTTATGCACATGGGAGAATTGTTGGAAGAAGTACAGTCAGCGGTAAATGAAATGGCTGATTTTGCCCATCAAAACTTAAAATCTGAGGAATAAAGGATTATGAAGAAATATGCATACATTGGTTGTCTCGGATTTATAGCGGTTATTACAACAGAATTTGGGGTCATCGGAATTCTCCCGCAAATTGCAGAACATTATAAAATCAGTATAGACAAAGCAGGATATCTCTTGAGTGCTTTTGCTTTAATCATTGCGCTTACAGGACCTTTTATGACCTTGCTTACCTCAGGTTTTGACCGTAAGAAGATAATGATTACTGCGATTTTCATGTTTCTGATTACAGGATTTGTATCGTCTTTTTCGCCTCCTTTCTGGCTGCTGATGCTGGTGAGAATTTTACCCGCATTCCTTCAGCCGGTGTATATCGCGACGGCACTATCTGTGGCGGTATCCAAGGCAGATGAACGGAAAAAGAATGAATTGATGGGAATCGTTTTTAATGGAGTAGCTATTGCCATGGTAACAACAGTACCTTTTGCCACCTGGATTGCCGGGCTTTGGACCTGGGAATATTCATTTATGATACAAACTGTGGTGAGTTTGATTGCTTTGGTAGTCATTTATTGTATGCTTCCTCCAATGCCTGTGAAAGAGAAAAAGTCTTATGGGAATCAGATCAGAATATTGAAACAGCCTCCATTTGTACTGAGTACGCTGACTAATTTTTTCATGATTACAGCATGGTTTTCTACGTACAGTTATTTTGCAGATTATCTGAACAAAGCCAAAGGAATGGACACATCAATGGTAAGCTATATGCTTCTGTTATTTGGAATTATCGGAGTATTTGCCAATGGAGTAGCCGGAAAAATGCTGAATAGAAATGTCGCAGGTACCACCGCTATTTTTCTTTCCGGAACTATTGTAGTGCCTGTTCTTCTCTATTTTTCTGACGGAAACTTATGGGCAACAATGGCAGTGATCGGAATCTGGGGATTTTTGTATTCACCAAGCTTTTTGAATGCATCCACTTATATGATCTCTTCAGCTCCGGAATCTCTGGAGTTTGCCAACAGCCTTGCTACATCTTTTGGAAATCTTGGAGTAACGGTGGGAACTACAATCGGAGGATGGGTAATCGTTACAAAAGGAGTAGAGTATATCCCATGGATAGGTGTTGTTTTTGGACTTCTTGCTTTTACAATGATGATTCTAAAGGGGGTCGTAGAGAAGCGTAGCCAGGTACTGTCCACCTGTCAGAATTAAACTGTAATAATTTTTGTTACATTAAATAAAATAGACTATCTTTGTACTATTAATTTGAAATTGGTTTAAGCTTTTATTTTTAAACCATTAAGATTTATAATTAAGCGTTTGAGAGTATTAAGATGAGCTTCGTTTTAAGCTTAAAAATCAGAATAATTCATCTTAACTATGCTTTATCTCTTAAATCCTTCTTAATGGTTTTAATAGATATTGAATATTTTTTTATAAGTTTAAACAGTTTCTTGATGTAAAATTAAATACAATGAAAATAGAAATCTGGTCGGACGTGATGTGTCCGTTTTGTTATATCGGAAAAAATAATTTTGAACAGGCTTTGAATAAACTTCCTTTTAAAGATGAAGTAGAAGTAGAGTGGAAGAGTTTTCAATTGGACCCAAGCTTAGATCCGAAGGAAACTCAGGATACCCTGCAATATTTCAGAGAAAAGAAAGGATTCCCTGAAGCTCAGGCTACCCAAATGCTTGGACAGGTAACCCAAATGGGAAAAGGAGCGGGAATTGACTTTAATTTTGGCAAAACTTTGATCACCAATACCTTCAGTGCCCATAAATTGCTTCATTTAGCTAAAAAGCATAACAAATCCAATGAAATGGAAGAAGCATTATTTATTGCCCATTTTATTGACGGTAAGAATGTGGGAGATACAGAAGTTCTCGTTGCTCTGGCCGAAAGCTTAGGAATTGATAAAGAAGAAGCAAGACAGGCCGTTACAACAGATCAACTTGATGATGAAGTCAACCAGGATATTCAGGAGGCGAGAAACAATGGGATTTCCGGAGTTCCTTTCTTCGTTTTGAATGGTAAATATGCTGTTTCCGGAGCGCAGCCTGCAGAAGTATTTGAAAATGCACTCCAGCAGACGTACAAAGAAACGATGAGCCCGTTTAAGGATCTTTCCGGTGAAAACGGAGCTTCTTGTGATGCAGACGGATGCAGCATCTAAGATATGAGAACCCCAAAATAGTTTTATTTTGGGGTTTTTAATTGAATAGAGTCTCGTATCTTTGTCATACAGTGTCAACAGCTGTATAAATCTGATTTCTCAATGATAAAAATTAACAACGAAACGCATTATTCAATTGACGATACTCTTTTTGTTTTCGCATTAGATTCTGAAGCAGGAACTGTTTTCGACGATAAAAATAAATTAATTACCGGCATCGGAAAAGTAAATGCCGCGATTGAATTAACCAAAGAAATTCATACGAGAAAACCCAAACTGATCGTGAATTTAGGTTCTGCGGGTAGTAAAGGATTTCACAAAGGTGAAGTGGTATGCTGTACAAAATTCATCCAGAGAGATATGGATGTAAGAGGATTAGGATTTCAATTGTATGAAACACCACTATCCGGAGTACCTCCAGTGCTGGAATACGGTCTTAAAATGGAAACCCTCAAAGAAGGAATTTGCGGAAGCGGCGACAGTTTTGAAATGAACCACTCTGAAACCGATTATAATATTGTAGATATGGAAGCCTATCCACTCGCATTGATTGCTCAACAGGAAAATATCCCTTTTCTATGCCTGAAATACATCTCCGATGATGCGGGAAGTGATGCTGCAGACGACTGGAGCGTACAGGTGCATCTGGCTTCTGAAGCCTTCAAAAAAATATTATTTTCATAAACAAATATAAATCCTGAACAAAGTTTCAGGATTTTGTTTTCTATTTGTATTTTTACTTTCAACTCACCACTCCATGAAAGTTACTTTTTATCAACCGATGCATTCTGTTTTGAAAGATTATATTGAAGGATATTATTTTATAGAAAAAGATGACAGTCAGAAAACGATAAAATATCTTACATTTCCAGACAATTATTTTATTGTATCAGCATGTCAGGATGTTGCTATGACGCAGGATAAAGGATGGGTAGAAATCACCAGATCTTCTTCTGAGAATATTGTGGTTGATTTTGTATTCAGATGCTCTGTTCCTACTGAAATTTTTTACCGTCAATCGGTAAATGAAATTACAGTCTACTTTAAACCATTAGGGATTTATCATTTTTTTACCGCCCACAAAAGTCAGGATCTGGAGCAGGAAATCCATCTTTCAGACTTTATAGACATTATGAATACTGTTTTGAAAGAGTCGGACAGGACAATACAGATTGAAATTCTGGAAAATTACTGGCTATCAAAATTCCGAAAGAGAGACCTACCGTTGGCTTATACCCTGTTGGAAGATTTTGAAACCGAAATGAGCATTGAAGCAATTGCGGCAAAAAATAATATTACACGGCAATATGTAAACAAAATTTGCCAGCGGTATCTGGCTAAACCAGCGTCAGAATTCAGAAAAATCCAACGGTTTCGTAATGTATTGATATCCAATAAAAAATCCAGGAATCTTACAGAGCTGTCCTATGAAAACCTATTTTATGATCAGTCTCATCTTATTAAAAATTTTAAAGAACTCACCAGAATAAGCCCGGGAAAATTCTTTGAGAATGTAGATACCAGACAAAATAATATCTGGTTATTTATCTGAGTTTCCATTTTTACAATTTACACAGATTTCATTGAAATACATTTGTTGAAATATTAAATTCTTATTTCAATGAAAAAAATAGGTATCGGGCTTTTCCTTGCCACTTCCTTGTTCTCGTATGCCCAGAGAAATGATACTTCAGAGGTCCTTATTGATATTACCGAAAAAGTTAAAAGTCATTATATTGATAAAGAAACTTATAAAAAAGTAGACTCTCTGTTTCAGAGTGAAATGAAAAAAGGAACTTTTAATGAACTCAATAAAAAAGATTTCGCGGCTCTTCTGACCCAAAAGTTGAGAACAACGATTAAAGATGAACATTTTTTCGTGAAATATATTGAAAACTATACCTCAGAAAAACAGCTGAGTGAAAAAGAAAAAGAAAAATTAAACAATGAACATAACCGTCTTGAAAATTTTGGATTTGAAACAGTACAGCGGCTTCCGGGTAACATCGGATACATTAATTATAAAGGCTTTGCCTCTCCTGAAGCCAGTGAAAAAACATTGGCTGCCACTATGAATTTTGTTGCCAACACCCATTCCCTGATTATTGATCTCAGAGAAAACGGCGGAGGAGAAAACGGGATGCTCCTTTTATTTTTAAGCTATTTTTTTGATCAGAAAAAAGATCTTTATACCACTTATTTCAGACATAATCAGAAAACGGTTGTAGACAGTACTCAACCCAAAGTTCTCGGACAGAAATATCTTCATAAAAAGATTTATATTCTTACCAGTAAAAAAACTTTTTCGGCTGGAGAAGCTGTAGCCTATTTTTTGCAGCAATATAAACTTGCCGAAGTAATTGGTGAAAAAACAGGGGGTGCCGCTAATCCTGTAGATCATTTTATGGTTCAAAATCAATATTTACTGCTTGTTCCAGCAGGAAAAATAACCGCTTTAAGTACTCAAAAGAACTGGGAACATATAGGAGTGATCCCCGATCAGGAAGTGAACAGCGAAGATGCTTTAAAGACGGCTCACATCAAAATTTTAAAAAATATAATAACATCAGAAACAAAAACAGAACTAACCTTACCCGAAATAAGAAATCTTATTTATAAATTAGAACAATAAATACCTATTATGTCATCGATCATTATCAATACATCCAGCGAAAAAGACCTCGAAATACTTCAAAATATTGGTATACAAACCTTCACTGAAACGTTTGCAGAAGATAATACTGAAGAGGCTATGAAAAAGTATCTGGAAGAGAGTTTCAATACTGAAAAGATAAAATCTGAGCTCAATAATCCTGATTCATTTTTCTATATTGCCTGGGAAGAAGACAATCCGGTTGGTTACCTGAAAGTCAATGCCGGAAAAGCACAGACAGAACTTCAGGATGATACCAGTCTGGAAATTGAAAGAATCTATGTAAAGAAAAGTCATCATGGAAAAAAAGTAGGGCAGCTTCTTTATAATCAAGCTCTGGAAACTGCTAAGCAGCTTGGTAAATCATACTTATGGCTTGGAGTTTGGGAAAGAAACCTGAGAGCTTTACAATTTTACAAAAAGAATGGATTCGTTGAGTTTGATAAGCATATTTTCAGACTGGGGGAAGAAGAACAGACGGATCTGATGATGAAAAAAATACTGGATTAAACCTTTTTAACCACAGATGGCACAAATTTTCACAGATGATTATGTAATACAATTCTTTATACCTTCTACATACTATAATGAACCATTCAGAATTTATAAAGCAGATTAATCAGTATTATCCTTTATCCGAAGAAACAATTAAAGATTTACTGGATATCTGTACAGAAGAGTACTACCGCAAAAATGATCTTCTGCTGGAATCCGGTTCTATGGCCAGATATTATTACTTTCTGCGGTCGGGACTGATAGGGTATTATACCGTTGATGATGACGGAAATAATATCTATAAAATCTTCTTTGAAGAAAACAGTTTTGTAGCTTCCACAGCAGCCATTATTAAAAATGAGCCGAGTGATTTCAATATCATAGCACTGGAAGACTGCTCAGTGATACAATACCCTGCCAAAGCCTACCGTGAATTACTTGAAAAGCATCATGACCTGGCTCTTTTTCACCTCTGTTACCTGGAAAAAAACTGGGTAGTGAAAAAAGAACCATTGGAAGTCTCCCTGAAATACGAAACTGCAAAAAAGCGATATTTACAGTTATTGGAAACCCCGTCTTTATATAACAGACTGAAACAGCATCACATTGCTTCTTATCTTGGAATAACACCTACACAATTAAGCCGGATCAAAAAGGAAATAAATACTGATTAAATTTTTCAAATACTTTTAAGCATCAGCTATTAAATGATTTATTTCATGTTACTGGGATATATATTAATATTATGTTAACTTTGTAGTATATCACAAATAAGAGATATAAATAAATAAACCCAAATCATGAAACTACACCACACGTATTTCTATCATCCTGAGTTGGTAGAAAATAATGATGCTGTTATTGAGCGCTTTGAACTCCAGGAAATTTCAATGCAAAAAATCCAGAATGCTTTAGGCAGGGAAGACCGTTTTATTGTTCCGGAGAATTCTTTTGAAACTTCACTTTCCATGGGAATAGAAGCGGCAAGAGGAGTTCTTCATGAAAGTAATTTTTCTATTCTCGATATCGATATTATTATTTTTGTGAGCAGCTCTCCCGAGCATCATATTCCTTGTGATGCTATCCATATCCATCATGCATTGGAGGGAAAACCTGATACTATATGTTATGATATTAACGCCAACTGTATTGGAGGGTTTATCGCACTGGATCAGGTATCAAAATACTTAAAAGAAGCCGGCACAGGAACAAATGCTTTAGTCGTTTGTGCTGAAAAATTTTCAACGATATTAGATCCTGATAATCCTACGACAGCTTTTGGTTTTTCAGATTCTGCTTTTGCCTTCATTGTAGAAAATGATGGGGATTCTGCCTCAGGATTAATAGATGTATTGTATTATACAGACAGCAGCTTTTGCAATACCGTACTGTATCCGCCTAAAGGAAGGTCGGAGCATCGTCATGGTGATCCGGCAACATGGGACCGTATTTTTGACGGAATGGGAAGTGTTAATTTTGCGGTGGATAATATCAGACCGTTTTTAAAACGGAACCATATCAGCTTGGAACAGATTGATTTGTTTTTATTTTCACAGTTTTCGATAAAGAATATCAATATGATCCGGGATTACTTTCAGCTGCCGGAGGAAAAAATTCCTTTTTATTCTAGAGAACTGGGATATACCGGAGCTTCCAGTCCATTTTTAGCTTTAGATAAATATCAAAAAGAAGTAAAGCGTTTGAAAAAAGGGGATTATATTCTCATATGGACGCTTGGAACAGGTTATCAGGCAGGGTTAATGCTTTGGAGATATTAATTATTGACTAATCTAATCATCTCAAAAACAAGATAAATTGACAAAAGCTTCAACATATGTTGAGGCTTTTTCTCTTTTTCTGACGCAATTTTGTGCTGTCATAAAATCATTGGTACACTATATGTTTTACAATAAGAAACCTGTGATCATCATTAATTAAACATTTTTCAACATGAAGAAGCTTATCAACATTGTATTTGTACTGACGGCATGTATTCAGTTATCAGCGCAAAAAATCATTCATCAGGAAATTTTCAGTCCGAAAATGAATAAGAAGATCAAAACAGTGATCATTACCCCAAATATTCAACCCAATACCACCTATCCATCTGTTTATATCCTTCATGGTTTCAGTGGAAATCCGGACAGAATTATTAAGCAGGACATTCCGGATCTGGTAAAAAAAGCGCAGGAACTGAAAACAATCTATGTGCTTCCGGATGGGAATTACAGTTCATGGTATGTAGACAGTCCAATCGTTAAAGACTCTCAATATCAAACCTTTATCGGAAAAGAACTGGTTGAATTTATCGATAAAAATTATCCAGTGAAAGCAGAGAAAAAATTCCGCGGTATTTTGGGATGGAGTATGGGAGGTTACGGAGCCACCAATATCGGAGTTACTTATAATAAGACATTTGGTATCGTGGGCAGTTCTTGTGGAGCATTGGATTTTAACTCTTTCGGAGAAGGCTATCAGAAATACATGGTGAATAAAGTGCTGGGACCATTGGAATCTATCAATCCTAATTTCCTTACCGAGAGCAAAATAAAACTGATGGCCGGAGCAAATCAGCAATATATTTTCGACTGTGGTACAGATGATACCCAAATGATCAATATGAACCGTAATTTCCATAAAAAACTCACAGAAATGAAGATTCAGCATCTCTACATTGAATCTTTGGGAGGACATGTTACTGAATATTGGAGCAGATCATTATCGGAGCAATTGTCTTTATTTGACAGGTTTTTTAAACAATGAACCCTTTTTTAAGTTTCGGCTAAAGCCATTTTGAATTTATATTTAATTATTAAACGGGCTAAAGCCCGCTCCTATTGAATATTGATTAGTTTTTATATCAATAGAAGCGGGCTTTAGCCCGCTTAGTTTTGTTGTTCGTGTAATATTGGCTTTAGCCGAAACTTAATACCCCTATATCCCTGTCAAGGTTTAAAACCTTGACAAGGATTAACCAGAAAAAATCCTTTTTGAGCCATGCCCAAAAAGGATTTCAATTGATTGATGTTCAAAAATGCTAACAAAACTGCATTTTAAAAATGTTGAAAGTTTTTACCTAAATGTTCCTCTATCACAAAGAACGGATCTTCTGTAAGGGTGTGTGCTCTCATATCAATAAGGCTCACTTTACTCATCATACGAAGCATAATTCTTCTCTCACACGGATGTTCTATTCCGTCAATATTTCTTACTCCCGCACGGAAAGCTGATCTTCCATGAGCACATAAATGATTATTAACCAGAATAACATCTCCTGCCTGAGGTGTGAATCCTGAATAAATCAAATGTCTGGCTTCTTCCCAGAACTCATGCAGTGTACTTTGGGCTTCTTCTGATTGTCTTATACTGGAATTGAAAAGTTGTTCTGCAGCATCAAACCTCATAAACGGAAGGCTGTAATTCCCATACAATACAGAATCTAATGTCTCTTCTTCATTTTCTCCTGTTTCCAGATTGGCATCTTTCGGAATTTTATAAATAGGCTCAAAAAGAGGTCTGTAATTGTCCCCGATAGACTCATGAGAACGGATAGAATAAAGGGTAGAAGGAACCTGTTCCTCATTTCTGATATACATAAAGCTTAAAAAGTCAGCCTGATGTTTCAGGAAAGCATCTTCAGTGTGCACATATAAATCGGTTGAAGATCCTGATCCTGTCTGTGTTTCTTTCATTTTTTCGTCAGGAATAATGGCATGGATCAATCCGCCACCCTTACGTTGTGAATAATATTGTACAGGTTTTGAAGGAAGTGCCCCATGGATAAGTGCACATGCAAAACCATATAAATTAAATTTTGAATAATCTGCCGCCTGCCAATTGGGAGGGGTAGAGCCTATATCCTCCTGATCGATATCCATTAATCCTGTAAAGATCAGGGCACCATACTGATTTTTTGAAAAGTCACTTGCAAAATCAGCCGCTATATTTAAAATTCTCTCCGGTAAGAAATAAGACGCCAGCTGATGGACATGCTTTATAAAATCACGGTTTTCATAATTGTCATACTTTTTCTGAAGATGCAATGCCGCATCTTTTATCATTCTTCTTTCCTGAGAGGTGACTTCTATGACCGTAGGAAGCAGTTTTACCGCTGTTAAACAGTCTTTATCTAAAATTTCTGTAGAATTCATTAAAAAAAATTTGGTGTTAAGTAATAATTTTTATCTTTGTTTTTAATTATTCTAAATAACAATAGCTGATTCAAATTTAGTAATAATTACGTAATCACCAAATAAAATATAATAAAAAATGAAAAATTTAAAAACCTGACTATCAGATATATATAATCGTATATCAAAAAAACCACAACAACTCACAGATTTAAAAAATCACATTACAAAACTTTTATGAACAACAATTTAATATCCCTAGAAGAACTCGCAAGTACAACTTCACCCCACATTTCGGGGAATTTTGGGAATATTTTTCATCCTGACAATTATGATCATTATCGTAATGCTGTCAACAGTACTTTAGACCTGGTTCAGGAATTTCTTCACAGAAACAACAAGCCTTTCAGTGGTATCGAAGCCAAAACAATGAAAGGAATGGTACAACAGATTGATCTTAATCAAAAACTTTCCAATTATAATGAGCTTCTGGCAGAAGTAGATGATATTTATGTAAAACATGCCACAGCTTTTCATCTTCCACAATATGTAGCTCACCTTAACTGTCCTGTGGTAATCCCGGCATTGGCAGGAGAAATTCTTGTAAGTGCCATCAATTCTTCACAGGATACTTATGATCAGAGTGCCGGAGGAACTTTTATGGAAAGAAAACTGATCGATTGGACTGCCGGTCAGATTGGATATAATACGAATGAAAGCGACGGAGTTTTCACCGCGGGGGGCTCACAGAGTAATTTAATGGGATTGGTCATGATGCGTGACTGTTTTTCTCAGAAAAGATATAATCACAACATTAAAATGGATGGTCTGCCGGCGGAGGCAAGTCGTTTCAGAATATTTGTTTCAGATAAATCTCACTTCAGTAATCTGAAAAATGCGTCCATTATGGGACTGGGTGAGAAAAGTATTGTTAAAGTTCCTACCGATGACCGTTTCCGTATGGATATTTCTCTTTTGAAAAAATACATCAAGAGAGAAGAACAATTAGGAAATATTCCAATTGGAATTGTTGCTACCGCCGGAACCACAGACTTTGGAAATATTGATCCACTGGATGATATCGCGAATATTGCAGAGCAATATAATATCTGGATGCACGTAGATGCAGCTTACGGTTGTGCTTTATTATTAAGCGAAAAATACCGTGACCTTATCAACGGCATTGAAAGAGCAGATTCTGTAACGATTGATTACCACAAATCATTCTTCCAGCCAATCAGCAGCAGTGCTTTCATTGTTAAAAATAAAAAAGAACTGTTGATTCTTAAACATCACGCCGATTATCTGAATCCGAAAGAAATGGACGAAGAGGAAATTCCGGCACAGATCAATAAATCCATTACGCAAAGTACCCGAAGATTTGATGCTTTAAAACTTTGGTTTACCATAAGAATGATGGGGAAAGAACAGTTGGCAGAATATACAGACACGGTGATTGATCTTACCAAAGATGCAGCCGCAATGATTACGGAAGATGCAGATTTTGAACTTCTTTCTGATTCTGACTTAAGTGTTCTTGTTTTCAGATATATCAATCCGGAAATCAGTGATCTGAATGCGCTGAATCAGTACATCAAGATGAAACTGTTCTACAGCGGGGAAATCCTTGTTGCAAGTACCAAAGTGGATGGAAACTTCTATCTGAAGTTTACGTTCCTGAATCCGATTACGACTACGGAAGACATTCATCAAATTCTCACCACAATCAAAAATCATGGAAAAGACTTTAATTCAGAAAAATAGAACGGGAGAAAAAGCCAGAGAAATTACTTTCAGAATTCTGTTGAACGGAATGTTGAGAGAACTGGGAAACGGAAAATTCTATCAGGGTGTTCCAAAATATGATCTTCTCACGGCAAAAGCACTTCAAAACAGTGATTATTCATTGTTTATGAGATTTGAAATGAAGAAAAGCGGACTGTTTTTATTTGCTCCGGTTTCCTATCGTTCCGAAACTCTTTTTCATGAATACGGACCTGTTTTGTGGGCGGTAGATCATCAAAATCAGGAAGTTTTTGAAGTGAATGATCAAAAGCTTACTGAGCTGGTTTACAAAGAACTTTCTGAGACTACCAACGAAACGGGTTTCAGAAATTTTGTGGAAAGAATTCAAAGCAGCTTAAGAAATCTGGAACTGACAACAGAAGCTTGTCTTCAGGATGATCAGCTTTTAACGTATTCTTTCCTTGAATCTGAGCAAATGCTTCCGGCAGGACACAATCTGCATCCTTTCACCAAATCAAGAATGGGATTCTCTGAGGAAGAACAGCTATTGTACGGTCCTGAATTCGGGAAAGGATTTCAGCTGGATTATTTCCTGATTCATAAAGACTGCATCACGGAAAAGTCACTTCCAGGAATTTCAGCAAAAGAAATCTTCGAGAAATGGACTTCTTTACCGGAAAGCTACGATTTTGAAAACATCAATGATTTTTATATAGTTCCATGCCACCCATGGGAGGCACAATATCTTTTATCAACAGCAGAATACCCTGAAATGCTGGGTTCCGGGAAAATTATTCACATCGGGCCTTTAGGAGAAGATTTTTATGCAACATCTTCCATAAGAACAGTATACAATCCGCACTTCAGCTGGATGTTGAAATTCTCTCTGCATGTTTTAATGACAGGCTCTGTAAGAACAAACAGCTTAAAAGATCTCAACAGAGGATATGCTTCCGCAATATGGTGGCAGCATCAAAAAACTTCATTTGAACAAGATTTCCCGAATTTTAAATTATTACTGGAACCATCCACGTTAAGCGTTCATTATGAAGGAAAGAATATGGACAGTCTGAATATACTGCTTCGTGAAAATCCTTTTTCCAATGAAGATAAAGTCATTCTGTTAGCAAGACTTTGCCAGGATGAGTCTACAGATGGTTTCAATTTTACGACGCACTTCTTTAAAAATGTTTCCAATCAATTAGGTGTAGATGCAGAAAAAGCAGCGATTATCTGGTTTGAAAAGTATGTAAATCTATTGCTTTCTCCTTTAAACAGATTGTACAATCAATTAGGCATGGCTCCTGAAGTTCATCAGCAGAATCTGCTTGTACAGCTGGATAATCAATTGCTTCCTCAATCTATTTATGTGAGAGACGGACAAGGTTATTTAATCAAAGACAGTTTTAAAGAAAAATATGAGTCTCTGATCAAAGATTATCCTGAAATTGAAGATCTTTTCATCAGAGATGAGCGTCTTCTGGATATTATTTCTCACCATCTTTTGGTAAGCAACCTGAGTGCACTGATTGCTTCAATAGGTAAAACAGGATTGGTTAAAGAAAGAAGATTAATCCATATTCTGTACAGAGAGTTTGAAAATCTTCATGAAACTGAACCTTCATCGTTAACGGATTATGCTTTGAACCAAAGATATTGGGTGGTAAAATCAAACCTTCAGTCGGCGGTTGCTGATGTAGACGGAGGTGTAAATGCTTCTTCAATTTCTTATGCTAAAGTTCCGAACCTTCTTCACAAGCATTTCTTCTCGGATCAGCTAATCAATCCGCAGGGAACAGAAGTTTTCTTTAAAAGATACTTCCAGAAAGAAGATGTGACGATGAGTATGCGTCCTATAGATCTTGAAAACGACCTTGAAATGCTTCATGAATGGTTCAACCGTGAACATGCCGTAAAAATCTGGCAGATGAACTGGCCTATTGATGAGCTGGAAACGTACTACAGACTGATGCTTCCAAGTGATGAAGCGCACAGTTATATCATCGCAGGAAACGATGAACCTTCTTGTAATATTGAGGTGTATTGGGCTTGCAGAGATATTGTAGGCGATTATTATGACGTGCTGCCTACGGATTACGGAACGCACCAGTTCATTGCACCTGTTGATCCTAAAAAGAAATTTGTATCTCCATCCACTCAATCTATGGTTGACTATGTTTTTGCACAGCCACAGGTAGGAAAAATGGTAGGCGAAGGGTCTGTAGACTCTCTTGCGTCTATGATGAACAAAGCTCATGTAGGCTTCAAAGTAGATAAAGTAATAGAAATGCCTCATAAAAAAGCCAATCTGAACTTCTGTTACAGAGAATGGTACTGGGAAAAATTCCCACAGAATAAGGAGGTACAAATCACCACAAACATCACAAAAAATGACTAACGAAGCCGTATACAATGTAATAGGCATAGGTATTGGCCCATTTAATCTGGGACTTGCCGCATTATCCAATCCGATTTCGGAACTGAAAACCCTTTTCCTGGACCAGAGAGATGGTTTCGACTGGCATCCGGGGCTGATGATTGACCATGTAACCCTGCAGACTCCATTTTTATGCGACTGCGTATCCATGGCTGATCCTACGAATCCTTTAAGTCTTTTGAATTATCTGAAAGAAACCGGAAGACTGTATAAGTTTTTTATCAGAGAAGATTTTTTCATTCCGAGAAAAGAATACAACCGTTACTGCCAATGGGTGATTGAACAGCTTCCACAATGCCGTTTCTCTACTCAGGTAGTGGATATTACTTATGAAGAAGGTTTATATCATGTAACTACGATTCACACCAAAACCAAAGAAACTACGGTTTTCAAAACGGAAAGGTTGATTTTAGGAACAGGAACACAGCCTCATATTCCTTCTTTCATTCCGAAGGATGATTCCCGTGTTATTCACACCAGTTCTTATCTGTACAGAAAAGAAGAGCTTTTGTCTCGTGGTAAAAAAATAGCAATTATCGGTTCTGGCCAGAGTTCTGCAGAAGTTTTTTATGACCTTCTTCAAAACAGAAATGAAGAGACACAACTGGGATGGTATTCCCGTCCGGACAGATTTTTCCCCATGGAATATTCTAAGTTGACGCTGGAGCTTACTTCACCTGATTATGTAGAGTATTTCTACAACAGAAGTGAGTCTGCAAGGAAAACCATTTTAAGCAAGCAGCAAGCTCAGTTTAAAGGAATCAATTATGATCTGATCAATGATATCTACGATTTTATTTATGATCTGAATATCGACAATGCGGATCCTAATCTTAAAATTATTCCTAACAGCCAGTTGAATAGAGTAGACAACAGCAATCCGGATTTCATCAATCTTGAGTTTACCCAACTGGAACAGGAAGTACCTTATGATCAGGAAGCAGATTATCTGATTTTGGGAACAGGATACCGTTACCACGAACCTGCATTCTTAAAGAATATTCAGGATAGAATCAAGAGAGATTCCAGCGGATTGTTTGATGTTAACAGAAATTATTCAATAGACCACAACGGAGGGGAAATTTATGTGCTTCATGCTGAAGTACACACTCACAGCTATATTTCTACAGATCTTGGAATGGCTGCGTACCGTAATTCCTACATCATCAATGATATTCTGGGAAGAGAGCATTATAAAATTGAAAAGAAAATTGCTTTCCAGGATTTTGATGTAGAAAAATATGCTGATTTACCAACTGCCAAAATTTAATCAAAAAATGAACACCAACTTAAAAAATACAGTAAGCCAGGAAAACTGGAATCAGGCCAACAGAAATTTAATGGCCAAAACCATCGCAGAGCTGATGCACGAAGAGCTTCTAAAACCTGTGGTAACCTTTGAAAATAAAAACGGATATACTGTTTTTACCCTTGAAACCGGAGTTGAAAATATTGTCTACAGCTTCCGCGGACAGGAAAGAATGATGGATTACTGGCATATTGATAAAGACAGTATTACAAAAACAGAAAACGGTGAAGATTTGTCTTCTGTAGATGTAGCAGCTTTCTTCCTGGAAATGCAGACTGTTTTTGACCTAGATCCTTACACCATTGCAAGATACACGGAAGAATTACTGCATACTTTGTATTGTGATGCTTTAATTTTATCAAGAGGAGTAATGTCTTCAAAAGAGCTTGCGGATGCGGATTATCAGACAGTAGAGCATAATATGACGGGACATCCGTGGGTAATTGTGAACAAAAGCCGATTAGGTTTTTCTCCACGCGACCTGAAAACATTTGCTCCTGAAGCTGATGAAAATTTAAAAGTAATCTGGCTGGCTTCTCATAAAAGCAGATCATCATTCCAGTCTTTGGAGCACATTAATAGAGATGAGTTTTACCGTTCAGAAATAGGAGAGGATTTATACAATGATTTTCAGCAGCAGTTGTTAGACAAAAGAAAAGTTGTTGAAGACTATCATTTTATTCCTGTACATCCATGGCAGTGGGAGCATAAGCTTCAGATTCATTTTGCCGGAGATATTGCTTCCGGACTTTTAATCCAATTGGGTGAGGGTAGTGATACGTACAGTCCGCAGCAGAGTATCCGTACTTTATTCAACGTAGATCATCCTAAAAAAAGATACCTGAAAACGGCTGTTTCTATTCTGAGTACGGGAAATATCAGAGGATTATCACCTAAACAGATGAAAATTGCTCCAGCCATTACAGATTGGGTAAAAGGCTTAATTAAAGATGATGCTTACCTTGAGAACAAAGAGACTATTTTCTTAGGAGAAGAAGCAGCAATCACCTATCTGCATCCACAATATGGAGCTATTGCGAGCGTACCGTATCAATACAATGAATTCCTTGGCGCATTATGGAGAGAAAGTGCTGAAAATTATCTGAAAGAAGATGAGCAAATGGTAACCATGGCTTCTTTACTCTATGTAGACGAAAATGGAGTTCCATTGGTTCAGGCACTCGCAGAAAAAGCAGATGTGAGTATCAAAGAATGGATTGAAAGCTATCTTGATGCTTATCTTACCCCATTATTACATATTTATTACACGCATTCATTATGTGTCACACCACACGGAGAAAACATTATGGTGGTTCTGAAAAACGGAGTTCCGAAGAGAATCGTCATCAAAGACTTTGTGGATGATATTGTACTTACTACAGAAGCCAGAGAAAAGCTTCCTGCACACCTTGCAGACGGCTTGATCCAGTCTTCCAATAAAGAAAATATTCCGTTGTTTATTTTGCTTGGAGTTTTTGATGCCTTCTTCAGATATCTGTCGAATGCTTTGCATACCTATTCCAACTTTAATGAAGAAACATTCTGGGAACTGGTTCACAACTGTGTAGAAAATTATAAAGCTGAGAATACCCACCTTCAGGAAAGATATGAAAAGTATGACCTGTACGTGCCGGCATTCAAAAGATTCTATATCAACAGTCTGCGTCTGAAAAATAACGGTTACAGTGAAAACAAGGCATTTGCTATTCCGAGAAAAGACGGAGCGCTGCCTAACCCACTGTATCAGATTGCCAATAAAAATTCAGTAGCAGCAGTATGAGGAAATTCCTGCATATCCTAAAAGAAGGAGCGGTTTTTACGTATGGAGCCATAGCCGGAAAGAAAGTTGAACTGACTTCCGGAAGTATCAACCGTTCCATCTTTAGTCTTGCCATTCCCATGGTGATGGAACTTGTCATGGAATCTGTTTTTGTGAGTGTCAATCTATTGATTATCGCAAAATTAGGCGACAAGGTTCTGGGGCTTGTGGGAATTACAGATAACTACATCAACTTTGCTTATGCCATTGCCGTAGGTTTGGGAATTGCAGCAGCAACCCTTACCGCAAGAAGAGCAGGCGAGAAAGATAAAGAAGGAATGGGCAGAACAGCTCAATACATCATCTTGCTGGCTCTGTTTTTTGCAGTGCTTATTGGTGGGGTTTCCTGCTTTTTCGCATCAGAAATTGTTGATTTTCTGGGCATCAATGCCAGTACGGTAACCGAAGGCGTTTCTTTCTCAAGACTGGTCTTCCTGAGTATCGGGCTTGTGATTCTCCGTCTGTCTGTGAATGGACTTTTCAGAGGGGCTGGTGATGCCGATATTGCCATGAAATCACTTTGGATCTGCCATATTTCCAATATCATTTTTGCAGTGATCCTTGTTTTCGGATTAGGATTTATTCCTGCTTTTGGATTGATGGGATTGGCGTATGCTACAGTTTTATCAAGGCTTTTAGGCGTTTTATATCAGGCGTTCATATTCGCCACAGGAAAAACCAGCATCAGCATCAGAGTTCCTTTACAGCTTGATATTCAATTGCTGCAAAAGATTCTGAAACTCGCATTTGGAGGATTGGTTCAGTATATCATTCCAACATCCAGCTGGCTGATTATGGTGAAGATTATCTCCACTTTCGGAACTACAGCTCTTGCAGGATATATTATTGCCCAGCGTATTGCTTCCGTAGCAACGATGCCTGCCTGGGGAATAGGAAATGCTGCCGGAGTTCTTACAGGTCAGAATCTGGGTGCCGGAGAACCTGAACGTGCTGAAAAGACAGTCTGGAGAGCCGGAACCATCAACATGACGTATCTGGTACTTGTAGCCTTATTCTGGCAGATTGCAGCAGAATATGTTGTGAAATTCTTCACTACAGAACCGGAAGTTGCCAGATATGCGGTTCAATACATCCATGTGGTCTCTATGGCGTATCTGCTGTTAGGATTCACCATGGTGATCAGCCGTGCTTTGAATGCAGCCGGAAACATATTACAGGTAACGTTGTTGTACCTCGTCATGTTTTATGTGATTCAGCTTCCTCTGGCTTATCTCTTAGGAGTAAGGTTTCAGTGGGAACTGAGAGGAATATTTACTGCTATTGTTTCTTCGGAAATAGTTTTGGCTGTGCTATTCCTCATGATTTTTAAAAATGGAAAATGGAAAACTATAAAAATTTAAAATGAACACTACAGAAGAATTTTATGAAATTATCGCCTCTGCCATCGCCATAAAGAAAGAATTGGTAGATGAAAAACTAACGTATCAGGAAATCCCGGAATGGGATTCTATGTCTCATCTTCTTATCGTAGAAGCACTTGAGCAGTTTTATCAGATCAAGTTTGATTTTAACGATATTCTGGAGATGGGAACCGTCGGAAAGATTCGCGAAAAAATGAAAAAATACGATGTATTCGTAGAAAACTAAGCATATGAAAATTTTAGAAAATGTAATTGCTAATAAGAACTTAAGGTTTACAGATGCTTCCACCGGTACAACAATACCGGTGGGAACACTGTACCGGTCTTTAGGCTTAAACCCGGTAGAAAAAGGGCTGCTCTTTTTATACAATGACAATCAGCTGTCCAGTATTGAAGTGCTGCTCAATTTTTACGGAACAGCACATACCATTGCGGTACTAGGGCAGAAACTGCATGAGGAATTCAAAGAACGTATTGAGGCAGAATACCGTCCGAAATACATCTTTGATCCGCAAAGAGAAGCCATTGAAGGATATACTCTGAAAGCATTCTCAGACAACATCAACATCTTCGCAAAGGATGATTATAAGAGTGAAGTTACCATTCATCCTGACATTAAAATCCTTTTGAGTACGTCCGGAACAACTGGTGTTCCGAAACTTGTTAAATTATCTGATGAAAGCCTTTATCAGAACGCATTGAGCATCCTTCAGTACATGCCGGTTCAGGGAACGGATGTAGTTCCTTTAAACGTTCCGATCAATTTTGTGTATGGATTCTCTATTTTTACCACCAACTGTATGCGTGCCGGAAGAATCGTGTGTACAGATAAAGACATTATGCAAAAAGCATTCTGGGACGAAATGGAGGAGTACGGCTACAGTACTTTGGGCGGTGTTCCTTTTCTTTATGAAAACCTGAACAGAATAGGATTCTTCAGAAAAGATTCTCCAAGTCTGAGATATTTTACCCATACCGGAGGAGTAATCAACGCTGAGCTGAGAAAAACGATTTTCTCTTATTGCCACGAATTTAAGAAAGATTTTTTTGCACAATACGGACAAACGGAAGCAGGAGGCAGAATGGCTTACCTAACCACAGAAGGATTGCTGGAAGAAGAAACATCAATCGGAAATGTGGTAGAAAGAGGAAGCTTCAAAATTGATCCTGAAACGGACGAATTGCTTTTTTCTCATGTCAGTATTTTCGGAGGGTATGCCAATAAACTGGAAGATCTTGCTATGTATGAGCAGCCTTCCGTACTGCATACCGGAGATACCGCCAGAAAAGGTGAAAACGGAATATATTATATTACGGGAAGAATAAAGCGTATCATGAAGCTTTTCGGAATACGTCTGAATCTGGATGAGGTAGAATTTATTCTTAAAAATGAAATGCAGGGCAATACTTTCGTCTGTCTGAATGCCAATGATAAAAAAATCGTGGTATTGTATGACAATCCGGAAATAGATCCTCAGATCATCACCGAAACCATTAAAAATAAACTGCGTATTAACCCCCAATATGTACGCACAGAACGTATAGAATCATTCCCATTATCACAAAACGGTAAAATAAACTATCCCCTGTTACAAAACTTACAGCATGAAAACATCTAAAACCCTTATATTACTTCTTGGTCTTGCTTTATCTTCAAATTCGCTTTCTGCACAACAGGGCGACAGAATTCATGGCAAAATCATGCTGTCTGAAAAAGCACCGGTAAAAAATGCTATTTTAAGACTTGTCAACACGTCTTATCAGGCAAAAACCAATAATTTAGGAGAATATTACTTTGAAAATGTGCCACCTGGAGAATATACCCTTCAGGTGGTTTTAAATGATATCGAACTGATGAGGGAACCCATCCAAATTCAGAAAGATGTCTATGAAATTCCTGCGATCTACGCTCCTTTACACAATAATGTGATTGAAGGAATTACGGTATACGCAGTGAGCAGAAATAAATTTTTGGATAAAGACAGTACTTCAGTGGCTAAAATGCCTTTGAAAGTGCTTGAAAATCCACAGGCTTACACCAGCATCAACCAGCAGATCATGAAGGAACAGCTTACTTACGATATTTCGGAAGTATTGAAAAACGTTCCGGGTATGGTAAAAATGCAAGGTAGCCCGGGAAGAGGTTCCGGAGACGGAAGTTTCTACTACAGCCTTAGAGGTTTCCCTACCAAAGTATCGATGGTAGATGGAGTGCCTGCAACCACCAACGGAGAAATAGATCCTGCCGATCTTGAGCGTCTTGAAGTGATCAAAGGACCTTCAGGAACATTGTACGGAGGTGCTGTAACTTCTTTTGGAGGTTTGATTAACGCTGTAACCAAAAAACCGAAAGATTATTTCGGGGGTGAAGCTTCTTATCTGATGGGAAGCTATAATCTGAACCGTGTAACCGCTGATGTTTACGGTCCGATCACAGAATCCAGAAATATGTTATTCCGTTTGAATGCCGCTTATCAGTATCAGAACGGATTCAGAGATTCTGAATTCAGGAAATCATTCTTTGTGGCACCTACTGTAAGCTATCAGGTTAATGAAAGGTTGAAATTTAACTTAGGAGCTCAGATCTATAATTATGAAGGAACAAACACTCCGATTATTTTTCTGGCCAGAACAAGACCTTATGTTGCTCATACACCAGATGAACTTGGATTCGACTGGAAAAGATCTTACTCCAACAATGATATGACTTTAAAAGCTCCGTCTATCAATGTAAAAGCAGAGGCCAATTACAAAATTTCGGATCAATGGACTTCGCAAACGTTGCTTTCAAGAAACTTCAGAAAAACAGAAGGGTTATATCAATATCAGTTTATCAGAGGGACAACCAGTGATGCTCTGCTGGAACGTAACGTACAGTGGCAGAACTCGGAAGCTTCTTCTACAAGTGTTCAGCAGAACTTCAACGGAGAATTTAATATCGGAAAAATTAAAAATAAAGTGTTGATCGGATTAGATTATTTAAATCAATCGATCAACAATAATCATTCTCCGATTGTAGTATATGATTATATTGATGGGACAAATCCTACGGGGCCGGTAGTGGCACCTGTAACCGGAGTTTATGGTAACATATCCAGAGATCTGGCACTTCAGAAAATTCAGACTGCAACTCAGGCTGCTATTGTGGCAGGTAAAACACCTTTGGTGAGAAATAATTCTGCATCCAACCTTTATGGAGCCTATATTTCAAACGTCACTTATATTACAGACCGTTTGATTACGCTTTTAAGCTTACGTATGGATCATTATGAAAGTAAAGGACAGCTTAACCTTAATGATAACAAGCGTACGGGTGATTTTAACCAGACTGCATGGTCTCCAAAAGTGGGAATCGTTTACCAGATCCTTAAAGATCAGTTATCTGCTTATGGTAACTATATGAATGGTTTCAGCTATACAGCACCTGTTGTGCAGCAGCTTCCGGACATTAGCGGGGAAATGAAGCCTCAGATGGCTAATCAATGGGAAGTAGGATTAAAAGGAAATCTTTGGAGAAATAAAATTAATTTCACCGTTGGATACTACGATATTCTTGTGGATAATATCCAGAGAGGAAGTGGCGTAATCCGTGACGGAAAAGAATATAATATTGTTGTTCAGGATGGAACACAGAGAAGTAAAGGAATTGAGATTGAAACCATCATGAATCCTGTTCAGGGATTAAACATTATGGCCGGATATTCCTATAACCACAGCAGATTTGAAAAAGCAGATGCAGATGTAGAAGGACGTCGTCCTGAGTCTGCAGGTCCTGCGAATGTATTCAATTCATGGATAAGTTATATTCTTCCGATCAAAGGACTACAGGGACTTGGAGTTGGTTTCGGGGTAAACCGTGTCGGAAAACAGATTACCGGAAATAAAGTGAGAACCGGACAGTTTATATTTCCTGCCTACACCTTGATCAATGCTTCTATCTCCCTTGAAAAAGAAAGATACAGATTAGGATTTAAAATGAACAATCTGGGTAATGTACAATATTTTGCAGGACAGGGAGTGGTAGTCGCTCAGATGCCTCGTAATTTTGTTGCTGAGGTAAGCTTTAAATTTTAAGAATGAAGTTAAAGTTTAGAAAAATTGCATATCAGTTACATCTATGGCTCGGACTAACGTCCGGGCTTATAGTTATTATTATGGCCGCTACGGGATGTATCCTGGCTTTTGAAGAAGAATTAAAACATATTGTTCACCCCAACAGATATTACGTTGAAAACATCGGAAGAAACAAACTTTCCCTGGCTGAACTTACGGAAAAAGCAGAAAAAGCACTTCCAAAAGATTTGAAAGTCAAAAGGGTAGTCATGCCTTCTGATCCCTCACGAACATATATATTCCGTACCTTAAAAATGAACGATGAAGCATGGACATATTGGGGGACTTATCTTTATTATTATCGAATTTATGTAGATCCTTACACCGGAAAAGTACAGGAAGTGGAAGACGCCAAAAAGGATTTCTTTGAAATTGTACTGGATCTTCACAGAAGACTTCTGCTGGGTGAAAAAATCGGAAAAGTGATTACCGGTTATTCCACATTGATATTTGCTGTCATTCTTTTATCGGGGCTTGTGATATGGTATCCCCGAAAAATGAGTAAGGCCATGTTGAAAGGTATGTTCTTTATTAAAACATCAGCCAATTGGAAAAGGATTAACTATGATGCTCATAATGTATTGGGATTCTATGCCATCATTCCTTTACTTTTAATCTCTTATTCTGCTTTGATATGGAGCTTTGAAGATGTAGACAAATGGGTAAAGAACACGCTTAACGGAAATACGCCCACAGAAAAGAAAGCCAAAAGTAAAATCCCTTCCGAAGAATTTTCAAACCGAGAAAATATTCTCAATCTGATTGGAAATACCATGGAAAAAGGATTGCAAGACAAAAAATCAGCCCTTGTGAATTTTCCAAGATCGGAAGAAGGGACCTATTATGCTGAGCTGACGTATGACGGAAGGCAATATAGAAATGAACATTTTAATTTGGATCAATATTCAGGAGATATTTTAAAATCTCAATCTTATAAAAACAAAAATATCGGATATGGAACCGCATTAAGAGAAAGAAATTATGATCTTCACACCGGAAGCATCCTTGGGCTGACCACCAGAATTATTTATTTTCTGGCTGCTATTATCGCACTTTCACTCCCGATTACCGGTTTTATTATCTATTTGAATAAGAAAAAGAAGAAACCAAAACATAAGAAAAACAAAGTAGTTTTTCCTTCTCATCATTAATAAAGAGAAGAGGTTATTTCAAAAGTGTCATTCTGAGCGAAATGAAATGTAGTGAAGAATCTCATAAAAGATATTATTGAGATTCTTCCTTCGTCAGAATGACAAAAGTCAAATCATTTGACCTTTGACATAGCTTTTTCTTCTTTCAAAAGTAAAATATAAAGTATCAAATTTTATCGCAGATAAAATCCTCGCGCCTTAAAAACAAAACGTTATCATCTAACTTGCGTCTTTGCGTTCAAAAAATTAAATAATCTTTTTTTTGGAAAATCGCAAAGGCGCAAGTTTTTTAATATTCATGCATTTTTAAGACGCAAGAACATTTCGACTTCGCACCATATTAGATTTTCAGCAGAAAATATGATATAATTTTTCACAAACTTTATTGGTATCTATGAAAAATCTGCAGAATCTCCTAAATCTGCGAGAGATTTAATCACCCAATCAATCCCTTTACATTTTTTGAAAAAACTTCAATTCCTTTATTCATCTCATCAAAATTAAGATCTCCGAATCCTAAACGCATAGCCGTAAGCCCTTTATTCTGATATAACAATGTTTTAGGAATGAAAAGATTGTCCTTTGCACAGTTCCGGCTCAGCTGCATCAGATTCAGTGGAATATTCCATTCCAGCCATATAGCAAGCCCTCCGGAAGGTCTTTGAAAAGTAATAAAATCCCCAAGATTTTCTTCTAACAGCAAAGCAAAATAATCACGTCTTTCCTGATATACCTTTAAAGACTTTTTCAGATAACGGTTGATTTCCCCTTCTGCAATCATTTCTCCAAGGGCTCTTTCCATCAGAATATCCCCCTGACGGTCAATAATTCCCAGATATTTACGCATTTCTGTCATCAGATTCTCAGGAGCAACAATAAATCCTGTTCTGAATCCTGGAGCTAAAGACTTCCCGAAAGAGCCGATATAGATCACCATTCCGTTCGTATCCGCACTGGCTAAAGGAAGAATGGGACTTTTATCGTAGTGAAATTCATAATCGTAATCGTCTTCCAGGATAATAAATCCGTATTCATTTGCTAATTCTAATAACTCAAATCTTCTTTGAGCACTTAGTGCAACGGTAGTAGGATAGTGGTGATGAGGTGTCAGATAAAGCATCCGTATTTTCTGCTTTTTACACGCTTCCCGTACACTTTCAACGATAATTCCTTCCTCATCAATGGGAATAGAAACAATGTCAACTCCAGCTTTCATAAAGATCATATTGACGGAAAAATAGCTTAAAGCTCCTACCAATACAGTGTCACCTGCGGAAAGAAGAATTTCGGAAACAATATAAATACTCATTTCCGTGCTTCGGGTGATGAGCAGATTGTTCTTGGAAATAGGAAGTCCACGGGAAAGATTCAGGTATTGGGATAAATGTTCTTTAAAAAATTCACTCCCGTCATGATTATAATGGCCAAAAGCTTTCTGGCTGGATTTACGTTTCAAAATAGAACTGTAAAACCGGGAATGCTGTCCGATTTGGGTTAAACGGATATCCGGTACCCCATCATTAAAGACATACTCACAATTTGAATGCTCAAAAGGGTTGTCAAGAATATTGGATGTTTTGAATGAAAAACCAGTGGAAACAGGATAGTTTTGAAGGTTATTGTGCTCAAAATCGTTCAATTTAACAGGTTTTTCCTGATCTTTTCCAATGACAAACGTTCCTTTGTTGGGAAAACTCTCGGTCCAACCTTGTGCAGAGAGTTCATCATATACCGCAACCGCTGTATTTCTATGGATTTCCAGTATTTCACTGAAAGTTCTTGTTCCTGGAAGTTTTGTTCCGAAAGGCAGAAACCCTCTCTGAATGGAATTGATCAGCTGATTGGCAATTTGCAGATAGATAGAAGTTTCTGATTTTCTATCGATCTTAATAAAACTTTCGTAAGGAATTCTAACCGGACTATCCATAATATCAAAACTGGCACAATGTAACCATCCGGCAATATACTACTTTTGACATCAAAATAAAAATCTATGGAATTTCATCATCTGTTAAAAAAAATTGTACAGGAAGGAAGTACCCACGCCAAATGGCTGAACACACTTTCTTTTATGGAAAATGCCGGTGCAAGAAAAATATCAAAATGTGAACATCCAACTCTGGTTTCTCAGATCCAGCTGAAACATGCTGCTGAGGAACACCGCCACGCTTATTATTTAAAAAAACAAATTGGCAAAATAAACCCTGAGCTCTGCAAAACTTACGAAAGCACAGAACTTCTGGCGCCTATCGCCACAAGCCAATATCTTCATTCGTTGGATATTAAAGCCTGTCGTTATCTTCAGAAGGCTTTCAATCTTGACAAAACAGATATTAAATATGCCGCTTACCTTTTTGTAACGTATGCGATTGAAGTTCGTGCAGATGAGCTTTATCCGGTCTATCAGGAGGCGCTTACTGAAGCTTCTTCTAAAATCATGGTGAAATCTATTATTCTGGAAGAAGAAGGGCATCTGGAAGAAATGATTCATCAGCTTAATGAATTTTCACCAGACTGGAAAAACCATGCAGACCAAATTCTGACCATAGAAAAGGAATTGCATGAAGAGTGGATCAATGCCATTACCCAGGAAGTTGCACAGTTGAATTATGCTTAGCCATAGCCCTCATTTTCAGGAATCTCTTGACCAAAGAAAAGAGGAGGGAACGTTAAGATGTTTAAAACTTCAATCAGATGGAATTGATTTTTATTCCAATGATTATCTGGGATTGGCAAAAAGTAAAGAACTTCAACATTTACTGCTGGAAAAGGTTATCAATAGCCCTCAATTGCTTTCCGGAAGTACAGGTTCAAGATTGATTAGCGGGAACAGTGATATGGCTGTTTCTGTGGAAAAGGATATTGCCCAAAAACATCAGTTTGAGTCTGCATTGCTTTTTCCGTCCGGATATAATGCAAATCTGGCTTTGTTTTCTACGATTCCCAACCGCCATGATACTGTGATTGTGGATGAGCAGATCCATCGTTCAGTACATGATGGCTGCAAACTATCCAATGCTAAAAAACTTAAATTCAAACACAATGATATCGAAGATCTTGAAAATATTTTAAAAAGACAGAAAGGACATTGTTATATCGCGATAGAAAGTCTTTATTCCATGGAAGGAGATTTTGCTCCTCTTCAGGAAATAGCATCGATTGCCAGTACATATAAAGCCTCTTTGATTGTAGATGAAGCTCACGCATTCGGCGTTTTTGGATATGGATTAATTGAAAAATTAAAGGTACAGAACCATGTTTTAGCAGCTGTGGTGACCTATGGAAAAGCTCTTGGGGCTCATGGAGCAGCTATTCTTTGCAATGAAACAGTGAAATCTTACCTGATCAATTTTGCAAGCCCATTTATTTATACTACATCAACACAGGATTTCCAGTGGATGAGTATCAAAACAGGATATGAATTTTTAGATCAAAACCATGAACTGGCTGAAAAACTTCAGAATAACATCAAAGTTTTTCGCAGCAGAAAATTAAAGACTCCATCAGCAGAAAACAGTCCGGTTCAGGCTATTGTGATCCCTGACAATCAAAAACTGAAAGAATTACAAAACATTTTATCCGGAGAAGGACTTTTAACCTATGCCATCTACAGCCCTACAGTAAAAGAAGGAAGTGAACGCTTAAGAATATGCCTTCACAGCTTTAATACTGAAGAAGAAATTATAAAACTGACAGGAATTATTAAAGAATTTATTTAAAACTTTCACGAATCCCGAACCCCGCATCACGAAAAACATGAAATTATTTATAACAGGAATAGGAACCGAAATAGGAAAAACAGTATGCTCAGCTGTTTTGGTTCAGCATTTTAAAACAGAATACTGGAAACCCATACAATCCGGAGATCTTCATTATACAGACAGTCATAAAATTGAAGCATGGACTGATACAAATGTCTGTCATCCGGAAACTTACCGTTTACAGCTGGCTGCATCACCACATCAGTCTGCAAGAGAAGAAAATATTACCATCAATCTGAATGATTTTCAATTACCCTTTACAGAAAATCCACTGATTGTAGAAGGAGCCGGAGGACTTATGGTACCCATTTCAGACACCACTTTCATGATCGATCTTATTGAGGAATTAAACCTTCCGGCAGCATTGGTCGTCAGAAATTATTTAGGATGTATTAATCATAGTTTATTATCAATCATCGCGCTACGACAGAGAGAAATTCAGCTGGAATATTTAATTCTTAACGGAGATTTTCCGGAAGACACAGAAAGAGTGATCTGCAGTTTTATCGAAAAAGAAACAAAAATTATAAAGATTCCCGAAATCAAAAACACAGATAAGGAATCTATACAACTTGCTGCAAAGCAATTAACAATAACAAAAATAGGATAATGGATACAAAAACAACATTGAGAAACAATTGGACGAAAGAAGAAATTGAGGAAATTTATCACCTTCCACTCATGGAACTGATCTATAAGGCAGCCACCGTACATCGTGAATGGCATGATCCTTCTGAAGTACAGATTTCCACTTTATTATCCATCAAAACGGGCGGATGTCCTGAGGATTGTTCATACTGCGGACAGGCAGCCCGTTATCACACCAATATAAAAGTACAGGCTTTGTTACCTACAGAAACTGTAATTGCTCACGCTCAAAAAGCAAAAGATTCGGGATCTTCAAGGTTCTGTATGGCAGCAGCATGGCGTGAAGTACGTAATAACCGTGATTTTGACAGGGTAATCGATATGGTAAAAGGAGTCAATGATCTTGGTCTGGAAGTTTGCTGCACGCTGGGAATGCTTACCGAAGAACAGGCAATCAGACTGCAAGAAGCTGGATTATATGCTTACAATCATAATCTTGATACTTCCGAACAGTATTATGAAGAGATCATCTCTACCAGAACTTTTGACAATAGGATCAATACCATCAATAACGTAAGAAAAGCAGGAATCACCGTTTGTTCCGGAGGAATTATCGGTCTTGGAGAAACGCATAGAGACAGAATTTCTATGCTTTTAACGTTGGCAACAATGCCAAAACATCCGGAATCCGTTCCTATCAATGCCTTAGCGAGAGTAGCAGGAACACCATTAGAAGATAACGAAAAAGTTGACACGTGGGAAATGGTAAGAATGATTGCTACAGCCAGAATTGTAATGCCGTCTTCTATGGTAAGATTAAGTGCCGGACGTATTGAAATGTCTGAACCAGAGCAGGCGTGGTGCTTTATGGCAGGTGCCAATTCCATTTTTACAGGAGAAAGAGAAACCTTATTGGTAACACCTAATCCGGGAGTTTCAGAAGATATGCAGATGCTTCAGACTTTAGGACTGAAACCTATGATGAAAAAAGAAACATGCTGTTAGATAATTATGAATTATAAATGATAAATAATGAGTGATGAGTTGGATTATTGGTATTATAGCGCTTATTATAAAATTGGTTTTTGAATTTTTATAAACTGCTCTACAAGTTGGAAAACGCAAAGACGCAAAATCTTTTGTAGTAAGTAATATTTTAAGGCGCAAGGATTTTATCTCCGATAAAATTAAACACATTCTTTGCTGAAAATCTTTGATTTTCTTGCGCCTTAAAATATTCGCAATCTATGATAAAACTTTGCGCCTTTGCGATTAATCCAACATTTTCGCCAACATATTCAACTAAATTATTGTTAAATCCACCTTTATCACTCATTACTTTTTACATCAAAATATGAATACAATAATAAAAGAAATCAGCCTGCAGGAGAGAGATAAAGCGGTCAACTGGCATCCGTACACGCAGATGAAAACAGCTGATGATGCCATTCCCATTGTACAAGGAAAAGGAATTTACCTGTATGATAACGAAGGAAAAAAATATCTGGATGTTGTTTCATCATGGTGGGTAACGTTACATGGGCATTCTCATCCTTATATTGCACAACGTGTTTTTGAACAGTTGAATACACTGGAACAGGTGATTTTCGCCGGATTTACCCATGAACCTGCGGTACAGCTTTCAGAAAATTTACTGAAACTTCTTCCGGCTGGCCAGGAAAAGGTCTTTTATTCGGATAATGGTTCTACCGCAGTAGAAGTTGCTTTGAAAATGTGTATTCAATATGCATACAATCGAGAGAAAAAGAAGACAAAGATTTTAGCTTTTAAAAATGCTTATCATGGAGACACTTTCGGAGCAATGTCTGTAAGCGGAAAAAGCTTCTGGACAAGACCTTTTGAAAGCATGCTGTTTGAAGTTGTTTTTATAGATACACCCAATGCAGAAAATCTGGAAAGCCTGCAGAAACTGATTAAAGAATTAGCTGATGAAGTGGCTTGTTTTATCTATGAGCCATTAGTTCAGGGAGCTGCCGGAATGTTGATGTATAGAGCTGAAGACCTTACTCAGCTGATGAAATTCTGTAGGGAAGAAGGCGTTCTTATGATTCAGGATGAAGTTTTTACAGGATTTGGAAGAACAGGTAAGCTTTTCGCTGCAGATTATCTTACGGAAAAGCCGGATATTATGTGTTTTTCAAAAGGATTGACAGGAGGAACGATGCCTATGGGAATTACAACCTGCTCCAATGAGATTTATGAGGCTTTCCTTTCTGAAGACCGTTATAAAACCTTATTTCACGGGCATTCGTTTACAGCCAATCCTTTAGCCTGTACAGCGGCTCTTGCCAGTATGGAATTACTATTGACAAATGAAACTCAAATGAATATCAACCGCATCACTCATCAGCATTCAGAGTTTGTGAAAGCACTTGCTTTGCATCCTCATGTAGAAAAGGTACGTCAGATCGGAACTATTTTAGCGTTCGATTTTAAAACCGGGAATGATACTTCTTATTTCAATGAAATAGGGAAGAAGCTTTACAATGAATTCTTACAGAGAGGGATTATCATGAGGCCGTTGGGAAATGTAGTCTATCTGGTTCCTCCATATTGTATTACATCAGAAGAATTGGATTTTGTCTATCAGAATATTACGGAGGTTCTGGATCAGTTTAGAGAATAAACGATCTGTTCCGGTAATAATTATTTTTAATTTTTTTAATATACCTTATAGGTTTCCAGAACCTATAAGGTTTTTATGTTGAATGCCACTGTCTGTATTTTTTAAATTTCCTGTTCTGCTTTCTTCAAAATAGTTATCAATTCTTTTAATTCATCTTTGTTGAATTCCAGTAAGTTCTGATTAAAATGATTGGAAGGAATTTTTATATAATGAATCCATGAAGAAAGTTTTTCACGATAAACACTTCCGAATTCAATATTACTCATCGTTACAAACTTATATCTGGTTTCCTGGCCAGCCTTTTCGTTTTCTTTCTGTTCTACAGTCTGAAGAGCCTGAATCAGTTTTCCAAAATTCATTTTTATCAATGGTGAGTGTCTTTTTTGAGATTTCATCAAAGGTTTCATATTCATACATGATTCCCAGAAGAGTATCCGAAGAATTGTCGGAAACATCTTTCGTTACAATTTTTTGAATATTCAGATTTTTAAACTTACCTAAATTGGTGATTTTCTTTTCAATTAATGTCCCTTTTCTTGAATTGACAGTGAGTCCGCGGGATATGGTGTTAGATCTTTGAATCGTTGGTGGAGGCGCTATCTGTGCCGTTACCCATGCACCTGATGCACAGGAAATCAAAATAATGATTCGTTTCATTTGTAAAGATTGTTATTAGTTTTATATCCTTAAAATTATACTGTAATTTTCAACAATACATAAAATATTTAAAAATAATTTTATCCCAATTCATTTCCCCATGAATGCAATTCCAAAAGGATAGGGCCCAGCTTCCGGCCTTTTTCAGTCAGTTTATAATACACTTCCGGTGGGAAATTGTAAACTTCAATCCTTTCAATAATATGATCTTCTTCCAACTGTTTCAATTGCTCTGACAGTACTTTCTTAGAAACACGGGGCATAGTACGCCAAAGTTCCGCAAAGCGGACCTGGTCATCTTCAAAAAGGTTGTGCAGAATCAATGGTTTCCATTTCCCTGAAAGAATATCCAGGCTTCGTCTTAATCCGCAGTTTTTAAATTCTTCAAAATTCATAACACAGTTGAATATTTGTGGTTAACTTTTTGGTAACCTTCGATTGTTTTGCTGTTATTAGGTAATACATTTGTTAAATAAAAATACCCAAAATGAAATTACAATTATGGCGCAATGCAACATTAGTACTGAATATTGATGGAATTTCTATCCTGATAGATCCGATGCTCGGTGACAAAGGTTTCAGGGGAAAAATGCCCATGACAGACAGCGAATTACTCAATCCTCTCGTAGACCTGCCTTTTGACAAAGAAGAATTAAATAAAAAGTTAGAAAGAGTAGACGCCGTTGCCGTAACCCACCTTCATCCTGATCATTGGGATGATGCTGCCATTGAACTCCTTGACAAGAATATTCCGCTCATCTGTTCCGATGTTATTTCAGGACAGATTGCAGAACAAGGCTTCACCAATATCATTGTTCTGAAGGATCATCTTCAATGGAATACTATTGAGATATCCAAAACCAAAGGCCGGCACGGAACCGGGGAAATCGGAGAGAAAATGGGAATCGTGAATGGTTTTGTCTTTAAAAAAGACAATAAATCCGTATACATCGCAGGAGACACGATCTGGTATGATGAAATTGTTGCAGAAATTGAAAAACATCAGCCACAACACATCATTGTAGCGGGTGGAGCGGCAACTTTTTCCGTAGGAGATCCTATAATTATGACCAGTGAAGATATCATAAAAGTATGTGAATCTGCTCCGGAAGCCACTGTTTGGGTAACGCATCTGGAAGCCCTGAGCCACTGTAGGGAAGACAGAAAATTTATTCAGAAAAAGATCCTTGAAAACGGATTAGCGGAAAGATGTTTTATACTTGATGACGGTGAAGAGGTAAGCCTGAAATATCTATGAAATAAATAGCAGGAGTTCTGGCTTATTTTTTGAATATTCCCTGATAAATAATGTGTATGCTGTCAGTTTTTCTCTTACATCTTGATTGGAAAGAATTATTATTGGGGCATGAAGAATGGTCTTTTCTTTTAGAGATCATTCTTCGTACCATGATTATGTTTCTGGCTATAATCATCGGGCTTAGAATTTTGGGAAAAAGAGGAGTAAAACAGCTCTCAATCTTTGAGCTGGTCGTCATTATTGGCCTGGGATCGGCAGCAGGAGATCCTATGTTTAATAAGGATGTCGGAATCATTTCATCCCTTATTGTTTTTATTGTTATTATTCTCCTTTATTCTATTGTGACGTATTTTATCGGCAAAAGTAAAAAATTTGAAAATCTGGTGGAAGGAAAGTCCATCTGTCTGATAGAAAGTGGTGAATTCTCCATCAAAAACTTTCAAAAAGAAAATCTTGGGAGTGACGAATTCTTTGCAGAGTTGAGGCTCAAAGGGGTTTCTCAGCTTGGGCAGGTTGAAATGGCTATAGAAGAAATATCAGGAGAAATCAGTGTATTCTTTTTCGAAGATGAATCTGTCAGATACGGGCTTCCTATTATGCCAGGCTCATTAAATTATCCGCTGCAACACCTTCACGAGGAGGGACATTACTCTTGTATATTCTGTGGGTATACTGAACATAAAAAAGCAGGTAATGCCGGACGCTGCCCCAAATGCCAAAAAGAAGAATGGGTAGCATCCAGCAATAAAAGACGTGTGACCTGACCTTTGACCATCCTAATCCTCAACAAACTTATTTCTTGCCGCTTTCATTCCAAAATACAGCATCAGCAATACAGCACAGCTTAATAAATAGAATGAACTGTTCCAGGAAATATCCCAGTCATGTAGTTTTCCAAACAGCGGTGGCCCGAACGCAGCAATCAGATATCCCACAGACTGAGCCATTCCTGATATTTTAACCGCATTGATACTGTTTTTCGTTCTTGTGGAAAAGAAAAGAATTGACAAGCTGAAAGACAATCCATTAGAGATACCAATAATTACTGCATTCACATAAATCCACTGTGATTTCAGGAAGACAAACATCATGGTACTTCCAAACATCAAAGTACATATGAAAAGGATCATAAGTCTCTGGTCTTTCATTTTACTGGCAATAATCGGACAACAGAATGTCACAGGAATCATGGTAATCTGAATCACAAAGAACACCCAGCCGGAGCTTTCTCCCTGCATATGAAAGTCAGCAAGAAAGGAGGGAAGCCATGCTACCAGGCAATAATAAAATAAAGACTGCAGTCCCATAAAAATACTGATATTCCATGCCTGTGCAGATTTGAACATATTAAAATCTGATGTACTGAGTGCTGTTTTAGGTGGAGCCGGATTTCTTTTGTTAAATATGAATTCCAATGATAAAACAAGGAAACCCAATGCAGCAATCACCAGCCATATTCCCAGAGATCCTTTCCATCCAAAACCTGTCAGTTCTCCAATTTTTACACTGAACCCGGAAGCTAAAGCTGCCGTAAGATTCATTGATACAGCAAAAATTCCTGTCATAAGACCTATCTGCTTCGGAAAATTATTCTTAACATATCCCGGAGTAACCACATTTCCGATGCATATTCCTAAACCAATAAATAGAGAGCCTAAAAACAAAAGCCACAGGGAACCACTGATCCTTAAAAATAGCCCGAAGCTTAAAATAATCAGAGAATATATCAGAAGTTTGCTGATTCCGAACTTATTGGAAAATCTGCTTACCAATACAGAACAGGCGGCAAACATAAACAGCGGAATAGAAGTAAGTAAACTCACCTGAAAATTATCCAGTTTCAAAGCATCCCGTACTTCTCCGAGAACGGGAGCAACCGCCACAATCGGTGAGCGGAGATTGCTGGAAATGAGGACAACTACCAGAACATTAATGATTAATAAAACATACGAAGCATTCTTTTTTACTTCATTCTTCATCATAATAAAACTTTTGTACAAAATTAACACAGTAATTTTGTTTAATTTTGCCAAAGTTTTAACCTGAAACGACATGAACACCAACGACAGTATCAAAATAGATGAACTTAAAAAGCCTTATTTTGTATGGTTTGAAGAAAACTGGGTGCACGATAATGTTCTGCATCACCATCAGAAGGGACAGCTCGTGTACGTGGAAAGTGGTTTCCAGTATATTACGATTGAAGAAAAAATCTATCTCCTTCCTCAGAATCATGCGGTATGGATTCCTCCCAATGCCGTCCATAAAACCGATTCTCATTCTGAAAAGATCAAGCTGATGATTATGTTTGCGGAGATCAGTACACAAGAACCTTTTTATCACGAAGTGAATGTATTTTCTGTTCCTCCTGTACTGAAGGAAATGATAAAATATGCAGAAAAATGGTCTAAACTGATGACTCCGGATCATCATGAGAGCCTGTTTCTGAAAGCATTGTTCAACGAACTTCCACGATTTGTAGAACATTCTCTGACTCTTCATATCAGTCTTCCTAAAGATAAACGCCTTGCTAAGGTCATAGAACATCTCCACAGTCATTACCGGCAGGAGATTACAATGGAAGATCTCAGTGATGAAGCCCTGCTATCTTTCCGTACTCTGGAACGTATTTTCAAAAAAGAAACAGGTCTCACCCTAAGCAAATATCAGCAAATGCTTCGGATCATCAAAAGTCTTGAATATTTAAGCTCCGGGAATCTTACGGTTTCAGAAACAGCTTATGAAGTAGGGTACAAGAGTGTTCAGGCTTATACCAGAAGTTTTTATTCTGTGATGAAATTCAGGCCGACTGATTTTATTAAAACCATTCAATAGGTTTTTAATTTGTATAAAAGCAGACTAAAATTATTAAAAAAGGAGAGTTATTAACATTATAAAACTTCATACATTCCTTTAAAGAAAAGCAATTAACCGAATTAAAAAAGAAAATATTTCACATTTTGGCCATTTTTCCACTTCAATAGTCAATATTCAATTATGATATTATTGAAAATAAAAAGGTCTCCACGGATGGAGACCTTAAAAAAACACAAATGATGAAAAAAAATTATTTCGATTCACAAATATAAACAAAAATCATGTTATGCAAAACACCATATGCTTATTTTTTTTTAAAATTATTGATTTTTCCTACGAATAATTATTTCATAAATCTTCCCTGTTTTCTTTAAGATTCCGAAATCAGCAATATAAAAACCTCTCCTGATAAATATAATTCGCCATCTGAAGAATTGTACGCATGTTTTTTAAGCAAAATAAAGAAATCTAAAAAAGTGAATTATTATCGAAATACCAAATTGTACAGTCAATAATTAAACAAACGTTTAACTATTTTGTGATTCTACTCATAAAATTCTGAAAGTTTTTTGTACTACTTTGGATCAAAACCTATCGTATGAGTCCAAAGATATTTAAAGGAGTTCCTGCACAAAAATTCGGTGGCTTCCATGATACGGAAAGCAGAAAAGTATTTGATCAGGACCTGATTCCGGAAAAGTTTAACCTGTTAAAAGAAAGGTTCTTTTCAGTTAATAATTGGGAAAATTATACCGGGAAAGCTTTCGCTGCATTTAAATTATATGATTTTGATGGTAGTCCTGTGGATCGCGAACCTCAAAAAGGAGATTTTATCCGCATTGATATTCCGGGTCCGGGAGATCCTGAGGCTAAAGGGTACGATTGGGTAGAAATAACAGATATTTGCTTCTATCAGGACAGTTTTTCTGAAAGTATATCGATCACCTGCAGGCCATCAGTAGATCCCCAAAATAAGAAAAACCGTCACATTGCTCATTTTTACAGTTCTGCAGCCAGCTCAACCTTTATGATATCCAGAAATATTGCTTATTTAAAAGCAGCGGTATACGGACGAAATGAAAGACCCAACTGGAACGCGAAGTTTCCGGATGTCATCAGAAATCTTGCTACTGCTATAGGCGGAATGATGGGGATTGCAAAAATACAGTGGAAGCAGCTTACTGATAGTTTTCTGGATTTTGATTGAATCCATGTGCCGTTTTTGATCCCGATCATCGTTCTGTCTGCTCCGGCATTTTAATTTCGCAGGACATTATCATGCTGTGACAGAACGTGAAAAGATTATATAGGTATCCATCATTTTAATGATTATTATTTCCGTAAAAGACAAAATAAAGCTGGCTCTTCCAATATTACTACTGGTCGTTGCAGGGCTTATATCAATTCTTATCGGGATCGTTCCCTCTATTGATAAGAGCCCGGAAATGATTTTTTATGTTGTCCTTCCTCCCATATTATTTGATGCAGCCTGAAATACCTCTATTCCGGATTTCAAAAAAAGAGTTTGCATCAATTTCCCTGCTGGCAGTAGGATTCGTTTTCCTGACACTACAATTATTGCAGCACCATCAGTTATATATTTACATTCTGTAGTTAAATGTTTACGAATTTCATTATTTGTTCTCATGGCTGTTTTTATAGATTTGTAACGTTTTCAGTACATCATCTGACAAAAGTAACTATTTTAAAAGTGCTTTGATTTTTCCTTTTTTAAGAAGGGATGAAAACATCTGGAGCATGATTCCGGTCCCTGTTGCTGGGGAAGCATTGATAAAATTTTAGCGTTGTCAGCTGTTCCTGCTTTTGCAAAGGCAATAAGCAGAGTGGGTCAGGAGAGAAGATGTGTTTGGGTAAAAAAAATGACTTAACACTGCAAGAATAAAGGCCATTCTACCATTGTATTCAGGGCCTCTGCAAAAGATTACAGAATTTTTAAAAAAAATAAATAATGAGATTACAAGAATTTATTGATTTTGATTACACTCAATTTGATGGGCATGTTCATAGTGCTATTCGCAATTATATAGATAGCACTATGAATTGGGAAATCTATGGTCAGCTTACTAATGAATCAGAGGAAATAGGAATGCTTGGTAAGCAGGCCATTGAGAAAGCATTTGAACAATACAAAGAAAGTCACCCTGCATCTAAAAACACATTTGAATTTTTTGCGGGTAAAGAGCTTGATGAATTGGTGGGAGACTTTAAAGCAAAGGGAGTTGATTTTTATGTACTGACAGCATCTGCCTATCCAAAAGTTATAAAATATTTATATCAACAAAATGGATTTAAAAATCTGGAGAATATTCCAATATTAACAGTTAGTGCTACTAAGAAGGAGCAGATGGCTATCGATAAGAACAAATTGATAGGTAAAATGGAAGATGAGATCCGAAAAGAGAATGATCAGGTATTCAGCGTTTTCTTAGATGATACAGCTGAAAATATAAATGTTTTTAAAGAAGACAAAACAAGAACTGAAGATTGTTTTTTGGGAGAACTTATTGGTGAAAATGGGATGAACAAAGATTTTATCAACAAACATCGAGAATTTTTAGATTCTACAATACAAAAGTATAATATAAAGCCTAAAGATACCAGTGTTCAAGAATCAAAATCAAATTTTATACCTACTGCTGATATACCTGCTACATCTGGCGCAAGCGAGCAATTAAAACCAGAAGATAGTAAGCCTGTTTTTGTTCTGAACTCAAGTAAGTTGCTGGCTAAGAGAAAAATGCGAAATAACCAGGCTTTGACAGACAAACAAACAACAAATGATCAGCCTGATTTTGCAAACCAGAAAGAAAAAGCAATAGGAGGTGAAAATCATCAGGCCAATAATAGTGAAGCTAATAATTTAAAAACTGGTAAACCTAATCTGGAAAAGTTTATGAACACCAGTAATGCACTCAACCCACAAATAAAAATATCACCAATAGCTTCAAAAGCGAATAGCATGCAAAAAGGTGAATCACAAAATACAATTGATAGTAAAGCGGTTCGCAGATAATTGACAACAACTAAAAGACCGCCTAAAGCTAATTGGTAAATTCCTTAATATTCAGCATTATCCTTGCTTTCCTAAGTAAGGATAATATTTAAAAGCAGCCGTATATAGACGAAATGGAAAAACCCAACTGGAACGTGAAGTTTCCGGATGTCATCCGAAATATTGCTACTGCTATAAACGGAATGATGGGGGTTGCAAAAATACAATGGAAGCAGCTTACTGATAGTTTTCTGGATTTTGATTGAATCCATGTGCCGTTTTTGATCTAGATCATAGTTCTGCCTGCTCCGGCATTTTAATTTCGCAGGATATTATCACGCTATGGCAGAACTTGAAAAGATCATATGGGTATCCATCATTTTAATGATTATCATTTCCGTAAAAGACAGAATAAAGCTGGCTCTTCCTATAGTACTGGTCGTTGCAGGGCTTATAGTAAGTCTTACCGGAATCGTTCCCTCTATTGATATGAGCCCGGAAATGATTTTTTATGTTGTCCTTCCTCCCATATTATTTGATGCAGCCTGGAATACTTCGATTCCGGATTTCAAAAAAGAATTTCCAACAATTTCCCTGCTGGCAGTAGGACTGGTTTTCCTGACCACCACCATTATTGCCGTGATTGTTCACAGCATCATTCCCGGATTTACGTGGCCTTTGTCTTTTGTATTGGGTGCTATCATTTCACCACCTGATGCCGTTGCAGCAACAAGTATTACAAAGAATCTTCCGTTACCACAAAAATTAACCACTATTCTTGAAGGAGAAAGTCTTCTGAATGACGCATCTGCTTTGATAGCCTATAAATGTGCTGTAATTGCTATTACAAGCGGTATATTTTCTTTCTGGAATGCGGGAATACAATTTATGGGGATCAGTATTGGAGGGATATTCATTGGATTTCTGATAGGTTTTATATTTTTAAAATTGCATAAGTATTTTAATACCCACTCCAGTGCAGAAACTTTTGCTGTGATCCTGCTTCCTTTTGCAGCGTATAGCTTTGCCGAACATTTAGGATGTTCGGGAGTATTGGCAGTTGTGGTATTGGGAATGTTTCTATCGTGGAATTCATTTTCCTTATTCAGCTCAGCCAGTAGAATACAGATGAGCCATTTCTGGGATGTTATTATTTTTATTCTGAACGGATTGATTTTTTTGATTCTGGGAATGCAGCTGCCTGCGATTATTTCACATATACCCTCCACTGAATTACCATTATTGATTCTATATGGCTTTCTCCTATTTATTATACTCGTCATGATAAGGTTGGCTGTACTTGCTTTATTTCCTGTTTTTTCCAACCAGCCATCCCTTAAAAAGGGAAATCGTTTTCTGACCCAGTCTAAAAAAGAATATATTATCCTCTCATGGTCGGGAATGCGTGGAGTAGTTTCTCTGGCCGCTGCTTTGGCACTCCCTTTCCGGGATAATTCAGGGTTTGCTATAGAACAGAGAAATACCATATTATTGATCTCATTTGTAGTGATCATTTTTACATTGGTAATTCAGGGGCTTACGCTTCCAAGATTAATCAAACTGATAAAACCTTCCACACCGGACAAGGAAGAAGAAAAAGATCTGAATAGGCTTCTGCTAAAAAAATCGAATTCTTTCCTAAAAGATTTTAAACCGGCAAACATTACTACTGAAAACGCCCTGAAAATTATGACTGAAAAGCTGAAAAAAGAACAGGAACAGCTTCTTCAAACAAACGGAAACTGCTTAGATTCAGACTCTGTTGAATGGAAAAAAGCATATTTCCAACTGGAGCTTGAACTTGCAGATTTTCAAAGAAAAGAACTGATCAGGAATTACTATAGAGGAGCATTCTCTCTTGAATCTATTCGTAAAAAAGAATGGGAACTGGATTTCTGGACAGCTACAGTATATCAGGAACTCAATACTTTACAACATAATCCTGCATCAAAAGAGTAACGGTTCATCCTTTTTTGATCTAAGTCAAAGCTTGGTATCCGTCACACAAAGACCTTTGTACCCGAATATTTTAAACAAAATTTATGAGTACAACATTAGAAAAGGGACAGACTATTAATTTCTATCAGGCAACAGCTCCTATTATCGTTTCGGTATTTGCGGTTTACCTTACCATAGGAATTGCGTTAGGAGTACTTCCCAGGTTTGTTCAGAGCACGTTGGGCTTTGACAGTATTATTATAGGACTTGTGATTGGTCTGCAATCATTGTCAACACTTTTAACCCGTGCTTATTCCGGAAAAATCACAGATACCAGCGGTGCTAAGAAAAGTAAAATGTCCGGCGTAATACTGGCTGTTATTGCAGGAATTGCTTACGTCCTGGCGGTATTATTTCAGGCTCAACCGATTCTGGCACTTGCTTTTCTTTTATTGGCAAGAATTATTCATGGGGTTGGCGAAAGTTTTCTGGTTACCGGAGCATTAACGTGGGGAATCGGTCTCGCAGGACCTTCCAGCTCAGGGAAAGTCATGACCTGGAATGGTATTGCCATGTATGCGGGAATTGCCATCGGAGCTCCCATCAGTATCTGGTTAAGTAAAGAGTACAGTATTCTGCCTGCTTTTCTTTTTATTACCTTACTTCCGCTGGTAAGCTGGCTTTCTACAGCAAAACTTCCTTCTATTCCTGTGGATAAAGATCATATAAGAACACCTTTCTACAAAGTAATTGGTGCCATATCGGGCCAGGGCCTGAGCCTTGCTTTTTCATCAATGGCTTTTGGATGTATTGCCTCTTTTATTGCCTTATTTTTCTCTCAAAAAAATTGGGGTGATGCTTCACTGGCTTTTATGATCTTCGGGGCTTGTTATGTGCTGACCAGAATTTTCTTTGCTTCTTTTCCGGATAAATACGGAGGCTTTACAATAGCCTTGATCTCTCTGATTATCGAAGTGGCCGGACAAATGCTGATCTGGACCTCTGCATCCAAAACATTGGCCATTATCGGATGTGGATTAACGGGGGTAGGATTTTCATTGGTTTTTCCGGCTTTGGGCGTTCTTGCCATTCAAAAAGTAAAGCCGCAGATGAGAGGAACAGCGCTAGGAGCTTATGTCGCATTTGTTGACCTTTCATTAGGGCTCGCAGGTCCTATTGCCGGGCTCATTGCCGGTTGGTTCGATTATCAGGCGGTATACCTGTTCGGAGGAATCAGCTGTGTGATTGCAATGATTATTTTACTATTTAACAAAAAATAAAAATGGAACATTCCCTAATATCTCAAATAAAAGAAACGAAAAAAATACGTTCTGTATTTACCGTTAAAAAGAAACTCTTTATTACACCGCATTTAATCCGTGTCATATTTGATATTGATGAAAACCAGGCTGAACTATTGGCTAATGTTAAGTCCGGTTCTAATAATAAAATCTTTATCCCCACCGGAGAAGAAAACCTCGCTCTGATCAGAACATATACCAACAGAAAAATTGATCTGGAAGAAAATGAACTGAGCATTGATTTTATAGCTCATGGAGACAACGGACCAGCTTCTGCATGGGCATTGAAGACCAAACCAGGAGATACGTTGGAAATAGGAATGAAAGAAAGTACAAAGCCTTTAATTCCTGAAGCTGATTTTTATCTGATGGCAGGAGACGCAACGGCACTACCTGTGATTTGTGCCATCGCAGAACAATTTCCATCTTATGTAAGAGCAAAAATACTATTGGAAGTAGCAGATAAAGACGACGAATTGATCCTGTGTTCTGCGGCAGATTTATCTGTAGAATGGCTGCACAATCCTCATCCTGAACAGGGAAGCAAGCTTGCAGAAGCGGTGAAATCTATTCAGTTTCCGCCCGGAGTGTTGAAAGAATATGTTTACATCGCTGCAGAATATTCCACTGTACGTGAGCTTCGTACGTACTTTAAAACAACGCTGGAATGGGATCCACATGGGATGTACATTTGCTCATACTGGAAAGCCGGACAGGCAGAAAACCCGTAGATATTGGAAATGAAAGGATGTAAGCAAAGCCATTTATCACTATTTTTGCTTACATGCAGGAACTTTTAACGTCATATATCAACAATAGAATATCGGTAACGGATACAGAAATGGAAACAATTCTGTCCTATTTCAGACCTATCCAATTAAAAAAGAATGAAATGCTCCTTTCCAACGGGCAAAACAGCCAGAGAACATTTTTTGTTGTAAATGGCTGTCTCCGTATATTTTTCATCAATGAAGAAGGACAGGATTCTACCCGATATTTTGCTTTTGAAAATCAGTTTGCAACGGCACTTACCAGTTTTATTACTTCTGAACCCTCTGAGGAATTCATAGAAGCTGTAGAGGATTCAGAAGTATATTATATTACCCATAAAGATTTTTATCATCTTTTGGATATTATCCCGCAGTGGGAAAAATTTTACAGAATATATCTGGAAACTGCATATGTAAATAATACCAAAAGACTGATGTCATTCCTTGTCCAGGATGCACTTGAAAAATACCGCCAGCTTCTGGATGAAAATCCTGTGGTGGTAAGAAGGCTTTCCAATAAACTGGTAGCTTCCTATCTTAATATTTCACAGGAGACACTGAGCAGACTGAAGTCAAGGCTTTGATTTTTGTTTGGTAATCCTAACATTTTCAGGAAAGGGTATTATTTATTTAAACTACTTTTAAACAAGCTAAAATTCTCAAAAAATTAATACTAAAGCCCACTCAGGAAAAATTTAAGCCTTATATTTGTACTCATGTTAAAATGGATCTCCATATTATGTTCAATGATGTATGTGCTGGCTACCACCAATGCGGGGGAAGTATTGAAAGTGCCTATGTTTGTGGAACATTTCATGGAATACCATGGAAGCTTTTCAGAATTTGTAATGGAGCATTATGATAACCACAAACAGGATTCAGACTGGGATACCGATCAGAAACTGCCGTTTATCAATCCACCTATCGTACTTACCGTACACGCCCAGCTTCCGGAACTTTCCTTTGAAATAAAAAAACCTAAGGAAATTACTGTTTCAAAGAAAAGCAGTATCTACAAGGAAAAAGATTTTTCCAACCAATACCTTTCTCAGATTTTCCAGCCTCCACGGCTTTCTTAATTGACTTCACATTGAAAATTAATGCTTTATGTTCTTACCTAAAGCAGTGAATTCTTGTTACATATCAATTAATCCGTAATGCATTGTATTGATGCTTAACCCTTAACCAGAGAAGTTACAAATGTTTGTTTTGATTCTTTATGTTTTGGGAGAATTTCAGCTCTTATAAAGCATTCCGGATTATCAATTAATAGTTTTTCCATGTTAAATAAAATTATTGAGTTTTCTGTAAAGAATAAACTCATCATTGCTCTGTTTACAGTGGCTCTCATCCTTTTTGGAGTCTATGAAACCACTAAACTTCCCATTGATGCCCAGCCGGACATCACCAATAATCAGGTTCAGATCATTACCACTGCTCCTTCTTATGGTGCAGCAGATATAGAACGCCTTGTTACATTTCCTATCGAACAGGCTACCAGCAATATCAGCGGAATAACGGAGCTGAGAAGTTTCTCCCGTTTCGGACTTTCATTAGTGACGGTAGTTTTTGACGATAAGACCGATGTGTATTGGGCTCGTCAACAGGTTCAGGAACGGTTGCAGCTTGTTCAGGACAATATACCAGCCGGAATCGGCAAGCCGGAATTAGGGCCTATTTCAACAGGATTGGGAGAGATTTTCCAATATGTGGTAAGAGCCAAAAAAGGATACGAAAATGTATATGATGAAACAGAACTGAGGACTATTCAGGACTGGGTGGTCAGAAGGCAGCTTCTCGGAACCAAAGGTGTGGCGGATGTCAGCAGTTTCGGAGGGAAGCTGAAACAGTATGAAATTGCCATTAATCCTAATAAATTACAGGCGTTCAACATCAATATCAATGATGTTTTTGCCGCGCTGGAAAAGAATAACCAGAATACCGGAGGTGCATATATTGAAAAGAAAGAAACCGTTCTGTTTATCCGCAGCGAAGGACTTCTGGGAAGTACGGAAGATATCGGAAGCATTCAGGTAGCGGAAACGAAAGAAGGTATTCCGGTACATATCAAAGATGTAGCGTCTGTGAAGATCGGTTATGCGACAAGGTATGGCGCGATGACTTATAATGACACCGGAGAGGTTTCCGGAGCAATTGTTCTGATGCTGAAAGGAGAAAATGCCAATGTAGTGATTGGAAATATCAAACAAAGACTGGAAAAAATCCAGGAATCATTACCGGAAGGAGTAGTAATTGAGCCTTTCCTTGATCGTGCTAAAATGGTAAATAACACCATCAGTACCGTAAAAACAAACCTGATGGAAGGAGCTTTGATCGTTGTTTTCATTCTGGTTTTATTCTTAGGAAATTTCAGAGCAGGATTACTGGTGGCTTCCGTTATTCCTTTGGCCATGCTTTTCGCCATCATCATGATGAATATTTTCGGGGTTGGAGGAAATCTGATGAGCCTTGGAGCGCTGGATTTCGGTCTTATTGTAGATGGTGCTGTTATTATTGTGGAAGCCGTGTTGCATCAGCTTGCTCATAAAAAGCATTTTGGAAAAGACAATATGCTCAGCAAGAGAGAAATGGATGATCAGGTTTCCAGCTCTGCGACCAAAATGGTTAACAGTGCGGTTTTCGGGCAGATCATTATCTTAATCGTATATCTTCCGATTTTTACCCTTCAGGGAATTGAAGGAAAGATGTTCAAGCCTATGGCTCAGACCGTTGCCTTTGCCCTGATCGGAGCATTTATTCTTTCCCTGACTTATATTCCAATGATGAGTTCGCTGGTATTAAGCAGAAAGAAAAAAGAAAAAGAGAACATCTCGGACCGCGTCATGGGTAAAGTGGAAACCGGACATCAGCGATTACTGATGAAAGCTCTTAAATTCAGAAAAACGATCATCATTGGCGTGTTGATCCTGTTTGCAGGTGCTGTTTTTACCCTTTCCAGAATGGGTGGAGAGTTTATTCCATCTCTGGAGGAAGGCGACTTTGCTGTTGAAATGAGAATTCTTCAGGGAAGTAATATCAATGAAACCAAAAAAGCCACCACACAGGCAGCGCATATTCTTTTAACACAGTTTCCTGAAGTAGAAAAAGTAGTCATGAAAATTGGGAGTGCAGAAATTCCTACAGAACCTATGCCTATGGATTCCGGAGATATGATCGTCGTTTTAAAACCTAAAAAGAAATGGACTTCCGCAACAACATTTCCTGAACTTTCTGACAAAATGAGCAAAGCATTAAGCGTTATTCCCGGCCTCACCACCAGTTTCCAGTTTCCGGTACAGATGCGTTTCAATGAGCTTATGACGGGTGCAAGACAAGATGTAGTATGCAAGATTTACGGTGAAGATCTGGACAGTCTTGCCACGTACGCTAAAAAGATTGGAAGCATTATTAACACTGTAAAAGGAGCACAGGATTTATACATCGAGCCGGTAGTAGGCGCTCCACAGGTTGTAATTGATTATAACCGTTCGGAACTTTCCCGATACAATATTTCAGTGGCGGACATCAACAGGGTAATTAATATGGCTTTTGCCGGACAAACTGCAGGAGCACTGTATGAAGGTGAGAAAAAGTTTGATATCGTTGTCCGAATGGATAATGAGCATAAAAAAGATATTACCAGCATTCAGAATCTTTTGGTTCCTACTTCTTCGGGAGAACAGATTCCATTGTCACAATTGGCTAAAGTAGAGCTTAAAAACAGTCCGAACCAGATTCAGAGGGAAGATACTAAAAGAAGGATTATTGTAGGTTTTAATGTGAGAGGAAGAGATGTCCAGAGTATTGTGGAAGAACTTCAGCAAAAAGCAGATAAAAACCTGAAATTATCACCGGGCTACACAATTTCTTATGGAGGAGCTTTTGAAAATTTAAATGAAGCCAAAGCAAGACTGGGAATCGCAGTTCCTATTTCGTTAGTGATGATCTTCCTGTTATTATTTTTTGCTTTTGGTTCTGTAAAACACAGTCTACTGATCTATACCGCCATTCCTTTATCTGCGATAGGAGGTGTATATTTTCTGGCTCTGAGAGGAATGCCTTTCAGCATCAGCGCAGGGGTAGGATTCATTGCCTTATTTGGAGTTGCCGTACTTAATGGGATTGTTTTGATATCAGAATTTAACCGATTGAAAAAGAATGGAATAGCCAACACCAGCAGAATTGTACTCATAGGCACAAAAATCAGACTGCGTCCGGTCTTAATGACGGCTTTTGTGGCTTCTCTGGGGTTCCTTCCCATGGCAATCAGCAACGGTGCAGGAGCAGAAGTACAGAGACCTTTGGCAACGGTGGTGATCGGAGGGTTAATGCTTGCAACTCTTTTAACCTTGTTTGTCCTTCCCATTTTATACGTCCTGTTTGAACATATTAATAAAGATAAAATGAAATTCTCAAAAAAACTCAGCTATAAAAAATTGTCTGTTTTCCTGTTGTTAATATCCTTCGGAACTTATCAGGCTCAGGAAAATATTACCTATGATCAGGCTTTGGAAAAAGCATACCAGCAGAATGGTACTCTTAAAAATTCAAAATTAGTCTCAGATTACCAGGAAAAACTGAAAGCCACTTATCTGGATATTCCACAAACGGAAATTACCGGAGGATTTGGTCAGATTCAGGGCGAGGAAAAGGATAATTCATTTGGAATCTCTCAAAGGTTCAGTTTTCCAACGGTGTATTCAAAAAGAAAACAAATGCTGGATGCCGAATGGTCTGCCAGCGTCATCAATCAGAATCTTACCAAAACACAGCTTACCAAAGAAGTAACAGACGTTTTCTACAGGATACTGGTGCTTCAGGAGAAGAAAAAAGTGCTTGAATACATCAGCCAGCTTTACAATAATTTTGCAGACAAAGCCGGATTAAGATTAAAAAAAGGAGAAGCCAATATTCTGGAGGAATCCACCGCCGAAATTCAGAAAGAACAGATCAAAGTACAGTTGAATACCCTTGAAAATGATCTGAATATTGCAAAACTTCAGCTTCAATTATTACTACAATCTACAACATCTTATCAGCCGATTGCTGACCAGCCTACGATGAAAATGGGGCTTCAGATTTCAGAAGAAATGGTACAACAGCATCCCGAACTTCAATATCTGCAGCAACAGATCAAAGTGGGAGAGGCAGAAGTACAGCTTGAAAAAAGCAGACTGCTTCCGGATCTGCTTATAGGATATACCAATCAGAGTATGAAAAACATCAATAACAATCGTTTCAATTCAGTTCAGGTGGGCGTAGGAATTCCGCTGTTTACCAAAGGACAGAGAGCTATGGCAAAGGCAGCACAGGCTAAAATTGCCATCTCTGAAAATCAGTATCAGAGAAAAGAAATAGAGCTTAAAAACAGATTGAAACAACAATTGGCTAATTATATGAACCAACAGCAGATCATCGAAAATTATGAACAAAAACAGCTTCCGAAGTCTGAAATTATTCTAAAAACCGCTCAGAAACAGATGGAAGTAGGAGAAATAGATTATCTGGACTGGGTAATCCTGGTGAATCAGGCCGTAAAAACCAAAGCAGATTATATTGATCAGCTGGAAAAGCTTAATCAAACCGGAGCTGAACTTCAATTCTTAATTTCAAAATAATACTATCATGCATTTCAAGAATATATCAATATACAGCCTTGCTTTCATCCTTACTTTATCTTCATGTTCAGGAAAAAAAGAAGAGGAAAAAACCGTTTATGAAAACACTAAATTTTCTAAGAATGACAAAAACTCCGTTCATCTTACAGAAAAACAGATTCAATCTGTAGGATTAACAACAACCAGTATTCAGAACAGGAATATGGAAAAGCTGGTGAGACTGAATGGAAAGGCAGAAATTGCACCTTCCCACATTAGTTTAGTTTCAAGCATTATGGGTGGGCATATCAAATCAATCAATGTTATTAATGGTAGTCATTTTAACAAAGGGCAGGTGCTTGCAGTAGTAGAAGATCCACAATTTATACAATTGCAGCAGGATTATCTGGTGACCAAAGCCCAGCTTGAAGCGGCAAGATTGAATTTCAACCGTCAGAAAGATTTGAATACAAGCAAAGCCAGCAGTGATAAAACCATGCAGACTGCTCAGGCAGATTATTCTACTTTGAATGCTACTTTAAAAGGGCTTGAGGAAAAACTGAGAATCATCGGAATTAATGCCAAAGGTCTGACTACCGGAAATATCAGAAGTAAAATCAATATTTATGCTCCGTTTACAGGTTTTGTAAGCAAAATTTTGGTGAATAACGGACAGTATATCAACCCGGCAGATACTTTATTTGAATTGATCAATCCGGCTGGATTACTTTTAGAACTCAAGATTTTTGAAAACGATGTGAATGATGTAAAAGTAGGGCAGGAAATTTTGGTGTACAACAATCAGAATCCTGACGTGAAATCCAATGCAAAAATTGTCAGCGTAGTTCCTAGTATTGAAAACGGAGGTTCTGCAACGGCAATTGCCAGATTATCTTCTGTGAACACTGAATTTGTAAAAGGAATGTACGTGAATGCCGAAGTGAATATCAGCAGCCGTTATACAATGGGACTTCCAAACGAAGCCGTGGTGTCTTTTGAAAATAAAAATTATGTTTTTGAAGATCTTGGAAAATCCAATTACAAAATGATTCCTGTAGTGACCGGAATCGCTGATGATCAGTTTACAGAGATTTTAAAAGCCGATTTTTTAAAGGATAAAAAAATTGTACAGAAAGGCGCTTACAGTCTTCTGATGATGCTTAAAAACAAAGCTGAATAGTATTAAATAAATTCTATATCATTAAAAAAGATCATTCTTTTGAATGGTCTTTTTTATTTAATATGACTAAAAAATAAACGTAAAGTTATCACAGTTATGTATATAAAGTAAAGAGAGCAAAGGGAGAATCAATTTTATCGATTTATTTATGCAAATGTATAATCATAAAGCTTCTTCAGCGACACAGTCGCACTTCTTTGCCTTCTCAAAATGAGCATCTGAACCATTGTTACTTTGCGTTAACAAAAATAGAAACATGACATTTGACATGTTTTACATATTGATAAATACTATTTGACGCATAATTCATTTTAAAATAATATTTTTAGGAAGTGAATAGTTGTAAAGGATTTTTAGATGAACAATAAAAAACTTTATCAAAACTTTATCAAAACTTTATGACACAAAAACCTTTGCACAATTTCCATATTCCGGTGATGGGTCTGGCTTACACTATCGACAGCCCGATTCGTGTCGCCCAGTATGGAATTTCTTCCGTCATCTCTATTATTGATGATGAAATCCTGGAAAAAATGAAGAACTTTTACAACAAAAAGTTCAACCTTGACTATTTCGGGATCTCAACAAAAACAGAAGATTACAGAGCAAAAAGAGTTACCGCTTACCTGGATATGGTAGATGATATCGTGAATGAAAAATTTGAATCTTTCAAACAGGAAATCAGCAAAAACAAGGAAGCTTTGAAGGATTTCATAGCCATGCTTCCGAATACTTCAGATCTAAAAAACAGCTTACAACATTTAATCCATCAAAAGGAGAACTGGAGTTCCAATATTAAAAACTTCATTGAATCGAATTTAAAGCCGGGAAGCATTGATGTCAATATCATGACGAAAGTAGATAAAGACAATTATCAGAATAATGAACAGCTTCCTGTGATGTATAACGATGCGCATGCCTCACTGCGTGGGTTTGCCAAAAGTAAACTATCATCGTCAATGGTTCTTTCTGCAGGGATGAATCCCCGTTTGTACAGCTATATGGAAGAGTTTGACGACTTTTTTCCCGACGAAAACGGAAATATCAAAAAGAAAATAATTCTCAAAGTAAGCGATTTCCGTTCGGCTATGATTCAGGGAAATTTTCTGGCAAAAAAAGGATTATGGGTTTCAGAATACAGAATAGAATCCGGACTGAACTGCGGTGGTCATGCTTTTGCTACTGAAGGAATACTTCTTGGACCTATCATGGAAGAATTCAAACAGAAAAAAAACGATCTAATACAATCTGCTCATGCCTTAATGATGGCTGCTTTGGAACAAAAAGGAAGATATGTCGTTTCCGAACCTTTAGAAATGAAAATCACTGTTCAGGGTGGAGTAGGAACTTCTGAAGAACATGAGTTTTTATTGGCTAATTATAGCGTAGACAGCGTAGGATGGGGCTCCCCATTTTTACTCGTACCCGAAGCGACATCGGTAGATACAGAAACCAGAAATCTACTTGTACAATCCAAAGAGCAGGATTTCTATCTGAGTAATATTTCGCCATTGGGAGTGCCTTTCAATACCGTAAAAGGGACATCTAACGAAGTATTGAAGTTTGAAAAAGAAGCAAAAGGGAAATATGGAAGTTCTTGTCCTAAAAAACTTCTCGCACTCAGCAAAGAATTTTCTCCGGAAGGAACCTGTACCGCTTCCAGAAAGTATCAGGATATCAAACTGAAAGAATTGTTCGAAAACAAGCAAACCTTGACCGAAAAGGAATTCAATAAAAGAAAATCCGAAATTACAGACAAAGCCTGCCTTTGTGTAGGACTTGTGAATGCAGCATACATGGAACAGAACCTTGAAATTAAAGGTGAAAAGCAAGGCGTGGTGATATGTCCAGGTCCGAATATTGCCTTCTTTGATAAGGAAGTTTCTCTTTCAGAAATGGTACAACACATCTACGGAAACAATAATATTCTTTCAGATAATCAACGCCCGAATATGTTCATCAACGAATTGAAAATGTATGTGGATTACCTGAGGAAGGAAATCACCGAATGCACTGTACAGATTACCCATTCGCAGACAAAAAAATGGAATGCTTTCAGGAAAAATGTTCTTGAAGGGATAGCATATTATCATGAGCTTTTTACAGCATCATCATTCTTCAGCAACGGTTTATCAACCATCCATCTTCAATTACAGGAATATAAACTTCAGCTTATTGCTATTGAGATTCCGCAGGTTGAAAAATAACCGTATTTTTAATTGATAGATAATAAAAACAGCTTTAACATGGGCTGTTTTTATTTTTTTTAGTTGTTTTTGTTGGAAAACGCAATGGCGCTAAGATTTATAAAATTATTGTGTATTAAAGCGCAAGAAAATCAAAGATTTTCAGCAAGAGATATTTTATAAGTATTTCCCGCAGATTAATGAGAAGATGATACAAATCTCTTTATTGTTATCTGTTTAATTTTTGGTATTTGTGAGAGAAATAAAATAAACAGCATTCAATTTTATCGAAGATAAAATCCTTGCGTCTTAAAACAGTTAGCTTTTAATTTATCTGCGCCTTTGTCTACCTGATAATTTTAAACGCAAAGGAACATAATTTCAACTGATAAAAAAGGGAGCAAAGAATGATCAATAAAATTGATCTTCTCTAAGCGTATGCATATGCACAAAGCTTCTTCAACGACAAAGTCGCTTCTTTTGCTTCCTTAAAAATAATTATATTTTCTTATCAACTTTGCGTTTAATATTATAGAGTATATCTCTTTTTTGTTAGAAAGATGCAAGAACGCAAGGTTTTATTACCATATATATTCTTTTAAGGAGCAGAAACATTTCGGCTTCATTCAATGTAAGATTTTCAGAAAGTGATATCTTAAGAGATTTTACAAATTTTTTGCGAGAGACATAAAATAAACAGCATTCAATTTTATCAGAGATAAAATCCTTGCGTCTTAAAAACAGTTAGTCTTTAATTTATTTGCGCCTTTGCGATTTTCCAACAAAATTAAATAATCAAAAAAACTGAGGAAACATCAGCATTCCCATTTATAATAACTATAGGCAGAATGGCTATTTTGAATATTCCCCAGGCTTAATATTCCTTACCTTAGAGGTCACTTAGTAAATTATTTTTATGGAAAAAAGAAAAATCAAAAACACCGATTTATCGATTGCGCCAATCAATTTCGGAGGAAATGTTTTTGGATGGACACTGGACGAGAAACAGTCTTTTGAGATACTGGACCGCTTTACTGAAGCCGGATTCAATTTTATAGATACTGCAGATACTTATTCATGGTGGGTGAACGGTAAAGGCGGACAGTCTGAAAAGATCATCGGAAAATGGATGAAAAGCAGAGCGAACCGTAATGACATTGTTTTGGCAACCAAAGTAGGTTCAGAAACAAAAGAACACGGCTATGATATCAGCAAAAAGCATATTTTAAAATCTGTAGATGAGTCTCTGCAAAGGCTTCAGACGGATCATATTGATCTTTATTATACTCATTTTGATGACAATACCACTCCGGTAGAAGAAACACTTTCCGCTTATGATGAGATCATTAAGGCTGGAAAAGTACGTTATATTGCGGCTTCCAACTTATCTCCGGAACGTTTGAAAGCATCATTTGAAGCAGCCGAAAAGAATAACCTTCCCAAATATGTTGCATTACAGCCTCATTATAATTTAATGGAAAGAGAAGGCTTTGAGCAAAATTATGCTCCTCTGGCAGAACAGTTTGACCTAAGTGTTTTTCCTTATTGGTCACTGGCGGCAGGTTTCTTAACAGGTAAATACCGTGATGAAGCAGATCTGGCAAAAAGTGCAAGAGGTGAAGGAGTAAGAAAGTATTTAAACCCTAAAGGACTTGAAGTTCTAAAAGCACTGGATCAGGTAAGTGCAAAGCATAATACTACACAAGGAACGGTTTCTTTAGCATGGTTATTATCCAATCCTTTAATTACAGCACCTATTGTAAGCGCTACCAGTGCCTCACAGCTTGAAACAGTCTTCAATGCGCCAAAACTTATTTTGGATCAGGAGGATATTGAGCTGCTGAATAACGCAAGCAACTAATTTTTTCAACTTTCATTATCGACTAATATGAAATCCGTTCATTGCTGAACGGATTTTTTATGATGTGACAAGGCTAACCACCCCGTCAAAAATTCTTTGAATTTTCGCCACCCCTCCGGAGGAGGGGAATGGAGTTCTTCAGTTGTGATATTCTACTTTGAATATTAATCGGAATATTCCTTCAAAAGCTGTCTGTAGCTCATTAATATGGAAGATTTTGAAATAAAACCGATAAAATCATTATGGTCACTTACTACAGGTAAATTCCATACTCCTGTATCATCAAAGGTCTGAAGGATATCCAGTGGTTTATTTTCGCGGTGCAGAACAGCTGGTGGAGCTTTCATGATCTGAGCAACCGTCTGCGAGGTTTCCGTTTCTTTGTTAAAAAGATATGGTCTTATATCATCTAATGTAAGAACTCCTCTCAGTTTTCTGTTTTCATCCACAACGGCGAAAATATTTTTATCTCCGTTCTTTACCATTTCAAACAGTTCTGTAACGGATGCATTTTCATTAATGGTCTGGGAATATTTGTCAATAAAATCTTCTGTTCTTAAGGCAAAAAGAAGGTTTTTATCATGCTTATTTGTGAAAATTTTTCCTTCATCTGCTAATGATTTTAATTCCGGTGAAATCGGGGAGAACCATTTGGCAATAAGGTAAGATATGATGGAGGCAATCATCAGAGGGATAAACAAATCATATCCGAAACTTGATTCTGCGATCAGAAATATAGCGGTAAGAGGAGCATAGAGTACACCGCTCATGGCACCTGCCATTCCAACCAGCACAAGATTCGTCACCGGAACATCTGTAAAACCAATATGCTGGCAAACCAGTGCAAACAAATAGCCCAAAGTTCCTCCGGCAAAAAGAGAAGGAGCAAAGTTTCCGCCGTTTCCGCCGCTAAAGATCGTAAATGAGGTGGCAAATGCTTTTAAAAGCAATACCAGAACTAAAAATATAATAATGGTCCAGTCTCCGATCTCAAAATACCTAAAAAAACTGTTTTCAATAATAGAGTAGGTATTTCCGTTGGTAAAAGCTTTTACCGTTTCATATCCTTCCCCAAACAACGGTGGAAAAAGAACACATAACAGGGAAAGTACAGCGCCTCCAAACATGGCTTTACGCATTTTAGAGAGCTGAAGCCCTTTTATAAAATGCTCTACTTTTTGAGAAATAATCACAAAATAACGGGCATATAACCCTGTAACAATTCCCAAAATAAGATAATACGGAACATTTTTATAGTTGAACGGATCTCTGGTGTAAAATCTGAAAAGAACATCTTCCTGAAGCAAAATCCTCGACAAAAGACTTCCGCAAACTGCTGCAACCACCAAAGGAATAAAGTCTGTGAAAACCACTCCGGTTAAAAGAATTTCAAAGGCAAACATAATCCCGGCAATAGGAGCATTGAAAGCAGACGCAATCCCGGCAGTAGCACCAGCAGCCAGCAATAAAGTACGTTCTTTATAGCTCAGTCTGTAGGTTTGTGCATAATTGGAACCAATAGCAGCTCCGGTAACCGCAATAGGGCTTTCCAATCCTGCCGAGCCTCCCAATCCTACGGTAACAGCACTTTGTATCACCTGAGAATACATTTTAACGGAGGCCACAATACTGGAGTTCTGAGCAATTTCGTATAAAATAGCCCCAATCCCTTTACGATCCTGACCTTTAAACAAGGTAAGAACAATCATCGTTGTCAGAACGATTCCCAAAAATGGAAAAACGATATAGAATAAAATCTGATATTCAAAATGAACTTTATTCGTAATAAAATAATGAATATTATGCACCAGGGTTTTCAGGATAACTCCCGCAAGGCCGGCTGTGCAGCCTACCAGAATTCCGGAAAGAACAAGAAACTGATTTCGGCTCAGTCTGTTGTTCAGCCAGTGCAGAATAAGTTCATAACTGCGTGCTTTTTCAAGTCCGTATTTTTGGAAATCTCTTTTAAATTTAAGGAAACTAAGGTATTTTTTTTTGTTGTGAATTTTCACCGTCGAAATATTTTACACTATCATCAGATTGATACAGCACCGTAAATTTATGAAATATATCACAAAAAATATAGTAAAGAGACTTTTTCAAAATATATCGATGACTGTTTATTTCTATCAGTCTTATCTTATTTCTTTAGATTTTCCTGAAAAAATCAATCCAACGGCCAGTGCTCCAAGGAGTCCTGCGCCTGCCAGGATTAATGGTTTCTTTGGAATAGAAAATAATGTTTTTCCGTCAATTCTCATATTTCCACTTGAAGGGTTCTGTACATTTCCTCCCGTATTTTCATCTTTATGGGCTTTTTTCATTAGCATTCTTATCCCAGCGGAAGATGCATAACGTATTATTCCGGGAAACATTTCATATAAGTTCTTAAAAACTACTGCTGACCAGTCGGGATAAGAAGCTTCCATTGGATTTTTGGCTGTTTTTACAATTGAAGCTGCCAGTTTACGAGGATCAAACGCTGGAGGAGGTGTACTGAGTTTTATTCCTGAATAATTAGCAGCATGGTCTATTCCTGAAGATTTCTGAAAACCGGGGTAAAGTGCGCAGATATGGATATCAGGAAAGTCTGAAACCTCTCCCTGCAATGTTTCTACCATTCCTCGGACTCCAAATTTTGAAGCAGTATAGGCTGTTCCATAAGGTGCGGGCATCCATCCTCCGATAGAAATATTATTCAGGAGTACTCCTTTTTTCTGTTTTTTAAAAACAGGAAGTACCGCATGTGCCGAATGCATATATCCCAAAAGGTTTGTTTTAACAATCTGATCACTGACATCAACCGGAATTTCTTCAAATTTACCAAATGCAAGCACTCCCGCATTATTGACCCAATAATCAATTTTTCCGGTGAATTCAAGGGCTTCTTTTACAAGGTTCTGAACATCTTCTGCAACAGAAGTATCGGTAGGGACGGCAAGCACTGTCGCTCCCAGTTTTCTGCATAATTCAGCGGTTTCTGTAAGCGCTTCTTCTCCTCTTGCTGCCAGCACAAGATCAGCTCCCTGTTCTGCAAAAGCTTCTGCCGTAGCCTTACCAATTCCGCTTGAAGCACCTGTGATGACGACTGTTTCTCCAAAAAATGGAGGTCTTCTTTGATTTTTCATAATATGATGAATTTAAGTGTTCTTATTTTTTTATCATGATCCGTTTTCTGTATTTCTTTTCGGAAACAGGATCAGCCGGATAGATGGATTATTGGTGATAAACAACCGGAACCAGTCCATCGCCAGCTGAAGTTTATTTTTAAACCCTACCAGCGGAATGATGTGGATGAAAAGCCAGGTAAGCCATGCTATAAAACCGTTAAAGGAATTTTTCGGAAGATCTACAACCGCGTTGAATTTGGATATAATGGCCATACTTCCTTTGTCATTATACCGGAATTGCTCTAGGACTTTTCCGTCTTCTATCCGTTTAAAATTGGCAGCGAGGTTTTTACTCTGCTGAATGGCGACCTGAGCAAGTTGAGGATGTCCTTTAGGATATTTTTCTTCGGAAAGCATCAGACATATGTCTCCTAATGCATAAATATTGCTTGTTCCTTCTGCTTTATTATAATCATCTACCAATATTCGTCTGCCTTTTCCAATGGTTTCTTCCGGTAATCCGGGGATTTCTTTTCCAATGACTCCTGAAGTCCAGATCAGGGTTTCGGTTTCGATAGAGCTTCCGTCACTTAAGATGACTTTATTATCCGTATAATCCTTTACAGAAACATTGAGAAGAATTTTCACCCCTAATTCTTTCAACTTATCATAAGCCGTTTTCTGAGCCAGCTGGCTCATGGGCGAAAGTAAAGTAGGCAAGGCATCAATAAGATAAAGATTGGAAAGGCCCAGCTTGATTTCCGGATATTCTTTCTGAGCAATATATTTTCCCATTTCTGCCAGCATTCCTGCCAGTTCTACTCCGGTGGGTCCACCACCTGCAATAACAATATTCTGAAGTTTTTCGGCTTCTTTAATATTTTTATTTCTTGCAGCTTCTTCCAGCGTGAGCAGAATATGGTTTCTGAGATACAGGGCTTCTTCGATATTTTTCATAGGTAGAGCGCATTTTTTCACGTTTTCCATTCCGAAAAAATTAGACTCAGTGCCCAATGCCAGCACCAGATAATCATAGCTGAGATTTCCGGTATCTGTTTCTATCGTCTTATTTTCCGGATATACTCTCACCAGACTTCCCATGTGAAATTTCACATTTTTATTGTTTGAAAACAGTTTTCTGAAAGGATAGCTGATATTGGAAGCTTCTATAAACGAAGTAGCTACCTGATAGATAAGCGGAGGGAAAAAATGATAATTATTTTTATCAACCAGCGTTATTCTGAACCTTTTATCATTCTTTAGAGACTTGATAAGGTTTATACCCGCAAATCCTCCTCCTACGATTAGAATGTGCTTTTTCATAGTATGTGATTATTTCAAATGGTGTACTGAATTTCATTCAATAACAAGACCAAAGGAGGTACAAAACAAATATTTAACATAATATATAAATTACCGAAACAGCCTTAATATCAGCTCTCATTAAGAATTTCGGGTTTCAACAGGTATTTTCTTTTTAACGTTTCATTCGGTGCCAGCACGATGTTTGTACTTTACTGCTTATCCAACACTTTAAATATTCATCTATGAAATCACACATTTTAACAGAAAAACACCAACTGGGAATAGGAGGTGTAGCAATAGGAACAGCTTTTGAAAATATTACAGATGAACAGGCTCATCAGATTCTACAGACAGCCTGGGAAACCGGAATCCGGTATTATGATACGTCTCCATGGTATGGATTGACCAAAAGTGAAAGAAGATTTGGACATTTTCTTAAAGATAAAGACAGGGATGATTTTATTTTTTCAACCAAAGTAGGAAGACTTTTTCATCAGGTTTCTGAATCTGATGTTCCTCCAACTATGTGGAAAAAACCTCTTCATTACGACTTCTTGCATGATTATACAGCCGACGCCGTACAGAAATCTATTGAAGACAGCCTTCAAAGAACCGGATTGAGTCATATTGATATTGTTTATGTCCATGATCTTTCTGAAGATCAGGTAGGAGACCGTTATCCTTATTTTCTGAAACAGGCAAGAAACGGAGCTTTTAAAATTCTTTCTGAACTTCGCAGTCAGGGAGTTATAAAAGCATGGGGAATGGGTGTTAATAAAATAGAACCTATTTTAGACTGTATTGAATCTGCTGATCCGGATATCTGTCTTTCGGCCACACAATATTCTATTCTGGAACATGAAGATGCTGTGGACCGTCTTCTTCCTGCAGTTAGAAAAGCAGGGGTGAAACTGGTTTCGGGAGCCGGATATAATTCAGGATATGTAGCAGGAAGAGAACGTTATAATTATAAAGATGTGATTCCGAAGAGAATGCATGAAAAGAGAGCCAGAATGACTTCCATTGCTGAAAAGTATAATATAAGCCTTATTGATGCCGCGCTGCATTTTGTACTGGCCGCAGATGAATTTGCTTCCATTATTCCGGGAGCCAGCCAGCCTGGACAAGTGAAAGACAACCTGCGGGCTCTTAATACCAAGATTCCGGCCGAATTCTGGAAGGAATTGAAAAATGAAGGACTGATTTATGAGAAGGCACAGATTCCAAAGGAATAACATATTTTCATTTTTCATTCTTTAAATGGTTTAAATTCAAAATTTCTTCTAAATTTAATGATAGATTTATCGCATGAAAATTCTTATCATTGAAGACGAAGCCGAACTTGTACAAAGTATTTCCGAATATCTGTCCGGAGAAAATTATCTCTGCGAATCTGCCAGAACGTTCGGTGACGCTATGAGTAAAATAGAAGCATTTGATTATGACTGTATTTTACTGGATATTATGCTGCCGGACGGAAATGGCCTTACCATTCTGGAAGCATTAAAAAAGCAACAGAAGCAGGACGGAGTGATTATTATTTCTGCAAAAAATGCCCTTGATGATAAAATTGAAGGACTAAAACTGGGTGCAGACGATTATCTGACCAAACCTTTTCATCTTTCTGAGCTTATGGCAAGGGTTTATTCTATTATCCGGCGGAAGCAGTTCAGCAGTTCTAATGTGGTAAAACAGCATGAACTTCAGATCGATTTATTGGCAAAAACTGTTACAGTAAATGATGAACTTATTTCTCTGACCAAGAAAGAATTTGATCTCCTCATTTATTTTATCGGCAACAAAAATAAAGTCATCTCCAAAAGTACCCTGGCAGAACATCTTTCCGGAGATTTTGCAGATATGCTGGACAATCATGATTTTGTTTATGCTCATGTAAAAAATCTTAAGAAAAAGCTCTATGATGCTGGATGCGGGCATTATCTTAAAACAGTGTACGGAACGGGGTATAAGTGGGAAAGCTAGAGTAATTATGAATGATGAATGATGAGTTATAAATGATGAATTATTATGAGTGAAAAGAAAAATGTCCTGAAAGATAAAAGTTTTAGTTTTGCAATAAGGATTATTAATCTTTACAAATATCTTACAGCTGCTAAGAATGAATATGTTCTGAGTAAACAGCTCTTAAGAAGCGGAACAGCAGTAGGAGCCTTAGTAAGAGAATCACAAAATGCTGAAAGTAAAGCAGATTTTATTCATAAACTGGCTGTTGCTAAAAAAGAATGTGATGAATCTCTTTACTGGATTGAGCTTTTGTTTCAGACAGATTATTTATTATCCACAGAATATGGAATCATCAATAATGAAGCCACAGAAATATAAAAAATAATCCGAAGCATCATCATTACAACAAAAAATAAATCATAACTCATAATTTATAATTCATCATTATTGTGAAGCCTCTACTCACCAAAACTACCAAACCCTTTTTGATCTACGTACTTATTGTACTGATGATCAGTATTCCTGTGTATTATTTTGTGGTGGATACGATCTGGAAAAATGAGCTGGATGAGCACAACCAGATTATTGTAGAAAAAACGGCTTATGAATTCAATCAGCTGCAGCTTTCAGAAGAAATGCTTAACAAAAGCCTTGCATTATGGAATCATATCCAGCCCGAAACCAATATTGAAAGAATTTCTACCAGCCAGGTAAAGCGGGACAGTGTTTATACATACGAAAGGCATCTGCCTTTTATTTCGGAACAGAAAAAAGAGCGTTACAGATGTCTTAAAAAAGTAATTTACATTCATGGCAAACCTTATCTTTTTACCATAGAGACCAATATTGAGGAATCTCATGAAACCATAGCCGTTATTGCCATTATTACTATCTTCTTTTTTGTGATGATTGTGGTTGGGCTGTTATATCTAAACAGAAGGCTTTCCTCATCTATCTGGAAACCGTTCAGAGGCACATTGGATCAGTTGAAGAGTTTCAACCTTAACAGTCAGAATACGATAGAATTTCCGGCTTCTGATACTGCGGAGTTTGAAGAACTCAATCAATCTCTGTATAAACTTATAGAGCGTAATGTGTCTACCTATAAAACCCAGAAAGAATTCACAGAAAATGCTTCCCACGAATTGCAGACTCCGCTCGCTATTATTAAAAACAAACTGGATCTTCTGCTTCAGGATCAAAACCTTACCGAAAAGCAATACAGCATTGCAGAGGATATGAACAGAGCGCTCACAAGAAGTTCCCGCATCAATAAAAACCTTTTGCTGCTTGCTAAAATTGATAATAATCAGTTCGACAGTTCGGAAGCTATTTATTTTGATCATTTGCTTCATCAAAGCATTGATATTCTCAGAGAACATTTTGAGCAAAAAAATATTTCAGTTACAGAACATATTTCAAATGGAGTACAGGTAATCGGAAATAATATTCTGACAGAAATATTAATCAATAATCTTATCATTAATGCCATTCGTCATACGGCTGTCGGAGGCAGCATTTCTATACAGCTTACCCATTCTGTTTTTGAAATTTCCAATTCAGGGACTGAGAAACTGAATACGGACTTCTTATTCAAAAGATTTTCAAAACTTTCAACGGATAACAGCGGAAGCGGACTGGGCTTGTCTATCATTCAGGAAATTTGCAGGTTTCATCATTGGACCATCAGTTACAGGTTTGAGAATCAACACCATATTTTCTCCGTTAAATTATAGTTAAAAAAATCGCGGTTTCCCGTAATTCTAAATTTCTTCTAAATCGGTTTGCACCTTTGTATTGAAAACATACTGAGGTATAAATTGTATTTAGAAAATGAAAACTGTAAACAAAGTTGCATCCGTAACCCTTCTTTTCTGGATGATGAAAATTGTTGCTACCACATTAGGAGAGACTTTGGGTGATTTTATTTCTATGACGCTTAACCTGGGCTATGTAGTAGGTATTCTGGTTACTCTGGTGTTCTTTTTCATCATTTTATCTGTACAGCTTGGTGTGAAAAAATATATACCAGCTGTCTATTGGATGGTGATTATAGGAACAACCACCTTAGGAACGGAAATCTCTGACTGCATCGACAGAACACTGAAAACCGGATATCTGGCTGGTAGTCTAATTTTACTTTCCGGCCTTTTACTTTCTTTGTTTTTATGGTATAAAAAGTACGGTAACCTTGAAGTGTATCCCATTTTTGAAAAGAATAAAGAACTGTATTACTGGACTGCCATTTTATTTTCCAACAGCCTGGGAACTGCTTTTGGAGATTTTCTGAGTGATAATTTAGGGCTCGGATATATGACCGGAGCTTTGATTACCGGACTGATTATCCTCGTTGTGATAATACTTCATTATGCCACAAAGATCAATCATGTGTTGCTGTTCTGGATTGCTTTTGTTTTCACCAGACCATTTGGGGCTACTTTCGGAGATCTTTTAACCAAGCCTTTAGCGAAAGGAGGACTGGATCTGGGAACCCTGAACGCTTCTCTGATTTCCCTTGCTCTGATGGTATTGATGATCATCATTTCACAAAGAAAACACAACCGGGAATTACCCCTTCAAAAAGAATAATTCAACACCTGTTATAACGAAAACGATTTTTAAAGAAAATAAAAACCAGAAGAATGAATAAAACAGCCCTGTTATTTTTTCCGGCCTGCATGATGGTTTCTTCTCTTGTTTCTGCACAGACAGCTTCTGTGACAGCTTCAGGAAGGATCACGGGTATAGACAAAACGGCATTGCCTTATGCTCATATTATTTTAAAAAAAGAAAAAGACAGCACTTTTACAGCCGGAACAATTACCAATGAAGAAGGAAGGTTTTCTCTTACAGGAATAAAACCAGACCACTATCTTCTGGAAACCTCACTTGCAGGATATCGTACACAGATACAACCTGTTTTTATAGGAAGTCTTTCCGAGTTTCTGGAAATTCCTACCATTGAACTGATTGCGCAGCAGGAAACAGAAAACAAAATAGAGGCGATTACCATCACCGCTTCCAAAAAGAATGAAATAGACAGCCGTCTGGATAAGAAAACCTATTCTGTAGCCGAAAATATCAGCCAAAGTGGTGGATCCGTATTGCAAAGTATGCAGAATCTTCCCGGAATTACGGTTCAGGATGGTAAAGTACAATTGAGAGGAAATGATAAGGTTACTGTACTGATTGATGGGAAACAGACTGCTCTCACTGGTTTTGGAAGCCAGACCGGATTGGATAATATCCCTGCTTCTGCCATTGATAAAATTGAGATCATCAACAATCCTTCCTCAAAATATGATGCGAATGGAAATGCTGGTATCATCAATATCATCATGAAAAAAAATAAGCAAAACGGATGGAACGGAAAAGCAGGATTCACCACAGGTTTAGGCTCACTTTGGGTGAGAAAGGAAAATCTTCCCACGATAAGACCGCAGTATACACTCACTCCAAAGATTAATCCCTCATTGTCTGTTAATTACAGAAAAAACAAAGTCAATATATTCTTACAGGCAGATAATCTTTATACAGAAACCCTTAACAAGAATGAATTTGTAACCCGTACTTATGATGACGGAACAATTATTAATTCCCAGCTGAAAAGAAACAGAAATACCAATTTCTTTACCACCAAAGCCGGAATAGACTGGAATAGTGATCCTCAGAATACCCTAACCATTTCAGGAATGTATGGAAGTGAAAAAATCATTGACCGGGGAGATCAGCCGTTTTTCAATGGAGATCTGTCTCAGCGTTTGCGTTTATGGCAGTTTCTGGAGGATGAACTGAAAACAACCGTGATGGGAACAGCTTCTTATCAGCATAGATTCAAAGAAGCCGGACATGTGCTGAATGTGGGATTCAACTATACGTTCCATAGAGAGGATGAAAAATACTTCTATGATAATTATCTGCCAGCTTCTACCGGAACTGATGCTTTTAAACTCTTATCGGATGAACAGGTATACGATTTCAATGTAGATTATGTAAAACCCTTGAAATATGGACGAATAGAAACAGGAATTAAGCTGAGAAACAGAAGCATTCCTACCAATATGAATTTTATTCCGGGCACTAACTCTGTGTTGGATGTTTCTGCCGGTGGAAAAGCAGATTATAAGGAATTTATTCCAGCAGTGTATGGAAATTATGTTTTTGAAAATGAAAAATGGGAAGCAGAATTGGGACTCAGACTAGAATATGTGAAAATTCAGTATGATGTAAATCCTAACCATCCTACGTATAAAAGTGACGGATACAATTACACCCAGCCATTCCCGAATTTCAGGCTGGCGTATAAGCTTGATGACCGTAATAAGTTCTCTGTTTTCTACAACAGAAGAGTAGACCGTCCTAATGAAGTGGATATCAGGATTTTTCCAAAATATGATGATGCAGAGATCATTAAGGTAGGAAATCCGGCATTACGTCCTCAGTTTACGAACTCTATTGAACTTGGATATAAGCACAATTGGAATAGCGGATATTTATATTCTGCATTATACCACCGTTTTGCCAATGGAACGATCACCAGAATTTCCAGTATTGTTCCGGGCAGCACCCTTATTTATGCCATCTTCCAAAATGCAGGAAAGAGCTATAATACAGGTCTTGAAACAATTTGGAACCAAAAAGTATCGGATATTTATTCCCTGAATGTCAACGGAAATATCTACCGTAATCAGATTGATGCATTTACTGTACAGAATCTGTATCCTCAACCTAATACATTCTCTGCAGATCAGCAAACCGCTATCTCAGGAAATGTTAAGATGAACAATGTTTTTCATTTCTCCAAAGGGCTGGATATGCAGTTTACCTTGGTATATCTGGCCCCGGATATTATTCCTCAGGGAAGAATACAATCAAGATTCTCAATGGATGCAGGCGTAAAAAAAGCGATTCAGAAAGGGAAGGGGGAACTTTTTTTCAATGCTTCGGATCTGCTCAATACAATGGTGATCAAGAAGTCTGTACAAGGTAACGGATTTGCTTATACCAGCAATGATTACTACGAAACCCAGGTGATTCGTTTGGGATACAGCTATAAATTTTAATACAGAATCGGATAATTTTAATGTGATTTAAAATGAAAAAACAGTTTCAAAAAGCGCTGGTGTATGCAATGATTTTAAGCTCAGTGGCAAGCCGGATCAATGCTCAGAATACCAATGACACGATACGTGTGCAAGAACCTGTACAGGATAGCATGAGCACGAAGGAAGTTCAAAAAAACACCCTGAATTATAAAAGTCTGATCATTCCTGCTGCATTTATTACCTATGGAGTAGCAGGTCTTTCCATCAAGAATCTGAAGCAGCTTAATCTATCCACTAAGGTTGAAATCAACGAACATCAGCCTAAACAGATACAACTGGATAATTATACCCAGTATGCTCCGGCAGTAATGGTTTATGGGCTTAATGCAATGGGGATAAAAGGAAAACATAATCTGAGAGACCGCACCATTATTTACGCTTCGTCACAACTGATTGCGGCTGCCTTTACCATGCCTTTAAAATATCTGGTCAAAGAAGAAAGACCGGACGGTTCCAATACGTTGTCTTTTCCTTCAGGGCATTCTGCCACCGCATTTTCTTCCGCACAATTTATGTTCCGGGAATATAAAGACACCAATTTCTGGCTCAGTATCTCCGGATATCCGTTCGCTGTTTTCACCGGAGTATACAGAATGCTGAATGATAAGCATTGGCTGGGAGATGTCATAGCAGGAGCCGGATTCGGAATTCTTTCTACAGAACTGGCCTATTGGCTGTTTCCAAAAATTGATAATTTATTACGGGGAAAAAATAAAGTGAAAACATCGCTTTCATCCACCATGGTCATGCCTTTCTATCAGAATAAAATTGTGGGAATTGGCCTGGTAAAAACCTTCTGATATAAAAGAGGTTGTTTCAAAAGTGTCATTCTGAACACAGACTGAAAGTTTGCGAACGTAGTTCATCAATGCAGTGAAGAATCTCATATAGTTGTTCATCAATAAGATTCTTCCTTCGTCAGAAATCGAAGATTCGACGTAGTCAATGACAAAAGCCAATTGTTTGACTTTTGAAACAACCTCTTTTCATTATACGACTTTTGCTTTACGGATTATTTTGGCTAATACATTGGGAAAGAATCTCTTCAGATAAACTGCCATAACTTCTTTACCGCCTATCGCTTTTTGTCTTTTCTGTTTTTCAATGGCAGAAAGCATCTTTTTGGCAAAAATATCAACAGGCATTCCATTCTTTGTGGCATCATCCATGGTACCCTGTAATGAACCATCTCCGGTGACTGCATTAATAGAAATATCAGTCTGTATAAAACCCGGACAAATGATCGTAATCTTAATTTTCTGGGTGAATAATTCTGCCCTCAAGGCATCAAAAAAACCATGTAAAGCATGTTTTGCACCGGCATATCCGCTTCGCATAGGAGCACCGAAAATTCCCATTAAACTGGACACAACCGCGATCTGTCCTCCTTTATTTTCAATCATATAAGGCACAACAGCTTTAGTAAGTGCTACTGTTCCGATATAATCAATATCGATAAGCTGTTTATCAACTTCAATATCGGTTTCCATGGCTAATGACCGTTGTGATAATCCGGCATTATTAATCAGAATATCAATCTTTCCGAATTGTTCCAATGCTTTTGCTGCAATGGAGGGCATTTCTTTATAATTTTTAAGATCTAAAGGAATCACCGCATATCGGTCTTTACTCAAACCAGCTTTCTCAGCAACGGAATGAAGCTGTTCTTCTTTTCTGGAGGAAAGGATAATTTTGGCGTTACTGTTTTTGGTAAGTTCTTTTACCAAAGCTTCGCCAATGCCTGAGGATGCTCCTGTAATCCAGATGACTTTATGATCGAAATAGCTACTCATAATTAATACTTTTATTCAATTTTAAAGTCCGGCAATATATTGTCCGGCTTTCATTCCTGAGAAGATACAACCTCCCAAAAATGTTCCTTCCAGAGCTCTGTAGCCATGCATTCCGCCACCGCCAAAGCCCGCCGCTTCTCCTGCAGCATAGAGTCCTTCAATAATACTGTCATCCTCTCTCAGCACCTGACCATTCAGATTGGTTTTTATTCCACCCAATGTTTTTCGGGTTAAAATATTAAGACGTACAGCAATCAAAGGCCCGTTTTCAGGATCTAAGATCTTATGCGGAGCAGCAACACGTCCCAATTTATCCCCTAAATAATTTCGGGTATTCCGGATGTAATTAACCTGAGTGTCTTTTGAAAACTTATTGTCTAATTCACGGTCTCTGGCTTCAATCTGAGATTTTATGTTTTCATATTTCAACAGGGTATTTCCTGCCAGTTCATTCATTCTTTTAACCAGATCTTCCAGGTTATCTGATACAATAAAGTCTTTTCCGTGCGCTTTAAAAGCCTCTACAGGTCCGGGTGCTTTTTTACCAAAAATCCTTTTCAGAAAAAGCCCATAATCTTTATTCGTAATATCCGGATTCTGTTCCGAGCCTGAAAGCGCAAATTCCTTTTTGATAATTTTCTGGGTAAGAATAAACCATGAATAGGAAAACCCTGTTTTCTGGATATACTGTAAAGTCCCCAAGGTATCAAATCCCGGAAGAAAAGGAGCGGGGAGACGTTCACCTTTAGCATCAAACCATAGCGATGATGGCCCGGGCAATATGCGGATTCCGTGGTTGGGCCAGATTGGATTCCAGTTTTGTAAGCCTTCGGTGTAGTGCCACATTCTGTCCGGATTGATGATATGAGCGCCTGTATTTTCTGCAATGCCTATCATTTTGCCATCAACGTAAGCAGGAACACCACAAACCATGTTTTCAGGAGCTTTTCCCAATCTTTCCGGCCAGTTCTTTCTTACCAATTCATGATTGGCGCCAATTCCTCCGGAAGCGATGATGATATTCGGGGCTGTATATTCAAAGGAAGAGATTATATTTCTGTTGGTTGCAACACCTCTTTCCTGAGTATCATTTTCCAGAACATCACCTTTAAGACCTTTTATTTTACCGTTTTCTGTAATAATTTCAGTTACCCGATGTCTGAATTTCACCTGAAGCAGTCCTTTTTCCTGAGCTTTATAAGCTTTTTCTACAAAAGGTTTTATCACGCCAGTTCCTGTTCCCCAGCTCACATGAAAGCGGGGTACGGAATTTCCGTGACCTGTTGCGGAACCATCACCACGTTCTGCCCAGCCTACCATAAACATCAGCTTGATTCCCAGTTTGGAAATGTATTTGTATTTTTCACCTGCAGCAAATTTCAGGTAAGCTTCTGCCCATTGGCGGGGCCAATAATCTTCCGGACGGTCAAAACCAGCAGTTCCTTTCCAGTCCTGTAAAGCCAGCTCATAAGAATCTTTGATGCCCATTCTTCTTTGCTGGGGTGAATTGATCAGAAATAATCCTCCGAATGACCAGAATGCCTGTCCACCCATATTCTGTTCTGTTTCCTGATCCAAAAGCAGTACTTTTTTTCCGGCATTGGTTATTTCCATGGCAGCAGTAAGCCCTGCCAATCCTGTTCCGATGATGATGGCATCTGGCTGGAATTTTTCTTCCATTGGTAAGTGTTTATATTCAACAATATATCACATAAATGTATAAAATTATTCATTACACGGTTTAAATTTAAAAATTTTAATAAGCTTTATTTGATTAATCCAACCCTGAACTCCGAACTTTTCAACTTATCTTTGTGAAAAATAGAAGAATGAAATATGTGTTTATCATTGCATGCTTTGTCTGTTCCATTTTCAGTCAGGCACAGCAAAAACAAGATCCATGGAAAGACAGCCAGCTGATGGATCCTGCGTTACTGGCTTCCAGAATTGAAAAAAATAAGACAAAAGATCTGGTGATTATTTCAGTAGGGCCTGAAGCTATTGTGAAAGGTTCTGTAGATATTGGACCGACGCATGAACCTGAGAATCTGGAAAAGCTGAGGAACTATCTTAAAAATATTCCGAAGAACAGAGAAATTGTGATCTACTGCGGATGCTGTCCTTTTGTAAAGTGCCCCAATATTCGTCCTGCATTTGCTTTGCTGATGGAAATGGGCTTCAAAAATGCAAAGCTTTTAAATCTTCCGAAAAATATTAAAACAGACTGGCTTGATAAAGATTACCCTACCAATGATTAATATAAAGAACGGTTTTAAACTGCTATTTTTTATCCTGTTTTCAGGATATATTACCGCTCAAAACAAAATAGAAGTAGGGAAGAAAGCTCCTGAAATTACAATGGCCAGGGCAGATGGAACTTCATTTTCTCTTTCTGCATTGAAAGGGAAGCTGGTTCTGATTGATTTCTGGGCAACCTGGTGCGCTCCATGTGTAGAAGAACAGCCACAACTGAAAACGATGTATGATACTTATTCTGAACAGATAAAGAATAATCAGTTTGAAATAGTGGGTGTTTCTTTAGACAAGAATAAGGAAAGCTGGCAGAAAGCGATTGACAGATTTCAGATCAACTGGATACAGATCAGTGATTTAAAATTCTGGAAAAGCCCTCTAGCAAAGCTTTATGAAGTAGATGAACTGCCTTTTAATGTTATTATAGACGGGCAGGGAACTATTGTAGCTAAAAACCTTCATGGCAAAGAACTGGAAGATTTCATTAAGAAAAATCTGACCCAGAATTAAGACGACGGATCGTTTTAAGATAATATAAAAGAGTGGTAAGTTATTGTACCACTCTTTTTAGTTGAAAAAGATAGAAGCATTTGTGTCTTAGAATCTTGTTATAACCATGTAAAAATATCTCATAGAGACAGGTTACTGATTATGAGGGCATTTATTATTATGTCTTATCCAGGTGTAAATATACTAAATTGTATTTATTAAATCACTAAATAATGAAATATTAAAAAGATTTAATATTCCATTAGCAAAAATTACTCAATAAAGTTACACGACAGAAAATAATGCTGATCATTAAAATAATTTAAGACCAACGATTCCCACTACAATCAACAAAGCCGAGAGCAATCTTAAAATACTGGCTGAATCCTGGAAAAAGAGAATCCCCACCAATAAAGTTCCCACTGCACCAATTCCTGTCCAAACAGCATATGCCGTTCCTATAGGGATGGTTTTTTGAGCAAACCAGAGAAATCCACCGCTAACGGTCATGCACAGAATTGAAAACATGATCCAGCTCCATTTATTATTTTCTGGCTGTTGAGAAAGTTTAAGCCCTAAAGGCCATCCGATTTCAAAAATTCCTGCGATAATTAATGCAATCCAGTTCATACTATATGTTTTAATGATATTGAAAATGAAATCTATTCAATAGAATTCATTTGTTTTCACTTTACAAAGTTACCTTTATCAATTCGTTGTCAATGATATAAACTAAGTGATCCGGCAAAAAAAAGAGATGGACTGTATTTTAGAGAAGATGAAACGTTCTACACTTTCAATAGAATAGGATACTATTGAAATTTATATTTATAGCGCATTGGGTTTGCTCACATATTTATTTCCTTTCACAAAAAAACGCCAGGGAAGAAGCGCATCTTCCTGTGCATAAGCAACACCTATACGGGGACCTGCAGCGATTTCATCCGGAGTATATGAAATACCTTGATCTTCAATCCAGATTTCATGTCCGGAAAGATCTTTTCGGTTCAATGAACGGTCGATGCCCAGGGCTTTGGCCGCTGATCCCGGCCCTGCAGAAATGGCTGGTTTAGAGGCCGGCATATTCCTTCTGAGCTCCATAATTTCTTTACCTATTAAAGGTTCTACCGCTCTCACCAGAACGGCATGAGGGTCATTTTCCACAGAAGTCACCACATTGAAAAGATGATGAATCCCATAGCATAAATACACATAGGATACACCACCGTGGCTGTATAAAGTTTCTGTACGGTCTGTCCGTCTGCCTCCATAAGCATGGGATGCTTTATCCTTTACTCCAAAATAGGCTTCTGTTTCTACAATGATACCTGCCGTTGTTTCACCATTGATTTCTGTATAAAGTATTTTTCCCAAAAGGTCCTGAGCCAGAAAAAGAACATCCTGATTGGAATAATAGGAAAGAGGCAGTTTCATAATGATGAGAAATTATTTACTCAAATTTACTAATAATCTTAAGGAAATGGAACTACCTTGAGCAAACAAAAGATACCACAAAAAGTCACATCTCATAAAATAGTGAGTAATTTGGCATATCCATTGTTGTTTTTTATATAACATCATTCCACACCACTATAAAAAAATTATAGGTTTTGACACTTATTTTTCCCTGGAGCAATCCGGGGAATTTTTGTGTAATGCTGAACACGGTTCTTAATCATTTAAAAAATAAAAAAGTCCCACATCATTGTGAGACTTTCATTATTTATTTTGCTCCCGGAGGGCAGTGTTCTTTTAAATACCTGGTAAACATAGTTGTAAGATGCAGGGATGTTCCTTCACCTTCATTAATAGCGTGGCTACGGTTAGGATAAGACATCAGCTGAAACTGTTTGTTGTATTTTACCAGTTCGTTAATGTAAACTTCTGTATTTTGGTAATGTACATTGTCATCACCTGTTCCATGAACCAACAGAAGATTACCTTTCAGGTTTTTAGCATAAGCCAGCGGAGAACCTTTCACAAAATCTTCTCTGTTTTCCTGCGGAAGTCCCATATAACGTTCCTGATAGATATTGTCATAGAATAACTGATTGGCAACCGGTGCAATGGCAATTCCGGTCTGATAAATGTCAGGATACTGTCCCAAAAGGTTCAGGGTAGAAGAACCTCCACCGCTCCAGCCCCATACGGCAACTCTTGAAGTATCGATATAAGGCCATTTTGCAAATAAAGCTTTCGCACCCATCGCCTGATCACGGATATTCATCTGCCCTATTTTACGATAGACAGACTTTCTCCACTCGCTTCCTCTGGGAGAAGGTGTTCCCCGGTTTTCAAGAGAAACATATAAATAACCGTCTTCAGCCATATCTCCGGCATATAACCAATTCCAGCCGGTATAAAAATCATCAGTTACGGTTTGCAGCGCAGGTTCTCCATATACGTAGAAAACGACCGGGTATTTTTTATCAGGATCAAAATTTTTAGGCTTTACTACCCAGCCATCTAATGTAATACCATCCTGTGTGGTAATCTGGAAAAATTCAGCTTTAGATTTTGCGGGATCTGCTTTTACGGACCTGTTGGCTGCAACCAGTTCTTTATGTTCCGGAAGCGATACCACAGAGCCTGTTGAGAGTGAATTGACACTGGTATTCGTAAACATGGCAATTTTTCCATTAGGCGATATGGTATAAGTATTAGAGCCAGTAAAGGATTCAGGGGTTACTTTTTGGGCTTTTCCTCCCTTCATACTTACCTTGTACAGGTATTTCTGAGTGGCATTATTTGGGGAAGCTAAAAAGTAAATCTGCTTGTTCTTAACATCAAAGAATTCCGGTTTAATTACATCGAAAGCGTCTTTCGTAATTAATGTTTCTTTACCATTCATATCTATTTTATAAATATGTCTCCATCCGTCTTTTTCAGAAAGCCATAAAAATTCTTTTCCATTATCAATCCAGTCCCAGCCTTTTGGATCGTTGTCATTCCATCGGGTTTTTATGTCAATCCATGCCGCATCGGTTTCTGTATGAATCGCCTTACTGCTTCCGGAATTGGCATCTGCTACGATAATTTTACTTTGATTCTGCTTTCTGTTCAGTTGCTGAAGAATAACGGATTTAGAATCCAGCACCCATTCCATTCTTGGGATATAGTTTTGCATTTCATCTCCTGCAATATCAGCTTTCTTTGAAGATTTGGAGGCCAGATCATAAAACCAGATACTGCATCCTGACGGATTTTCTCCCACCTTTGGATATTCTACCGGAACGGTAAAAGAATACAGACTATCCGTATTATTGATCATCAGAAAGTTTTTCGTACCACGGGCATCCAGCTTCCAGTAAGCAATTTTATTACCGTCGGCAGACCATCTGAAACCATCCTGAGTTCCGAATTCCTCTTCATATACCCAGTCGAAAGTTCCGTTGATCATTCCGTCTGTACCATCTGTAGTGATTTTAGTCTGCTGATTGCTGGCAAGATCTTCAACATAAATATTATGCTTGGATACATAAGCGACTTTTTTGCCATCCGGAGAATACTTTGCAAACATCAGTGAGGAAGCAGGTAACCCTTTTCCCAGTTGGGTAAGCTTTTTGGTATTTTTGTCGTAAATCCAGTAATCTCCACGGGTATTATCTCTCCATACTTTTTTTGTATTGGCAAAAAGCAATAAACTTTTATCATCAGGAGATACCTGAAAACTTTGTACTTGTAAGGCTTCAGAACTTCCGGCAGGAACCAGCTCGCTGCTGCTTAAAAGGAGCTGATCTTTTCCGGGATGCAGTATATCAACAATTTCAATCCCTTTTTTAGTAAATGAATAATAAGCGTTGCCATCCGGAGTCCATTGTGTCTTCTGTGCCGCCAATGGTGACAGGCACAGGAAATACAATGCAATAGCTGTTAGTTTTTTTATATTCTTCATAGTTCTATTTGAATTAAGCTCAATGTTCAGCTCTGTAATTTTCAATTTCTTCAACGGTTTTGATCAATCCGTTACCCAGAAGTCTGTACCCGTTGTCTGTGATCAGGAAATCATCTTCCACACGGATTCCTCCGAAATTCCGGTATTCATTTACTTTATCATAATTAATAAAGTCTGCGTTTTTATTTTCAGCCTGCCAAATGTCAATCAGTTCCGGAATCATATAAATACCAGGCTCAACTGTTACTACAAAACCAGACTCTAAAGCTTTCCCTAAACGTAAAGATTTCAATCCGAATGTTTTGGTGTCTTTCGGTTCTTCTTCAGTATAGCCAATATACTGTTCTCCAAGGTCTTCCATATCGTGTACATCCAATCCCATCATATGCCCGAGTCCGCACTGAAAAAATAGGGTATGAGCATGATTTTTTACCGCATCTTCAGGGTTACCTTTCATCAATCCAAGATCGATAAGTCCTTCTACCAGATGCTGTGCTGCTTTGAGGTGAATATCTTTAAATCGGATTCCCGGTTTCAGAAGGTTTTGAGCTTGATTAAAAGCATTCAGAACCACTTCGTACATTTCCTTTTGCTTCGTGGTAAAAGTCTTCCCTACAGGAAAGGTTCTGGTAAGATCACCCGCATATCCCATTGCGGTTTCTGCTCCGGAATCATTCAGGAAAAGATCGCCTTCTTTCATGGTATTAAGACGATAATGGTTATGCAGAATTCCTCCGTTGATCGTCACAATAGGAGGATAAGACATCTGACATTCTTTGTTGGCTGCAAGATACTGGATCGCGTTGGCAATTTCATATTCTTTCATTCCCGGCTTCGCTGCGCGCATGGCAAGTAAATGCATTTCATTGGACACATTCACAGCCTGTTCAATCTGTACAATTTCCTGAGGTTCTTTGATCGAACGCTGTTTTACAATAGCTTTAATCATTTCCACAGAGGGCTGCAGTTCTGCAATTTTAATCCCAAGAAGATCTCCCAGTACAATTTTATTGGAAGACTGATAAGGTGGGAGATAATGGACTTTTCTTCCTGAAGCTTTTGCTTTTATAATATATTGAGAAAGCTCAGCATACGGTAAAGTTTCATGCACTCCGGACTTCAGGCTTTTTTCTTTCAAGGTTTCCTGTCTGCCCATCCATACAATATCATCGATACTTAGTTCATCTCCGAAAACAATGGTCTTATTCTCATCAATATCAATAATCGCTGCAATACGGGGTTCCTGGATTCCGAAATAGTATAAATAGGTACTGTCCTGGCGGAAATAATAAGGATTGTGTTCAAAGTTTACAGGATTCTCTATATTTCCCAGAAATAATAAGATTCCGTTAGACACACTTCTTTGTAATACTGACCTTCTGTCTTGATAAGTTTGTGCTGAAAACATATATTATGAATACTTTTTATTTTAAAAGTTTAAAGTTACGATTTTGTACTATTTATAGTACTTTATTCATTAAAAATAAGAATATGTAAAATTTGGATTTTAATCTGATAGTCAATGTTCATATTTTGCTTAACTTCAGCAATATTTTAACCATGCTAATCTGATAACCCGGTAAAACATTCATATTATGATGAAGAGTCTCCAGTTTTCTGTTCCGGCCGATACCAACAAAAGTATCCGCATTCAGGAAGATATTATGCCTAATTTCTATCCATATTTCCATCGTCATACAGAAACACAGATCATGTGGATTCTTCGAGGGCATGGAACATTGGCCATAGAACAGAATCTCTTTAATTTCGAGGCAGGTGATATTTTCTATCTCGGAGCCAATCAATCCCATGTTTTCAGGGGCAGTTTTGAGAAAAATGAAAAGCAGAAGGTTCATGCCATCTCTATCTTCTTTGATCCTCATAAAAAGATCGCTGCATTTTTCGGCTTACCGGAATTTGAGGAATTAAAAAATTTCATCAATCATTCAGAAGTAGGGTTCCAGGTGGCTTCCAAACTAAAAAAAAGTATCGCAGAAGATATTGCTGCACTGCAAAAAACAAAAGGAGTAGATCAGATTATAGATTTTATAAGGATTTTAAACCATCTTATGCAAAACAGGCATTTGCATATTCCGTTATCTTCAGAAAAGAATCTGCCTGATCCTATTTCTGATACAGACCAAAGAATTATAGATGCACAGAATTTTATCAAGAAAAATTTTACCCAACATAAACTAACCCTTAATCTCATTGCCAAAGAAGCCTGTATGACGCCTCAGGCTTTTTGCAGGTCTTTTAAAAAACGTACCCGCATCACGTATATCGAATACCTCAATGAACTTCGGGTACAGCGGGCCTGCAGACTATTGACAGCCAGCAATATGTACAGTATTTCTTCTGTTGCCTTCAACAGTGGATTCAATAGCCTTACCAATTTTAACCGCGTTTTTAAATCCATCATGAAATATTCTCCTAAAGAATACCTGAAGCACTACAAAGAGGCTACTATAGAGCAATAAACAGCTACATGTTAAAATACGGTGAGAACCTATTAAAATATTAACATTTACCGTTTTAAAATTCACCTAGTTTTGAATAAATATTATTTGATATGAGTACAAAACTAAACTGGGAAGGTATTTATCCCGCTGTATTGACGCCTTTTACAAAAGAAGGGGAGATAGACTTTGACATGTTTGCCATCAATACAGAAGCCCAGATTAAAGCAGGAGTTCACGGGATTATCCTTGCAGGAACATTGGGAGAGGCCAGTGCTTTGGAAACAGAGGAAAAATTTGAACTGCTGAAATATGCCAAAAAGATAACACAGGGTAGAATTCCTGTCATTCTCAATCTTTCTGAAAATACGACCAGAAATGCCGTCAACTTCGCTCAAAAAGCCAAAGAATTTGGTGCAGACGGCCTGATGCTTCTTCCACCAATGCGTTACAAAGCTGATAACCACGAAGTTGTTGAGTACTTTAAAGCAGTGGCTTCCGCTACAGATCTTCCTATCCTTATTTATAACAACCCTGTAGATTATGGAATATACGTTTCTCTTGAAATGTTTGAGGAGCTTATTGAATATCCGACCATCCAGGCGGTAAAAGAATCAACAAGAGATCTGGCGAACGTAACCAGAATGATCAACCGTTTTGGAAAAAGAATTAAAATTCTTGGAGGAGTAGATACTATTTGTCTGGAAACCCTGATGCTTGGAGCAGACGGTCTTGTGGCAGGTCTTGTAGATGCATTTCCTAATGAAACCATGGCGATGTACAACCATGTGAAAGCCAATGAATATGATAAAGCTGTAGCAATTTACAGATGGTTTATGCCATTGCTGGAGCTGGATATTCACCCTAAACTTATCCAATATATTAAACTGGCTGCAACAGCAGAAGGAATAAGCAATCCTCATGTCAGAGCTCCACGTCTTGAACTTCAGGGAAAAGAAGCTGAAAGAATTCAAAAAATTATTGAAGAAGGCAGAGCGAATCGTCCGGCACTATTAATTCCAGAAATACAGCTATGATGGAAGAAACATCAACACAAAATATTGATCAAAGAATCCAGAGGGCTGCTGACGCCTTTCAGTTTCTTAAAAGCACGACCGTCACTGAACGGGCAGAATTTATGAATGCTGTCGCTGATCAGATTGAAGCTTTGGGGGAAGACCTTTTGGCTGTTACTCATACCGAAACTTCATTGCCATTAGCCAGACTTATTGGTGAAAAAGCCAGAACTGTAGGACAATGGAGAAGCTATGCAAAAGCTGTTGCTTCCGGGATATACACAGAAGCCAGAATTGATCTCGCCCAGCCTGAAAAACAAAAAGGTGATCTTAGAAAATATAATGTAGGCATCGGACCTGTTGTCATTTTCGGAGCCAGTAATTTTCCTTTTGCATTTTCTACTGCAGGAGGCGATACTGCCAGTGCTATCGGTGCAGGCTGCCCTGTCATTATAAAAGCGCATCCGGCACATCCTCAGACTTCACAAATGATGGCTGCTGCTATAAGTGCGGTTGTTAAAGCCTTTGGATGGCCTGAAGGAGTTTTTAGCCATATCACCGGAACTTCCTATGAAATCGGAGCTTATCTCACTCAGCATAAAGACATCAGGGCAGTTGCTTTTACCGGTTCTTTCCAGGGTGGAAAGGTTCTGTTTGATATTGCCAACAACCGTGAAAATCCTATTCCGGTTTTTGCAGAAATGGGAAGTAGCAATCCTGTATTTGCATTTCAAAACTTGCTTGAAAACAAAGCAGAAACATTAGCCAAAGAATATATTGCTTCTTTAACATTAGGAGTCGGCCAGTTTTGCACCAATCCGGGAGTGTTTATTGCTTTGAAAGGGAAACCGCTTGATCGTTTTATCCATGCATTAAAAGAGGAAATTCAAAACGTGGCTCCCGCTGCAATGCTTCACAAAGGGATATTGGAAAGTTTTGAAAAAAACAAAAATACTGCAACAGAGCAGACAGATGTTGAAATGATAGCTTCATCAAATACAGTCGCAGAAAATGATCAGGGAATCGCTTCAGTGATAAAAACCAATGCCCATACCTTCATGAATAATCCTATATTGAGTGAAGAAGTCTTTGGACCCTTTGGTATTGTTGTAGCGTGTGAAACTAATGAAGAACTCATCAAGATTGCCCAACGGTTAAAAGGACAATTAACCATTACTATTGCCGCTACCCATGACGATGTACGGGATAATAGTATGCTAATCCATATTCTCAAAGATAAATGCGGAAGGCTGCTATTCAATGGAATGCCTACAGGAGTAGAAGTGGTGTATGCCATGCAGCATGGTGGTCCTTTTCCTTCCACTACCGATTCCCGCTTTACCTCTGTAGGACCGGATGCTGTTAAACGTTTTGTTCGTCCTGTTTCTTTTCAGAACTGGCCGGATGAATTTTTACCTGATGAACTTAAAAATGATAATCCATTACAAATCAGCAGAATGGTGGATGGAGTAATGAATTCAGAATCATTAAAATTACAGACCACATGAACAGAACATTTTTTTGTATAGATTCTCACACCTGTGGATGTCCTGTCCGTCTTGTTGCAGGTGGTGCTCCTATTTTAAAAGGGAATTCTATGATGGAACGCCGACTTCATTTCATGAAAGAATACGACTGGATAAGAAAAGGATTGATGTTTGAACCCCGTGGTCATGATATGATGAGCGGAAGTATGCTGTATCCTCCTGCAGATGAAAATAATGATATCGGAGTTTTATATATTGAAACCAGCGGATGTCTTCCCATGTGCGGACACGGAACAATCGGAACGGTTACCATTGCCATTGAAGAAGGACTTGTTGTACCTAAAATTCCGGGAAGATTACGCCTTGAAACCCCTGCAGGACTTATCCTTATTGATTACGTACAGGAAGGAAAAAAAGTAAAATCTGTAAAGCTGACGAATATAAAATCTTTCCTCTACGCTGAAAACCTTGAAGTTGAATGTCCGGATCTTGGCTTAATAAGGGCTGATGTCGCTTATGGCGGAAACTTTTATGCTATTATAGATCCTCAGGAAAACTTCAGAGATATCTCTGATTTTACGGCCAGTCAGCTCATCCACTATGGAAAGATTATCAGAAAATTACTCAATGAAAAATATGAATTCATCCATCCGGAAATTGAACATATTACAGGATTAAGCCACATTCAGTGGACGGGGAAACCTACAGATCCTAAAGCCAGCGGAAGAAATGCAGTATTGGTGGGTGAAAATGCTTTAGACCGTTCACCATGCGGTACAGGAACTTCGGCAAGAATGGCTCAATGGTATGCTAAGGGAAAACTGAAGGAAAGAGAGGAATTTATTCATGAAAGCTATATTGGTTCACAGTTTATCGGGAGAATTGAAGAGACTGCTACTTTAGATGGGAGACCAGCCATTATTCCGTCAGTAGAAGGCTGGGCAAGAATTACCGGCTATAATCATATTATTATTGATGATGAAGATCCTTATTGGCAGGGATTTCAGGTAATGTAAACAGGCATATGACACAGAATAAAGGAAAAGCACTGATTATCGGTGCAGGAATAGCAGGATTAAGCTCAGCGTATTACCTTTTACAAAAAGGATGGCAGGTGGAAATTCTTGAACAGAATGACCTTACCAACAACTGTTCCTATGGAAATGCAGGAATGATTGTACCCAGTCATTTTACCCCATTGGCCGCACCGGGAGTAGTTGCCCAGGGAATACGCTGGATGTTTGACAGTAAAAGTCCGTTTTATGTAAGGCCTTCACTCAATTCCAGGCTGTTTTCCTGGGGATTGAAGTTTTTGAAACATTCCAACCAGAAACATGTTGATTACTCTGCGTCAGCCATCCGGGATCTCAACCTGGCAAGCAGCAGACTTTATAATGAAATTGCAGGAAAAGACGAATTTGATTTTGAGCTGAACCAGAATGGTATTTTAATGCTCTATAAAACAGAGAAAGTAGCAGAAGAGGAAACCGAACTGGCTTACAAAGCCATCAATATGGGGTTACCTGTTGATATTCTGGATAAGAAAGAAATTCAGGAACTCGAACCTAATGTTCAATTGGATGTCATTGGAGGGGTCAATTATAAATGCGACGGCCATATGAATCCCGTGAAACTGATGAAACAAATGATCTCTTATCTTAAAAATAGCGGAGTCATTTTCCATACTCATCATCAGGTAACAGGCTTTAAAACTTTTGGAAATACGATTAAAACAGTCATTGCCAATCGTAAGGAATTTACTGCCGACCAATTTATCATGACAGGAGGTTCATTTTTACCTGAGCTTGCCCAAAAAGCAGGTATTAAAATTCAATTAATGCCCGGGAAAGGGTATTCGTTGATGCACCAACCGGAAAATCCTCTCAATACATTAGAGCATGCCGCTTTATTACTTGAAGCCAGAGTAGCAGTGACCCCAATGAACGGACAGATCCGTTTCGGCGGAACGATGGAGCTGGCTTCCCATCAGGATAAAATTAATATGAAAAGGGTAGAAGGAATCATCCAATCCATCCCCAAATACTTACCCGATTTCAAGGTTGAACCTCCAAAAGAATCTGAAATCTGGTTCGGATACAGACCTTGTGCACCGGATGGACTTCCCTACTTAGGACAGTCTTCCCAACTGAAAAACCTCATTATCGCAGGCGGCGGCGGAATGATGGGATTAAGCTTAGGACCTATTTTTGGAAAAACAGTTTCAGAACTTGCCAATGACGAAAAGCCAACGGTTGAGATAAAGATATTCAACCCTGAAAGATTTAATTAAAAAAACATCACATTACACACAAAATTAAACCCAAATAATTTATTAACAACCAAATCCAAAATTTATGAAAAAATTTAAATTACTACTACTTGTTTCCCTATTTCCAATAATAGGTTTTGCGCAAGAAAAAAGACCTCATGAGTGTAAAGCAGATGAAATGATGAAACAACATTTTAAACTGCATCCTGAATCAAAGGCTGAATATGAAAAATTTGAAAGATACACTCAAGATTTCATGAAAAAAATGAGATCAAACAAAAATTCAGTGGATAAGTCTATCAATAATCCAACCTACATTATCCCCGTTGTTTTCCATGTGTATGGAGAATCTCAGAGTAATGTAAAAGTAAATTACCAAAAAGTAGTCAACTTACTGGAACAAATCAATCTAAATTTCAACGGAATCAACACTGATTCAAATACTGTAGATCCTGATTTCCAATCTATCAGAGGAGCACTAAGTATTGAATTCCGATTAGCTAAAATTGATCCAACCGGAAAAGCAACAAGCGGAGTGGTATTTCACCCCTTCAAGGGCGGATATGGCAATGGAGGCGGATATGATACAGAAATTGGTACCGATGCATGGGATAATACAAAGTATATGAATGTATATATCCAAAATGACTTATATGCTAATAAAGATTTATATCAATCAGGAGTTGCCTGGTATCCGGATTCATACATGACTTCAGTAAATACGGCCAGAGTTGTGTATAATGGGCGTTATATATTTGATGCCGCAGGAACAGTAGCTTCAAACGAATTTTCTGATACATTCACGCACGAATTTGGGCATTGGCTCAATCTTCAGCATACTTTCAATGTTCTTTGTTCAACTTCAAACCCTGGTAATGATGGTGATGGAGTTGCAGACACCCCTGTGGAAAATACTTCTTCCGGATTGGGATGTAACTCTGGTAACAATTGTCTTGGACAAAAAGTAAACGTTGAAAACTATATGGGATACAATGGCTCTTCCGGCTGTTATAAAATGTTTACCAACGGACAGGTTAACAGAATGCTGGCGGCATTAAACCATCCTTCGCGAATGAATTTATGGCAGCCTGCCAACTTAGCTGCAACCGGAGTTGCTAATACTCCACCTAGGCTAGCCCTTAGCAACAGTACATTTACAGAGAATTTAAACAATAATGGAGCCGTGTCATTAGATGGAACAGTATCATCTGCCCCTGCATCAAAGATTACGCTAAACGGAGCAACATTTGCCCTGCCAAATGGAACAACTCTTACTTCAGGAACCCATTTCACTTCTTCATTGCCAGCAGGATTAACTGCAAGTATAGTAGTTACAAGCCCTACTACAGCTACACTTACCATCAATGGTGCTGCAACCAGTCATTCTAAAAGTCAGGTCTTAAATTCATCAATTACATTTCTGAATCCGGCTATAACAGGAGGCACAACATCATTAGGATCAACTACAGCTTTGGCCTTAACTTTTTCTTATAAAGATCCTTATAAAATAGTTAAAGGAAATCCTCTGGAAAGTTATGCCAACCCAACACCAACAACAGTAACCACCAACTCAGGGGCAACTTGGAAATATTTTATCATTAACCCGGAGCTTAGTGATGATGCAGGGTATGGCGCCTGGTACTATGGAGCCAATCAATTAAAATTGGAAACTTATTGGAAAGGATTAGTTTGCCAAACGGGAACACGGAATATCTCTTTAATTCCAGCCTGTACCACTATAACAAATGCAAATAATATAGGGTATCCAACTTGGACTCCCGGACAACTGGATGTGTATACTCCTACCTATACTACCTGGTCTGGTAAAACAGCCTATGTTGGTTTTAGAAACCAATTCGAAGGCTACGATATTAACGGCTATTTCAAAGTGAGCGTTGGGACCAATGGTTCAAATTATTCTGTCACTGAGTTTGCATATAATACTCAACCAAATGGCAGTATTACAACACCTTGTGCATTATCATTCTCCACTGCAGACGTTGATACAACCAACTCAGAAACTTCCATCTATCCAAATCCGGTTTCTGATGTATTGACTATTAAAACAAAAGGGGAAATTAAATCAATTTCTGTTTATGATATGTTTGGAAGAAAAATGAATGCTAAAGTTAGTGGTGATAAGGTTGATGTTAAAAACTTCCTAAGCGGAACTTATTTAATTGATATTGAAACTTCTTTAGGGAAATCTTCTCAGAAATTCATTAAAAAATAGGATCCAACGGTATATTGCTACAATATAATCGTTAGTAAATGGTTTTATTTCAACTGTCTCTTTTTTTGAGATGGTAGAGGATTAAGATGGGCTCATTGAGCTCATCTTTTTTTATTTCACATTCCTAAAGAAACATCTTGTATGACAATTTATTATGTCATTGACAGGGTTGATTTGAGAAAATCCTATAGTGGATGTATTATTTTTTCAAATTTTCAACAATGATGGGTTTAATTTTAAGCCCATTTTTTTTATATTAAATGGGTATTCAGTTATAATTTCAGATTTATTTACCTAATTTTATTCGTGAATTAAACATTTACATTTTATTCATTTCTATGAAATATAAAAATCACACGATCATTATTCGTGAATTTACGCCTGAAGAATTTTCTTTATTCTCTACTCTTTTTGAAAATGAGAATGTAACCCGGTATCTGCCTTACAAAACTCCTGAAGAGTACAAGGAAATGTTTGACAAAGCGTTGGCAGATTATGAAGCAGGTCCATTCAGCAGATGGGGAATATTCAGTACCCAAGATGATGATTTTGTGGGAATGTGCCTTGCCAGAGTATTTCTGGACAATCCGGAACAGATAGAAATAGGGTATACCTTAGGAGAAAATTATTGGGGAAAAGGTCTCGGAACCGAAGTCTGTAAAGCACTTGTTGATTATTGCTATTCATTACATCCTAAAAAGGATATCGTTGCGGTAACCGATCTTGATAATATCGGTTCTCAAAAAGTACTTCTGAAAAGCGGTTTCAGTAGAGTTGAAAATCTTGCACGAGAAGATAGAGAACTGGCTTATTTTGTTTTAGAGAAAGAGTAAACTTGTGGTTCATATTACAAACGGAGGGCTTAGAATTCCCCTCTTGTGGAGGGGTGGCAAAAATTCAAAGAATTTTTGACGGGGTGGTTAGCTTTTCCCACAGATGTTTGTGTATTATAAAAATCTTCGATTTTTAAACTTAAGTTAACTTTTCAGCAGTCCATTTGTAACTTAAAATCAACTTAAGTGTTTTTATCTTTTGTGAATTTTGTGGTAAAATTATATTTTTCCACCACAGATCTTAGAAAATTGACACAGAGTCTGGGTATCAATAAAAATCAAAATTTTAAAACTTAAGTGAACTTTTCAGCAGTCCATGTGTAACTTAAAATCAACTTAAGTGTTTTTTATCTTTTGTGAATTTTGTGGTTAAAATACAAAGTCTTCCGCTATAAAAACATTTCATTTATCAGATAATTTATCATAACTTGCAGGAATTATGATGTCGAAACGTTGCAAATATGCGCTTAAAGCAATGGTCAGATTAGCAAGGAATTATAACCAGGGCTTTCTGCCAACTTCCGTTATTGCACAGGACGAAAATATTCCCAAGAAATTTCTGGAACAGATTCTTCTCGAACTTAAAAGAGCCAAACTCGTTAACAGCAAACAGGGTAAAGTAGGAGGGTATTATCTTTTAAAATCACCTGATGAGGTCTCATTAGCAGATATTTACCGTATTTTCGATGGTCCTATTGCGCTTACCCCATGTGTTTCTTTAAATTTTTACGAAGCGTGTGACGATTGTGTAGACGAAGCAGTCTGCTATCTGAGAAAAGAATTAATGATCGTTCGTGAAAAGACCAGAACTAGCATGATGGAAGCTACTCTGACTAAGTTTATTACTAAAGATTAAAATTTTTTTTATTTAAATTCTACTATTTTGATAGGAGTTATAGAATTTTATATATATTTGCAAGACTTAAATCTCAATTCAAAATGAATAACAGTCTGGAAAATGAATTAGAAAAACTTGTGAAAGAGGCTAATGAAGCATCTTTTCAAACCAATGCACTGCAAATACTGACTGAAAGATTCCCGGGTAAAGTGATCTTTTCAACCAGTTTCAGTTACGAAGATCAGGTCATCACTCATCTGATAAAGGATTTAAATATTGAAATATTCACCCTGGATACGGGAAGACTTTTTGAACAGACTTATGAAACCTGGACTTCCACCAAGGCTTTCTTTAAAAAGAACATCAAAGCCTATTATCCGGATACGGAAGAGCTGAGAGAGTTTGTCACAGAAAACGGTCCTGATTCATTCTATCAATCCGTAGAAAAGAGGAAAGCATGCTGTACGATTCGAAAGGTTCATCCTTTAAGAAAAGCACTGGAAGGCTATGAAGTATGGATTACAGGTCTGAGATCCGAACATTCTCCCAACAGACAGAATATGCCTCAGCTGGAATGGGATCCGGATAACAAGATCATCAAATTTCATCCCATCCTTCACTGGACGACAGAACAGGTGACAACCTATGTAAAGGATCATCACTTACCTTACAATCACCTTCATAAAAAAGGATTTGTAAGCATAGGATGTGAGCCCTGTACAAGAGCGATCAAAGAAGGAGAAGATTTCAGAGCAGGCCGTTGGTGGTGGGAAGATGCCAACAAAAAAGAATGCGGTCTGCATATTCATCAATAAAAAAAGAAAAAAATGTCAATACATCAGTTAAACTATTTAGATCAGCTGGAAGCAGAATCTATTTACATACTAAGAGAAGTAGCAGGTCAGTTTGAACGTCCGGCTTTATTATTCAGCGGCGGAAAAGACAGTATTGTACTGGCTCATCTGGCGAGAAAAGCTTTCTTTCATGGAAAAATCCCATTTACGTTTGTCCATGTAGACACCGGACACAACTTTCAGGAGGTATTGGATTTCCGTGATCAGCTGGTAGAACAGCTAGACGTGAATCTGGTAGTCAGAAAAGTGGAAGATACGATAAAGAGTAAAAAACTGACCGAGGCTAAAGGTAAATTCCCGAGCAGAAACTGGCTGCAAACCTACACACTACTTGATACCATTGAAGAATTTGAATTCGATGCCTGCATGGGAGGAGCCAGAAGAGATGAAGAAAAAGCAAGAGCAAAAGAAAGAATCTTCTCCGTTCGTGATGAATTCGGGCAATGGGATCCTAAACTTCAGCGTCCTGAGCTTTGGAATATTTTCAACGGAAAGATTCACAAAGGAGAAAATGTAAGAGTTTTCCCCATCAGTAACTGGACAGAGCTTGACATCTGGAATTATATCCGAAGAGAAAAAATTGCACTTCCTTCCATCTATTTTTCGCATGAAAGAGAAGTGATCGACTTCAACGGACAATGGCTTGCCAACTCTTCCCATGTTGTCTTAGAACCTGAAGATATCATCACTACCAGGAAAATCCGTTACCGTACCGTAGGAGATATGACCTGCACTGCAGCTGTAGAATCTAATGCTGTAACAATAGATGCTGTCATAGAAGAAATTGTAGCCACCAGAATTTCAGAACGTGGGGAAACCAGAATTGATGACAGGGTAACAGAAGCCGCCATGGAGGACAGAAAAAAAGGAGGCTATTTTTAGATAAGCAATCAGCGATGAATAATAAGTAATAGGATAAACACCTTTACTTCTTAACGACAGAACATTACTCATTACCAATTACTCATTATTTATAATTAAAATTCGGATGGATATATTAAGATTTATAACAGCAGGAAGCGTAGATGACGGTAAAAGTACCCTTATCGGAAGACTGCTTTACGATAGCAAAAGTATTTTACAGGACCAGTTGGAAGTCCTTGAAAAACATTCTAAAAACAAAAATGAAGACGGAGTAGACCTTGCCCTTTTAACGGATGGTCTGCGTGCAGAAAGAGAGCAGGGAATCACCATTGATGTTGCTTACCGCTATTTTTCAACTGCAAAAAGGAAATTTATCATCGCAGATGCTCCCGGGCATGTACAATATACGCGTAATATGATCACCGGAGCTTCCAACTCTGATCTGATGGTTATTCTGATTGATGCCCGAAAAGGTGTGATTGAGCAGACCAGAAGGCATTCCATCATCGCTTCTTTATTACAGTTGAAAAAGGTTGCTGTAGCCATCAATAAAATGGATATGGTAGATTATTCCGAAGAAGTTTTTGAAAATATAAAATCAGAATATACAAAAATTGCAGAAAATCTGGGTTTAAATGACGTCAGCTATTTCCCCATTTCAGCATTAAAAGGAGATAATATTGTTTCAACATCTTCGAGAACAGAATGGTATGAAGGAAATTCCCTTCTGGAATACCTTGAAGAAGTAACGATTAATGAAGAAAAAAATAATGGAAGCCGTTTTCAGGTTCAGTACGTGATTCGTCCTCAGACTGAAGAACTTCACGATTACAGAGGATATGCCGGACAAATATTAAGCGGAAAGTTCAACAAAGGAGACAAAATCCACATACTTCCTGCAGATCTGACTACAGAAATAACAAAAATTGAGATCAATGGTATTGAAAAAGAAGAAGCCTTTGAAGGTCAGCCAGCCGTTATCCATCTTGCTCATGATGTAGATATCAGCAGAGGAGATATTTTTGTTACGGAAGAACATGTTCCCACCGTTGAAAAAGATCTTGAAATTCTTTTATGCTGGCTTGATCAGAAACCTTTGCAGCCGGGGAATAAATACCTTCTGCAGCAGAACAGCAGACTTGTAAAAGCTGTGGTAAAAGAGATCGACTATAAGATCAATGTCAATACCCTTATCAGAGAACAGGCAGATGGTGAAATTAAACTGAATGAAATTGTGAAAGTTACCCTACGAACGGCACAGCCTTTGGTCTATGACAGCTTTACCCATAACAAAACAACGGGCTCTGCCATTTTGGTAGATGAAACGTCCAATTCAACGGTAGCAGCCTGTATAATCCAATAGAAAAAATGGCAATTTCCGATCAATTAATAGAAAGAATTCATCAGACCAAGCAAAACAGCATTCATGGATTCTTTGATAAAATAAAGACCAAAAAGTGGGTGAAGGATTTGTATGAAACACTCTTCCTTCCTCAGAATGACAATACTGAAGATCAGCTGAAAAGAAATTTTGAAGCACTGCAGGAAACACTTTCAGTCCTTATTCATACGGTAACAGGCGATAAAACCCTTACTGAAGAACAGGTCAGTCAGTTTTTTGAAGCGTTACCGGAATTATACAATCAGTTGGTGCTGGATGCAAAATCTATTTTGGAATTTGATCCTGCTGCGGACTCTCTGGAAGAAGTATATCTGGCATATCCGGGCTTTTTTGCCACATATGTCTACCGTATTTCGCACCAGCTCTGGACTCAGGAAGTGAAAATTTTACCCCGTGTCATTTCAGAATATGCCCACAGTAAAACAGGAATTGATATCCATCCGGGAGCGACCATTGGAAAGTCTTTTTTCATTGACCACGGAACAGGAATTGTGATCGGAGAAACAACCATTATCGGGAATAATGTCAAAATTTATCAGGGAGTAACCCTTGGTGCATTGAATGTTTCCAAAGAAAAAGCCCATCAGAAAAGGCATCCCAATATAGAAGATGATGTGATTATCTACTCGGGAGCAACCATTCTGGGAGGTGAAACAACAATAGGCAGAGAAAGTATTATCGGAGGAAATGTCTGGGTAACACAGGATGTTCCTGCCAATTCTCTGGTCTACCACAAAAGCGAAATAAAAATAAAGGATAACAGTTCATTACCGGAATCATTAACCTTTGTGATTTAAGAAAAAACAAAAATAAAAAGTACATTGATATGAAATTTCAGAATGCATTAGAAACGATAGGAAATACACCCGTCGTGAAAATTAATAAACTCTTCAGTTCAGATCACGAAATCTGGATCAAACTTGAAAAAAGCAACCCTGGAGGAAGCATTAAAGACAGAATTGGCCTGGCCATGATTGAAGATGCAGAAGCCAAAGGATTATTAAATAAAGACAGCGTTATCATAGAGCCTACCAGCGGAAATACGGGAATAGGACTCGCTTTGGTAGCTGCCGTAAAAGGATACAAACTCATTCTTGTCATGCCGGAAAGCATGAGTATAGAACGCCGTAAAATTATGGAAGCTTATGGAGCAGAATTCGTGCTTACTCCAAGAGAAAAAGGAATGAAAGGGGCTATTGAAAAAGCTAATGAACTGGCTGAAGAAACACCCAATTCATGGATTCCAAGACAATTTGACAATCCTGCCAATGTACAAGTACATATAGAAACCACTGCTCAGGAAATTCTAAAAGACTTCCCGGACGGACTGGACTATATCATTACAGGAGTAGGAACCGGAGGTCACATCACCGGAATCGCAAAAACGGTAAAAGAAAAATATCCTAACGTAAAAGTTATTGCTGTAGAACCGGAATTATCTCCTGTATTAAGCGGAGGAAGCCCGGCACCACACCCGTTACAGGGATTAGGAGCAGGCTTTGTACCTTCCATTCTGGATATTACCCTTTTAGACGGAGTGATCACAGTAGGCAAAGAAGAAGCTTATGAATATGCTCTTAACGCTGCTAAAAAAGAAGGCCTTTTTGTAGGAGTTTCTACAGGAGCCGCTTTAGCAGCCATCGCCAAACATTTACCTGAAATACAACCTAACGCTAAAATCCTTACCATCAATTACGATACAGGAGAAAGGTATCTCTCTGTAGAAGGACTCTTCTAAATCCTTAATTAACACCTACTTCAATGAAAACAAATATAAAATCACCAAAGGTCTTCCTTATCGGTGCAGGGCCCGGCAACCCTGAACTGATCACTGTAAAAGCAGTAAAAGCTATCGCAGAAGCAGACGTCATTTTATGTGACCGCCTTGTAAGTCCGGAAATTCTGGAAACCTACGTTAATGAAAACACAGAAATCATCTATGTAGGCAAAGAATGCAGCAAAAATGCTTCCACTCCTCAGTCTCATATCAATACTTTGATGGTGGAATATGCCCTTCAGAATAAAACTATTGTAAGATTGAAAGGAGGAGACGTTTCTATATTCTCCAATATTCTGGATGAACTGCAGGCTTTAAAACAAAATCATATTCCTTACGAAATCATTCCGGGAATTACAGCGGCTTTAGGAGCTGCGGCTTTTGCAGGGATGCCTTTAACAGCGAGAGGATATTCTACATCCGTTCGTTTTCTGACGTATTATAAATCGGAAATCGTGAGCGAAGAATACTGGAAAGAGCTTGCTTTAACCACTGATACTCTTGTTTTCTACATGTCTAAAGGAAATCTTACTCCTCTTGTGGAAAAACTGAAAGAACTACAGATTTCAGGTGATAAAAAAATTGCAGTCATTGAACAGGCAACAACGCCTTTCCAAAAGGTGTACACGTCATCATTTGATGATTTTAATGAAAAATTTGGTGATAAAAACTTTGCTTCACCTTCATTGGTGGTAGTGGGTAAAATTGTAAACCTCCATGAAAAATTTTCATGGTTGGAAAATGCCGAGCAGGAAGGTCTTTATTTTAAATCAGTGGAAAACGGAAGTCTCATCCCTACCACTCAAAATTTCTTTGAATATGCTGTCTGAAACTAAATTAAACGTATTAAAACAAATCTCCGGAGACCTCTCCAGAGACGAAGCCATCTGGGCAAGCGGATATCTTGCAGGTATTGCCGGAGGATCATCACTCACAGCCGTATTGCCACCACAGGAAACGAATACTATTGTTCAGAATGCTGTAAAAAAAATAACCCTGGCTTACGGTACGGAAACCGGAAACAGCAAAAAACTCGCTACAGCCCTTGCAGGTATCGTGAAGAAAAAAGGACTTCAGGTAAAACTGGCCGACCTTTCCCAATACAAACCTAAAGATTTGGAGAAAGAAGAGTTTTTCTTTGTAGTCATCAGCACCCAGGGAGAAGGTGAACCGCCAGCGCTTGCCAAAAAGTTCTACGATTATATTCATGAAAATGAAATTAATCTCAGCGGATTAAAATATGGAGTATTGGCGTTGGGAGACAGCAGTTATCCTTTATTCTGCCAAACCGGAGAAGATGTGGATTCACGTTTTGAAATATTGGGTGCTCAACGTGTTATTCCATTAAAAAAATGTGATATTGATTACGAGCAGGAAGCTTCCCATTGGATAGAACATGTATTTGAAACAGTTCATAAAAATGCTGGTCAGAGTACAAAAAATGTTTCAGTTCCAAAAGTTTCTACCGGAAGAAAGAAATTTCGGGGAAAAGTTTCAGCCATCATCAATCTGAATGATATTACGTCTGAAAAAGAAACCTATCATATTGAAATTGAAACGGAAGATTCCCTTGCGTATCAGCCTGGTTCGGCTTTGGGAGTGATCCCATTCAATTCAAAAGAAGTAGTTCATGAAATCATTACTTTAACAGGAATTGATCCTAAGAAGCAGGTAGAAACAACAAAAATTACGGATTCTGTAGAAGAACTCCTGCACAAGCATCTTAACATCAGTTATCTGCTTAAATCTGTGGTTGCTCAATATGCTAAGATAACGGGACATTCCATCCCGGAAGTCAGATTAAGCCTTCTTGATCTGCTTAGGATTTACCCGGTAAAAAATGCTGATGAATTTGAAGAAATCATTCAGATACTGACAGCGCAAGCTCCACGTTTGTATTCGATTTCTTCCTCTGTGGAAGCGCATGGTGATACTGAAATTCATATTACTGTAGCCAAATCAGAATTCTTTATTGATCATCAGAAACACAACGGATTATGCAGTGGTTTCCTGAGTGAATTCAAAGAAGGAGAAGAGGTGGAATTTTATATTCAGGAGGCAGGACATTTCAAATTGCCTGAAGCAGATAAAGATATCATCATGATTGGTCCGGGAACGGGGATTGCGCCTTTCAGATCATTTCTTTGGGAACGTGATGCCACAGGAGCGGAAGGAAGAAACTGGCTGTTTTTCGGGGACAGAAACTTTGTATCCGATTTTCTTTATCAGGCAGAGCTTCAGGATTTTCTTAAAACAGGCAGCTTAACGCATTTAGACCTTGCTTTTTCAAGAGACACCGCAGAGAAAGTGTATGTTCAGCACAGACTGGAACAAAATGCTCAGGAAGTTTTTTACTGGCTGGAAGGTGGTGCATCAGTGTACGTATGCGGAGCGAAAGAACCCATGGCCTACGACGTAGAACAAACGCTTCTCAGTATCATCCAAAATGAAGGAAAACGCAGTAAAGAAGATGCTGCAGTTTACCTGGAAGAAATGGAACTGAGCGGCAGATATGCTAAAGATGTGTATTAAAAAGAAGTACCCGTAAAAATTAAAGGAAACAATTATGAACAACAATAAAGAGAACCTTTCACCGGTAGAAAAAATTAAAACCGGAAGTAACGGACTCAGAGGAACTTTAAAGGAAAGCCTTGCAGATAACTTCACCGGAGCCATCAGAGAAGATGACCAGACTGTCATCAAATTCCACGGAATGTACCAACAGGACGACAGAGACAGAAGAGAAGAACGTGTCTCCAAAAAACTGGAGTGGCTGTATTCTTATATGATCAGATTAAGACTTCCCGGTGGTTTTTTAACTCCGGAACAATGGGTAGGGTTGAATGAAACAGCAGAAGATCATTCCACAGGAACCATAAAAGTAACCACAAGGCAAACCATTCAACTTCATGGTATTTTAAAATCTCATTTAAGACCAACCATTCAGAGCTTTAATCTGCAGCATCTGGATTCGATTGCAGCTTGTGGAGATGTCAACAGAAATGTAACCTGTACTGCCAATCCTTCGGAATCACCTTTACAGCAGGAAGCCTACGAACTGGCAGGAAAAATCAGCGAAATGTGTCTTCCTAAAACTAAATCTTATTATGACATCTGGATTGATGATGAACTTCTGGTTGATCGAAAAGCGGAAGAAGATCCTTTGTATCAGGACAGATATCTTCCGAGAAAACTGAAAATTGGAATTGCAGTTCCGCCCAATAATGATGTAGATGTATTCATCAATGATATTGCTTTAATCGCCATTATCGAAAATGATAAAATTGTAGGTTACAATATCGCTGCCGGAGGAGGATTAGGAGCAACACACGGAAATGAAGCCACTTACGCACGTCTTGCATCCATTCTTGGATTTGTAGATACGGAAGAAAAAGTATTGAAAGCGGTCTACGAAATCATCACAGTACAAAGAGACTTCGGAAACAGAAGCGACCGAAAATTATCAAGATTAAAATATACAATTGATAAATTGGGTATCGACCAGTATAGATCTGAAGTAGAAAAAAGAACAGGATTCAGTTTTGAACCTGCAAGAGAATTCAAATTTGAACAACGAAAAGACCGCTATGGCTGGATTCAGAATCATGAAGGAAAATGGTTTTATACCGTATTTGTAGAGCACGGAAGAATTCTTAACACCGCAGAATATCCTTTAAAATCAGGATTACTAAAAATCGCACAAACTGGAAAAGCCAATTTCCGTTTTACCTGTAATCAGAATCTTATTCTGGCAGATATTGACGAAAAAGATAAGCCTGAAATTGAAAATATTTTAAAAGAACACGGAATTTCGGATTATACCCACGGAGCAAGCGCCTTACGTAAAAATTCTGTTGCGTGTGTTGCCCTGAACACTTGTTCATTGGCTTTGGCAGAAGCACAGCGTTATTTGCCTTCTTTAGTCACAAAAATAGAACCTATCCTTGAAAAATATGGTCTATTGGAAGAAGATATTACCATCCGTATGACCGGCTGTCCTAATGGCTGCGGAAGATCTCCCAATGCTGAAATCGGATTTGTGGGTACAGCTTATGGGAAATATAATCTTCACATTGGGGGAGACCGCTTAGGAATGCGACTGAATACAAAATTTAAAGAAAACATTGGTGAAGAAGAAATTCTGACCACGCTGGATGAGCTTTTCGGAATTTATGTACAGAAAAGACTTGCAGAAGAAACATTTGGTGATTTTTCATACCGTTATTTACATACCTTAAATTAATTATATGGCTAATTTTCATTATGATCTGAAAAAAAACAAAAAAACTCAACCTCTTCATTCAGGCGGACGAATGTGTATGTGTTGTTGATTCTCAAAATAACAATACAAACAAAGCTGTTTGAAGTTTTTGAATTATTATGAAACTTTACGAGACTGTCATTGCGAACCGAAGGTGAAGCAATCTCAGCAATACTATTAATGGCTTAAACCACCCCGTCAAAAATTCTTTGAATTTTCGCCACCCCTCCAAAGCAGGGGAATTCTAAGCCTCTCATTTGTAATATTAAACAAGATAAAGACTTTCATCATAGAAGTAAAAAGTTCAGACAGCTTCATTCTCAACCTAAAAAATGAAGCAAAATGAAAAACAAAAAACAGGGAAATTTTCTACCAAAAGCAGGTATTATTGCATTCACATTTCTATTCTTTAACTTCGCAGAAGCACAGCAGCAGCTTATAGAGCTTAGCGGAAGCATCAAAAATACAGATACACGAAAAGGTCTTGACTCCGTAAAAGTACAGATCGAAAATACACAGGATAACGCATTCACAGATCAGTTGGGTAACTTCAAAATCAGAACAAGAGTTACGATTCCCTTCAGAGTGGTTGTTCAGAAAGATGGTTTCACGAGTCAAACTGTTGAAATACTTTCACCTTCCAACAAAATAACGATAGGCTTAAACCCTCAGAACACCATCATTGACGATGTAGTAATTTCAGCCTCCAGAGTTCCGGAAAAAATATTAAGATCACCCATTGCCATTGAAAAAATTGATATTAAAACCATCAGAGAAAGTCCGGCAGCATCCTTCTATGAAACATTGGAAAATGTAAAGGGATTACAGCTTTTAACCTCCAGTCTTACGTTGAAAATTCCTAATTCAAGAGGATTCAATTCGCCTAATAATTTCCGTTTTATGCAGCTGGTAGACGGAGTAGATGTACAGTCGGCAACATTGGGAGTACCGTTGGGAAATGCCATTGGGCCTACAGAACTGGATATTCAATCTATGGAAGTTACGCCTGGAGCCGCTTCTGCATTATACGGAATGAATGCCATCAACGGACTGGCAAGTTTACAGACCAAAGATCCGTTTACTTCCGAAGGAATAAGCGTTTATTTCCGTGGTGGAGTGAATCATGTAGACAATGTTAACCATAAAATAAGTTCTCTGGGAGAAAGTGCCATCCGTTTTGCAAAGGTGATTAATAAAAACTTTGCTGTTAAAGTCAATGCCTCATATTTCAGCGGAACCGACTGGATTTCGAACAATCTTACTGATCAGAATCCGGGATCATTGGTCACCGCCAATCCTAATTTTTCTCTGGCCAATAATCCGGCGGAAGACCTTTGGAATAAATATGGTGACGAAAGAAATAATCGTGTTGCTGTAAAAGTAGACTACAATGGAAAACCAACCACTTTCAATGTTTCAAGGACAGGATATCTGGAAAAAGATCTGGTAAGTCCGGATGTGAAAAATATCAAGTTCGATGCGGGATTGTACTACCGTTTCGGAGATCAGTGGAGAACCTCTTACGTGTATCGTTATGGCTTACTGGACGGAACTTTCCAGAGAGGAAATAAAATCCGTCTGCAGAATGCTACGGTTCAGAACCATAAAGTAGAACTCACAGGAAAAGAACTGACCTTCAGAGCTTATGTATCCATAGAAAATACGGGAGATTCTTATAATCTGAAACCTTTGGCAGATAATCTTGATCTGACCAACCTTTCCAATACGAACTGGAAAAATATTTTTCAAACGACTCTACAGAATAGTCTTAATTCAGGGGTTAATCTTAATGATGCCTTCACCTTAGCGCGCCAGGAAGCAGATAAAAACAGAGTTGTACCGGGAACGGCAGCCTTTGAGCAATTAAAAAATACCATCATCGGAATCAACAACTGGGATTCGGCCAATGGAGGTGTAGCAGGAGCTCCGGCAACGGGAGGAGCAAAACTGGAACAGAAATCCCGCTTTTATCAGGGTGAACTTACCTACGATTTCAGCAGATTTGTAAAGATATTCAACCTTCTTGCGGGTGTAGATTACCGTTTGTACAGCATTACTCCGGATGGAAACAATTTTGTTGATTTTAACCGTCCTGTCAATGAAAGAAATATTCCTTTAGCCAACGGTACTTTTGGAAAAGATGTTATTTATCAGAAATATGGCGCATTTGCACAGATTACCAAGCTTTTCTTTGATGATAAATTAAAAATCAATGCGGCTTTACGTATCGACAGAAACCCTGAATTTGAAGCAAAACTGAATCCGAGAATCAGTGTTGTCTATTCTCCGGTGAAAGAGCATAATTTCAGAGCTTCTTTCCAGAACGGATATCGTTTTCCTTCTCTGTTTGAAGCCCTTTCCTTTGTGAACAACGGAAATGTAAGAAGAGTAGGCGGACTTTCAAAAGTGAATGACGGATTAGGCTATCTGGAAAATTCTTACACATTGGCTTCCATTGATAAATTCACCTCAGCAGTGAATGCAGATGTAGATGCAGGGAAAACCCAGGCTCAGGCGGCTCAGGATAACAAACAGCTTTTAACTGTAGCCAATCTGCAGAAATTACAGCCGGAAAAAATCAATTCATTTGAAGTAGGGTATAAGTCCACTTTTTTCAATAATAAACTTGTGCTGGACTGGGATTTTTATTATAACATTTATGAAGGATTCCTTGGTCAGGTAGAAGTGGCAGTTCCAAAAAACAGCCAGGTAGGAAGCAATACCGCTGTTCTTGCTATGCTTGATAGAAGCAAACAGGATCGTTATAGAGTTTATACCAACAGCAACAATACGTACAAAAGCTATGGAACGTCTTTAGGAATTCGTTATAATATCACAGGAAATTATAATGTGAATACCAATGTTTCTTATAATGACCTTGCTTCCAATAATAACTCAGACTTATTTATTACAGCCTTCAACACCCCAAAATGGATGGTGAATGTAAGTGTTGGAAACAGAGAAATTGTTAAAAACATAGGGTTTACCCTTGTGGCAAGATGGCAGAGTGGCTTTATGTGGGAAAGTCCTTTAGCATCCGGAGCAATTCCTGCTTACTATACGATTGATGCCCAGGCTACATGGAAACTTCCTGAAATTCGTGCGAATATTAAAATTGGAGCCACCAATCTGCTGAACCGCCGATATTTCCAGTATGCAGCAGGTCCTGAAATCGGAGGACTCTACTACCTCGCTTTTACTTATGATTTAAAACTGTAATCAGGATGAGCAATTCATTATATCCCATATTTTTAAAACTTGAAAACCTGTCACTGCTGATCATCGGTGGTGGTAAGGTTGCTTTGGAAAAACTGGAATCTGTACTGGGTAATTCACCGGAAACACCTATCAAACTGGTAGCCAAAGAGATTATCCCCGAAGTCAGAACCTTACAAACTCAGTTTTCCAATATTATAATGCACGAAAGAGCCTATGCCGATCATGATTTTAATGATGCTGATCTGGCCATTATTGCGGTAAATGATATTGAACTGGCAGGGGAAATCAGAGAAAAAGCCCAGGAAAAAAATGTACTGGTCAATATTGCCGACAAGCCGGATCTATGTGATTTTTATTTGGGTTCCATTGTTAAAAAGGGAAGTCTCAAAATTGCCATTTCCACCAATGGAAAGTCCCCGACCATTGCTAAAAGATTAAGGGAAACCTTTACAGAAGTGATTCCTGATGAAATGAATCATTTATTGGATAATATGCAGAATATTCGCAATCAGCTCACCGGAGATTTCAATTATAAGGTTAAAGAACTCAACAAAATTACTACAGAATATCTGTCTGACGGAAAAGTTGCTGCAAAACCGGATAGGGAAATTGAAAAACTGATCAATATAACAAAAACAGCTCAGAGAAAAGCCAATATCTACCTTGCTATTATTGGAGTTTTGCTCCTTTTTGGGTTATTTGGACTTGTAGTGTATCAGTTCAATCTTTCCAGTAATATTCAGTATTTTCTGAATAAAGATGGTCATATTTTTTACTGGATGCTGTTTGCAGGATTTATGGCAGAGATTGTTGCCGGCTCCATGGGAATGGGATATGGCGTAATATGTACCACCATTCTTTTACTGCTGAATGTTCCACCTCCCGTTGTAAGCGCAAGTATTCATTCTGCTGAATCATTTACCACTGCGGCCGGAAGTTTCAGCCATTATAAACTGGGAAATGTCAATAAAAAAATGGTATGGGTTTTATTCCCATTGGCTATCGTAGGTTCTATTATCGGTGCTTTAACTCTGTCTCATTATGGTGAACATTATGCCCATATTGTAAAACCTATTATTGCCTGCTACACGCTGTATCTTGGGATCAATATCCTTAAAAATGCATTCAAAGATAAAGAATCCGGGCAAGGAAAAGCCAAACGAAGAACAAATCTAAGAGTATTAGGTTTGGTTGGCGGCTTTATTGATTCTTTTGCAGGAGGTGGTTGGGGACCATTGGTAACCGGAACATTGATTAAAGAGGGAAGAATTCCCCGTTATGTAGTGGGAAGCTCTACTGTTGCTAAGTTTTTACTGACTATTACGAGTGCCATTACCTTCATCTTTACCATTGGTATTCATCACTGGAATATTGTGTTGGGGCTTTTGCTGGGTGGTGTTTTTACCGCTCCGTTTTCTGCGATGCTTACGGCAAAACTTCCAACAAAGAAAATGTTCGTGGTGGTAGGAATGGTGGTTATTGCCATGAGCCTTATTACGATAATAAAATCAATTTTATCGTAAGACAAGTATAAAATTTAAAGAAAAATAAGCGCAAAGATTTTAATGTTTTACTTTATTTTGAGGGATCATAGGGAAAAATTAATGATACAGTTTACGGACATTATCATTACTCATTTTTAGTAAAAATCTGAAACCATTAAAACTTTGCGTTTTTTATTTTTAAATACTTTTTAACTTTATAGTTCTCTGGAGGTTTTGGGTACGCAAAGACGCAAAATGAAATAAAAAAAACTGTTATAAGAACACAAGGATTTTATCTCCGATAAAATTGAATACAGCATACTTTGTTTTTTATCTCACGCTGATTTTGCAGATTATGCAGATCTTAATAAAAAATCTGCGTAATCTGTATCATCTGCGAGAAAAATGAATAATACTTCCCGCTTTCTGAAAATCTCCCATTGAGCAAAGTTGAAATATTCTTATGTCTTAATTATGATAAAGTTTACTCATGATAGTATCAATTAAAAGACTTCCTGAAATCTAAAGGAGAAACAGCAGTCTGATTTTTAAATAAGCGATGAAAAGACTGAGGATATTCAAATCCTAAATTGTAGGCAATCTCCGAAACAGACATTGTAGTGGTAGACAACATTTCTTTTGCTTTTTCAATCACTCTGTTCTGAATATGCTGCTGGGTTGTCTGTCCCGTATGAACTCTCAGCATATCACTCAGATAATTGGGACTTATATTCATCTGCGCAGCCACAAACTGTACTGTAGGAATCCCATTGACCAGTAGTTTTTCAATTTTAAAATAATCATCGAGCAACGTTTCAAGCTGGGTTAAAAGATCATGATTCACTTTTTTCCGGGTTAAAAACTGACGTTTGTAGAACCTGTCACAGTATTTTAAGAGTAAATCAATATTGGAAACCAACAAATCCTGAGTAAAACCATCCATATTGGATTCAATCTCTCTGCTGATATTATCCATGATGTCCGTTACCGATTTTTCTTCTTTCTCAGAAAGATACAGGGCTTCATTGGCAGAATAAGAGAAATAGCCATAATCCTTTATAGCAGATGCTAGCGGATATCCCTGCAGAAAATCAGGGTGAATAACGAGTACATTTCCTCTCACCTCAGAAAGTAAAATATCTTCAAACTGAAGTACCTGATTAGGAGCAATGAAATACATAATTCCATCCTCAAAATCATAATAATGCTGTCCATATTTGCATCTTCCAGCACAGTCTTTTTTTATCGAAACTACATAGAAATCTGTGGTTACAGCACTCAGAATAGTTTCCGGATCAACATTCACTTCATTAAAATCAAACACACTGATCAAAGGATTGGAAGGTCTTTTCAAGTTCAGGAAGTTGTGTAATGCAGTGATGGATTTTACTTTTTCGGGAGCTTTCATTTTATTTCTTTTTTACCACCCCGTCAAAAATTCTTTGAATTTTTGCCACCCCTCCGGAGGATGGGAATATTTTGTCCTTCGGTGGTGGTATTGGTGTTTCTAAGGTACTTATTTTAAGGGATTATTTTGTCGTTTGCTGTTCTTTTTTTATCTGTTCAATTCCCTCTCTGTAGGTCGTTACTGGAAATTCCGGAAATCTTTTCCTGAATTTTGAATCATCAAAGAGGTTATTATATTGGTATCTTGGAAGCAGTTCCTGTAATTCTTTTGCATTTTTGTTGAATAAAGAACCTATGGTAAAAGCCAGTTTTGGAATAACAGAATACCTGAACTCTTTGCCATAAATCTGAGAAGCTAAGGCAATGAATTCTTTATAAGTTAATTTATGATCATCCACGGGTAGATGCCACGTCTGTCCATAGGCATCCGGAGTATTTCCTATTAAAGCAGTGGCGCGGCTTGCATCAGGAGTCCAGATCAGACTTCGCAGTTGATCATCTCTTAAAGGTACTTTCAGCTTTTTATTCTCCTTAATTGCATTGAAAATAAGACTATTCGTAATACTCTGCGTTTTTCCAGGGCCATAAAATTCCGGAGCCCTGCAGATTACAGCTTGTATTGTTCCGGCTTTCATCTCTTTTAAAAGCATTTCGGCCATCTGTTTTCTTATCATTCCTTTTCGTCCTACAGGAGCAAATGGGGTTTGTTCTGTTAAAACATGATTGTTTTGAGGATACATATAGGTGTTATCAAAAAACACCAGCTTGGTACCATTGATTTTACAGGCTTCAATAACATTTTTCATGATGGTCAAAAACTGTTTTTCCCATAAACCGGTATCCATAGGAAGTCCAAGGGTGAAGTAAGCAATTTCACTTCCTTTCACAGCTTCAATTGCTTTTTCTCTGTCTGATAAATCTGCAGAAAAAACAGTGTCAGTATCATTTACTTTTTTAGCATTTCTGCTGACAATACGGATATCTGAGGTATAGTTTCTCTTAAGCTCTCTTGCCAGTTCTTCACCAATCTGCCCATTGGCTCCTAATATAGTTTGCATCGTTTTTTTATTTTAAGGGTTATGTATTGCATTGAAAATAAATTGAATATACTCAACAACTATTATTGATGATGCAAAATTGGGGCATAATTATAAAAATAGAGTAGCAAAATCTATGGAAGTTGTAACATAATCTCAGATCACGTAAAAAACCGGGAAAGAAAAGCTGACAAAATTTGAATAATATCCTTCTTCTTATTCTCTCTGTAACCTTTTATATCCCGGTCTTAATCGTTTTCTTTGTTCTTTATCATTTTCTGTCCAAAGCCAGACCATTGTCATCAATTCTGCTGATCAAAATGTAGAACAATCCTGCATAGATCATCTGAATGCCCATTGCTTCCCAGTTTTCAACGGTACTGCTTCCAAAAAGCAACAGGATAATCAGAGAAGCTCCAGCTATAGCAGTAATACGGGTTTTAAAACCAATCATCAGCAATAACCCGATGAGAAATTCTAAAAAGGGGAGTGTAACACCAAAAAGATGGACCAATGGCTGTGGAAGCCAGCTTGTTTCAAAACCTTTCATCATTCCTGAGGCGAAGTCTTGCAATTTCACGAGGCGGACCAATCCATGTCCCAAAAGGTTGATTCCCATCGATACACGCAGGAAAAAATAGGCTGTTTTTGTATTATTCATAGAGGTATTTTTAGGATGGAAGAGCGAAGATGGAAGATAGAAGTTATACAAGTCATAAAACTACTTTACAGACTTCGATAACTTCCTGCATCCAGCTTCCTTACTTATTAAACTTTTCTTCGCTGTTATCAACCGGAGTATCAGCATCATTCATCACCATTTTGGCGATATCATCTTTTCTCATAAAGACGACACCTTGTTTTTCTTTGGTGTATTTAATAAATTCTTCCATGGCATGAACCATTGCAGGTGTTCCTCCGATTCTGTCATGGAAACTGATGCTCATCATTCTTCTTTTTGATGCACCTTCTTCATACAAACGGTCAAACTCAAATTTCAGCTGTGCTAAAAACTGATCAGGACTCCAGTGTTTTCCTTCAATATTAACAATATCATTGTTACGAAGCGTATAAGGAATAACAACAAAGTTTTTTCCTTTTACTTTGGTCATGAAAGGTTCATCATGGCTTAAGTCATCGATATGATATAAAAAGCCCAGATCCTGTAATACTTTAAGGGTATTCGGGCTTCTTCTCAGCCAATTGGCGTTATAACCAACAGCTTTCTGCCCGGTAATCTTTTCAACGACATCTACCCCATGTTTTACAAAATTCAATTCGTCAGCATAGTTCTTATTCCATTGGTTATCCCAGGTAAAACCATGAGCTGCAATTTCATGACCACCGTTGGCAATAGCTCTGGCAACTTCAGGATATCTTTCAGCAGCAGTTCCCACCACATGCGAGGTTACTTTGATATTGTATTTTTTCCATAAATCCAACATGCGGTAAATTCCTTCATTTCCTCCGTAGCGATACCAGCTTTCTGCAGGAAGATCTGGCTGCCCTTTAGGTAGAGGAGTTCCACTGAAAGGACTTTCAGCGCCTTCCGGCTGTCCACCGGTTTCAAACTGCATAGAAACGGAAATAACCAATTGAGCTCCATTCGGCCAGTATTTTTTTGTTCGGATCTGTTTTTCATGCTGCTGCTCTTTTTCTGTTGTAGCCCTTTCATGATCAGAAAAGGACATGAGAACAATTGTCGAGGCAAGCAGCAGTACTGATTGTTTTATATATTTCATTTTGAATGTATTGATAAGGCAAAATTCATCAATAATTCATTGGTATATATTGTAAAAATTAATGGTAAATTTGTAAAAATCCATTCCATTATGAAACGAATCGTTAATTTCAACTCTTTCAATGTTTTCAGTATTGAAAAAGAAAGCTGGGATGTTGAATATCACAATCATAATTTTTACGAACTGATTATCATAGAAAGCGGAAAAGGATTTCATCATCTTAACAGCATTACTTTCCCGTATAAAAAGGGGGATGTATTCCTACTCAGACCAAGTGATGGCCATGAATTTTCAATTAAAAACAAAACGAAATTCATTTATATAAAATTCACAGAGCAGTATATCTGGGAAAATTTACTGCCCAACAAAAAGAATGAACTTAAAAAGGCTGTACAGCTCCTGATGGAAGATCATTCCTTTGTGTACGAATCAGCAATTAAGAGTAAAACAGATAGGGAGCATCTTTTACAGCTTGCCCGGATTCTTCTGTATGAGTTCAGTCATAAAAACACTTATAATAAAGAGATAACTACAGACCTCTTTTCCAGTATTATTACGATTCTGATCCGGAATACAATGCAAAATACTGCTGCAAAAAGCAGGATTGCACAAAATGTAAGCAAAATTGAGAGGATCTTATATTATATCAATGTCAATGCGTTGGATGCTGATAAAATGAAAATTGAGAACCTGGCCAAAGAATTTATGCTGTCTCCGAATTATATCAGCATTTACATCAAAAAAAAGACGGGATTCTCCATACAACAGCATGTCATACAGCATAAGCTGAAGACTGCTGAAAAGCTTTTACTGCAAAGCCATTATAATATAAGTGAAATTGCCGACAGGCTGGGTTTCAATGATGCCAGCCACTTCCATAAAATGTTCAAGGTGTATAAGGAAATGTCTCCTTCTGAGTTTAAAAAGAAAGGTTTATCTTATTGATTATCTGATTAAGTATTTTTTATATCTTTAATAATCAAACCTTTAATCCTATGAAAACAAGTGCAGGTATTTTGCTTTTTAAAAAAGAAAAAGGCAATCTGTATTATTTTTTGGTTCATCCCGGCGGGCCGTTCTGGAGGAATAAAAATCTTGGAGCATGGTCTATTCCTAAAGGCGAGATTCTTCCTGACGAAGATCCATTGGAGCGTGCACTGACAGAATTTAAAGAAGAAACGGGAAAAACAATAGAAGGGAGCTTCATCGAATTATCACCCGTTACACAAAAAGGAGGAAAAACTGTTTATGCATGGGCTTTGGAAACTGATCTTGATACTTCCGACCTTTGCAGCAATACTTTTTCATTGGAATGGCCGCCTAAATCAGGTAAAATAATAGAAGTTCCGGAAGTAGATCAATGGATATGGTTTGATTCCGCAGAAGCACAGCAACGCATCAACACAGCACAGAAGGATTTTATAAAAGAGCTCGAAAGTATACTAAAAATCAATAACACTTAAAAACAAAAACCATGAAAAAATTAAACAGAAAAGCATTGAAAAACGTGATGGGGGCAATCGGTATAGAATTGAATCTTCCTCTTCCAGTGGGCGTTTGTCTTGGCAATCTGCTTTCTCTATGTCCACCTCACTCTCATTGCCGTGCAGATGAAAGGTGCTATCCTGATGCTGCAGGTCCTTGTATCAACGGACTTTGTCCTTCAGGCTATCACTGCCATTCCGGAGAATGTGTACGATAAAAGAGAACAAACAAAAAACCTTTATCAGATCTGATAAAGGTTTTTCATTATAGGATAAGGTTTTACCGCTTTATCCCAATTGCTTTTAATGCACTGGATGTTAAAAAGATATCATCAAATACGGTCAGTGATTCTACATCATTGAATCCTGAAGGAAGCAGGTCATTTTTATTAAAAGACAATTCAATAGAAGGGTCATAAGAGGCAATGATTCTCACTTTTGAGTATCCATTATAATCTACTTTAAATCCTTCAAACATACAGTTCTGCTCGGCCTTCTGATATTCCGCATATTCTTCAAAACCCACAATATCCGTTCTTTTTCCATCATTATGATCCAAAGATTTCCATGCGGTATAATTTTTAGGCTCTTTTAAGATATTTCCTTTACGGTCTACAGGAACAAACATTCCAAGAGTCAAACGCTTCTTTAAGAAATTGGCATAATTATTCATCAGATTCAGAATCTGAAGATCGGCATATCCTTCGTGTGAATAATACTCCAGCACGAAAGTTGTCATTGGAATCAGCTTAAGAGAAGCATCAGTCGGCATATGTAGTCTTTACTTTTTTGGGCGATAAAAATAGTATTTTTATTTACGCTACCCAATGGAAACAGATGAATAGGATGGAATTTATACCCATTCTGAATAACAATAACTTTAGGACAAACTCTGATTTTTCATTATTTTTGAAAGAATAACCATAGAAACCATTATGAAACTATCTGTAAAAAATATCAGAAATTTTACAGATACCAATTACAATATGTTGAATAAGATACTATTGGCAGCCGGAATCATTCAATGCTGCTTCTGCAATATCCAGGCTCAGAGTGCCGGAGCACGCCCGGTCTATACCTCCGAATGGGGTCACCTTTATCGTGAAAATGGAAAAAATAAAGACGTTTTGGGAATCTTTTCTACCGAAGCACCGGTTTACCTCCTGGATTCTACCCAAACCCAATACAAAGTACAGGTAAGCAACGGAGATATTGGTTTTATAGACCGCCAGCCACTCCAAAAGTCTATGCGTGGGAAAAAATCAGCAGGTGAACCCCTACAGTATTTCTATAGAGGAAAAGAGGGATATCAATGTCCCCATTTTTATGTACAGGGATCAGAATTGCGTGTACGAAAGGGACCAACAACAGAAAGTACAGCAACACGAAAAGCGGCTCTAAATGAACTGATTTGTATTGATTATGTTCCTTTATATCAGGATGGATGGGTATATATTGGCGACCATTTCCACGAGGATCCAGAATATATCCAGATGAAATACCTGGGAACAGAACTTACCTACGACCAAATTCTGAAGGATTATCTGGCTGCAAAAGGAAAGAACAAGGAAAAAGAACTGACTCAGGTTGGAAGATTGCGCGAAATCGCATGGCTGGAAGATAAAAATCTTAAACAAGCATTACGCTATTGGAAAGAATCTTATTCAGGGATAGAAAACCCAAAAGTAGATATCGATTTTGAACTTCTTCTGGCAGATCAATTGGCGAAAAAGCCCCAAACTGAAATCTATGAGAAAAAGCTGAAAGGGTTAAATATGCATTTCACATGGAAAGAAACCCAACTTTTTGACGGAAAAATTACAGAGACACAGGTGAAACAGCTGGAAATGCAGAAGGTAAAAGACATTCCCAATACTCCTGAATGTGGCTGGGAACCTCAATATTTTTACAGAACACCTGATATTATTGTAGCCTTTGAAGAATATAAAGGAAAAGTTTCCGGAAGTATTTACAAAATGTCTTTTAATAACGAAGGAGCTGTGATTCTCGGCAATGAACGCATGGATTCCCATTATAATGAAAAGGATTTTGTTACCCGTTTCGGAGATCTGCTCTCAACACGCTGGATTGCTTCTCCTCACGAATATTATATTCAAAATGGAGATGCAGGGGTTTTTATTTTTACATTCAAAGAGGGAAAACTTTTCAGCTATGAATGTATGTTTTATTGTTAAAAAATTCTAATCATTTTTATCAATACAAGTGGGCTTCAGCGGGAACTTAAAAGATACTAAGTTTTGGCTGAAGCCATAGGATTTTATGCACATTATTAAAACGGGCTAAAGCCCGTTCCTATTGAATATTTACAATTATTAATTTTCAGATAGTTTTTACATCAATAGAGGTGGGCTTTAGCCCTCCTAATTTATTAATCATCATGCCAAAGGCTTTAGCCGAAACTTAAAACATTTCCTTAAAAAACTCCATCATATTTTCCTTCAAAAATGATTAAATTTTAAAGCTGTATCTTTACTTCACCAAACAAAATATTACAATATGTCATTTATAACACCAGAAGGAGCCAGGAAGGCTCAGTTATCCCTATCTGAAAGGGCACCCGTTGCTCATTCCATTCTCTCAGGAGAAGAGAATATTTCGAAATACAACAGTGGAGTATGTCATGATGTGGTTGCTTATGCATTGTATATGCGTGGTGCCAGGATAAGTCCTACTCAGCTTGCAGAATCTGCAGGACAAAAATGGTTAACTTTATTCAATTATCCGGCTGGAGAAAAATGGGACGGATACACACCTATTCCTGCAGGAAAAGCCATTGGTTTTTACAGGCTTATTGATAAAACATTCTTTCATTCAGCAATTACGACAGGAAACGGAAATGAAATCAGATCTGTCAACGGATTTTCATTAGGATCAGCATGGACAGTACCTGTGGATATGAAATGGGTATTGGGCAAAAAGAATTCTGACGGAACCTTCAATTATGATGGTACCAAAATAGAAGTCTATATTTCTTCTCTATAACAGAATTTATATTTCAATAAAAACAAAAGGCAGATCAGCATATTCGCTTTTCTGCCTTTTTACTTTTTAAGCATCAGCACATTTCGGGCATATCCCGCTGATGATAAAATTATATTCCTGTGCAATAAAATGTTCCGGTAAGCTGATTTCCGGGATAGCGTTTTCAATGCACGTCACAGAATGACATTCCTTACAGTTAAAATGAACATGATTGTGAAAATGCTGTTCATGTGAGCATTTTCCACTGCACTTAGCAAAATTCACCACCCCGTCAATATTGACGATCTTGTGTATAGCGCCTTCGTTTTCAAGCCTTTCCAACACCCTGTAAATAGTTACTCTATTGCACAGATCTCCCAGTTTCTTCTGAATATCTGAATGGGTTAGGGCTACATCTGAACCATTGATAAGGTTTAAAATTTCCGTTTTGGCGTGCGTATTTCTGACCTGTTTCATATTTTAATGCAACAAAGTTGCGTTATTTAATTTTTTATCTCTACTTTTGCAACAAAGTTACGATAAGAAAATTAATCCATACTATTATGAAATCAAAAATTCTTGATGCTGTAGGAATCTCCGCTGCTGTTTTATGCCTGATTCATTGTATTGTCTTTCCGTTATTATTAATTGTTCCTCTGGGAATATCCCATAACCCTTATATTGATCTGGCTTTTCTTTGCATTGGAGCCGTTGTGGTGTTCAGAATAACGAAGAAAATGGAAAACCGATGGCTGAAGTTTTTATTCTGGGGATCTATAGCCCTCATTTCCATCTCAATATTGACAGATTTTCTGTTTGAAATCCATATTCCTTTGATCTATATGGGAGCAGCAGGTTTAATTGCAGGGCATATCATCAATTTTAAAAATCATAAACATTAAAATCATGACTAAAAAACTTCCTGTAACGGTACTCAGCGGCTTTCTGGGAGCTGGAAAAACGACACTACTGAATCATATTCTTCACAACAAACAAGGATTAAAAGTAGCAGTCATCGTGAATGATATGAGCGAAATTAATATTGATGCACGCCTTGTTGAAAATCAAAATACCCTTTCAAGAACTGAAGAAAAACTGGTAGAAATGAGTAACGGCTGCATCTGTTGTACACTTCGTGAAGATCTTATGGTAGAAGTAGAACGTTTGGCAAATGAAAACCGTTTTGATTATCTCCTTATCGAAAGTACGGGAATCAGTGAGCCTATTCCTGTTGCACAAACCTTTACTTATATTGATGAAGAGAGCGGCATAGATTTATCTCGTTTCAGCTATGTTGATACAATGGTAACGGTGGTAGATTGTTTCAATTTCATGAATGATTTCGGATCCAATGAAATGTTGCTGGATCGTGATCTTACCGATATGGAAGGCGATTACAGAACGATTGTCAATCTTCTGACCGACCAGATTGAATTTGCCAACGTGATTATTTTAAACAAAACAGATCTTATAGATGCAGAAACATTAGGCTTTTTAAAAGCTGCGATCAGGAAACTGAACCCCGATGCGGCACTTTTACATACAGAGTTCGGAAAAATTGATCCTCAAAAGATTTTAAATACACAGCTTTTTGATTTTGATAAGGCGCAGTCATCCGCCGGCTGGCAAAAAGAATTACAATCTGATCATCACACCCCGGAAACTGAAGAATATGGCATAAGCTCATTGGTTTTCAGAGATAAAAAGCCTTTTCATCCTATGAGACTTTGGGAATATCTGAATCATCATTATCCTGAAGGAGCCATCAGAGCTAAAGGATTATTCTGGTTAGCCTCAAGGCCCAACGATGCCTTGAATTTTTCTCAGGCAGGAGGTTCATTCAGGCTTGAAAAAGCAGGCGTTTGGTGGAGTAGTATGCCCATGAATTACAGGGTTCAGTATTCTTCATTTGTAGAAAACCAACAGTTCATAGAAAGCAGATGGGATAAAAACTGGGGCGACAGAATTAATGAATTGGTGTTTATCGGACAGAATCTGGATAAAGAACAAATGTTATCAGATCTCCAACACTGTCTTATTAATGAAAGAGAAAAAGAACTGTTTGATAAAAAACAAAGTTTTGAAGATCCGTTTCCGAAGAATATTTAAAATTAACCTTTAATTAATGCAACATTGTTTCGATAAAGAATTAAATACGATAACTTACAGCATTATTTCAAAAACAATATGGACAGAAGAAAATTTCTAAAAGGATCTGCACTACTTTCAGGGTTATTGACCTTATCACCATCTGATCTATGGAGCTTCGGGAAAAATACCGAACTGCACCAGAAAGGAAAAGCGAAGAATATCATCTTTATGGTAAGTGACGGGATGAGTCTGGGAACACTTTCAATGGCAGATTTGTATTCACGGAACATGTTAGGAAAAGGAAGTAACTGGCTTAATCTGTATCATGATAAAAAGGTAACCCGAGCTTTAATGGACACCGCTTCTGCAAGTTCTATCGTAACAGATTCTGCTGCCGCCAGTTCAGCTTTTGGAGGAGGAATAAGAGTTAAAAACGGAACCCTGAATATAGGACCCAATGGAGAAAAGCATCTTCCCATATGGCAGAAATATAAAAAAGCAGGAAAGAAAGCCGGTTGTGTGACTACAGTAACCATTACTCATGCAACTCCTGCCGGATTCTGTATAAATTCTTCCCAAAGAAATGCAGAACCTCAAATTGCAGAAATGTATGCAGCGCTGGAATTCGATGTGCTCTTAGGAGGCGGAGACGAGTTTTTCAACCCTTCAAAAAGAGAAGACAAAAAAGATCTCTATTCCGTTTACAGCAAAAAAGGATATAGGATTCTGAAAACACAAAGCGATCTGAAAGAAATCAAAAAAGGAGAAAAACTATTAGGGATCTTCAGTACAGGAGCATTACCGTATACCATTGACAGAACGCATCTTACTGAGTATAAAAATACACCAACTCTTGCCGAAATGGCCAATACTGCCATCCACCAGATGAAAGATCATCCAGAAGGTTTTGTCCTTCAGGTAGAAGCCGGAAAAGTAGACTGGTCTGCCCATGCCAATGATGTTGCTGCTCTTATCCATGATCAGCTGGCGTTTGATGAAGCTGTAAAAACAGTCATGGATTTTGCGGAAAAAGATGGAAATACTCTGGTGATTATCACAACAGACCATGGAAACGCCAATCCGGGAACCATTTATGGATCCGATGCTACCAAGAATTTTAACAGCATTTCAGAATACAAATACACCAACGAATATATTCTGAACAAGATTCACAAAGATGATTCGGTAAAAGATATTAAAGACTGGATTTATGAAGGCAATAAAATCACACTGAACGATGATGAAGCAAAACATATTTTGAGTTTTTACAACGGACTTGAAAAAGAAGAAGGACTTTATAATTATAAGAAACTGCCTTTTAAATTATATTCAGAAATTCAGAAAAGCAGGAATTCTGTGGGGTGGATCAGCATGGATCATTCCGGAGATTATGTGGAAGTAGCGGCTTATGGTCCTGGAAACGAGCTTTTACAGCCGTTTATTAAAAATACAGACCTTCATGATCTGATGCTGAAGGCCTGTCTGGTATAGACATTCATATTTTTTCATATTTAATTATTTGGGAGATACGAGGCGGATTGATTGTGTCCGCCTTGTTTTTTTTGTGCATAGAAATAAACTTTCATCAAAATTACATAGTAGGTGTTTTTACTTATTTCACATTAAGTAGAAATACTATTGTGGTATTCTGCCGATTGAAGTAACTTTATAGTACCATCAATTTAAAAAAAACTTAAAAACCGTACTATGAACCATGTAAAATACAGAGTGGGGAAATGGCTGCCCTCAGACAGAAAGTTCCTCAACACCTGGCTGGAAAAAAAAGTAAAACAGGCTCAAAACAGCAGACTTCCAATGAATCCGGCCGTTGCTGATCTCAGGGACGCTATCTACAATGATCCTGTTTTATATATGAGCTTTACCAGCATGTATGATGAGATCCCGCAAGGATACAATGAACCTGTTAAAAACTTCGAAACCATGCTCCTTATTATCAATCAGGTTTTACAGGAAGCGCCTTGCTACAGTGTTATAGAAGATAATATAGGACTTGTAGGATTTCCCATCAATGCGATTGTAGACTGGGCAATGGGAACACAGGCAGGATATTTAACGTTTCTTCATCCCGAAGTGAATCAAAAACTAAGCGTTATTTTAGCAGAATGGAAGACTTTTCTGGAATCTCCGGCATCACAATATGTTTTGGTGAATGGTCCGGTAAACCAGCCACAGCCGGATTACACCAATCCTTTAGGCTGGTTTTCACCACAAGCCCTGGAAGCCATTGCCGCCATGGATCCTTTAAGAGGAAAAGGGAATAATCCTGAAGATCCTTTGCAGAATTTCATTTACAATTATCAATGCCAACCTCATGAACCTTATTTTGGATTCAAAAGCTGGGACGATTTTTTTACCCGTCAATTTAATCCGGGAGTGAGAGAAGTAAGTCAAGAAGACAAAGATCCGTCAGTGATTGTTAACGCCTGCGAATCGGCTCCTTATAATTGTGTTACCAATGCCCAGATGAAAGATAAATTCTGGATGAAAGGGCAGCCTTATTCCTTACTGGATATTATGAACCATCATGAACTGGCTCAGAAATTTGGTGATAACAGCACAGTCTATCAGGCATTTCTTTGTGCTAAAACCTATCATCGATGGAACAGTCCGGTAGATGGTACCATTGTAGCCATTGAGAATGTTCCGGGAACCTATTACGCTGAAGCTCCTATTGAAGGTTATGATCCTTCCGGCCCCAATGATTCTCAGGGATATATCACAGAACTGGCTGCACGTGCATTGATTTTTATCCAGTCAGATAATGATAAAATAGGATTGATGTGTTTTGTCGCTGTTGGAATGGCTGAAGTATCCAGCTGTGAAATTACAGTAAAAGAAGGAGATCATGTTAAAAAAGGAGATCCTATAGGGACCTTCCATTTTGGTGGATCTACCCACTGCCTGATTTTCAGACCTGAAGTCAGTATTGATTTTGACTTCCATGGACAGACACCTTGCCTGAATACCTACAACATTCCTTTGAAAGCAAGAATCGGAGTAGTCACTCATTAGATCATACGTCAAAATCATATGTATCAATCATAGAAACAGAGGATAATCTTCAGTTTCTATGTTTTTTTTATGGAAGTTATGAAACGGTAAAATTTTCCAAAATTCTGTTCTCAAAACATATGAAACGCTTTACACTAAAACATACAACATGTTATTTATCAGCAAATTAAATAGCATTATATACAATTTAATCAAATGATTAAAATATTTGATTAAATTATACCCTTTATGTTTTTGCCGCAATTTATCTTATTGCTTTACTCGGGTTGGGACTGCTCATATCCACCTTTGCTGATACGCAGCTGCAAACCATGTTTATTGCCTATTTCTTTATGATTGTATTTATGCTGATGAGTGGTTTTTTACGAATACCGAAAGTATGCCGGACTGGGCCCGGAAAATGTCTAACCTTACTCCTGTAACTCATTTTATTAAAGTAGTAAGACTTATTGTATTGAAAGGTAGCTGATTACATGAAGTACAAACCGAATTCTTTTATCTGATAGGGTTTGCCATTGTTCTCAACGGGCTTGAGATTTATAATTACAGAAAGACCAATTAAACAAAATGAAATGGGTGAAACTTATATTTCACCCATTACAAACATATTTTCCATAGTTGGAACGCTGCTTCCACCTTCTTTTTCAAGCGTAATAGCAAAAGCCTGAGCTTCCGGTATGCTGGCCAGAGCAATTTTGCTGTCTTTATCTTCGGTGTACATTCCGGCATTTACCGGTTTCCCGTCTTCTATCGCCCAAAGCTGGTATTGCATACCTTCAGGTGCTTTAGGAAGTTTTTCTGCATTCAGATAGACTTCTTTTGTTTTTTTATCCCAGAAAACCATGGCTTTGGCTTCTGTATGTTTTTCTACGCCCTTCAGCATTACCATCTGCATATCAGGATTAGAAAACATATCAATCTTAAGATTCATTTTCTCCATAGCCTGATCCTGATTCTTCTTGTCTGCCATCATCAATGCCATTTTCTCCTGATTGGCAGATTGCGTATTCATCCAGAATACGTTTCCGCCAACACTTACCAGAAATAGTACCGAAGCTGCTATAGCATAGGTTTTCCAGGGAGTGCTTCTCTGAATCTCCTTTCTGTCTGTATTATTTTCTGCCTGTCTTCCTACTACAGGAATATCTGGTGAAAGAGCAGGAGTTATTTCTTCAACCACCTGTTCCTGCTGAATTTTATTCCAGATCTTAGATTTCAAATCACCTGGAGGTGTTACAGCCTGAGCTGTAGCAAGTTGTTCCAAAGTTTTCTGTGCTTCTTCAAAAGCCGCTTTCACTTCAGCATTATTCTTCATCACACACTCCAAAATCCCTGCTTCCTCGGGAGAAGCATGACCAAGAATATAAGATTCTATAATTCCGGATGATATGTATTCTTTAGTGTTCAATTTATTGATAATCTTTTAGCAAATCTTTTAATTTCATCAGTGCATTCCGCATTTTCGTTTTTACCGTTCCCAGCGGTATCTTCAGTTTTTCGGATATTTCATGCTGGGTATATCCCTGATAATAAGCAAGGTTTATAAGTTCCTGCTTGTCTGCTTCCAGATCTTCCAGCACGTTATTAAATCCGATATAATCGGAAGAATTATTGGTAGTTGAAAGTTCTGCAGTATTATATACGAAATCGGGAAGTGATTGGTTTTTAAGCTCATTCTGGAATCCTTTAGACTTTAGATAGTCGATAGCCGTATTACGGGCAATATTGATCATCCATGTATAAAACCGCCCTTTGGAGGAGTCATACTGATGAATGGAGTTCCATATTTTAACAAAAACATCCTGAATAACTTCTTCGGTATATTCTTTAGACTGAACGATTCGAAGAATGATTCCATACAACGCACCGGAGTAGTGGTCATACAGATAATGAAAACCGTTTTCGTTTTTTTCTTTTAATAAAACGATAAGTTCTTCTTCAGAATAGGTTGTTTTAATAATATTTATTTTTCTGCTCAAATGTAATAAAATAAAACATATAGTCAACAAAATCCAATACATATTTTATTTCATACATGTTTTCCTGAGAATTATTGAAAAATATTCAATTTTTAAATAGTATTTCAGAAGTTAATTCTATTATCCACGAAAAATAATCCACTAAAAATCAGATAGTTATAATTTATTTTGTTTTTTTTCAATCTAAAACAAAACCAGTCTCGTAAATGATTTTAAAAACACATTCAATATAATTAACTAAAAATCAACGTAATGAACACACAGTCAAGAATCACAGTTTTAGCAATGGTAGTTTTATCATTTGCTTTCAGCGGGAAGGTAACTGCACAAACGATGAAAGAAAAAACAGTAATGGTAGGAGGAGCTCCTATGTATCCTTCCAAGAACATTATTGAAAATGCGGTCAACTCCAGGGATCATAAAACCCTTGTAGCTGCCGTAAAAGCTGCCGGTCTGGTAGAAACATTACAGGGGGCAGGACCTTTTACCGTATTGGCACCTACAGATGCTGCCTTTGCAAAACTTCCAAAAGGAACGGTAGAAAATCTTGTAAAACCTGAAAACAAAGCCACACTTACTTCTATCTTAACCTATCATGTTCTTCCCGGAAGATACAGTGCTAAAGAAATTTGGGCCGCTGTAAAAGCAGGGAACGGAAAAAGTATGATGAAAACTGTACAGGGAGAGGATCTTACTTTCTGGACCAAAGGAAAAGACCTTTACATTAAAGATGCAAAAGGAAACAGCGCCAAAGTAACAATTGCTGATGTGAACCAATCTAACGGAGTGATTCATGTAATAGATACGGTATTGATGCCATAATAAATTCTAAGATTTCAGACAGCATATTCACTATGCTGTTTTTCTTTCTTTTATATCTAACACTAGAAAAATTAATAGTATGAAAAAATCAATTCAGGTTTCTAATCAAGGTGCCACCCTTGATACCAGCAGAAGAAACTTTTTAAAATTAAGTGGAGTGGGACTGGCCATCGCAGGTCTTACCATCATCGGATGTAATGACGATGATGACTTTCAGATCATAGAAGAATCCAAGTATGATCTTGGAACAGGAGATGTAGGCGTACTCAATTATGCCTATGCTCTGGAACAGCTTGAAGCCGATTTTTATACCAAAGTAGTCAACAATTTTTATACGGGAATTTCCAGTATTGAAAAAGAGGTTTTTACAGATCTCTACCATCACGAGGTGATTCACAGAGATTTTTTCAAAGTTGCGATTAGTGGTGCTACAGATCATGTACTCCCTAAACTTGAATTCCAATATCCGAATGTGAATTTTAATGACAGAAATTCAGTATTGGCTACCGCAAAAGCATTGGAAGATACCGGTGTTGCAGCTTATAATGGAGCGGGAAAATATATTTCCAATTCTGCCTATCTTGTGATTGCCGGCAAAATAGTTTCTGTGGAAGCCAGACATGCCTCTGCCATCAGAAATTTAATCAATCCCGGATCTGCAGATTTCTCGGGAGATGATGTGATAGATGCCAATGGACTTGATCTCGCCAAAGAGCCGAAAGACATTGTAATGGCTGCCGGAGCATTCATCAAAACCCCTTTTACCTGGAAAGAAAGAGGGATCAACTAATCATTCACCTTAAAAACTCACATTATGAATATTCTTAGATTACTGGACAAGCTTTCTGATGATAAATTTTTCACTTCAGAAGCTTCAAGACTGGAAACCATGACGAATATTTCTTTATTCGGAAAAAAAGCAGCTACAGCAGCTGTACCTCTTGGATTAGGAGCAATGATGGCTACTCCAGCCAAAGCAGAAGCTCCCAAAACGGCATTAACAGGTATGGCTTTAAAAAGTACACTAACAGATGCTTTACAACTGGCATTGGTACTGGAATACCTGGAAAATGAGTATTACAGCATAGGATTGTCCACACCAGGATTAATCCCTAATGCAGACAGAACCGTTTTCATGCAGATTTCAAAACATGAATCCGCCCACGTAAGTTTCCTGAAAAGCACGCTGACTTCTTTAGGAACAACTCCCGGAAATAAGCCTACGTTTGATTTTACAGCCGGAGGAAATTTCATGCCTTTTACAGATTATAACCAGTTTCTTATCCTTGCTCAGGCCTTTGAAGATACCGGAGTAAGGGCTTATAAAGGACAGGCAGGAAATGTGATGTCCAATAAAGTGGTGCTTCAGGCAGCATTACAGATTCATTCCGTTGAAGCAAGACATGCGTCACAGGTAAGAAGAATGAGAGCCAACAAAGGGTGGATTGAGCTTGCGAACGGCGGAAGTATGCCTTCAGCCACCAATCCTGTGTATGCCGGAGAAGACAATACCAATCAGGCAGGCTACAACACAGCAACTTTATTTGGTGCTGCGGCAGGTTCTGCAGCGTATGATGAAATTTTAAGTGGCAGCGATGCACAGGCTATTGCTTCCCTGTTCATAGTTTAGTTGTGATTTGGATGATGATAAGTGGTGAGTCCATTTCCGAATTTTCCGGGAATGGACTTTTTTTAATACTTAATCATCAGCCTTTAAAAATATTCATATTTAAGATGTATTATACAGCAGATTTCATTCACTAAGCATCTTATTATCAGACAAGGTATTTTTATCTTCATAATAGATATTACTTCTTTTTTTATTTAAAACTTTTTCCCGTTAATTTTAAATAAACACACATATAGCTTTATTATCAAATTTCCTGTAACGGAATACGAAATAATTTCGTAATTTGGTTTACTTATTAAAATAATAATTTAAAGCACTTAAAAATATTTAAAATATAAACTTTAATGCCTTGATTATCATTTTTTAATAATCAAAAAAGAAAAGTCTCTAATTGTTGATATAGTATATGAAGAAGTATCCAATTCCTGCGAATGAAGAAGGGAGAATGAAGAAACTGGAGTATTTTGATCTTTTAAACCTTGAAAAAGATCCCCAGTTAGACATTTTTGCAGAAACAGCATGTCTGGTGACAGACTGCCCTGCAGCGCTTATTGCCATGATGGAAAGCGAAACCCAAACCATTCAGAGTTGCGTGGGGATGGCCCTGGATTTTGTAGACAGGAAAAGTACTTTATGCCAGTATTCTATTGCAAGTGGGGACGTTGTAGTCATTAATGATACTTTATCAGATGAAAGATCTTCTGATAATCCACTTATTCTTGCTGGTGGAATCCGGTTTTATGCAGGAGTACCTTTGATTGATGATGAAGGATTCGCATTAGGAACCATTTGTGTTATCGATTATAAACCTAAAACCATCACAAAAGACCAGATATCTGCTCTGAAAAAAATAGGAGACGCGATCACAAAAATTCTGACGGGCAAAAGGAAAAATATCCAGGCTGAGTATTTTCAACAAACTTTTACCATTTCCAATAACCTGATCTGTGTTCTGGATAAAGACTTTTTACTGAAAGAGAGTAATCCGGCTTTTGAAAACACCTTTCAAATGGATAAAGGTCAGATTCTTGGCAAGAATTTCCTGGATCTGATAGGGAATCATAATTCTCAACTCAAGTTACTTTCCAAAAACCTTCCCAATACAGATGAAGAAGTTACATTTACGACTTCAACAAAAATAGAGGATAGCCAAACGATCATTATTGAATGGTATTTAAAGCTCAATCAGAATCACTCAGAGATTTTTTGTTTTGGAATTAATATCACCCAACGTATTGAAGAAAAGCTTAAACTGGAAAGCTCTGAACGCCGCTTCAGAAGCTTCTTTGAAAACGCTATAGGCTTGATGAGCATGCATGATATGGAAGGAAATATCATTGCGGTCAACGAAAAAGGAAGAGAAACCCTTCAATATTCTGCTGAAGAGGTAGAACGGTTGAATTTAAAAGATCTTGTTCCTAAAAAGAACTGGCCTCTTCTCGAGCAATATCTCGAAAGAATTAATAAAAACCATGAAGATTTCGGGACTATGATCCTGAAAGCAAAAGGAGGTGAAGAAATGATCTGGATGTACCACAATCTTGTGGAGATCAATAAAGAAGGAAAACCCTATGTGGTGAGTACAGCACTGAATGTTACGGAAAGAGTAAGTTTGGAAAAAGATCTTGTTCATACCAAAAAAATGCTGGAGCAGACAAGTGCCGTTGCTCAGGTAGGAGGATGGGAGGTTAACCTGAAAAACAACACGGTTTTTTGGTCGCAGTCTACCCGGGAAATCCATAAAATAGATAAAAATTTCCAGCCTGATTTTGAAAATGCACTGGGTTTTTACAGTGAAAAAAGCCGTGAAAAGCTGGAATCCTTATTCGAAAAGGCTATAAAAGAAGGCGTTCCCTACGATGAAGAATTACAACTTATACAAAATGACGGGGTGATGATCTGGGTAAGGGTAAAAGGTATACCGGAATTTGAAGACGGAGTATGTACCAGAGTCTACGGAATCATTCAGAATATTGATACCTTCAAAAATATCTACCTTGAACTGGCCAGAAAAGAAGCTATGCTGCAGTCTTTTGTAAAATACGTCCCTTCTACAGTAGCCATGTTTGATAAAGATCTCAATTATGTTTCCGTAAGCAGAAGCTGGAAAGATGAGTTTCAGATGAATGACATCAGACTTATTGGAGAGAACATGTTTAAAATATCGCCCAATGTACCGGATGAGAGATTAAAAATCTATCAGGATGCACTGGCAGGAAAGGCCTATAAAAACGAAGACATGGCCATAGAAGTGCCGGGTAAGGGAATCATTCAGCATTACAGCGTAGAGGTGACACCATGGTATCTTTCCAATAATGTTATAGGAGGAATTATTGTTTCTGCGCAGAATATTACACCCTCCGTAAAAATCAATAGAGAACTGAAAAATGCAAAAAAAATGGCAGATATTGCCAGCAAAGCAAAGTCTGAATTCTTAGCCAACATGAGCCATGAAATCCGGACTCCGCTGAATGGCGTTATCGGTTTCTCCGACCTTCTTTTAAAAACGCCATTGAATGATATACAGACTCAATACCTCCATTATATCAATGAATCAGGAGAGAATCTATTGAATATCATCAACGATATTCTTGATTTCTCGAAGGTAGAATCCGGAAAAATGGACCTTATCATTGAGAAGTCTAATATTTATGACATGGTAAGCCAGGTGATCAATGTAATCCTTTACCAGTCGCAGAAAAAAAATATCGAATTACTGTTGAATATAGAACAGGGACTTCCGGAAACCATCTGGCTGGATGAATCAAGATTGAAACAGATTTTGGTCAACCTCCTTGGAAATGCTGTGAAATTTACAGAACAGGGAGAAATAGAACTTAAAGTAGAAAAGCTGAATCTGGACAGCAAGAATATCAAATTGAGATTTTCGGTAAGAGATACCGGAATTGGTATCCCTAAAGAAAAACAACAGCATATTTTCAATGCCTTTACCCAGGAAAACAGTTCCATCAGCAAAAAATATGGTGGAACAGGTCTGGGATTAACCATTTCCAATAATATTCTGAAATATATGGGAAGCAGCCTCTCGTTAGTAAGCGAACTTCAAAAAGGATCTGTTTTCTATTTTGATATCGAAGTTCCTTATGAACTATCTGATCGTCATGAAGACGAAGATCTGAAAATAAACAAGGTCCTTATTGTTGATGATAATGAAGCCAACAGGATTATTATTCAGCATATGCTTGCTTATAAAAATATAGATTCAAAGCTTGCAGCCAATGGAATGGAAGCTCTTCAGATATTGCTTGCAGGAGAGCGTTTTGATGTCATTCTGATGGACTACCATATGCCTATTATTTCCGGGCTGGAAACGATAGAAAAAATCAAGGAATTGTTCAGCAAACAAAATGAATCCTCTCCTTTGATTATTCTCCACACGTCTTCCGAGGAACATGATGTGATCAATTCTTTCCGTCAGGAAAACAATTCATTCTTCCTGCTGAAGCCTATCAAGTCTGAAGAACTCTATAAAACATTGAGACGAGCGGTAAAAAATACGGAGAAAGAGATCATCAGCATTTCACAACCGGAGACAGAAAGCTCCATACTGATGCATGCTCCGCAGGTTTTACTGGTAGATGACAACCCGGTCAATATGGTTCTAAACCATAAAATGATGCGTTCATTGGTTCCGGATGCAGAGCTTACAGAAGCTACGGATGGACTTCAGGCGGTTTTGCAGTGTAAAGAAAAAATGTTCAATATCATTTTAATGGATGTTCAGATGCCGGTAATGGATGGTATTGAAGCAACCAAACAAATCCGCTCACTCCCGGAATATTCCAATGTCCCGATTATCGGGGTAACGGCAGGTAATGTGCTGGGAGAGAAAGAAAAGTGCCTGGATTCCGGGATGAATGATTTCCTGCCCAAACCTTTAAGACAGGCAGATCTGCTGGAAATGCTTAAAAAGTATATCATTAACGAAAATAATAGCCCTGCTGAAGATTCTTCCCATCAGGAAAATTACCTCGATATAAATATCCTGAATGAACAGATAGGCGATGATGATGAGGATTTCAGAAAAATATTCCTAAATCTTGTAGTAGATCAGCTTACTCAGGCTGAAGAGAATATCAAAAAAAGCACAGCAGAAAAAGACAGTGCCAATCTGAAACTCATTCTTCACAAGCTTAAAGGAACTGCAGGAACAGCAGGATTGGTAAGACTTACTGAACGTACTGCCAACTGGGAAAATAAAGCAGATCCTGACATGGATTTTATCTCCATGGAAGAAGAAATTATCCGAGAGATAACAACAGGATTACAATTAATTAAAAATCTAATACAATAAAAAAACTAAAATTATGCTGATTCTAATCGCCGAAGACGACGAACTGATTCTAAAAACGATTGAACACAAATTATTAAAAGAAGGACATGAAGTGATCCTTACCCGAAACGGAAAAGACGCTATCGAAACTCTTAAAACCAGAGATGTAGATCTGGCGATCACAGATATTATGATGCCGTTTGCCTCCGGAATTGAAATACTTTCAGCCATTAAAACCATGGGCAAGCAGACACCGGTGATCATGCTTTCCAGTATGGGGCAGGAAGAAGTAGTACTGAATGCTTTTGACCTCGGAGCTGCCGATTTTATTGTGAAACCATTCAGTCCCAACGAATTGATATTAAGAATAAAAAGATTTTCTTCAAAATAAACTGCAACCATGTTTCTCACCACTTCTGTGCATTTTCTTTTTCTTGTTTTTCTGGGAATGCTATCCTTAGTACTCTTACTGATCATCGTTGTACTGATTTACAGCTTTTATCAGTACAGAGAATCGGTTCAGGCCTTCAGATGGTCTGAAGTGATCAATAAAAAAATCTCAGAAGTGATTGTATATGGTGAAGAGGAAATGCCTGCAGACACTAACTTTTCAGCATCTTCCGGTAGTCCTTCATTCAGAAATTTATTCCTTCAGAAACTGGCAGAATCCGAGAAAAAATTTTCCGGAGCAGCGCAAAATAAACTTAAAGACTTATTCCGGGAATATGGTCTTCAGGAAGAAGCACTGAAAAAACTCAATCAAAAAAAAGAACATATCATTGCAGGAGGAATACAGGAACTTACTGCGATGCACGTGGAAGAAGCATTGCCAAAGATTTCTACATTTTTAAGCCATCCTTCAGCTCAGGTGTATCAGGAGGCGCAATATGCAATGGTTAACTTTAAAGGATTCGAAGGTCTTCATTTCCTGAACAGCATTTCCTCCAAAATATCAGAATGGCAGCAGCTCCGCCTGCTTATTTCGATAACGCATATTCCCGAGAATTCTGATGAAAGTATTAAAAGCTGGATGGAAAGTCCTAATGAGTCCGTAGTTATTTTTACCCTTAAACTTTTAAGAAAATTTCAGATATTATCACTCTATCCTACAGTAACCGGCCTACTGGATCATCCATCTGTTGATGTAAGAATACAGGCAGTACAAACTTTATTATCACTGGAAAATTCTTCCACCATTGCTCATCTTATGGAAACATATTCCGATCAGCCGGTTGAAATACAGAAAGAGATTCTGAAAGTCATGAAAAAATCGAAAGACCAATACAGTACAGATTTTCTGAAAAATCAATTATTGAACAATATTGATTCAGGGATAAAGGTGAATGCCGCAGAAGCTTTGTGCGCTTTGGAGCAACAGGAATACCTGGCAGAAATATCTCAAAAAGAAACCTCCTCAGAAGAACTCATTCAAATTATTAAATACGCATTACAGGAAAAAGTATGTTAGAATTCTCACACATCATCTATGAAGTTGTTATTTGGCTGTTTTTGGTTTACGGAACAGCAGTAACCCTTATCTATGGCTGGATAGGAATCTATGCGCTTGGCGCTGTATTGCGTTATAAAAAAGAAAATACATTTACAGACTACAGCATCATTGCGGCCAACCCCAATGCTCCGGTATTCAGTGTTATTGCTCCGGCGTATAATGAAGGAATGACCATTGTGGAAAATGTACGTTCCCTGTTATCTCTTTACTATCATAATCTTGAAATTATTATTGTAAATGACGGAAGTAAGGATGATTCCATTCAAAAGCTGATCGAAGCTTACGAACTTGAGTCTGTAGCTTATTTTATTCAGGGAAAAATAGAAACCAATGCGGTAAGAGGAGTGTATAAAAGTAAAAATCCGGCCTTCAAAAAACTGATTGTAGTTGATAAAGAAAACGGAGGAAAAGCCGATGCTTTAAATGTCGGCGTTAATATTTCTTCCGGTGAATACCTGGTCTGCATTGATGTTGACTGTATTCTCGAGCAGGATTCGATTTTAAAACTCGCAAAACCAATGCTGGAACAGACCGACAAAAAGTTCATTGCCTGCGGTGGAGTGATTCGTCTGGCCAACAATTGCGTCATTGAAAACGGAAAAGTGGTAAGTGTCAATATGCCGAAAACCCTGCTGGGAAGAACACAGGCATTGGAATATATCCGGGCTTTTGTACTTGGACGTATGGCATGGTCCAGAGCATCAGGACTGATTTTGATCTCCGGTGCTTTTGGAGTCTTTGACCGGAAAATTGTACTGGCCTGCGGCGGTTATGATAAAAACACAGTGGGAGAGGACATGGAGCTGGTGGTAAGAATGAGAAAGTACATGGAGGAAAAAAATGAGCCTTACGAAGTACTTACTATTCCGGATCCTCTATGCTGGACAGAAGTTCCCGAATCCAAAGATATTCTTAGAAAACAGCGAAACAGATGGATGCGCGGCACCATGGAAACCCTTTGGAAACACAGAAAAATGATGTTCAATCCGAAGTATAAAAAACTAGGGATGGTAAGTCTTCCTTATTGGTTCTTCTTTGAATTTCTCGGTCCGCTCATCGAATTTTCTGGATACATTATCTTTATCATCTTTTTATTGCTCGGAATTATCAACTGGCCGTTCTTTATCGTTCTGTTCGCCCTTGTGATTTCAATGGGATTTTTATATTCCATCTATGCGATACTGGTGGATCTCGTAAGCCATCAGGTTTATACCAAAAGAAAAGACTTCTTTAGATTGATTTTCACGGCTTTTTCCGAACCTTTTTATTTTCATCCCATAGTGGTAAAAGCAGGCGTTAACGGATTTATAGATTATTTCAAAAAATCTCATGGCTGGGGCGAAATGACAAGACAAGGTTTCAACCAAAGCACACAGCATTTACCGCTGAAAGAAAGAATATATGCTATTCTTCAGGCAGGACTCAAAAAATGGGGAATGCTGGCGTTGGTTTTCTTTGCATTATTTTTAATAGGAGTAACCGCAGAATCTCTATGGTACAAATATACCTTTCCAAAATTTGAAACATCAGCCATTATTGGCCGTCTTTTCTTTGAAAATATCTTATTTGCACTGCAGCTGACTTTCTGTGTCGGAATTCTATATCTGATTATTAATTTTATCAAAGAAGGCTGGGCAAGAATCCTTGGAGTGCTAACCCTGGTTGTTGTAGCCGTTACACAGTATATCTTATTCCTGTATTTTTCTGAAAGCCGTAACGTATTGGGGGCAGATCTTTTATACTACAGCAAAGAAGAGATGAAACAGATTTTGCAGGCAAGCGGAATGCTCAACTTCAAAAACTTTGCATTACTGGGAATTTTAATAGCGGCTTCTCTTGTTCCTTTATGGATTGCCGGTAAAACAGCGTTAAAATCAATCTATCCAGGAATGATACTATTGATTTTCGGGTTAGCAGCATTCTTTATTCCTTCCAGTTTAGTAGGAGCAAAGGTTTTGAATTCCGAAAGTGAGTTTAATCAAAATGCGGCAAAAAGTAAATGGGCATATTTCTTTAAATCCAACGAAGAAAATTTCATCAGCGACCATCCGGAACTTACTGAATTGCTGAGTAATAATGAAAATTTTACTACCAATGCGGAAATGATCGATAAAAACTTTCCGTTCTGGAGAAAAGAAAACACACCAGACTTTCTGGGATCTTACTTCAACAGGTCTGAGAAAGTCCCCAATCTTGTTTTTCTTGTTATGGAAGGCTTCGGACATGCGTATACATCCCCGAAAGGATATATCGGCAACTTCACCCCTTATCTTGATTCCTTATCCAGTAAAGGGTTGTATTGGGAAAACAGTTTAAGCTCAGCAGGAAGAACATTCGGAGCATTACCATCATTGACGGGGTCTCTTCCTTTCGGAAAAAACGGCTTCCTTGAAATAGAAAAAACACCGGAGAATTTCAATCTTTATAATATCCTTAAAGCAAACGGATTTGAAACAGGATTTTATTACGGAGGTCATGTATCATTTGACCGCTACCGCGAATTCCTGGAATATAGCGGGGTAGATCATATCGTAGACGAAGCCTCATTCAGCAGTCCTTACCGTAAGCTTCCTGCCAACAACGGGGAGAGCTGGGGTTATGAAGATCAGGCTGTTTTAAGTAAAATGCAGCAGCAGCAGAAACCACAGAATCAACCCTATTTCAATATGATACTTACACTTTCAACCCATAATCCTTTTTTAATCAACAATAAGGATTATTATGAAAAGTTGTACAACCAAAGGCTTAACTCAGGGATTTTAACCAAAGAACAGAAAAAATGGGCAGCCGCGCACAAAAATCAGCTCATCTCCGTATTGAACGCTGATGATGCCATGAAAGGTTTCTTTGAAAATTACAGCAAACGCCCGGATTTCAAAAACACTATTTTTGTCATTACAGGAGATCACAGTATGCCTGAAATTACTTTAGAATCTAAAATTGACAGATTCCACGTGCCCTTATTGATCTATTCACCCTTATTAAAAGAATCAAAACGTTTTCATAAAACAGTAAGTCATTTTGATATTGCACCTTCTATTTTAGCCTACTACAGAAATAATTATAAAATCACTACCCCATCTACAGTAACGTGGGTGGGAAGAGGCTTCTCCGCAGATTCTGAAGTCAGCAAGGCCGGAATTCCGATGATGCAGAGTAAAAACCAGCTTATAGATTTTGTATCTGAGAAGTATTACATTCACGACGGACAGCTTTTCACCCTTAAAGACATGGAGGAAGATAGTTCCAATGATGCCGCGGCCATGAGTAAAATCAACGGAAGGTTCAATCAGTATAAAAGCATGAATGCTCAGTTTTATTCCACGAAAAAACTAATGCCGGATTCGGTCATGGTCAACTTTAAGAAAAAAACAAAATCAAAGTTTTAAAACTTTCGGGTATAGCTTAAAGTAATATCAAACTGATTTCCTTTCTCCCCCGGACGGAATTCCTGGTTGTAATACATGGTTCCTACAGAAAAAAGATTGACGGAGCGGTAAGAGAAATTATACTCAGCACCTACTTTAAAGGTTTTAAGCTTAAAGGTCTCATTTTCCAGAAGGTTATTTCGGTATTCTTCCGGGCTTATCCCGGTTCCGATCTGAAAAGCAAAATAGTCCTGAGCTCCTTTAGTATAATAACGCACCGTTCCTGTATAAGAATGGGAGATGTTTTTGCTGTCAGGCGTTATGTAAGTACGGAGATTGAACCAGAAATTTTTGTAGTATTTTCCTACAGCTGCAGTATACATCCAGATGTTGTTGCTGAAATAAAGCTGACGGTATCCCAGTTCTGCCTCAAAACTATGAGGAAGATTGGCATTCAGGGAAACTCCGGTACGGTATTTCGGAAACAGACCTACATCATCAGAATATCCTCCGCCTACATAAAGGTAGAACATTTTGGAAAGTCTTGGATATGCTTCCAACTCAATTTGTGTACCGCCTTGTGCAAATTTGTTCGCATAGTTACCACGAAGAATCACAGAACCAATAGGCGTAATTCTCTTATAACTTACCCCTACAATATGCCAGTCATCATCAAACTGCTTGTCAAAATGGGAATAGTTGTAAATAATTCCAATAGCATTTTTAGAAGACAGATCCTTGATTCTTACTGCAAGAGCCCTTGCTTCTGTATTTTTTGGATTAATACTTAATAGAGTAGTTACCGCTTTATCAGCTTCCTCATAATTGTCCATTCCAAAATATACTTTTGCTTTCAGGAGTAATAATGGTTCAGATTTAGAATGATAAGAAAGTCCCTTATCTATAATTTCGATAGCCTTGATATTCTGATCATTCCAGTATTCCAAGGAAGCATACGCCAGGAAATAATCTTCATCCTGAACCTCTCTTTTTCCGAGATCTTCAAACACAGCTCTTGCTGCAGCCAGATCTTTGTTCCAGGTATATAATCTTCCCAAAAAAACAGAAATATCAGTATAATTGGGAGCTTTTTCCAATGCTTCTTTTGCCAGAGCAATAGATGTAACATAATCTTTCTGTTCGAAAGCAGTGGTACGGGCTTTAGCAAATAGTTCATCAGCAGTAAGACTCTGTTGGCTATATAGGGTAACGGGAAAAAGTAATGCTAATAAAAAGGTCTGATATCTTTTCATCGAGGTTTATTATTAATGAGCTACATCTTTATCACAAATATATTGAACTTTTATCTCTCAACCCAGAGATTATTCATCAAAACTTATTTTTTTAAGATTATTATTCCACAAAACATCAGATAATAGATATTTATGATGGAATAATTATTGTCGTAATTAAAAAGAATTGATTTTTTAAAAAGCTTCATCATGAAAATAGCAACGTATAACGTGAACGGAATCAACGGCAGGCTTCCTGTTTTACTCAAATGGCTGAAGGAAGCTTCACCAGACATCGTCTGCCTTCAGGAGCTAAAGGCTCCACAGGAACGTTTCCCTGTACAGGAAATCAATAAAGCTGGATATCAGGCGATATGGAAAGGGCAGAAAAGCTGGAACGGAGTAGCTATACTGGCAAAAAACAGAGAAATCACCGAGGTGCAAAGAGCTTTACCGGGTGACACAGACGATGTTCAAAGCCGTTATATAGAGGCTATTATTGATCAAATGGTCATCTGCTGCCTGTATCTTCCCAATGGAAATCCTTATCCCGGACCTAAATTTGATTATAAATTATCCTGGATTAAACGTTTTAAGAGACGAACCAACCAGCTCATCAAAATGGAACTCCCTGCCATCATTATCGGTGATTTTAATATCATTCCCGAACCTATGGATGTATATAAACCTGAACGTTGGGAAAATGATGCACTATACAGAACGGAAGTGAGAAAAGCATTTAAAGATCTTCAGAAAAAAGGATGGCTTGATTCTATACGAAGTCTCTATCCGGACGAAAAAGTCTATACCTTCTGGGATTATTTGTATAAAGCGTACGACCGCAATGCAGGAATGAGATTAGATCATATTCTATTAAGCCCATATCTTCAGCCTAGACTGGCTTCCGGTGGAGTAGACAGTCATGTACGGAGTTGGGAAAAAAGTAGTGATCATGCTCCCGTGTGGGTTGAGCTATCGGATCATTTATAATAAGAGAAGTTCATCTATAATAAACTCCCGGAGTAAAAACCGGGAGTATATTAATAACTATTGTAAATATTAAGATTGTTTACGGCGTCGGCCTGAAACCTTTTTATCAAGATCCCGGATATCCTGTCTCAGTTCACGGAACATCTCTTTAAAATTGTAGCTTTCATAATCGCCTGGTTCAAAATCTTCTGGGAAAATTCCTGAAGCATACTGCCAGATTTCCACTACTTCTTCAAAAGGAATATCATAAGGCTCATAAAATGAATTGTCAGCACTTACACAGATGGCATTTTCTTTTCTTTCTTTAAAACGCTTGTAGGTAATTCCATCATTTAAGGTCACAAAAACATAGGTTTTACCTTGCTTCAGTTCATTGATTCCTTCTACATATTTTCCAACAATATACGATCCGTTCCTGAACGGAGGCATAGAATCTCCATCTGCAGGAAACGCTCTGTATTTTCCATTGGTAAGAAAAGGAAGAGCAATACGCTGAAGACTTTCGATATAGTCTATATCACTATAACCTTCCAGATACCCCATTGAAGCTTTCTGAGGAATAATTTCTATCGTATCATTTCCATGATTATCCACCGCAACCGGAAGAACAATTCTGTTATCGGGAAGCTTTAGCATTTCATCTATCGGGTGCTTCTCAATATCTACAGACAGCATAAGGTCAATACTTACGTGGAAATATTTTGAAATTTTCACCAGCAGCTCGATTGGTGGTTCAGAAATTCCGTTTTCATATTTTGAGTACCGGACTCTTGAAATCATGAGTTCATCGGCTACATTCTGTTGGGAGAGCTTTCTCCTGGCTCTTAAAAAGCGTATATTATTTGAAAAAACTGACATTGATATAAGTATGTCAGCAAAAATACAAAATTTGATCCCGTTATCAATAAACAGAAAGATTTTTACTACCGGAAGAACACAAATTTTAGCTTTCTTTTTTCCATTTTCCTGAAAATGACTCCACGGGAGTGTTTCAAATGATCAGTTTTTCCTTACCAAAAGCTTATTTACAGGTTCAATGACACAGCTTCTATTAATATTGAAAAATAAACATCAATAAAGAGTATTTAATGCAAAAATAATAACTCTAAATTCCACAAATTGAGTTATTATTTTTAACTTTTAGAAAATCAATCACATATAAGTGAAAACAATATTTTTATTAAAACACAATCATATTAATGAAATATTAAATAATAAAAACATATAATTAATTTATTGAAAATAATTTGTAATAATGAACTTATTATTCATATATTCGTGATGTAATAATCATATAAAATTATAGTTATGAAAAACTTAAAAAAATTGGACAGAAACGAATTAAAAGCTATTTCAGGTAACGGATTACTAGATCCAATCGGTGGTCTTCTAGGTGGACTAGGAGGCGTAGTAGGTGGAGTAGTAGGCGGTGTAGGTACTATCGTTGGTGGTGTAGTTACTGGCGTAGGATCTACAGTAGGTGGAGTAGTTGGCGGTGTAAGCACTGTTGTAACTAACGCTTTATGCCAGACACAATGTGTTGTGAATGGGGTAATCCACATCAAATTACTTGAGTGCGGATCAACTTGCTAGTCAGCAAGCATTACATGTAAAAAACAGACCGCTCTTTTCAGGGCGGTTTTTATTTTTAAGATCATCAAGAGATATGCATATGAAAGGTCGCCCTTTATTTTTTTGGCGAACAGCTCAATTATTGCTCAGGCAAAATGAGACCAATAGTTTGAAAATCGTATCAGTCAATTAACTTGAAGCCAACCCCTCTGATATTTAATATTTCTACTGTCGGATCAAGAGCCAGGTATTTACGCAGTCGTGTTATATAGACATCCATGCTTCGTGCCGCAAAAATATTATCATCACCCCATAGTTTAAGCAAGGCTGTTTTACGTTCCAGTACCTGATTTTTGTTAATAAGCAGCAGATGTAATAATTCGGCTTCTCTCTGGGATAAATCAATTGTAATGTTTCCCAGGACAATTTCAAGTTTTTTAAAATCAAAATGAAACTTACCAATTGTGTTATCCACTAAGTTGGCTGTATTAGTTTCCCCTTGATTTACCGAACATCTTCTTATTAATTTTTTTATTCTTAACATAAGCTCTTCCATCCCAAAGGGTTTTTTCATATAATCATCTGCCCCAATTTCCAATCCCTTTATAACATCAGCAGTTTGTGATTTAGCTGTTAAAAAAATAATAGGAACCAGATCATCTATTTTCCTGATATCTTCAACCAAAGAATAACCATCCTTTCGGGGCATCATAACATCCACTACACAAATATCGGGCTGTCTATTTTTAAATTTTGTCCAGCCTTCTACACCGTCGCCTGCAATGTCTATTTCGAAACCATTCATTTCTAAAGTTTCTTTGATGATCATTGCTAACATAGCTTCGTCTTCTACTAATAAAACTTTTATTGTATTCATATATGTGGAAATTTTATAATAAAAGTGGTTCCCAAATTTAATTTGCTTTTAACGGTAATTTCTCCATTTAATGTATTCACAAGCTCCTTTACAAAATTCAAACCCAATCCATAACCTTTTACATCATGAAGATCTCCTGTAGGAACCCTGAAAAATTTATCAAATATATAAGGAAGGTATTCGGAATTAATACCTTTACCGTAATCCTCAACTAAAAATTGAATTCCATTTTTATCTGGAGAAACTTCCAAAAGAATATCTTCCGTAGTACCTGCATATTTTACCGCGTTATCCAACAAATTAGAAAGTACCGTATGGATAATATAGGGATCAGTGTAAAAACTGTCCTCTTTTAGTGTATTGATATATTTTATTTTGATGTCTTCGTTAATAGTAAATCTATTGACAATGGTTAGAATTAAATCATTTAAGTGAACTTCAACAAGGTTGGCAGAACTTGAACGATCACTGTATTTCACAATATCCAGTATCCTGTCTACATTTTGATCAAGCTTGTTCAGAATATCATTATTGAGAGTAAGGTATTTTTTTGCCTTGTCCACATCATTAATTGCATTAAAGTTTAACAAGGCCTCATTTGATGATTTTAGTACGCATATCGGAGTCCGGAGCTCATGGGTCATATTGTTGATAAAGTCGTTTTTAACATCATCCAGTTTAGATTGTCTTTTTATAGTAAGAGCCATAAAATAAAGGCTTCCCCCAGATAAAACAATAAGAGCCATTGAAATTAATAAAGGAATTAAGTTGTGTTTAAACAGATACCCATCTAAATTTTTAACTCGAATTTTAATAAACAAATCTTTTTTGGAAAATGGAACGGGTACATAGTAAGTTTCTTTCAGGGGTGTTTGATTATTGCTAAAAGTAAGATCAAAATCGAGAGGAATATTGTTTTTAGCCAACTCTTGTTTCAATATCTTTTTTAAATCCTTTAAATCAATTGATTTATTTGATGAAATAAGTTGAGACAAAATTTTCTTCACATTATCTAATTGATTTTCGGGTATTTGTATATCCTGCATAATTGAAAAATTCTTCTTACTTCCCCGAACAGGATATTTTTTCGTAACATAATATAGAAAAGAATCATCATCTTTTATTACCGGCAATGTATCAAATTGCTTTAATTCATAAATGTCAATACTTTTCTTCAATATATTCTCAATATTGTTTTTTACATTTTCTTCTGTTGTTTTATATGAATTATAGACCCAGTATAGTTGGAAAACCAAAATAGAGGTGGCTGTAATTGAAACAATTAAAAATACTTTTCTAAATTTTTTTTTCACTTTTTATTCTGCAATTAAGGTTAGAGTAAGAAAGTTTGTCAACATGTTTTTGTATCACAAATGTACAATTTATTTGCCCTTTGATTTACAGTGGTTAACACTAGTTAACACTAGTTAAATATCGATTAACAATTTTACTGATAAAGTGTATTTAAGTTTGTATTGTAATTAATCAAAAATAAGTCTTGAAATGAAATTTAGAAATTGTTTTTTATTAATTCTGCTATTTTTAACAATAGGAATTAATGCACAGATAAAAAATCCTGTAAAGTTTAAATTCACCATCAATGACCTGGGGAATAATCAATACGAAGCAGTGTTGAATGCTACCATGGATGACGGATGGCACATTTACTCTAAAGATCTACCGAAAGATACCGGAATTCCAACGGATTATAAAGTAACAGGAAAGAATATTGAGTTGATCGGAAAATTTACCGAAGTAGGTAAAAAGCATGAAGAGTTTTCTGAAGCGTTTGGGGGAAAAATCCTTTATTACTCCAATTCTGTCGGATTTAAGCAGAAATTTAAATTAAAAGATCCGACAAAACCCGCAGACGTCACTTCTGAGATTAAGTATCAGACCTGTGACGACAAAGTTTGTCTGGCTCCCAATACTTTGGAATTCAATCAAAAAGTTACACCAAAGGGAGCAACAGAAAATACTGTAACGGAGCAAAAAACTGGCCCTGTAAAAGATTCTGTAAAAACAACGGAGATCATTACTAAAAGGCCTGCAAAAACAGAAACTTCGATCACGAAAACGTCAAAACTGGATCCTAAGCAGCTGAAAATTGAAAGCATTGATATCAAAAAACCATTGACAGATTGTGGTACTGCCTCTGCCAAAGTAGATGAAAACTACTGGACGTATCTATTCTTAGGATTTATCGGAGGATTAATTGCTTTGCTTACACCTTGCGTTTTCCCGATGATTCCACTTACCGTTTCATTCTTTACCAAAGGAAGTAAAGACAAAGGCAAAGGGAAAAGAAATGCTCTTATTTATGGGTTTTTCATTCTTCTGATCTTTGTTTTACTAAGTATTCCTTTCCATATTATTGATGGAATTGCCGGAAATATCTTCAACCAGATTTCTACCAGTGTATGGCTGAACATTGCGTTCTTTATCATATTCGTCTTCTTTGCCGGAAGTTTCTTCGGGTACTATGATATTACTTTACCAAGTTCTATCGCCAACAAATCTTCCAAAGCAGAAGAGGCAGGAGGAATTATCGGTATTTTCTTCATGGCATTGACCCTGGTGATTGTTTCTTTCTCATGTACAGGACCTATTTTAGGAAGTTTACTGGGAAGTGCGGTAACAGGTTCATCCAATGTTCCGATGCTGTTGACTTTTGCATTGGCAGGGTTCGGAATGGCGTGGGCGATTATTTTTGGATTGCTGGCCTTATTCCCGCAGGCATTACAAAGTCTTCCGAAATCAGGAGGATGGATGAATACGGTAAAAGTTGTTTTAGGGTTTGTAGAACTGGCATTAGCATTGAAATTCTTGTCTAAAGCAGACCTTGTATCCAAAACATTCTTCTTAAAAAGAGAACTTTTCATTGCGATCTGGATTATTATCGCCTTAGGATTAGCCATCTATTTATTAGGATTGATCAGATTCCCTCATGATGATGAAAAGCCTAAAATCTCTGTCACCAGAAAAATATTAGGGGTATTGGGAATTGGTTTCGTGATCTATCTGGTTCAGGGGTTAATCCCATCTGACCGTCCGAAACTTCAGTTATTAAGTGGAATTTTACCTCCAATGAACGTAAGCTATTTCCATAATGAAAAAGACGGGATTTTAGGAATGCATCCGGAACACGACTACTTCAAAGCAGTAGAAAGGGCCAAAAAAGAAGACAAACCCATCCTGGTCGACTTCACTGGATACGGGTGTGAAAACTGTAGAAAAATGGAGGAATTTGTATGGAGCGATCCGGATATCTTATCGATTCTTCAGAACGATGTAGTACTGGCTTCTCTCTATGTAGACGACAAAGAAGAACTTCCTGAGGATCAGAAAACCAAAATCGACCTTGGAGACGGACAAATCAAAAAAGTAAATACAATTGGAGACAGATGGAGTTTATTCCAGCAGGTGAACTTCAATAATAACTCTCAACCTCACTATGCTTTAATCACTCCGGACGGAAAAGTCATCAACGCTCCTGTTTCAGGATATATGTCTAAAGAGGATTTCAAAAAATTCCTGGAATGCGGAGTGAATTATTACAAAAAAAATAAAAATTCTAAATAAAAAAAGTATGAAAAAGTTAATCATCTTATCGTTAATCATTTTTGGAGCATGTTTTTATGCTCAGGGAATTAAATTTGAAGAAACCAGCCTTTCTTTGGCTAAAGCTAAAGCTAAGAAAGAAAATAAACTTATCTTTATTGATGCCTACACTTCATGGTGTGCACCATGTAAATTAATGGCAAAAAATGTTTTTCCATCTTCCAATGTAGGAAATTATTATAATGATAATTTTATTAATGTAAAAATTGATATGGAAAAAGGAGAGGGAATTGAACTGGCAAAAAAATATAAGATCGGTTCTTATCCAACATACCTGTTTATTGATAGTACAGGTAAAGAAATATACAGAGATTCAGGCTCACACGATGAAAATAGTTTTATTCAAGTCGGAAAGAATGCACAGGATCCTAATAAAAATCTTTCGACACTCAAAGAGAAATTTGAGAAAGGAGAAAATAACCCGGACTTTTTGAAAAATCTGATAAATTTAACTGTTAGGTCGGATCAAGATTTTGCAGTTAAGGTTTTTGAAAGGTATTTCAATTCTAAAACTCAGATAGATAAAGCTGATGTTCAATTATTAACATCAAATATCATTGGTACAGCATCTCAACTGTATAATTTTTTCCAGGAAAAAAAATCAATTATCCTAAAAGCTATTTCGGAAGAAGAGTATAATACTATAGATAAAAAAATTAAAACAAACACTCTTTTCTATCGTTTTCAACATGATCCAAATAAATTTACTGATGATAGCTCTCTGGCTGAAGCCAGCAAGTTTTTAAGTAAAGAAGAAGCGCAAAAGGAATTATTGAAATGTAAGGCTTATAACGCTCTGTCACAAAAAGATATTGCGACTTTCGAAGCATTAATGCTTGAAGCTTATAAAGAATATTCTACAGTCAGCGATGAAGACCTTTCCAAAGCAGCATGGTATTTTTCTGAAAATGTAAATACAAAATCTTCTTTGGAAAAAGCGATTGTATGGGCACAAGAATCTGTAAGGAAAAATAAAAACTATTATAATGTCGATACTCTGGCCCGTTTGTATCAAAAAGTTGGAGATGACGTTCAGGCAAAAAAATGGAAAGAAGAAGCTGATCAACTTAAAATGTCTGAAAAATAATGAAAAATAAAGGGATCAATTCGATATGAAATTAATATCCTATAGAATCCTCGGTTACAATTTATCATTCGCTTTCCGGCATTAGTATTTTCGCCGGCGTGGAAAAAACAATATAAATCAATCACATGTCTGCAGTTATTATTAATTAATAGCTGCAGATTTTTTTTGGGGGGATTATTTATACAAAATCAGCCGTCGAATGCAAACTATTTCTGTTCGCTTTTATCCGGTGTATTCATATAAAAAATCAATCAGAAAAAATTAAAAAAAAAGAAGGAAAAAGAAGGAAAAAATTTTAATACGACGAGTTTTGTCGCTGTGCGCCAGTACCTTTGCATTAGAGATAAGATAAAGAATCCCGGGAAATTAATTGTCTTAGCCAACCCAATTTTAACCTTAAAATACCTTTTTAAATTATGTGTAAAAAACAACTAATAATCATTTTTCTCCTTTTATTTTGCATTTCCTATGCGCAGAATGAATTTACGACCATCTGGAAACCCAATGCAAACGGCATTATCGATCATTCTATAAGGTTCGGCGGCACAGGAACCGATTACACCATTCACTGGGAAGAAGTAGGATATCCTGAGCATAACGGGATGTTTGATTATGTAACCTCTAGCAGCAATGAACCTCTACTCATCTATTTTGGGCCATCATTCCATCCGGATCCTCTGCAGGCCACTTACGAATTAAAAGTATTCAGCGGTAACGGATCATTTTATGGGTTCAGGGCCAATACCGAAATCATGCCTACGGGTGGAAATCAGGAACTCATAGAACTCAGCCAGTGGGGAAATACGACATGGCTTCAGCAATTCGACAGAGCATTCGCCAACTGTCCCAATCTTAACATAACAGCTGCAGATACTCCTGATTTAACACAGGTAACCAGTTTATCACAAATGTTCCTTAACTGTTCATCTTTAACAGGCCATACTTCATTTTCTTACTGGAATCCATTCCATATTACGGACATGAGCGGTATGTTCAGCGGGGCAACGCTGTTTAATCAGAATATCGGAAACTGGGATACCTCAAAAGTAACCAATTTCAGCAGCATGTTTTCCTCTGCCACTTCTTTCAATCAGGATATTTCTGCCTGGAATACGATGTCCGGAACTGATTTCTCCTCTATGTTTGCAGATGCCACAGCTTTCAACCAGCCGTTAAATTCATGGAATACAGAAAATGCGACTAATTTCCGCTATACATTCTATAACGCAGCAACATTTAATCAGCCACTTGATAACTGGAATACAGGTAAAGTGACAGATTTTGAGCACATGTTTGAAAATGCAGTATCATTCAATCAGCCCATTGGAAACTGGGATGTAAGTAAGATTGATTATTTCGCCGGATTTAATATGTTTGCAGGTACTTCACATTTTGACCAGGATATTTCTTCATGGAATATGAAGCTTCAGAACTTCAGCGGGAATTCAATCTATTTTGGATTAAAAAATGTCGGCTTATCATGTACGAATTACAGCAATTTTCTCATCGCTCTGAATAATAATCCGACCTGGGCGAACTCCACAATAACGTCCGGAACTATAGATGCAACAGGTTTGGTTTATTCTACTCCGCAAGCGATGCTGGCGAGAGCCCAACTGATCAACAAAGGGTTTAATATTATTGGAGATTCCTATATTTCCGGCTGTTTTCTGTCAACAAGAGAAGTTTCTCCAAAAACGAAAACTTCCGCGTATCCTAATCCAACGACAGGAGTGATCAACGTGGAATCCTCAGTAGACGAAAATGTTTATTTATATGATAATAACGGTAACCTCATTAAAAATATATTGTTTAGAAAAGGGAAAAATACCATCGATCTTACTGAATATCCTTCAGGAGACTATATCTTTAAAGGTGATACTTTTTTCCATAAAATCACCAAGCAATAGTAGAACAGCCGAAAGGTTAGCTATTTAAATTTAGCTCCAAAGTCATTGTACTTTGGAGCTTTTTACTTGTAAAATCGAAAAATGTTAACGAAATTGCACAAACTATATAACCAGCTACGAACGAGAATTAAATGACAGAGAAGTTTCCGACAATCAACAGCACGCTTTCACCTGATAGACTTGGTCTACTTATTCAAGAAAAATATGGACTCACCGACAAAACGGAATGCAGCATCTTTCGGCTTGCAATGAACCATTTATACATCGTTCATGATGGCGAAAACAAATACGTTTTTAGAGTGTATACCCATCACTGGCGAACTGAATTAGAAATTCACGAAGAATTAAGACTTCTTACTCATCTGAAAGTGGCAGACCGACAAGTTGCTTTTCCCATAGCAGATCAATCAAACAAGTTTATCCAGGAAATTGAAGCTCCGGAAGGAATAAGATTTGGTGTTTTATTTTCATATGCTAAAGGTATAAAGACAGCAAAATTTTCACCCGAAACAAGCTTTCTGATTGGAAAAGCATTAGCTAAAGTTCAACAATCAACAGAAAATGTCGAACTGAAGAGAATGTCTTACAATGCTCAAAACCTGCTCAAGAACCCTGTTGCAAAGACAAAAAAATTCTATAGTAAAAACACGACCGAAATTGAATTTTTAGAAAACCTTTCCGATTTTTTAACGATAAAATTGGACAATGTAGACCAACAGAAAATGAGATATGGAACAGTTCATTTAGACGTCTGGTTTGATAATTTACATATTGATAACGAAGAAGAAATCACATTCTTTGACTTTGATTTTTGCGGAAACGGTTATTTATGTTTTGATATCTCTTACTTTCTATTTCAGTTATTTACAACCCATTTGCACCAAGAAGAGTATGAGGCAAAAGCAGATCATTTCATAAGAGGCTATGAAACTGTCACTAAAATTAGTCATGAAGAGAAACAGTTTTTACCTTACGCATGTCTGGCCATTATGAACTATTATATAAGTGTTCAGTGCGACAGATTTGAATATTGGACCAATATTTTCCTGAATGAAGATCATTTAAAAAGAATGGTGGGGAATCTCAAGCGATGGATTGCTTATCATAAAATTGAGGTAAAATAATGACAGAAAAATGTATACAATCAATTATCATTTTACAAAACTATACAGCATGATAAGATGTTTGACAATTATTATATCAGCCTTATTCTCATTAACAACTTACGGACAAACAAAAATGCGCTCTATTGATGAATTAATAAACGATAAAGATCCAGGTTGGATTCTTGTAAAAGAATGGATAGACACCGCAAAAAATAAAGTGGAAATATTACCCGTGGATAGCAACAAAGCAAAAGATGCCTTATATAAAACCCAAGTTACAACCAGATCTCCAATGGGTTCAATTGTATACATGACAGGAGGACTTTTGATTGATAATGGCTGGATAAGAATTCTTGGCTCAGGCAGTGATAAGGTAAGCAGATCATTGCCGGAATGGAATAGAGGAAAAACATTTGAGGATTATGGACAGCCAATTCCATATCTATTAATTGCTGACGATGTAATAGGTGGTATTTTCATGCTTAATGGTGGTGGACTTGGAAACGATTTAGGAAAAGTGTATTATTTGGCACCCGATAATTTGAAATATGAACCTCTTGACCTTACTTACACCGAATTTCTGAATTTTTGCTTTAATAAAAATCTGGATGAATTTTATAAAGAATACAGATGGGAAAATTGGAAAAAAGATGTATTAAAACTTAAAGGTGACCAAGTATTTAGCTTTTTCCCTTACTTATGGACGGAACAAGGTATGGATATTAATAAAATATCAAAGAAGGAAGTTCCAATTGAAGAAAGTTACAAACTAATGCTTGAATTTAGAAAGAAGCTTGGCTTTGATACAGAGAATAAATAATAGAGCTTTTAAATTTCATCCAAAATATACCAAAAACGATCCCATAATGTATACGATCAAATGCTGTCTTTCTTATCTTAAATAAAAATTGTTAATATGGATACAAAACCGATTAGTTCTCCCAATCAAAGAAAATATAATGCTGTACTACGTTTCCTGCATTTGTTTGTTATTTCTTATGGGTATCTTTTTATCTTTACTTCTCAGTTTTCACCTTTAGAAGGAATACATAAGAGTGGAGTCTTGTGGTTGTGTAAAAATATTTTTCAGCAAACGCAGGTAGAATATATTACAATGACTGGCAGCGGCGATACTACATTAGATTATTGGGTAGTGCTTGTCAATATTGGCTTAGCAGTAGTGGCTGCATTCGGTATACTTCTCGCAGATAAAAAACAGCGGACATTTAAAGATCTTCATTGGTTTACAGTAGTAGTAACACGTTACTATGTAGCTATGATAATGCTTTCGTACGGTTTTGCAAAACTACATGATGGACAGTTTCCTCCTAACTCAATTGGCAGACTGGAAGAAAAAGTGGGAGATATGTCGCCAATGGGTATGGTATGGACTATGATGGGATCTTCCGATGGGTATACATTTGTTTCCGGATTGTTGGAAGTTATGGGTGGACTTTTGCTTCTTTTCAGGAGAACCAAAACTTTTGGTGCGCTTTTTTCCATGACAGTGATGATTAATGTTGCTCTGTTGAATTTTTTTTATGATGTGCCGGTTAAAATATTTTCCAGTCATATTGTATTACTTTGTCTCTTCATTGTAAGCGGTGATGCAATGGCTTTATATCGTTTTTTTATCTTGCATCAGCCATCGCAATTACGTCTTCAAAGAAGAACATTCAACAAAAAGTGGAAGAGTATTACAGTTATTGGATTCAAATGGCTTGTAATAGCTTTTTTCATATTGAGCTCTTCATCAGCACTATTCTATACACCTCCGGCCGCTCCGATGGAGGGCGCGTATATTGTGGATCAATTTATCATAAACAACCAGGAAATACCATGCAACGATTCCATTGGCTGGAAAAAAATATTGATAAATTCTCCAAGCCGGACAAAAGTAATATTGAACAATGACAGTACTAAAGCGTTTAAGAGCATTGTAGATACTGAAAATAAGACACTTATGCTTCGCAAAGTGGATCAACAAGACCTGTATGCTTATCTTCATTACAATATTCAAAAAGATAGTATCATTTTTACAGGAAATAAGGGTCGTGATTCTTTAAAGATAAAAGCAATAAGAAAGAAAAAGGAAGATTATCCATTAAACAAGAGGAGTTTTCATTGGATTAATGAATATCCGTTTAACAGGTAAGAGATTTATGTAAAAGCATTTTTTAAGATCACGTTTCAATTTAAAACATGCTAAAATTTTATCTAAAAAAAAGATTCATCAATTCATCCAAAACTTAGGATGAATTTTTTTTATGATCTCTTAACAATCCAGTCATCAAAATAAACTTTATATTCGTAGCATAAATGGCTTTGTAAAAATTATATCAATTAAGCTGAGCCTGAAAACAAAACGTAACCATCAAAAATTTAAGAATTAAATACAGAAAAAATGAGAAACACTATTTATGCTTTGTTGTTATTATTTTTATTCACAAGCATTAATGCTCAGGAATATTCAAAATTAATAAGTGAAGCAAATAAATTATATGAAACAAAAGATTATAAAATGTCTGCAGATTTATATAATAAGGCTTTTAAAATCGAAAGCGAAAATCCAAGTCACTTATATAATGGCGCATGCTCATCATCCTTGGCAGGAAATACAAATCAAGCATTTAAATGGCTGAACTTATCCATAGAAAAAGGCTGGACCAATCTGAAGCACCTAAAATCTGACACTGATCTCGAAAATTTACATCCAAAAAAAGAGTGGGGGAAAACCGTTGAAAAGTTAGAGAAAAAAATAGCGGCCATAGAAGCAAATTATGACAAACCCCTGCAGGCTGAATTATTGGCAATTCTTGAGGAAGACCAAAAATACAGAATGCAAATGAATGACACTCAGAAAAAATTCGGTCCAAATTCTAAAGAAATGAATGAACTTTGGAAAATCACCAATCAGAAAGACTCCATTAACTTACTAAAAATAAAAAAAATATTAGATGAAAAAGGCTGGGTGGGTAAAGACAAAGTTGGTGCACAAGCCAATAGCGCATTATTTCTTGTCATTCAGCATTCAGATCTTGAAACGCAGAAAAAATATCTGCCGATGATGAAAGAAGCGGTAACAAAAGGAAATGCAAGTCCGGGTTCTTTAGCTTTGTTAATTGACAGAATAGAAATCCGGGAAGGCAGAAAACAAATCTACGGCAGTCAGATAGGAATCAATCAAAGCAATAATACTTACTATGTTTTACCTTTAACTGATCCTGACAATGTAGATAAAAGAAGAACAGAAGTTGGCTTAGGTCCAATCTCTGATTATGTTAAAAATTGGGATTTAGTTTGGGACGCTGAAAAATATAAAAGAGAGTTACCCGAATTAGAAAAATTAAATAAATAAAAAAGCTGCTTACAACAGCTTTCAAAAATGTCGGATTAAGGCTTAATGTAAAGATTCCTTAATCCGGCATTTTATTTTGTAGACTGTAAGAGTAAGAGATCAATTGTGGCATTAACAAACTTCCGGATTTAGGAAAAGCAATTGCAGAAGAGATTAAAACCTGAGATAGAGTTTATTATACTTGAAAATCTGATGTAATAATCAAAAGTGTAAAATAATGAAATCTAACATGTTCTGTGAATTTTTGAAACTCAAACAATATACAATTTAACATAATATAAATTATAGGACTTTTATTATAATCCAGAAATAGAGTCATTAACCGCCTGAGAATCTCTTATTCTGCAATTTTCCCGGCCAATTACTCTGTAACAGTTTCTAAGAAATATTCCTGGGTCATAAAACGATCCAAAATGATCAGGATATCCATAAGAATAAAATATACAGATAAAATCCATCTCTTTGCCTTGTACGATTTTTTTTTACTTCATATTCCTCTACAAGTCCATCCAGTTCTTCATAATCCTCTGAGTTTTCTTTAAACGCGTGAAGGCCCAATCTTTGAAAAAATATTGACCGTACGGCAATTCATGGTCAGAAAAAAGATGTTTCTTCTTAACCCTTGTCAAGGTTCAGAACCTTGACAAGGGTCTCTTGCGGCCTCTCGATCTTTAATCATAATTTGCCCCTTTATATTATGTTAAATTAATCAAAGGAAATACAAAATCTTGTCACATGGCAGTTTTTCTTCTCTAAAAACAGAATACCTTTATCCTGACCAAAAAATAAAATAATATGAAACCTAAAATGATCTGGGCCAATCTGGCCGTAACCGACCTTGAACGTACACAGAAATTCTATACTGAGCTGGGATTCAGACCCAATAATCCACACAGTTCCAATGAGCTGGTAAGTTTTTTTCTGGCTGGAAATGAATTGATTGTTCACTTTTTCTTAAAAAATGTCATAGAAAACAACCTTAAAAGCATGAAATTTGGAGATCCGCAAAGTTCCAACGAAATTATATTCACCCTTTCTGCAGAAAGTAAAAACCAGGTCGATGAATGGGCTGAAGAAGTAAAAAATGCCGGAGGAACCATTGTTTCAGAACCTGAGAGCTTTGGAGAAAACTACTACGGTTTTGTATTTGCAGATCCGGATGGACACAAGTTCAATGTATTTTTTATGTAGACTCTCAAAATATTTTTCCCTATATTTGACATTCAACAGATCAATATGAACCGCTCGAACTGTCTGCCTCCTCCGGCACCTTAATATTTTCAATTTAATTTGAAGCGTACTCATGTCGTTAACGTATTAACGACCGGGTTTTTCGTGCTTCACATTCTAACAAAAATATTAATTCCAATTTTACAGTTCATTCTCTAATGAAAAAATCATATTTATTATTACATCTGGCCGTAATTCTGGCCGGATTTACAGGTGTATTCGGGAAATTGATCACTCTTAACGAAGGTTTGCTGGTCTGGTACAGACTCCTCTTCTCCTCTATTATTTTGTTCTTTATTGTAAGGCTCTTGAAAATCCCAACGGATATTCCTTTCCGGGGAAAAATTCAGATTTCAAAAGCCGGCTTACTGCTTACGTTACACTGGCTTCTTTTTTATGCCAGTATAAAATATGCCAATATATCCATTGGTGTGGTATGCTACTGCCTGACAAGTTTTTTCACAGCCGTATTCAAACCTGTTCTTGATAAAGAGAAATTCAAGCTTTCTGAATTACTTCTGAGTACGCTGACCATTGTAGGAATCAGCTTAATATTTCATTTTGATACTTCCTATCAGCTTGGGATTATATTAGGTGTCTTTTCATCGGCATTCGGGGCTTTGTATACAATTTATAACAAACGGCTGGTGAGTCATTTTGATACCAAGGTTATCAACTATTATCAGATGATTGCCGGTACTTTATGCTGGGGAGCGTTTTTGCCCGTATATCTCCTCTATTTTCAGTCAGATAGCATAGTTCCTGACTTAAAAAACACGGTCTATTTGGGCGTTTTATCACTTTTTTGTACCGTTGGCTTATATGTGATGTTTGCAGAGGTTTTGAAGAAAATTCCGGCATTTACCGTCAACTTAACATACAATCTGGAACCCGTTTATGCTATTATTATGGCGTTCTTATTTTTCGGAGAAAGCAAAGAAGTGAATCTTTCGTTTTATATAGGATTGGTGTTTATTATTGCTTCTGTGGTTTTGCAGACGGTAATTTCTATTAAGAAAACAAAATAAAAAACAAAGCTATTTAAACCAAAACCAGACACTTAAACTAACTTAAGTGTCCGGTTTGTATATCATAGTTTTAAATAACTATCCATTCAATCCTAAACTATTATACAGCTGCACCTGCCATATTCCCAACACTTCTTTGAGCATCACAAAAGTAAATGCTGCATTATAACTGTTAGGAAATACAGTAATTTCAGTATCTATAATATCTGAAGCTTGTGGAACTGGGTTTAATCCAAATGTCTGAAACAAATCCATAGACCTTTTCATATGAAAACCGGAAGTAACCAGGTATACATCAGACGGAGCCATCTGCTGTAAGATCTTGCTGGAGTATTTTGCATTTTCATAGGTATTCATGCTTTTATCTTCTTTAATGATATCAGCATCTGATACTCCCATCTTTCTAAAATTTTCACTGAATAATTCTGCTTCACTTTTGTGGCCTCTACCTTTTCCGGAAATCAGGATTTTACAAGGCAGATTATTGGTCTTATATTCATGATACAGCTGATAAGCCGTTACCATTCTGGAATAAGACAGGGTATGCAGCTTTTCTGTGTGTTCAAAATCTACAACGCCACCACCCAATACAACAATAACGGGATTTTGAGGAGCTTTATTTTTACTCACCATTGTACTCACATAATTTTTCTGCAGATACCCGGAAGTCAGTTTTCCCAGAAAGCCATTTCCTATAAAAATGATCATTAACACGGCAAAAAAGCCAATCCCTATTCTCAGATTTTTGCGTTTGTTTTTTCTTTTGAGCAGAGCAATGATAACTACTGCAAGAAATACTAAGAAATAAGGTTCTGTAAAAAGCTGAACAACACGGAATAAAAGGTCTAATAAAAATTTCATTTTCGAATACTATTGATTAATACCGGAAGGCATAGAAACCTCAAAGATAAGGCAATTTCCTGAGTATAGCTTTCCACAGCCATAGAACACTAAAAATGAGCAGAATAATTTCATCTCATTTTTCTTTCTGTTTATACAATTATTTTATACATTTGCAACCATCAAACAACACACTTTTTAGTGTGTTAACAAAAAAACAAAGTACCTACCCCAGTGAAAAAGCAGAATAGAATTACCGTTTTTATGACTGTACTCCATATATTTTTGGATAGACATTTTTGTAAAGCAAAAAACAAAAACTCTTCCTCCAATTTAAAGAAACGTTTTCTCCTTTAAACAGGCGAAAATCAAACAATATTTTCTTCTGCAAATCAAACAGATCCCCCAAGTTATCGTATAAACATCTGCTTAATCATCAAAATCTGCAAGCGACTCTCCCGGCAGGTTCACTAACTATCATTAGCTTTAAAACAAAGCAAATGAATGCTTTAAAACATAATCCTTACATCAAAGTAAGATATTTCACTGATTGATTACCGGAATCTGTGTATTAAAAAATCGTAAACAGATTTAGTCTTAAAATTAATATTGCCTCAATGCAATATGGTTTTGAATAGGATACATTTGTCTTGTAACTTTAATACAATCAATGAAATGTCAACAGTTCTCAAAACATTTGTAGCTTATCTTAAAAGACCTGCTCTTTATCCTGAACTGGGCAGAAAAATCATTAAAAATACGGTAAGCAGAAGAAGTCCGTTCAAAGGAAAAGCAAAAACAAATGCCTGGGCTGCCTCCATAGCAGTTTCCCAAGAAGAAGCCGTTTCCAGACTTTTCTCGATGAATACAGATCATTTCAGATCTACCTATGCTGATATCCTGGAAAAGGCCAGCTTAAAAGAAAAAGAATGTCCTATTACAATGGGTGGACCTGGCGCTCTGGAGCTCATTTATTACGCCTGCGAATTTACCAAAGCACAAAACGTTCTGGAAACAGGTGTGGCTTATGGATGGTCTTCTCTGGCCATATTACTTTCGCTTCAACAAAGAAATGGTACACTCTATAGCTCAGATATGCCTTATCTTGCTCAGGATGGAGATCAGTATGTGGGATATGTTATTCCTGAAAACCTTAAAAAGTATTGGCAGCTATTCCGTTTTGCGGACAGAGAATCATTACCTAAAATTTTTAAAAAAGTTTCCTCTTTTGATGTTTTCCACTATGATTCTGATAAAAGTTACCACGGAAGAATGTGGGCTTACCATCAGATTTACAAAAGACTGAAGCCTGGTGCAGTCTTTATTAGTGATGATATTGGTGACAATTCTGCTTATCAGGATTTTTGTATCAAAAAAAACATTAACACTTCTGTTGTAGAATACAATGGAAAATATATTGGTATTTTTATAAAATAAACAATTTAAAATCTCCCGCAGATCAAACAGATCTCACAGATTATAACTCTAAAAAAGATCTGCGTAATCTCCAAAATCAGCGAGAAACTGTCATCCTTCGTCACCTTAAAGTATAAAATCTTTTATTTGAACCATTAAAAATAGATAAGTAATTAAGAATATTAAGGGAATATCTAAAGATATTCTAAAGCACAACGCTTCATTCAAATTTATTTGAAGCTTAACTTTACTTAAAGCCTTAAGTCCTCCTTAATGGTTCAAAAAAATAATCTCCCGCAGATCAAGCAGATATCGCAGATTATAATTCTAAAAAAGATCTGCGTAATCTCCAAAATCTGCGAGAAACTATCATCCGCTTCGTCAGGCAAGTTCACTTGCCCATCCTTAGCCACCTTAAAGTATAAAAGCCTTTATTTGAAAACTTTGCGTTAAAAAATCAAAATTAAAATAAAGAACTTGAACCATTAAGAATAGATAAGTAATTAAGAATATTAAGAGAATATTTAAAGACATTCTTGAAATACAATCCTTCATTCAAATTTATTTGAATCTTAACTTTACTTAAAGCCTTAAGTCCTCCTTAATGGTTCAAAAAAATAATCTCCCGCAGATCAAGCAGATATCGCAGATTATAATTCTAAAAAGATCTGCGTAATCTCCAAAATCTGCGAGAAACTATCATCCGCTTCGTCAGGCAAGTTCACTTGTCCATCCTTAGCCTCCTTAAAATTCAAACCTTAAACTTATCTTAAAATCCCACTCCACAACTACTTATTATCAATATTTTTCATACATTCACATGATTTTATAAAAGCATATTGAAAACTCTTATTTGATACTATTTTCAATCATTAAATTGAAAATACATCAATTAAAAGCAATAAAACAAGCATAGTTTTCAATTAAAAGCACAATCAGAGATATGTTGAAAAATTTTAGATCCGTTCGTTTATTACTTCTTCTTCCGCTTACATTTTTCGTGTTCGGTTTCCGTCCTCCCCTTAATGAAGAAGAAAAGATGCAGATCATTATGGTCAATACAAAGAATATTTTGTCTTATCTGCATTACAGCCCCAAACCTATTAATGATGCATATTCAAAGGAAGTGTATAAGCAGTATTTTGAATCAATAGATCCTACAAAAACCTATTTCCTGCAATCTGATATGGATGAGTTTCGTAAATATGAAACCAAACTGGATGATTATCTGAACACCGGAGATTTAACTTTTTATAAACTGACAGTCGATAAATTGTATCAAAGGATTGATGAAATTGATAAAATGACGAAGGATATCTTCAGTAAACCTATCAATCTGGAAGAGGATGAAATACTGACTTTGGAGCCTAAACTGAAAAATGCACCTGTCAATAAACAGCAGCAGTACAACGAATGGAGGAAATATGTGAAATACAATATTCTGCAGGAGATAGAATCAATAAACAGGAAAAGCGAAGAAAAGAAGAAAGAAGATTCTAACAATAAAGAAAACAACAGTAAGCCTGAAGTGCTGAGCCAGGATGAAAAGATAAAAAAAGCGACAGAAAATGTTAAAGATCTTCTGGAAGAAAAATTTATCAGATTCAGGAAAAGGCAAAAAATGGATTGGTTTACCGTATACATCAATGCGTATACTCATATTTTCGATCCGCATACCAATTATTATTCGCCGCAGGGAAAGAAAGATTTTGATATGGATTTCAAAGGAAAGATCATTGGGATAGGCGCCGTGATCCAGGAGAAGAAAGGAAACCTCTATATCGGTACATTATCCATTGGAGCTCCGGCATGGAAGACCAAGCAGCTGACTGAAGGTGATAAGGTCTTAAAAATAAAATCTACTCCCGATACTGATCCTGTAAACGTTGTGGATATGCTTTCCAGCGAAGCCATCAAATTAATCAGAGGTGAAAAAGGAACTCCAATCACTTTAACCGTACAGAAAAAAGACGGAACGATTCAGGATGTCACCATCATCCGTGAAGAAATATCGATTGAAGATACCTTTGCTAAAAGTATTATTATCAACACATCTGATAAAAAATACGGACTTATTAATTTACCTAAGTTCAATGCTGATTTTGAAGATAAAGACGGGAGAAATGCTTCTGACGATATTAAAAAAGAAATCATCAAACTTAAAGAACAAAATATCCAGGGAATTGTGTTGGATCTTAGAGGCAACTCTGGAGGTTCTTTAACGGAAGTTGGTGATATTATGGGGCTTTTCATGGAGGCTGGCCCTTATGTGCAGGTGAAAGACGGAAACGGAAAGATTACCACTTTAAAAAATAAAAATGAAGCTCCCATCTGGAACGGTCCACTGGTGATTCTGCAGAATGAATTGTCTGCTTCTGCGGCAGAAATCTTAGCTGGTGTGATGCAGGATTACGGAAGAGCAGTTATCATGGGCTCTCCTGTTTCGTATGGAAAAGGAACGGTACAGGTATTTGTAGATTTGAACAGGTTTTTAAGTACTGAGGAAGATTTTGGTTCCATAAAACTAACCATTCAGAAATATTACAGAATCACCGGAGAGTCTACCCAGAGAAAAGGAGTAAGCTCAGATATTCAGATGAAAGATATCTTCTCTTACGCAGACATTGGTGAAAAATATGATGACTATGCATTAGCCTGGGATAAAATACCGGGAACAAGCTTCAACAGACAAAACTCTTTCAATATTCAGGCTGTACAGAAAGTAAGTGCAGAGAGAATTGCTAAAAACGATAATTATAAACTCTTACTTGAATACGCCCAATGGAAAGAAAATCTGGGTAAGGAAAAAACAGTGCCTTTGAGCATTCAAAAATACAGCGACCTGATGAAGCAGAGAAAAGCTCAGGATGATAAATTCAAAGGATTAAAAACATTAGAAAGCGGTCTTACATTTACCATGTATCCAAAGGATATTGAAAGAGAGAAAAATGATGCCGCCTTCAAAATTAAATCGGAGGTATGGATTAAAAATCTGCAAAAAGACCTCTATCTGCAGGAAGCCATAAATATCGTTGAAGACCTGGAAGTAAGATCTTAAGCATACTTCCCCATTCTCCTATAAAAATTCAAAGCTCAACAATGTATTTCCTTATATTGTTGAGCTTTTTTCATTATAATCAAAAATTTATTACAAAATATTTGCGTAGCTAAATAACTACACATATATTTGTAGTCAAATAACTACACAATGAACTTAAGAAGAGATGTATTTCAGGCGATAGCAGATCCTACAAGACGATCTATATTGATATTGGTAGCGACACAGTCGATGACAGCAGGAGCCATTGCCTCCAATTTTGATACGGCAAGACCCACTGTTTCAAAACATCTCCAGATCCTTACAGAATGTGAACTGCTGCGATCTGAACAAAACGGCAGAGAAATTATCTATCACCTAAATCCCAATAAAATGAAAGAAATAGCCGATTTTATAGATCCCTTCCGCAACATGTGGGACGAGAAATTCAACAAGCTGGAAAGTGTGATGAAGGCCTTCCAAAACATGAGTAAGAAATAATATGAGATAAAAGATGAAAGACGAATAGATGAGAGACAATGGATGTCAAAGTTTAAATTGTGAACATCAATATCAATAGTGAATTTTGCTTTGCAAGTGAATCGTCAATGAGCAGTGAAAGGATAACAGCATTAAACTTTAAGCCTTAAACCTTGAACTCTCCTACTTTAACACAAAATAATCCGGATCTCGCATCCCGAACCCTCAAACTCTCCAACCCTCAAACCCTCAAACTCAAGAAAAACCCAAAATATGGAACTAAAAACAAAAATCCAGGCAGAAGACGGAAAACAGGAAATCTTCATCATCAGAGAATTTGATCTTCCTGTAGAACTTCTTTTCAAAGCGTATACAGAAGCTGAACTGTTTGAACAATGGATGGGAACGAAAGTAACCCAATTCGAAAACAAACAACATGGAAGTTACCGCTTTGAAACCTCAAATCCTCAGGGCGATGTGGTTTTCAGTGCCAATGGAACGATTCATGACATTGTTCAGAATGAGAAAATTATAAGAACTTTCCAGATGGAAAACACTCCTTTTCCGGCTCAGATGGAATTTTTAGAATTTGAAAAATTAACGGATACCACCAGCAAAATCACGATCCAAACCATTTATAAATCTGTAGACTTCAGAGATCAGCACCTGAAAATGCCTTTTGCACAGGGTATTAATATGGCGCATAATCGTTTGCAGGAGATATTAGGTAGCAGGTAGCAGATAATAGGTTATAGGAAATATTTAAATCAAAAATACGGGGTACGGGTTTCGAGGTGCGGGGTGCGAGGTTTATAAACTACCCTGAATAACTCGCATCCCGTAACCCGAAACTCTCCCACTCTAATACGCTCAAACCCTCCGACATAAATAACCTCGCATCCCGAAACCCAAAACTCTCACACTCTAATACTCTCAAACCCTCTGACCTAAATAACCCTCAAACATACCACACAATGAATCCAAAAGTTAATTTTTTCTTCGAAAATGCCGGACAATGGCAGGAAGAATTTGAAAAATTAAGAGCTATTGCCCTTAGCACTGAGCTTGTAGAAGATTTAAAATGGGGCTGTCCCTGTTATACCTATGAAGGGAAAAATATTTTCCTGATCCATGGTTTTAAAGAATATTGTGCGCTTCTCTTCTTTAAGGGAGCTTTGATGAAAGATCCTGACAATATCCTTATTCAGCAGTCTAAAAATGTACAGGCAGCAAGACAGATTCGTTTTACCGAAGTAGCGCAGATTAATGATCTGGAAGAAGTTCTTCGTTCTTATATGTTTCAAGCCGTTGAAATAGAAGAATCAGGTGCTAAAGTGGAAATGAAGAAAACAAAAGAGTTTGAAATGGCTGAAGAGTTTCAGGAGAAGCTGAATCAAGATCCTGCATTACAGGAAGCCTTTAAAGCATTAACTCCCGGAAGGCAAAGAGCTTATCTACTCCACTTTTCTTCTGCCAAACAGTCCAAAACCCGTGAAGCGCGCATTGAAAAATGCATTCCACAAATCATGGACGGAATAGGATTAAACGACTAATCATATAAAAAAACAATCATGAACACACCACAACCATCACAAAAAAGAACAAAAATCATCTATTGGATATTCACCCTTTGGATGGCTTTGGGAATGGTTTCAACGGCCATTGTCCAACTGATGAAAAACAAAGATGAACTGGCCAATTTTACCAATCTCGGCTATCCTTCTTATCTGATGACCATCATAGGAGTATGGAAAATTCTGGGCGTTATTGCCATCTTAATTCCTAAGCGTCTGCTTTTAAAGGAATGGGCCTATGCAGGATTTTTCTTTGTCATGTCAGGCGCTGTAATTTCCCATCTTATCGTTGGTGACACAGCAGGACGAACTTTTCCGGCAGTATTATTATTGGTACTGGTTCTTATTTCCTGGTATTTCAGACCTGCAGAAAGAAAAATTTCGATTACTGATTAATAATTTTAATATCAAAAGTCTTTAAAACCTTTATTTTTGAAACATTAAGATTGTATTAAGTTGTTAAGAATATTAAGGTGAGCTTCGCTGTAAGCTTAAAAGTAAAAATTTTATCGAAGATAAAATCTTTGCGTCTTAAACACTCCCTTATTAACAAAACCTGCGCCTTTGCGATATCCAACAATACAACAAAACAAAATTTGACATGAAAAATAAACTAACCCAGGAACAAATCAACGAGCTTTTGAAAACACTAAAAGCCCGTTTTGAAAAAAACATGAACCGTCATAAAGATCTGAAATGGGAAAAAATCCAGCAAAAACTGGAAGCCCATCCCGAAAAGATCCGGTCTTTATACGAAATGGAAACTACAGAAGGTGAACCTGACGTGGTAGATTATAATAAAAAAACAGACGAATATTCTTTTGTTGACTGCTCCTCCGAAAGTCCAAAACGCCGAAGCTTATGCTATGATTATCCTGCCTGGGAGGCCAGAAAAGCCAACAAACCGGAAAGCAATGTCATTGATACCGCTTCTGAAATGGGCATTGAACTTTTGACAGAGGAAGAATATCGCCAACTTCAGGAATTGGGAAAATTTGACCAGAAGACTTCAAGCTGGATCAAAACACCACCACAGATCCGTGAACTGGGAGGCGCAATTTTCTGTGACAGACGATACAATACCGTATTTACATATCACAACGGTGCAGATTCTTATTACGCCGCAAGAGGCTTTAGAGGTTTATTAAAAGTATAAAGGTGAATTATTAGTTGGGATCTCTCAACCAGGGAGATTCCACACTCCAGAAAATAATGTTAACGCCAAGATAGTTTTCAGCATATGCTGTAAATTCTTCTTTGGTAAAAGGTTTCTTCGTTTTCGGGTTTTTATAAGTCAGCGTCGGCTCCTGAACGGCCATGGCAACCAGAGAAAGCTTTCCTTTGTACTGATTAAAAAAAGGGTAAGAATTTTTCATTTGTGCCTTTTTATCCGGAACAATATCAGGTCCACCCAATCCGATCTTATTTTTATAAGCAAAATCGAAGAGTCTGGACATATATTGGTGATCATTTTCCCATTCACACGGAAAGAAATTGACATATTGCAATACGTAAGACTGGTGGAAAGCAGATCTTGCAAATTGTAAATTTTCCAATTCAGCCTGAAAATAACGGTCGCAGCTAAAGCCTGTTTTGTCTTTTTTCATATCAATATCTATTGCTGTTTCCGGAAGATTAATACCCTGGATTTTTCCGTCAAATTGCTTTGCCAGCTCTCCTATCAGTTTCTGAAATCTCATTCGGACCGCAGGATTCCATTGCTGGGTAGCCCAACCATTTCCAACAGGTTTATTTTCGCCCGGGTTATCATACTGAGGAACCAATCCTCCTGTATATTCCTGATCTTTCAACACATACTCAGGAATATATTTTGCCTGTGGTTCAAAAAATCTGTCCTGAAGCTGAATAAATAGTTTTTTGTTAAGGCTCGTCAGATAAGTCAGATCTTTCTCAATAACAGAAAAATCATATACATCTTTTGATATTTCCAAAGCCTTCCAGTTATAAACAATCTGTACTCCGCCAATATCTTTGCGGGTTATCATCTTTTCAATTCCATGCAGATCTCCTGAGGATGTATAAATATAATTCTGAGGAGCCTGTCCCGGTACAAAATATATACCTAAAATAAATAATCCTAAACTCAGCACCTGAGCAATCTTTTTCATTACAATAAATTTTAAAAAGTAAATCATTTTTCGTGCCTAAAAACTTTAGATATTTTTAAGAGCATTAAAATAGTATTTCATTATGAGCAATATTTTAAACATTGTTGTCCAATTAGATAAAGTATAATTAACAGATCGCTCCTCTGGAGCTTTATTATTACGGAAACTTCACTTTTTCTATTAATAGTATATCCCAATGGGAACAATTCAGCTCCAATAGGAGCTAACTGTTAATAGGACGGATTTGTTTTAAAATTATAGCTCCGGAGGAGCGACCTGTTAATTCGTACGGTAAGTATTGGTAATTCCAATGTATTTCTTTAATTAATATTTTTCCTTAAATCCATTTTATGAAATATTAATTTTCACCAAAAAATCATTATCTCTTCATATCCTATTTTTAATATACAAATACTATTATTATTTTAGCAGAATAGAAATTTGATTTTTAACAATTAAGGATATGAAAAAATTAATCTTATTGGGCGCTGTATCAGCTTTTTTAATCAATTGTAATAAGAAAACTGAAGCACCGGCTCCCAAAGTGGAAGCAGATACCATTGCTGTGGAAGAACCTGTAATAGATACTCTTGGGCCAAAATCGTTCTGTTATATCGGGACTACAGGGAAAGACAGTGTTTTTGCTTCTATTGATGACAATTTAGGAACAATCACCGGAAAATTATCTTATAAAAACAGCGAAAAAGACAGTTCAAAAGGAGATATAACGGGTTTCAAATCCGGAGATACCCTGAAACTAACTTATGAATTCAGCTCTGAAGGTAAAAAGAGCAAAAGAGACATCTACTTCCTTCAAAAGGATAATGTTTTAACGGAAGGTATCGGTGATCATAAAGAAGAAGACGGACAAACCAAATATGCCGACGAGAAAAAAATCAGCTATAAAGACGGGCAGAAGCTAACTCCTGCAGACTGTAAGATCGTAAGTGAAGCTTTGAAAAAATAATTTGTTATAAAACAAAAAAGCTGTCTCAAAAGTCCACTAGTGGATTTTTGTCATTCTGACGAAGGAAGAATCTCTATGACAAACAACTACATGAGATTCTTCACTACATTTTATTTCGTTCAGAATGACACTTTTGAGACAGCTTTCATTTTATGCTAATTCTGTTCAATCATTTCAATAAAACGGTTCACAGCTTCATCTCCTGTACTCCATGAAGTAATAAGACGAATGGCTGAAAAATTTTCATCTAATTTTTTCCAGACATAGAATTCAAAATTTTCAGACAATACCTCAATAAGATCATTGCTTAGAATAGGAAAAATCTGGTTGGTATAGGTATCGGAAAGAAAAACAGTTCCTTTTTCCTGCAAAGCCTTTTTAATTTTCATCGCCTGCTGATTGGCATGTTGTGCCAGATCAAAATACAGATTGTCTTTCATCAATTCCATAAACTGAATTCCCAACAGTCTTCCTTTTGCCAGTAACGCTCCTTTTTGTTTGATATTAAAAGCAAAATCTTCCTGTAGCACAGGATTATTTATTACGATTGCTTCTCCTATCAAAGCTCCGTTTTTAGTTCCTCCAAGATAGAAAATATCGGTAAGAGCAGCTACTTTTTCCAGGGTCAAATCACTGATCTCCGCTGTCAGCCCATGCCCAAGTCTTGCCCCATCCATAAAGAGGTATAATTTATTTTCCTTACAAAATGCGGAAAGTTCTTCTAGTTCTTTTGCCTGGTAGATTGTTCCCAGCTCTGTAGAATTGGAAATATAAACCAATTTGGGCATTACCTGATGTGGCACATTACTGTGTCCCTCTAAAATTGGAACAATATCCGAAGCCTTTATTTTTCCATCTGCCGTTTCAATGCTCAATATTTTATGGCCTGTAGCTTCAATAGCTCCCGTTTCATTATTCAGGATATGCCCGGGAGCAGCAGAAATAACACACTGATAAGGTTTTAGAATTGCAGAAATAACAATTAAGTTAGCCTGGGTTCCACCTGAAACCAAAAAGACTTCCGAATCCGGGTTGTTGATTTTTTCTTTAATTAATGCTTTCGCTTTTAATGAATACTCATCTTCTCCATAGCCAGCCTGCTGTACAAGATTATGCTGTGAAAGTGCCTGTAAAATATTAGGATGACAGCCTTCAGAATAATCGTTTTTGAATGAAAATTTCATAGAGTAAAAGTAAAAAAAGTTAAAATACCAAGAGTCAACTTTTCATTTTATTTTGTTAGATTTGTACTGAAAATCATCTAACATTTTGAAAACAACCCTAACAGAAGAGAATTACCTGAAAGCTTTGTTTCATTTAGTTGACAATGAAGGAAAGGTTACGATTAATGAGCTCAGCAAATTTTTAAATGTAAAAATGCCGAGTGTCAATAACATGATGAAGAAATTTGCGGAAAAAAAGTGGGTCATTTATGAAACCTACAAACCCTTAATCGTTACAGAAAGCGGAAGACGTGAAGCTGCCCTTGTTGTTCGCAAACACCGGCTTACCGAGATGTTCCTGGTTAAGAAAATGAATTTTGGCTGGGAAAACGTTCATGAGATTGCAGAACAGCTTGAGCATGTGCATTCTCAAATCTTCTTTGATAAAATGGACGAAATTCTGGATCATCCTAAATTCGATCCTCATGGAGAACCTATCCCTGATAAAGATGGTAATATTATCGCTCAGGATCTGCAAAAATTAAGCAGTTGTGAACCGGGAGAGACTGTCACCTTTGCCTCTGTTACCCTTTCCGACGATGCTTTCCTTACCTATCTGAATGACAGGAAATTGCTGCTCAACACCAAGGTAAAAATTGTAAAAATAGAAAGTTTTGATAAATCCATGACGATAGAGATTGAGGGAAAAACAGAAATTTTAAGCAAAAAGGCTGCTGAGAAAATACTCGTTAAGAAATAAACCATTACAACTGAAAAAATAAACCTTACAGGCTTTCATTAAAAAATTCAGACTTTTCAAGAATTTCAACCATTAAGAAATTTAAGGCGAAAAGTATAGTTAAGATGAATCATTCTGATTTTCAGCTTACAGCGAAACTTTACTTATGCTAAACCTAACAGGTTTTAAAAACCTGTTAGGTTTGTCATTTTACCAAAAGCACTATAAAAACTCAAAGCTAATATTTTTCAATTTAAAATAATTTAAATCAGTCTGCTCTTTCCTGTATTATTTTGACTTTCTTAGGTTTTATGCTCAACAGAAAAATAGTTGAAATAATAAATATACTTCCAATCCAATCGATTAAAGAGTAAGAAACTTTAAGCCAAAGCACCGCTAAAATTGTGGCAGAAAGAGGTTCCATAGACGCAAGAAGACTTGTTTTCTGACCTCCAATTATCTGAACAGCCGACAAATAAAAATAAAAAGCGATCAATGTCCCGAATAGTACAATAAATGCCGTATACCCAAATGTCTGCATGTCCCATACTCCCTGAATATCCCATGGAGCTTTTACAAAACTGAATACGATGCCCGCACAAAACATTCCCCATCCAATGATGAGAGAAGATTTGTATTTTGATAAAAGTTTCACCGGCTGTAATGTATAAACAGCCAATGCAACAGCTGAAGCCAGACCAAAGAACAAAGCTATTCCCGAGACAGAAAGACTGGATGTATCTCCATGAGTTACCAGTAGAAAAGTTCCTAAAACCGCTAAAACAATCGCTGCTATTTCAACCAGAACAGGAACTCTTTTATTTTTAAAAGCAAGATATACAGCAATGATAACAGGTCCTGCATACTGCAGAACAGTTGCAGTAGCAGCATTAGAATATTTTATAGCTGCAAAGTAAGTATATTGAACTGCCAGCATTCCTGTAATGCTGAAAACAACAAGTTGTATAGCGTCTTTTTTATTTTTCCAGATCTCAAAAAGCTCTGTTTTATCTGCAAGTTTTGCATACAGCAAAAGGCATATCCCCGAAATGAGTAAACGTATGGTAATAAGCCATTCAATATTAATACCCCGCTGTTGAAAAAGAAATTGTGCAAATGTCCCGGAAACACCCCAAAATAAAGCAGCTAGTACTGCCAAACAAAAACCTTTTAGTACATTCATAATGATAAATTCTATTTGAAATGCAAAATTGCATCAAATATGACTTGATTTTTCACGAAATTTGAGTATAAATTTGCAATTTTGTTTCATAAAACTCTTTAATTTTGAAAAAATGAATGAACTTGATCAATTTGACCTGCAAATCCTTGAAATCCTGCAAAAGAATAATCTTACTCCACAAAGAGATATTGGAGAACATATAGGGCTATCTGCTGCTGCAGTACAGAGACGAATCAAAAGAATGCGGGAAACGGGAATCGTCAAAGCAGATGTTTCTGTGATTGATACGGAGAAAGTAAAACATTCTGTTACTCTTATTGTAGAAGTTTTTCTTGAAAGAGATAAAATTGACCTGATAGATCAAGCACAAAGACTATTTACTTCTGCTCCGGAAGTTCAGCAATGTTACTACGTAACGGGAGAATCGGATTTTGTACTGATCATTGTTGTTTCTTCTATGAAAGATTATGAACAGCTTACCCGCAGAATATTTTATGGGAATGATAATATCAAACATTTCAGAACATTAGTCTCCATGAATACAGTAAAATCAGGACTTGAAATTCCAATTAATATGTTGCTATAACATTATAATATGCGGAAGTAATTTTACCTGAAATCGTTAAAAAACGGTTAAACTCTATTTTTAAAAGAGCCGAAAATTTATTTTTACCTAGGTTTGCAAAACTTTCTACAGGCTTTGTCTTTCCGACAAATACCCAACCTATAATTATTACTTAAAAATTATGAAAAAAAGCATTCCGTTTTTTATTATTTCGATGTTGCTAAGTCCATTGGCAACGGCTCAAACCACTCAGGTAAGAGATTTTGTTATTGAACCACAGATTCAACCCAATTTTTATATTTATAAAACTTTCGGAGTATTCGGAGGGAAAGAATATTCTACCAATGCCGTTTATCTGGTGACCAAAAAAGGAGTTGTCTTATTCGATGTTCCGTGGCAGAAAACACAGTATCAAAGCCTTTTAGATACTATTCAGAAAAGACATAATCTTCCAGTTATTGCCGTATTTGCCACTCATTCGCATGAAGACAGAGCCGGAGATTTAAGCTTTTATAATAAGAAAGGGATCAAAACCTACGCTACAGCGAAAACCAACGAGCTTTTGAAGAAAGATGGAAAAGCAACTTCTACTGAGCTTATTAAAACAGGAAAGCCATATCGTATTGGTGGAGAGGAATTTATAGTTGACTTTCTTGGGGAAGGACATACTGCTGATAATGTAGTGGTTTGGTTTCCGAAATATAAAATACTTGACGGAGGATGTCTTGTCAAGAGCAAAGCAGCCGTTGATCTTGGCTACACGGGAGAAGCCAACGTTGCCCAATGGCCACAAACCATGACAAAACTTAAAAACAAATATTCACAAGCGACCTTGATCATTCCCGGACACGATGAATGGAAAGGAGGCGGACACGTAGAACACACCCTTGATCTTCTGAATAAAAAATAAATTTGAAGAGCCCTGGCGAATGCCAGGGCTCTTCAAATTTAAAACCATCATTTTAATGTTGTATATTTTCTAAAAGTTGTGATATTTTTTCAATTTCTTCCATTGTATTGAAGTAATGAGGGGACAAACGGATTGCATGATCTACATTTTTAGAGGTAAAATCTATTAAGGCATCCTGTCTGCGGTTTTCCTTAAAAAACACGTTATGATCACTCAAAGCTTTATGAATCTTTTCAACCTTTCCATCTGCCTGGCAAAAAGTCACAATACTGCTTAATCTGTTTCCTTTATCCAGAATTCTGAAACCATTATTCTGCAGATTAATTCTTAAAGTATCGGTCAATTTCCGGTTGTAATTCTCTATTTGATCCATTCCAATCGCATTGGCATAGCGTAAAGCCTCTGCAAATCCAGCTAAAGCAGCATAAGGTCTTTCAAAAAGTTCAAATCTTTTAGCAGTATCATTGAGCTGAAAATCATCAAATGATGTCCATTGAGCACCACAGCTATCTAAAAACAGAGGATACATTTTCTGGTTTAATACTTTATCTGAAACGTATAAAAATCCGGTTCCTCTGGGCCCTCGCATAAATTTCCTACCGGTTGCCGTCAGAAAATCACAATGGATTTTTTTTACATCCACCACGATCTGCCCTACTGACTGACAGGCATCTACAAGATACAGAACATCATACTGTTTACATAACTTCCCCACTCCTTCTACATTCTGAATTAAACCGGAATTGGTAGGAATGTGAGTAACAGCAATTAATTTAGGGTTATGTTTTTTGATCAGATTTTCAAAATCTTCAAGATCCAATTCATGGTCAGGAAGATTGGCCACTCTGATGATTTCAATACGATATCTTTTCTGCAACGAAATAAACGCAATCTGATTAGAGATATAATCATCATTGGTGGTAATGATACAATCTCCTTCTTTAAAATCAATACTGGATAAAGCTTTTGCATATCCATCTGTAGAACTGCTTACAAATGCAATATGGGAAGGTTTTGTATTAATCAATTTTGCCGTCTCTTCATAAAACTGATTGATGATATCAGGGTTTTGCACCGCCGCTGCATATCCTCCCAATTCCTGTTCTTCATATAAAAACTTAATGGTAGTCTCCACAACCGATTTAGGCATTAATGAAGCCCCTGCACTGTTTAAAAATATCTTATCCGAACATCCCGGAGTTTCCTGTCTTATAACCTCTAAATTCATTTTATCAATCCTTACAACAAATGTACTTTTAATTTTTGCTAAATAGACCTATAAAAAATCCCGAATTTTCATCCGGGACTCTATTTTTACTCAATGATTTTAATCTAAAACACTCCAACCTCTTTTTGGGTTTGTGTTTGTGGAAACTTCCTGCTCATTAACGATAATATTTTCTTTTCTCTGACCGATATAATCCAGCTCGCTCAGTTTAGAGAAGATAATTTCAAGGCTTCTCAACATCTGTTGAATATAAAGCAATGGTTCACCGCAATTATGGTGGTCGTAATTGGTTTCTGCTACAATAGAAAGCTGGTTTAGTAAAGTATGAGGGGCAATTTCACTCCATTCCAAACTGTAGTTCAGCATTTCCTCCAATTCTGCAGGAACAAGCAGCTGGGTTGAATTGTATAAATGAAGCGCCAGTCTTGCAAAAGACTCAATTAAAAATACAGGCGGCTGCCAAGGTGTAATATTTCTGAACTGGAAATACATATCTCCAAAAGTATTCACCATGGTAGTACACAAGAACTTAACGTTTTGTGCCAATGCGGTATTCTGATTTTTATGGGATGCTTTCTGAATGATTTTAAAAGCATACTGCTGAAGATTTCCGATAGATTTCGCATAGCTGCTGTAATAGTCTACCAAAGCCGGATGACTCTGTACAGAAGTACAAGGTGGAATAAAGTTGGAGTCCACCTGAGCAATATTTCCTTTTAAATCTACCTTACCGATGATAAGATAATTTCCTCCGGAATAGCTGCTGTTTAAAGACGTTACAGGAAGCAGTTCAATATGGTGATTCGGCTGTGCACTCGGGTGGCGTGGCGGAATTTCCTCAGGATCAATATCTCCAAAAGGAACTTTATCAAAAGGATTTACAGAGATCAGAATATAATATTCACCATCTGCCTGCTCTTCGTTCATTGATTTCGCCAATGATTTCACGCTGATTCTTCGGTCTGTCAGTTCAATACGGTATCCTGCCATTGTCACAGCGCTGCAACGCTTGATGACCAACTGTACATCATTGGTTGCCGTGTTGTGAACATCAAAAATGGTACGGTCTGTAAACTCATTGGAAATAGGTAGAAGCCCGTAGTTATATGTAGTAATTCCAAGGGAATTGGAATCTCTGATGGTATCAATTAAGAAATTATCCTGATCATTAAGGTGTCTCTGGGAAACTTTCATCCCATCCACCCAATTGATGGCAAAATGTTTAATAGGCTGTATCATGTTTAATACTTTTTAATTTTTTGTGTTTATGATTTTCTTGTGACTCCCTCCTCTTCATGCTGAATAACTCTCTTACAAATTACCACTTCATTTTCAGAAATGTTGTTTGTCGTAATGTCGTGGTCGAAATCTATATATTTTCTAAAGCTGAAAAACGATTTTTTAGTGTAGAAGATCCAGTAGTAAGGTTCATTTCCTTCGTCAGAAAGATGAATAATGGAACCTGGATTTTTGTGGTTGTAATCATCTACTACTCTATAGAACCAATCTCCGAAAGTAATCCCTGTAGGAAGCGTTTTCGCTTTAATTCTGAAACGGTTGGTATCCTCTAATTTTTTGCTCAGTTCAACATTCAGGACCATTAATCTGTCAAAATCTGCCCCTTCAAAATCTGGCAGCTTCTGCTCTGGTGAATATCTCCATGTTTTATAAATATCAAAAGGAATGCTGATAAACTGGATATAGCAGTAATAAAATACCATCGGAACCACAAAGATCACCATACTTGTTGCCGCCATCACAGCGTATCCTGTGCCTTTGCTCATCCAGTTGAAGATCAGGGTGAAAAGATATCCGCCCAAAGCAATACACGTCAATGAAAGGATAGATTCAAACAAAATACTCATTGCCAGAGAATCAATATGCTTTTTGAAATATTTATGCAGCAGATTCACATGAATAATCCCCAAAATAAGGTAGATCACCTGTGCAATAAGATACCAGTACGGATTAAAAAGATTTCCTGCAAATCCAAAAACGCCCGGGATAGCCAGACATAAGCTGCAAAGGAGTACATATATAATAATAACTTTAATTTTGATCGCAGGTTTATTTCTCCTGATTACACCGAGTATAACCATCATAATAATTGCGATTAAAGGCATTAAGATATACCTTAAAAAAATACCTTTTACTGAAGAAATTTCCATTTGTTTCTTTTCGAATTTATACTTTGTTGGTAGTTGTAAATATAATAAAATAATTTAGAGGAATGTAGAGTATCCAAGGCGGCTGGCATTTCTTCCATCGTCTTCAAGACTGAATGAATATTCCTCTTTTTCTGTGACAAAATTCTCTTCCACATCCACTGTTACAGGAAGAAAATAGTCATACAGTGACTGAAGCACATTTCTGAACGGACTTCCCGGAATATACTTCTTCATATCCCCATAAGGAATAGGGCCAATGTTCACCACCCAGTTTCGCTGCCCGTCCATATGAGGTCCGCTTGGAATATAGGTGACTCCCAATCTTGAATTTCCCAATAACATGGAATCATCATTTTTCTCAATTCCGTCAATAATATTAGGTGAAAAACTTACTTGTACCGGTACCTGCAGAAAAGCAGTCATACATCTTTCAAACCATCTTTTGTCTCCTCTGATCTGGTGGAAAAATGGTAAAATATGCATAAAAATATAGGCACTCTGCTTGTCCAGCATTTTGATCATGGGCCAAAGCTCACTTACTGTTTCCAGCAAAGAATCTGTACTGCTGGTGATATCAAATTCTGATTCTTTAAGCAAAGCACTGATTTCCGTAAAAAATACTTCCAGCTCAAAAGGTCGGAAAAACTTACGGGCATCATCCTCTACCCTTTTCTGTTTACGGATTTCCCTTACCACAGTATCAACATTCTTTCTGGAAGCTCCCAGAGACGGCGGATGAAATAATCCTTCCGGAAGATAGTCGTAAATACCTTCTCTGTAACTCTCTATAGTAAAAACTTCCTCGTCAAATCCTAAATAACTGCTTGAAATACTTTTTATATCCTTCAGGTAAGCCCTGTCGTTCACGCCTACACGCTCAATGAATATATTGCTTACCGCACGATGGTATTTCAAGAGGTTTACAGCCACAGCTTCAGCCTTAAAGTCTGTCTGCAGCTTATTGTAATGCATATCTACAATATTATTCTCATACATAGTGTTTCCTCTGATTATGACTTGTAAAGATAATATATCTCATAAGTTTGAAAAAATATTTTTACAACAATTTTATCCTAAAAGTAGTAATTTATTGACACTAATAGGAATATTTTTCTACAAATTCCGTGAAAATACGGTAAATAGCCTGTTTATTTGCTTTTTTAAATTTAAAATTAACTATTCAGAATCAATCGATTAAAGGGTTTTCATTTATAGTTTAAAGTTTAAGGTTTAAAGTTGTGATTCAGATTTTAAATTGTAATCCGTACTGTTCTCTCTTGTCCCTTTGTTACCGGAAAAATTCAAGCCGTCAAACCTACTGTAATTGCTTCTTTTATTTAAATTAAATTTTATTAACATCATGATATGGAATAAATTCAGGATAAAGCATGCTCATTCCGAAAGCGGGCCGTATCTTTGCAGACTGAAAATTGTTATTTAAAATGAAAAGTATTTATTCTAAAATTCTGATTTTAGCATTCATGGCCTCTTCACTTTATTCTTATGCGTGGGGATTAACGGGACACAGAGTGATTGCAGACATTGCACAAAACCACCTTTCCCGCAAAGCAAGAAGAGAGATTAAAAAGATCATGGGAAAAGAACGTCTCGCTTACTGGGCAAACTGGCCGGATTTTATCAAATCGGATACCACAGGTGCATGGAAGCAGGCTTCATCATGGCATTATGTAAACATTGATCCGATGACTGATTTTAAAGCATTTGAACAAAATTTAAAAGCACAGGCAGGACCAAGCCTTTATACTCAGGTAAACACATTGTCAAGTCAGATCAAAGACAAAAACACTTCCGAAAAAGACAGAAAAATTGCTTTAATCTTCCTTATCCACATTATGGGAGATCTTGCTCAGCCTCTACACGTAGGAAGAGCTGAAGACTTAGGTGGAAACAAAATCAATGTTACCTATTTCGGGGAAAAAACCAATTTACACTCTGTTTGGGATGGAAAATTAGTAGATTCTCAAAAATACAGCTACACTGAATATTCTAAACTTCTGGATATCAAATCTAAAGAAGAAGTGGCACAGATCCAATCCGGAACCCTGGAAGACTGGTTGTATGATTCTCATAAAATCGCCAACAAAATCTATGCACAGACTCCAAACGATTCTAAATTAGCTTACGACTATCAGTACAAGTTTAATGAAACAATGGAAAGACAGCTTCTATACGGTGGATTGAGACTGGCAAAAGTATTAAACGAGCTTTTCTAGTTACGAGTTGCGAGTTGCGGGTTCATTAACTATAATAGCCTACAATAGTAATCTTAGATATAAAGACGGGACTTCGGTTTCGTTTTTTTTGTTTAAAGTTTAAGGTTTAAGGTTTAAGGTTTAAGGTTTAAGGTTTAAGGAAATTACAGGATTCTAAGTGGTGTCTTCATTATTAATTTAAATTTTATCCCGCCATCAAGAAAAATAACAAACTACTCATTATCAGATAATTAAATTTATTTAAAATGACACTAATACCTTCTGCACTATGCATTGTACAAAAAATATTACACCTTGTGTAACCTTTTTACCTTTTCATACGTATATATTATAGTAACTCTTTTTTGAGGATAAAATAAATGAGACAATTAAAAATCACTAAGCAGGTTACCAACAGGGAAACTGCTTCATTAGACAAGTATTTGCAGGAAATTGGTAAAGTGGAACTGATCACTGCGGACGAGGAAGTAGAATTGGCACAAAGAATACGTGCAGGCGACAGAGCCGCACTTGAGAAATTAATCAAAGCCAACCTTCGTTTCGTAGTATCCGTATCTAAACAATACCAAAATCAAGGTCTTTCTTTACCCGATTTGATCAATGAAGGTAACTTAGGATTAATGAAAGCGGCAAAAAGGTACGATGAAACTAGAGGTTTCAAATTTATCTCTTATGCAGTATGGTGGATCCGTCAATCAATCTTACAGGCATTGGCTGAACAGTCAAGAATTGTAAGATTACCGTTGAACAAAATTGGATCGATCAACAAAATCAATAAAGCATACGCTCACCTTGAGCAGGAAAATGAAAGACCACCTTCTCCGGAAGAATTGGCTGAAGTTCTTGACATGAGCGAGGAAGATATCAAAGAATCTATGAAAAACTCCGGAAGACACCTGTCTATGGATGCGCCTTTGGTAGAAGGTGAAGATTCTAATCTTTATGATGTATTACGTTCAGGAGAATCTCCAAGTCCTGATAAAGATCTGATGCTGGAATCTCTACAAATTGAGATTGAAAGAGCATTGAATACTTTGACGCCAAGAGAGGCTGATCTGGTAAGATTGTACTTCGGACTGAACGGAAAACACCCAATGACTTTAGAGGAAATTGGTGAAACTTTCGATCTTACAAGAGAGAGAGTTCGTCAGATCAAAGAAAAAGCAATTAAGAGACTAAAACACAATACCAGAAGCAAGATCCTTAAATCTTACCTGGGTAAATAATTTTAGCGTAAAAAATTTTATAGGCGGAGTCTGGTTTCAGGCTCCGTTTTTTTATTCATGTAACATTTTTCAAGGTTTGTTCAACTAATTAAAATCATATCCTTTGATCACCTGTATTAGCATTGAAATGATTAATTTTAGTTGCTTTGGATATGAAGTTGATTTTCAACCAAAACAAAACATACTATGAAAAAAATACTTTTCGCTTCTATTCTGGCTTTATCTCTAATTTCCTGCAGCGAAAACAAATCGAAGCAGGCACCTGTAGTAGAAAATGCAGTTGACAATGCTGAATCTTCAGTTTCAGGAGCTATTAAGAAAAACACCAGATACTCCTCACGTGAGGGAAACCTTGTTCATGAAATCTATCAGGAACTGATAAAAAATGACAAAGCTTTACAGGATCTTGATACGAGAATAGACAATATTCAAAAGGAAGCTGAAACCTCCATTTCGGAATATGATGATATTATCGGTAAATCGGAAACATATTATAATGATGCAACGGCACTATCAAATTCGGTAACCGATTCTGTTACAAAGAAGTAAATTGAAAAAGAGATAAAAGCAAGCGCTGAAAAATATAATATAAAAACACAGATGATCAAAGACCTCATTGCCAAAATAAAAGCAAACAGGACCACACTTCATGATCAATACCTTGTATTCAAAATCAGAAAAACACTTCCTGAAATTGAAAAATATCAAAAGGCTCACCCTCTGAAAACAGATAGTCTCAATCAATTTATCAACAAGCAGAATACATTGCTGCAAGAACTGAAAAATTTAAAATAAAAACCATCACACTTCATGAAATATACTACCCAATGGCTTACCGATAAAAGCCGAGTAAAAGACCTCGTAGACTTTTTTATTACCCATAAAACAGATTCTTATATTTCTCATGGCGAAATGATGTCCGGCAGAGCCATAGACTCTCACCATTGGAATCCTGATCTTGAACTGATCCTGACAGAACAGCTGATCACCGATTTTAATTCTGACGGGAATTCCAAACTGAATATTCTGATCGCAGAAAATGAAGGTGGTGAAATTGTCGGTATGATGGTTTTCAACGTCATCAACAGTCCTTTTAAAAAATACGCCATTCTGGAGGATATGCTCCTGGATCAATCTGTAAGAGGTCAGTCCCTGGGAAGTACCCTTTTGGAGAAAGCCATTCATGAATCTAAAAACTGGAATATCAGTTTTATTTTATTGGAAAGCGGAGTCAACAACCATGGCGCTCACAATTTTTTCAGTAAATATGGTTTTAAAAAAGTATCGGAGAGTTATATTTTAACGTTATAGAGTAATCAAACAGAATCTTTCGCAACGTTGTGATAATCTGCAAAAAACAATATCCATGAACACTATTTCAATCATCGGAGCCGGAATCGGAGGACTTACCCTCGGAAATGTACTGAAACAGCATCAGTATGATTTTACGATCTATGAATCTGCTCCCGAAATAAAACCCGTAGGAGCCGGAATTATGATGGCCGTCAATGCCATGCAGGTTTTTGACCGTTTGGGATTAAAAGAAAAGATTGAAAATGCAGGTAATAAGATCCATAGAATCGTTATCGCCAATGAGTCTTTGCAGACCATCTCCAAAACAGAAATTCTGGAATTGGAAAAGCAGTATAATTCCTGTAATGTTGCCATTCACCGGGCTGAACTGCAGAAAATTCTGGCAGAAAATTTAAACCCAGATTCAATACAGCTCGACCATTCTTTACAAAAAATAAGAAAAGAAGAAAATTATATTCTAGATTTTGACAATGGACACCAGATTGAAAGTGCCATCGTTTTTGGAGCAGATGGCATAAAATCTCCTATCCGTAATCAGATCCTGAAAATGGGTATCATAAGAAACTCCGGGCAGAAATGCTGGCGTGGACTGGTAGATTTTGATCTTCCGGAAAAACATCATCAGGAAGCTTTTGAAATGTGGGGCAAAGGAAAACGTTTCGGTTTTGTAAAAATTTCTGATAGAAAAGTATACTGGTATGCCTGTATCAATGAAAAAAGCTTCGGGAGATATCTTGAAATTGCAGAGATTTTTAATGATTTTGATCCTTTGGTCTTACAACTTATTGAAGCTACAGCAAACGAAGATATTATTTGTAATACAATTTCCGACCTCGCTCCTATTCCCAAATGGTATTCTGAAAATCTATGCCTGATTGGTGATGCTGCTCACGCCACAACTCCCAATATGGGACAAGGTGCCTGCCAGGCCATTGAAGACGCTTATATCATTGGGAAATTGCTGGAAAGTCATCAGGATTTCAATACTATTTTCAAAAAGTTTCAAAGTACCAGAAGGAAAAAGGTTGATTATATAGTTAATACAAGCCGTACCATCGGAAAGGTTTCTCAATGGGAAAAAGGAAATTCACTCCGGAATTTTCTGATGGGTTTACTACCGGAAAGTATGAATCAGAAAATGGCAAAAAAAATCATTGAACTGGAAATGTAGTTCATTATTATAAGAATTGATAAAAATTTAAAAATCATCAACAATTAATTAATAACAACTAAAACTTAAAAACATGAAAAAAATCTTTTATGTATTGCTCTTGCTCATAGGAGTACATACAGCACGAGCACAGGAAGTCCCGGTACTGGACAGAGCTTTATTCTTTGGTAACCCGGAAATTGCGGGAGGACAGCTGAGTCCCGATGGGAAATGGATTTCCTTTACAAAAGAATATGAAGGGATTATGAATATCTGGGTAAAAAAAATTGATGAACCTTTTGAAAAAGCACGTCCTTTAACAAACAGCAAACGCCCGTTGAATGGATATTTCTGGACAGAAGACGGAAAATATATTCTGTATGTAAAAGATAATAACGGTGATGAAAACATGAATATTTTTGCAGTAGATCCTATGGCAAAAGTAACAAAAGGAGTTCCGGAATCAAGGAATATTACACCGCTTAAAGACGTAACTGCCAGTATCTACATGGCAAGCAGAAAAGATCCTGATTTGCTGATGATTGGATTGAATAACCGCGATAAAGCATGGCACGATCTGTATTCGGTGAAAATTTCTACAGGAGAACTGAAAAAGATTTACGAAAATACAGACCGTATCACAAGCTACGACTTTGACTGGGATGAAAAATTAAGAGTTCTTTCAAAAACGGATGATAAGGGAACGACACAGTTTTTTTATAAAGAAGGTGATAAACTGACTCCTATTTACGAAACACTGGTTACAGAAAGTGCTTATATCTCCAACTGGAACGAAGACAATTCTAAGTTTTATCTGGTAACCAATAAAGGAGATCTTGATAAATCTGCACTATTCCTGATGGATCCGAAAACAAAACAGATTACAAAAATAGAAAGTGATCCTAAAGATAAAGTAGATTTTGGAGGACTGTTCCTAGACAGAAATACAAGAAAAATGATCTACACTTCTTATACCGGAGATAAAACAGAATATTACTGGAAAGATAAAGCCTGGGAAGCTAACTACAAATTCCTGCAAAGTAAATTCCCTGGAAGAGAGGTTGGTTTTGCAAGTTCTACCAATGATTACTCTAAGTTTCTGGTTTCTGTAGGAGGTGATAAATATGCTTCAGAAGCCTATTTCTTCGATGCAAAGACAAAACAGCTGATATTCCAGTATACGCCAAGAACAGAACTGAAAAAAGTTGAAAAATATCTGGCAGCAATGACTCCTATCAGCTATAAAAGCAGTGACGGACTTGAAATTCCGGCTTACCTGACTTTACCTGTAGGTTCATCTGGCAAGAATGTTCCTGTTGTTGTTTTGGTTCATGGAGGCCCGAAAGGTCCAAGAGATTATTGGGGATATAACTCTACCGTACAGTTTTTAGCTAACAGAGGGTATGCCGTGCTTCAGCCTAACTTCAGAGCAAGTGGCGGTTATGGTAAAAAGTTTCAGAATGGTGGAGATCTTCAGTGGGGAAAACTGATGCAGGATGATATTACCTGGGGCGTAAAATATCTGATCGATCAGGGAATTGCAGATAAAAATAAAGTAGTCATCATGGGAGGAAGTTACGGTGGCTATGCAACACTGGCAGGTCTGGCTTTCACTCCGGATGTATATGCTGCAGGAGTAGATATCGTAGGACCAAGTAACTTATTTACGTTACTGGATTCAGTTCCTGCTTACTGGGAAGCTGCCCGTGCTTTCCTTTATGGGATGGTAGGTGATCCAAAAACGGAAGAAGGTAAAAAACGTATGCATGATGCAAGTCCCCTATTCAGTGTAGATAAAATCAACAAACCTTTACTGATTGTTCAGGGAGCTAATGATCCAAGAGTAAAGCAGGCTGAAGCAGATCAGATTGTCATCGCTCTTCGTGATAAAGGAAAAAAGGTAAACTACATTCTTGCTGATGATGAGGGCCATGGATTCCGTAAACCTGTGAATAATATGGCGATGTATGCTGAAATCGAAAAATTCCTTGCTGAAGTAATCGGAGGAAGATATCAGAAAGAAATGCCTGAAAATGTGGCAAAACGTCTGAAGGAAATGACGGTTGATATTTCAAAAGTTACTTATACACCAGCAAAGACTGAAAAAGCAGCAGGAGCTTCTAAATAAAAGCATTGGCATCAATTACATAAAGCCATCTCGTGAAAATGAGGTGGCTTTTGTTTTTTACATAAACTCATAATATTTGTAATCACCTATCAAATGGTGTTGAACCTTTTAAATTGTAAAAAATTTATACTTAACAACACCATAATAGCAACAACTTACATTTGAATAATTAATAATAAAAATTACTATTATGAATGTAAAAGAAAAAGAAAAAATTGAAAAGCTAGTTAAAAACCAATTAACTCAATTTATTTTATTACTCTTAAAAGACTTACTAAAAAGAATAATAGATTGGTGAATCCAGTAAGTTTCCTAAGGAAAATAACTTTAGCAAAGGAGTTTGCATCTAAATGTACATATCAAAATTATGACTTGGAAGATGGCAAAGCTTACTTTGACAAAGAAGTTTCCAAAGCCTGTAAAGTAATTATTGATCATTACTTATAAATAAATGTAAAAGTAATAAGTAAGTAGAAGTAAAGACACTTTGCAGGGTAGTATTTAAAACGCAAAGGTTTCATTTTTAATCTGTAGTATTTTAAGAGAGCAAAGCCAGAATCAATTTCATTGATTCTTTCTAAGCAAATGTATAACTTATAGCTTCATCAGCGACAAAGTCGCAGCTCTTTGCCTCCTAAAACTATGCATTAGAATACTCTATTCTTTGCGTCCATAAAAAGTTTCCCTATGACATGTATCTGATCAAAAAAAGCTGCCTCAATGAGACAGCTTTTTTGAATATAATTTAGTTGTATTTAATAAGTTAAAGTAACACCTGCACCCCAGCCCATTTCATTATCATAATTTCCTGAAAGAGACAGCCATTTCTGAACGATATATCTCAATCCTGTTGAGAACTCACCATCTGAATTGACACTGAAATTTCCTCTCAGCCTTCTGGAAAGCGGTATATCTTCTCGGCTAAGTTCCAATAACACTTTTCCGTTTTGATCAACACTTGCGTCAGCAGTAATCAGCATTGGCAATACATACTGCATACCAACAATGAATGCAAATCTATTTTTCGAAGCCTTCTGCTGTCCGAACCAGGTCTTTTTCCCATGAAATTCTATTCCCAGATCTTCTGCCATCTGTCTTTCCATGATCTCATGATTTTTCTGAACCCTGATTCCTGCATAAGGTAATGCCCATTGAAATTTCCCTAAGAAACGACCTACTTTTGCACTTCCTTCAAAATGATCAAAATTCCAATTGGAATGAAACTCATTCAGATTGGCCCATCTTGGTCCGAACATCGTCATTGTTTCTGCGTGGATCTTATTACTTGCAACATCCAGCATTGCCATGGAACTGGTCATTTTATTATCCTGTATAAAGTTTTTCCAGGCCAGTTTTCTGTTCGGAAGCTGAGGATTGGGTTTTGAGTTTTCATAACTGAAGATTCTTCCCATTCCAGCCATCATATGATATAGAATATGACAGTGGAAAAACCAGTCGCCATCCTGATTCGCAGCAAATTCTATCGTTACGGTTTCCATCGGCATGATATCCACAACGTTTTTCAATGGAGAATACTCTCCTTTTGAATTAATTAATCTGAAATCGTGACCATGAAGGTGCATCGGGTGACGCATCATAGAATTATTATACATCTTGATTCTAAGTACCTCTCCTTTTTTGATCAGAATTTTATCTGTTTCTGTAACCGTTTTATTATCCAGTGTCCACAGATAATGATTCATATTCCCCTCAAGCGTAAATTTCATTTCACGAATACTGTCTGTGGGAAGAATGGTTTTCTCAGGAGATTTCAAAATATTGTAAGACAGTCTTTTGATTGTTTTCTCTTCTTTCATCTCCATTCCTGAGTGTTGAGAATGATCTTCTTTCTTATCATCTTTCGTCTTCACACCCATCATTTCATTGATATGCTTCGCTGTAGTTTTCCTTTGATTTTCAGACAATTCCGGATACATCACTTCATTCATATCCATCATTTGATTTCCCATCGTCATATTCATCGGCTTCATATTTCCGCTCATTTCCATCATACCATTCATCATTTTCATTCCTTCAAAAAGCATTAATCTTGGAAGATTGGGCGCTTCAACCTTTTCACCTGAACCCAGCCAGAGAGAAGCGTGCCCTATCCTGTCTTCAGAAGTCGCCCTGAACTCAAAGCTTTTATTCTCGGGAATGGTCACTTCAATGTCATAGGTTTCCGACACCCCGACAATTAAACGATCAACTTCTATCGGTACAACATCATTCCCGTCATTTCCCACTACTTTTATCTTTCCTCCGCCATAATTCAGCCAGAAATAGGTAGATGAACCTCCATTGGCAACTCTTAGTCTTACTTTATCACCAGCTTTTACATTAGAATAATCTGAACTTGGTGTACCATTGATTAAGAATTTATCGTAATAAACATCACTTACATCCATGGCTTCCATTCTTTTCCATTCATTCAGGGCTTTTGTTCCTAAATTCCCGGACTTAATGGCTTCCCAGTAACTTTGTACTGCATTTTTCTTTACCGCATACCAGTCTGTATTGGCCATATGAAGTCTTCTTGCAATCTGCATCGGATCATCATCACTCCAATCTCCAAGTAATACCGGAATTTCGGCATTGTATGTTGTTTTCGGCTCACCTTCTCTTTTTTTGAAAACCAGAATACCGTTCATCCCAATCTGTTCCTGAAGGGCTTCATGAGAATGGTACCAGTACGTTCCATTTTGCGAGATTCTGAATTTATATAAATGCGTCTCGCCCGGTTTTACAGGCTTGGTCGTAAGATAAGGAACACCGTCATGCTCATTGGGAAGGATCACTCCGTGCCAGTGCAGCCCCGTATTTTCTTTAAGCATATTGTGCAGGTAGATCTCTGCAGTATCTCCTTCAGTAAAATATAAAGTCGGAGCCTGAAGTTTACCATTGATTGCAATTGCTCTTCTGTTTTTTCCTGTAAAATTGACGATAGTATCTTTTACATAGAGATCATAACGAACCGTTTTTCCTCCAAAAGTAATCTTTCCATTTTCTGAATTACGTTTTAAAATAGATTTTTCTTCTTTAGGATTTTCAGCCTGTGTATGGGACTGAGCTTCTTTTTCTACCAGCTCCATTCCACATTTAGGACATTTTCCCGGCTTGTCCGAAACTATTTCCGGATGCATAGTGCAGGTATAGGTAGTTTGAGCTTGAGTTAAAGCCTTATTTTTTACCGGCAATACCTTTTTTATCTCTGGCTTAACAGAAGATTTTATAATCTTAGTTTTCTCAGCAACTTTTGCTTTACTAACTTTATTTATTTTAGTTTCTGTGGGTTTTGTTTTCGACTCTGTTTTAGGGACAGGTTTCGTTTCCGGTTTTGCAACTACTTTGGGTTTTATGATAACGGTCTTTTTTACCAGGGTCATTCCGCATTTGGGACAGTCTCCAGGTTTTGAAGACACTACTTCCGGATGCATCGGACAAGTATAATACGTTTTTGTAGTTTGTGCAAAAGTAAAAACAGAGAATAACAGCATCAGAAACATTACAAGCTTTTTCATAATATTTCGAACTTTTTACAAGTTGTACAGCTTAAAGTTAAAGATAACCTAAAACCATACAACTTATTGTTTTAAAGGATAATACAGCAATTATTTAATTTCTGACTTTACACTTCCGCAAGAAAGCATAGACTTCCCATAGTATGGGTTAGCGATTTGTTTTTCATCGCTTAGCCAGCTTCCGTCTGCCATTGGGCAATATTGAACGTAGACTGGTTTTTCAGAAAGTTTGAATTGTTTGGTCAAGGCGATCATATTATCCGAAAGATTGAAAAAAGTTTCCCTTTGTGCTGCAATAGTTCGGGAATCAGAAATTACAGAAGCGTCTTTTCTTAAAACATTAAGATTTCCCTCAGAAACTACTTTATAATCAATGGCTGAAGCTGTCTTGATAAATTCTGTTGCGGCTTTTGAAGTTTTATCCGCATCATCCGAAGCTAATGCTGACTTGATAGCAATATAATTCTGATACAGTTTAGAAACCTGCGCATCCTTTTTAGATTGTGCAGATAATGACACGATTGAGAATAAAGATAGGGCTGCTGTGATGATATATTTTTTCATTGTTTTAAATTTTAGAATTAATTTTTAATAAAGAATAATGGATCACGCATCGGTAAATGCGTCAGAACATGTCGTTCCATACCAGTACATGTTTATACCGGAAACGACTGACAGATTCTAAATTCTAAAATTACAATGATTGATGTAGATCGGCACCGGCCGGAATTCAGGCGGCGCATTAATCTGAATTTGAGTAAATTTGGTTGCAGAAAACGATTTGTCAATAACAGTGAACTGATGTTTCACCGGAATTTCTGAAACTGCATTTAAGAAATCCACATTCAGATAATCTGATTTCTGTGAATCGTCTACTTTTACGATTTTGATCTCCGTTTTGCAGCATCCTTTTTTTTCCTTAACACCGCATTTAGCACAGATATCATCCGCTTTCTGGCTTACAGAAACAAATTCTTTCATACAATAATGAATGCTAAAAGCTGCTCCGGAAGAAAACCCGAAGTAGAAAATAGAAAACACTATGGCAAGAATCTTTTTCATTGGTAAGACAAAGTTAAAAATATATCTGAAACCGTTGTTATAGAATTTGGTAATGTTGTTATAAAATTCGGGTAAACAAAAAGCCTCCGGATTCTCGGAAGCTTTCTGCTATTTTATTTTTAATTATAACTATAGTTTGAATTCCAGTTTCACATTAAAGAAACGTCCTGTAAGACGTACCGGAACAGGATACATATAATTGCTGTTATAGTCTGTGATCCATTGGTTGGCAACCGTATTATTGATATTAAATGCATTGAAAACCTGAACACCTAACGTCAGTTCCTCAAAATTACCCCAGAAACCGGATCTCTTATTTTTTTCTTTCGGATCAATAAAGACCTTTGTTAATCCTAAGTCTACTCTTTTATAAGAAGGCAGCGTCTGCTGATAATTATAAGCTGAACCAAAATCTGGTTGTCCGTTGCTGTTAAACATTACAGGAGCTCCCGTAGGCAATCCCATAGCATACACTAAGGTAAGGTTCACACGCATACTCGGAAAGCTTGGCATATAATCCTGATAGAACATGGCAAACCTCAACCTCTGATCTGTAGGTCTTGGAATATCTCCTCTGCCATCAATATTTTCATACACTCTGGCATAACTCGCAGATAGCCAAGAATCTACACCTGGAACAAATTCCCCGAATAATCTGGTATCAATACCATACGCATATCCTTTGGAATTATTCTGCCCTGAGTAACGGATTCTTACATTATCCATATAATACGGGATCAGGTTATCCAACTTTTTATAATAAAGTTCCGTAGTAAGCTTGAATGGTCTGTCGTACATCTGGAACTCATAATCATTGGCAAGAATGACCTGGATAGAGCGCTGCGATTTTATATTAGAGTTAAAATTACCATCCAAATCCTTGATTTCTTTATAGAAAGGAGCCTGATAGTAGATTCCCCCTGAAATTTTGAACAACATATCGCTGTCCCAATCCGGTTTGATCGCAAACTGTGCTCTTGGAGAAAATATTGTTTCTTTATTAAAACTCCAGTTCGCTACACGTACTCCCGCATTCACGAATACTTTACTGGCTCCCCAATAAAACTTCTGTGAATATTGTGCGTATGCTGAAAGTCTTGTTGGTTCGATATTATTTTGCCCGGCAATATAATAAGCAAGCTTAAGATCTCCTGTAGTTCCGGTTCTCGGATCAATAATTTCCGGTCTTGGAAGGCTGTATCCTGCAGAATCAACCAGTTTCCATTCGTTGGTAAGATCTTTCAGATTTTCTTTTTCATATTTAAATCCAACCTCAAAGTCTGTATTAACATTGGGTGAGAATTTTGCTCTGAACTGCGTCCCATATGTTCTTACAAACAAGTCATTTCTGGCATGTTCTATCTGCCCTCCAACATCGAAAGACGTTACAGGTTGCTGCGTAACAGGATCAAAAGTCTGAAGCTCGTAGGCTGACTGTATGGTATAATACTCTCTTTCTCTGTTCTGATAAGCAAAGGCATCCAGGGTAAGCTTCCATTTGTCTGCAGGCTTATAATTCATGGAAAATGTACCCATCATGTTTTTATACTGGTCATTTTCCTGTCCTCCATAGCCAATATTTACTGTGATAGGCTGCTGAAGGCTTCCGAATGTAACACTTTTTGCCCTTGGGATCATTTCATAATCATTCTTGGAATAATATCCGATGAATGACATCGTGAATTTATCACTGACATGATAGTTCAGATAAGACTGAAAATCCCAATACGTCGGGTTAAAATCCGTATCCTCTTTTAAGGTATTAAGAACAAGATTGGTATTCCTGTATCTTCCTGAAAATAAGGCTGTAAATTTTTTATTTTTGGAAGCCAGACCTGTTGTAAGCCTGCCTCCGATTAAACTTGCCTCCCCTGAAACTTCAAATTTTTCAGGCTCACGGTAATAAATATTTAAAGCAGAAGACATTTTATCACCATATTTGGCTTCAAATCCTCCTGCAGAGAAATTCACTGCGGAAACCATATCCGGGTTAATGATACTCATCCCTTCCTGTTGAGAGTTTCTGATCAGGAAAGGTCTGTAAATCTCAATATCATTAATGTAAATCAGGTTTTCATCATAGTTTCCACCACGAACCATATATTGTGAAGACAGCTCGGTGTTGGAGTTTACAGAAGGTAGTGTTTTAAGCAATCCTTCAATTCCTCCATTAATAGAAGCTACTGATTTCGCTTCCTTCGCTGAAATTCTTACGTTGGTAAGGTCATTGGTTCTTCCTGTTGCTTTTTTCTGGAAGACAACTTCCTCTATATCGGTTACTTTAGTAGTCGCTGTATCTTTTTTCCTTTGTTGGGAGAAAAACAGTACAGGGACCATAAGGCTTAGCGGTAAAACTAGTTTTTTCAAAAGAAATGTTTTAGAATTTCTAAAATTAATGTTTTTTTAACAATTACAAAATCGATTCTCTAATTCTTGTCAATTTTTGTAACAAATCTTCTAATAAATCTAATCTTAACATGTTGGCACCATCAGATAATGCCGTTTCCGGTGTAGGATGCGTTTCGATGAAAATTCCGTCTGCTCCTACGGCAATTCCTGCTTTGGCAACGGTTTCAATAAGATCTGGTCTTCCTCCTGTAACGCCTGAACTTTGGTTAGGCTGTTGTAAAGAGTGTGTAACATCCAAAATCACTGGAGCGTATTCTCTCATGGTAGGAATTCCTCTGTAATCTACGATCAGATCTGTATATCCGAAAGAATTTCCTCTTTCAATAATCGCTACTTTCTCGTTATTGGAATCTGTAATTTTCTGAACGGCAAACTTCATCGCTTCCGGAGAAAGGAACTGCCCTTTTTTCAAAGTCACACATTTTCCTGTTTGGGCTGCAGCCACCAGTAGATCGGTCTGACGTACAAGGAATGCAGGAATCTGTAAAACATCTACATATTGTGCTGCTAATGCCGCATGCTCATTTTCATGAATATCGGTTGTGGTAGGAATATTGAAGGTCTCTCCTACTTTTCTAAGGATTTCAAGAGATTTCTCTTCACCAATGGTTGTGAAAGAATCTACACGGCTTCTGTTAGCCTTTTTGAAGCTTCCTTTGAAAATATAAGGAATATTGTATTTATCGGTAATGCTGATTACTTTTTCAGCGATTCTTAATGCCATATCTTCCCCTTCAATAATACAAGGTCCGGCAATAAGGAAAAAGTTTTTTGAATCTTTGTGCGAAATATTATCTAAATACTGAATCATTTTTGTTGTAATTAAAAAGTTCAGTAAAAATACTGAGAAAGTTTCATAAATGGAAATTATTTGAAGGCTTTAACAGGCTATGGCTGCAATAGTTTTTGGCTTTTGGATTTCCGATTATTTATTGATAGATGCTTCGACTGGCTCAGCAAGACAACGCTAATACTAGCTGTTATATTGACGTGAAAATTATAATAATCAGTTTAGTAATCAAAAGACTTCTGAATCTATGATTCTTAAAGTGGTAGATGCTTCGACAAGCTCAGCATGAGAGCTCTAATACTATGTTTTATATTAACATGAAAAATATAATAGCTGATGATTTATCCAAAAAACATCGGGTTTATGTCACATTAAAAGTTAATGTATAACGGTGTCATGCTGAGCCTGTCGAAGCATCTGCAATAATATATTAGAGTTTCTTCAAAACCTTCTCAAACATATTCACACTCCTGCTGGTAAACTGATCTTTAGACTTTTTTTTTCAGCACTTTTCCAAAGATAAAATCTGTGTAAATCTGAGAAATCTGTGGGAAACTTTACATAGCTACAAAGATAGGTTTTGGCTGAAGCCAATGACTTTTGCTTTTATTGACAAACGGGCTAAAGCCCGTTCCTATTGAATTTCCAATAAATGTTATGATATAATTGGGCAAACTATATTCGAAGGTGATTCGTGTATTTCAATTCATCTTTTTCAAAACCTTCTCAAACGTATTCACATTCCTGCTGGTAAACTGATCTTTAGACTTTTTTTTTCAGCACTTTTCCAAAGATAAAATCTGTGTAAATCTGAGAAATCTGTGGGAAACTTTACATAGATACAAAGATAGGTTTTGGCTGAAGCCAATGACTTTTGCTTTTATTGACAAACGGGCTAAAGCCCGTTCCTATTGAATTTCCAATAAATGTTATGATATAATTGGACAAACTATATTCGAAGGTGATTCGTGTATTTCAATTCATCTTTTTCAGAATCTTCTCAAACGTATTCACATTTCTGCTGGTAAACTGATCTTTTAGACTTTTCCTCCCCTGCACTTTTCCAAAGATAAAATCTGTGTAAATCTGAGAAATCTGTGGGAAACTTTACATAGCTACAAAGATAGGTTTTGGCTGAAGCCAATGACTTTTGCTTTTATTGACAAACGGGCTAAAGCCCGTTCCTATTGAATCTAAAATTATTAAAGTGATAGATGCTTCGACAGGCTCAGCATGACAGCTCTAATACTATCTGTTATATTAACATGAAAAATATAATAGCTAATGATTTATCCAATTATCCAAAAAGCATCGGGTTAATGCTACAGTAAAAGTTAATTTATAACGGTGTCATGCTGAGCCTGTCGAAGCATCTGCAATAATATATTTAGAATTTCTTCAGAATCTTCTCAAACGTATTCACATTTCTGCTGGTAAACTGATCTTTTAGTCTTTTTTTACCCAGCACTTTTCCGAAAGTTGAATCTAAGGTATTTCCTTTCGGAACCTGCCAGTAAAATATATCATTAACGATTGCAGCCTTTTCATTTTCGACCTGACCTGCTTTCTGAAACTCTTCCATTAAAACCTTTTCCACTCCCGGAATTCCGACAAAACCATAAATATGAAGTTCGTCTTTTTTTTCAAAAGGAATACTGTTCCAGAAAACTTCTGTTTCTTCCTGAGATTTTACAAACAAAAAGGCTTCATAAGAAAAATGTTCCGACATCGCTTTTTCCAGAATGGTTTTTAATTCTGTCGCATTTTTATCTGAAGAAAAAACAATATTTCCGGAAGCCAGTATTGAACTCACTTCTTTCATCCCTGCATCTTTAAAAACCTGGCATACATCCGCCATTTTCATATTGGTTCCTTTTACGTTGACGCCACGGAGAAAAGCACAGTATTTCATTTTTTTCAGGTATTAGGTTTGTTTTGAGTTTGAGGGTTTGAGAGTACTAGAGTGAAAGAGTTATTTTAAACTGTTTCACTCTAATATTTCAATCTTTTAATCAACCCTAATGTACAAATTATAGTCTGTACCGGAAGGTTTCAGGTGGTAAATTTTTTCTAAAATTTTGTTGTCACTTTTCAGATGATCTTTAACTCTGAACTCTTTTAAAAGTCTATAATGAGTTTTATAGTATTCTGAATTGGCATTCTTTTCTTCGTATAAATTCTGATAAGAAAGAAGATATTTCGGTTTTCTGTTTTTTACCGTGTTGATCCAGTAATTCACCTTGTCTTTTTTAATTTCTTCCTGAATCTGTTTATCAACCAATCCAACCTCATCGATTGTTTTTAATCCTGAAAAATAAGGAACATAACCTGCAGGTTCCAATAAGATCCACTGGTTTTTGTCTTTTTCATATTGATTTAAAAAGGTACCAATTGTTCTGCGGTAGTTCCATTCTCCGTTTCCTGTTGCAATACAGTGAACTGTCTGGAAGACAAGCATTGGGAAGATATAGAATATCACAAGCAATGACAACCATAGGTTTCTCTTCTCTTTCTGTTCCAGTACAAAAATAAGAACAGGAACAAAAAGTAAAAGTTGCGGCACCCAGTAATACCAGTCGAATAAACTTTTCTGAGAAATGAAAATGATTTGTTTTGCCCATCCGAAAAGAAAAATCATCCACAAAAAGTAGTTTCTTTTTTCCCTTTGTCTGATCAGATAAATAAAGCAAAGCAATTCAAAAATCAATACTACAATCGTCATAGGATTGAAATCTCCCGGAACTTTCAGCATTCCCCAGAAGTTTCCGAAACTTTTAAAGAAATACCCAATATGCTGCTGGATGGTAAAATTTTCACTGTACAGCAGTTTTTTTGCAGTAATGGTATTGTTCACCAGTTCGCCAAAGTAGAACCAGTTGAAAGCCACCGTAGCTAAGACTCCCAGCGCTCCGCCAAAAATATAATTCCATCTGATTTTTCTGTTCCAGAATAGATCTACAAGAAATACAATTCCGAGGAAGATTACTGTATCAATTCTCGTAAACATAATTAATACAGGAAGGAGTGTTACAACCCATTTTTTCCCTTTATGGAAACCGTAATACAGCAATGCCATCTCCAGAAAAAACAATATTCCGTATTCCATTCCAAGGATTGAAATTTTAATGGAGGGCGGCAAAATCCCGATCAGAAATATAAAGATGGCTTTATGCCATGGATTTTTTAAAACCAGATGAGACAGCCATAACGTTCCTATGGTAAACAGTAGAGAATTAAAAATCAAAAGAGGTTCAATAAAGTTTTCTTTTCCAAAAACTAGATTGAAAATATAGGATACAAATACATACAGATGTGTGGTGGAGGCAGAAATCTTGGTGTCTCCATTGAAGCCAATGACTCCATAATCCAACAGATTCTGGGCAACCCTCCAGGTGATAAATGCATCTTCCTGAATGTAGTGCGTTAATAAAAATAGAAGCTTAAAAAGAACCGTAGCAATGACGGCATAGATTGGGAATTTGCTATTTTGTGTTTCGGACATTATGTATTTTTACTTTCACAAATATAACCTTAATATTCAGGATTGCCAATAATAAAAAAACGGAACCGAAGTTCCGTTTTAAAGTATTTTTATTTTGTCGCTTTAATAATCGCGTTGGTAATCTGACTTTCCTTTTCTTTTGAATACGTAGAATCATAAGGTTCCATGACATCAAATAAGTACTGATAGAATGGCGTGATCTGCTGAACATTTTCAGACTCTTTCATCGCCTTATCTCTTCCCATTTCCTGAAGATCTTTGATAAATACATTGAACTTCTTGTCAATCGGCTCTATGGATTTTACCAGATAAGCATATGCTTTTTCTTTCTGTCCAATCTTGGTGTAAGCATCTGTTACTGCAGAAACCACAAGAGAGTATTCCATAGGTTTTGTTCTCATTTGTCTTCTCAGGTAGCTTTGATCCGCTTTGGAAAGACTTAAATAATAATCATACTCTTCGAAGATTCCTTTCTTAAGTACCTCAGCAATCTGAAGACCTTTCTGCTCCTGACCAGCGATAATATATCCTGAAACAATTGAACTTAAAGAACGAGGATCATTATATTTCTCTGCCGGAATTTCTTTCGCTGCAAGATCCAGAATTTCTAATGCTTTAGCTTTCTGTCCACTTAATGCCAGGGCTGAAGCCGCTCTGCTTGCTGACATTCTGTAGCTGATGATATTGGAAGTAGCTGTTTCATCAAAGTGAGCATTTAAATTCTTAAAGTTCCCCCATCTGAAGTTTTTCACTACATTATAAAGAGAATTGGCATCCACTCTTCCCATATCTCCATCAGCGCTCGGAGGTGTCTGGATAGGAATTAATCTGTAACTGAATCCATCAAACTGAAGATAATCGTTAAGATAGAAAATATTCTCACTGTCGTAAATACCTCCTGATGAGAAGTTGATCGGACGCTTCCAGTCGAAGTTCGCTAAAAGATCCATCAAAATCAGGTTGTTCTTATAAAGCGTGTTTCCTTTGTAAGTAATCATGATCTGATTGGCTACGTTTGGAAGATCTTCTTTGTTGATGATTCCTGCTTTTAAAGCATTTTCTTTATTCACAGGAAGGATAAATTTGTTTACCGGAAGGATATTGTATTTTTCAAATTTCTCTTCTCCAAAATACATTTTTAATAACTCATCTTTTTCAGGAGATTTGAACTTAATGAATTCAATTGCTTGTTTCAACGTTAAAGAATCCTGAGTAAGATATTTTCTGAACGACTGGAATTCTGTTTCCGGAGCTCCCTGCTCTTTCAGCATAGAGAAAACACCTTCCCAATCTTCCTTCTTCATCATATAGATCTGATCATTTACCCCATCTCTGTAATCTTCGTGTGTCAATTGGCTAGGGATTCCCATCGCATTATACGTTCTTCTTTTTACCTGATCCAGATTCCATGGAGTTGAAGCAAGAGTAAAGTTCACTACCTTCACATCATCTCTGAACTGCTCTGTCTCCTGGATCGCCCAAACCGGGTAAGTATCATTATCTCCGTACACGAAAAGGATATCGTTTTTCGGTAATGATTTTAACACTGAATACGCATAATCATATGCTGTATATCTGTTGCTTCTGTCATGAACATTATAGTTCTGGAAGCCCATCATGAAAGGTACTCCTAATAAAACCACTCCTAAAGCAATGTTAGCTCCGTTTGATTTTATTTTAGACTGTAAGAACCATAGGATGGCTCCTGCCCCCAATCCGATCCAGATCGCAAATGCATAGAATGAACCTACCATTGCATAATCTCTTTCTCTCGGTTCAAAAGGTTTTACGCCAGTGTAGAAGATAATCCCTACACTTGTTAGAATAAATAAAGATAACAGGGCATAGAATCTTCCGAAGTCTCTGTTCAATTGGAAAAAGAATCCGATTAAACCTAAAATTAATGGAAGAAAGAAGAATTTTACCGTACTTTCATTCTTGAATTTAGCAGGCATTTTATCCTGATTTCCCACCGTAGCATTATCAATAAAAGGAATACCGGAAATCCAGTTTCCTTTTGTGCTTTCCATGTTTCCTTCAAGATCATTCTGTCTTCCTACGAAGTTCCACATCAGGTATCTTACAAAGTAATATCCGTTCTGGAAAGTGATAAAATAATCCATATTCTGAAGGAATGAAGGCTTCTGAACATTGATCAGGTTATAAGGTTTTACTTTCAGATAATCTGAAGCAGTAATGGATTTGTCTTCATATTTAGCTCTCAGTTCATCAAAAATCTGCTTAGCCTGCGGATTGTCTGCCACATCTTCATTCGCATAGTTGAATGTAAAATCAGGAGCACCATACATAGAAATATAGTTCGCCATTACATCCTTGTCCTCATTAAACATTCTTGGCATTAAGCTTACCTGAGACTTGTTGAATACATAATTGAAACGGTCTCCGGTTTTTCTGTAAGTTCCGGTTTTTTCGTCTTTTTCGTAAATTTCTCCGGTTTTCTGTGTCTTAAAACTTCCGTCTTCGTTTTTCTCAATTCCGTTAGCATCAAGGAAAGCCGTGTAGTTTTGTCCGTAAATCGTTGGCCAGTCACCATACTGCTCTCTGTTATAATAATCCAGCATACCAATTGCTGTATCCGGATCATTAAGGTTCATCGGCGGATTAGCATTCGCTCTTATAGGAATAACCATCCAGCAGGAGAATCCGATCATCATGAAAACTACAGATAATGCAGCTGTCTGATAAATGTTTCTTTTTGCTTTTCTTGCATATTTGATTAAGAAATAGCAAATCGCTACCATTAAAATAAACGCTGCAATGGTTCCGGAGTGGAAAGGAAGTCCAAGACCATTCACGAAGAAAATCTCAAGTCTTCCGAACATGGTCATAATTAAAGGGAAGATAATTTTGAAAACAATAATCAAAATCCCTAATGTAATAAGGTTTGCCCAGATAAAGTTTTTCCAGGTAAACTTGTAATTTCTTGCATAGTATACCAGACATACTGCAGGAATTGCAAGCATACACATCATGTGTACTCCCACAGAAAGTCCTAAAACGAAGAAAATAAGAATAATCCATCTTTCACTGTCTCCCGCCTGATATTCATTCTCCCATTTGGTGATTAACCAGACCAAAAGCGCGATAAACATTGAAGCCATAGAGTAAACCTCTCCTTCTACTGCCGAAAACCAGAATGTATCTGAGAACGTAAAGCAAAGTGCTCCTACTGCTCCTGCAAATAAAATAGAAATTTCCTGATGTTTTGTAATTTCTTCAAAATCTTTGTTTAAAAGTCTTCTCACAAAATGGGTGATCGTCCAAAACAAAAATAAAATAGTCAGCGCACTGAACAATGCAGACATCGCGTTGATCACGATAGAATAGTTTTCGCCTTTCCCTAATGCAAAAATGGCTGCCACGGCACCCACTATCTGGAATAAAGCAGCTCCGGGAGCATGCGTTACTTCAAGTTTTACTGCAGAAGAAATGTACTCGCCACAATCCCAGAAACTGAAATTGGGTTCTATGGTGGACAAGTACGTGAAGAAAGCAATAACGAAAATCACCCATCCTGAAACGGTGTTCCATTGCCTAAAAGTCCAATTTTTCATAGTATTAAATCAATTATGCGAAAATAAGGCTTTTATCTTATTTTATGCGGGTTTTAACAAAATTTAAAAATTTTGGCGTAGTATTTGCGATTATACTCGTGTCAAAACTGAAAATACTAAAATATTTTTTTACAAACTATGCCCTAGAAATCAAACAAAAGTTTAGTAATTATTTATTTTTTTGTATTTTTGCAGTCAGATTTTTATTGAAAATAACAAATAATGAGTAATGTTTACGATAATATTCTTGGCCTGATAGGACACACTCCGATGGTGAAGCTAAATACTGTTACAAAAGATATTCCAGCAACCGTTTACGCCAAGTTAGAATCATATAATCCTGGACATTCCACCAAAGACCGAATCGCACTTCATATTATAGAAAACGCAGAGAAAAAAGGCCTTTTAAAGGAAGATTCTGTAGTTGTAGAAACTACTTCCGGTAATACCGGGTTTTCTATTGCGATGGTGTGTATCATTAAGGGATATAAATGTATTCTTGCAGTAAGTGATAAAACAAAACCTGAAAAAATTGCTTATCTGAAAGCATTGGGAGCCACGGTGTATATATGCCCGGCCAATGTACCGGCAGATGATCCGAGATCATATTATGAAGTAGCTAAAAGAATCGCTCAGGAAACTCCTAATTCTATTTACATCAATCAATATTTTAATGAGCTTAATATTGATGCACATTATCAGACAACAGGTCCCGAGATCTGGGAACAGACAGAAGGTAAGATTACTCACCTTTTTGCCTGCACCGGAACGGGTGGCACGCTGTCGGGTTCTGCGAAGTTTCTGAAAGAAAAAAATCCGGATATCAAGATTATCGGAGTAGACGCAGATGGTTCTATCCTGAAAAGTTATCACGAGACAGGAGAAATCCACAAAGAAGATGTACATCCTTATCAGATTGAAGGAATGGGTAAAAACCTGATCCCTTCTGCCCTGCTTTTTGACAAAGTAGATGAGTTTGTAAGAGTAAATGATGAAATGTCCGCGTACAGAACCCGTGAAATCGCTTTGAAAGAAGCTATTATGGGAGGTTATACTACCGGAGCTGTAACCCAGGGATTGATGCAGTATGCCCAGTCTCATGAGCTTACAGAAAATGATATAGTTGTTTTAATATATCCTGACCACGGTTCCCGATATATCACAAAAGTATATAGTGATAAATGGATGGCCGAACAGGGATTTGTCAACAACTGTGTTCACAATTACGACGAAGTTTTCAAAACGGAGTTTATCAAATAAGAACGAATAAAATCACGATACAAATAAAGCCTTTTGCGTGTTCAGACAAAAAAGGCTTTTTTACTTAAAAATTACGATACAATGTTGGATATTTTTGAAAGAATAAAAGAAAATCCAGGACCACTTGGACAATTTGCAGATTATGGTGAAGGCTATTTTATTTTCCCGAGATTAGAGGGACCTATCGGCCCTAGAATGCAGTTTCAGGGGAGAGAAGTAATTTTCTGGAGTGCCAATGATTATTTAGGATTGTGTAATCATCCTGAAGTAATAGAAGCGGATGCAAAAGCGGCTGCAGAATACGGAATGTTCTATCCAATGGGAGCAAGAGCAATGTCTGGAGAAACAGATCAGCACCTTCAGCTGGAAAGAGAATTGGCGGACTTCGTAAAAAAAGAATCAGCTTATCTATTGAATTTCGGTTATCAGGGAATGGTTTCTACCATTGATGCTTTGGTAAGCAGAAATGATGTTATTGTTTATGATATGGATTCTCATGCCTGCATCGTGGATGGAGTAAGACTTCATTCCGGTAAAAGATTTACCTACAAGCACAATGATATGGCAAGTCTTGAGAAAAACCTTCAGAGAGCAACCAAGGTAGCTGAAGAAACAGGAGGAGGTATTCTTGTGATTACGGAAGGTGTTTTCGGGATGAGAGGACAACAGGGAAAAATTAAAGAGATCTGCGATCTTAAATCTAAATACCAGTTCAGACTTTTAGTAGATGATGCTCATGGTTTCGGAACACTTGGAACAACAGGGGCAGGTGTAGGTGAAGAGCAGGACTGTAACGATCAGATTGATGTATACTTCTCTACTTTTGCTAAATCTATGGCAGGTTTCGGAGCATTCCTTGCGGGTGACAAAGAAATAATCAGATATCTGAAATTCAACTTAAGATCACAAATCTTTGCAAAATCTCTTACGATGCCAATGGTAATCGGAGGATTAAAAAGACTGGAGCTATTGAGATCAAGACCTGAGATCAAAGCTAAACTTTGGGAGAATGTTTACAAATTACAGAATGGTCTTACCGAAAGAGGATTCAATATTGGAGACACCAATACTTGTGTAACTCCGGTAATGATGCAGGGAACTCCTGTAGAGGCTACTCTATTGGTAAAAGATTTAAGAGAAAATTACGGTATCTTCACCTCTGTGGTGGTATATCCGGTCATTCCGAAGGGAATGATTCTTTTAAGGCTTATTCCTACCGCTTCTCATACCGATGCAGAGATCAATGAAACTCTGGCAGCGTTTGAAGCAATTCATGATAAATTAGTAGGTGGCTACTACAAAGAGCAGGAACAAAAATTACTGCAGGAACAAGGATTAAGTTTTAAACCGATTTAATATCTTAAAAATAAAAGAAAGCCACTGATTGATTCAGTGGTTTTTTTGTTTAATAACTATAAAGCACATGAAACTTAGAGGTTACACACTGGGAATTTTATCAGCCGTTTCCTATGGTCTGATTCCTATTTTTATTCTGCCTGTGAAGCGGGCGCACTTTTCAATGGATATTACGCTGTTTTACAGATTTTTCTTTTCAGCTTTAATGGTGGGAGGATATCTGCTGTATTCCAAAGAGAGTTTTAAAATCAATAAAAAAGAGGCCTTAATTCTGGCCATCCTTGGAATTTGCTATGCTCTTTCTTCAGAGTTTCTGTTTTTAGGCTATGATTTCCTCACGCCGGGAATTGCCTCTACCGTTTTATTTATTTACCCGATTATTGTAGCACTCATCATGCTTTTCTTTTACAAAGAGAGATTGACCAGGCTATCAGGAGCATCTTTACTTCTTGCTTTCGCTGGAGTAATCGTTTTGTGTTTGAAGGGAAATGGACTGGAAATCAATTTTGCAGGATTGGGAATCGTAATGCTCAGCTCACTATTCTATGCTTTATATATGGTGATCGTCAACAAATCAAATATAAAGGTTTCAGGATTTAAGCTTACGTTTTATTCTATGCTTTTCACCTCCATGTTCTTTATGACCAAAGCTTTGATGGCCAATGAATCTTTTGCTATTCCTTCAACAGCAGTTTTTATTAACTTCCTTATTTTCGCATTTCTGACTACAGTTATTTCCAGCTTATGTCTTGTATTTGCTATCAAATATATCGGATCTACTCCTGTTGCCATTTTAGGAGCTTTGGAACCTGTAGTTGCTGTATTGATCAGTGTTTTGATGTTTCACGAAAAATTTACACCCAATCTGCTCATCGGGATTACTTTAATTCTTTTCGGAGTTACTCTTAATGTAATCGGAGATCAAAAGAAAATAGGACATATTTAAAACAGATTAATATGCCGATATAAAGTATCATCATATAATTAATTCCACCTGATCTCTTTTATATCAGCATTCATTTATCGTAAAGGAAGTCTCAAAAAAACAGATTTGCAGTGAAAGGAATATAATTTCTGAACTTAAGAAATCATCTATAAGAAAAATATTTGAAAAAATAAATACATCACTTTATGGCATAACCAAATTTATCTGATTATATTGCATTGGTCTATTAACAGGTGTTTCCCCCACTGAATAGATCCATGTATATACTTTTAAAAACCGATGAAAGAATTGCAAAAACTTACCAAAGACCAATTATACAAACAGCTCAAAGAAAAATCAGAAGATCTATATAGCATTGTTCATGAAGCCCTGGAAAACAATTTTTTCAATGAAAGCTATTTAGACGAGGAAAGCCTGGCTGAATTTCTCGAAATGCTGGATGATGAAACAGCAGAAAAGATCAAAGATGCTTCTCTGTATATCAACAATGAGGATAATGCCCCTGAAATTGTTCTTATAGAAAATGAAGACAGCATTTCTCTTGAATTAATTACCACTGAAGATGAAGGATACAAAATAATTCTTATAGAAGGTGATCTTCAGCTATCCAAAAAACTGTTTGTGGAAGATTATATTGTTCTCATTGTTACAGGTAATATACAAGCTGAAAATATTATCGTCAACGGGTCATTATATTGCTCCGGAAATGTTACCTCAAAAGTATTGTTTGGGGCTTCGGGGAATGATAATGAAACCTATATCGGAGGAAGCATTATGACTTCTCTTATTGCAGAAAACGGACATTACACTGTAGCTGAAGGAAATATTTATTCCAGATACTTAATCAGTTTTCATAATGAAATAACAGGGAAAACCGGAAAGTTTATCGAAAATATAAGCCTTGAAAAACCAGGTGAAATCGGATTGCTGAAAGCTGAAATTCTGGATGAAGACGGATATTTTGAAGAAGATGCTTTTTTGACATTTATTGACAGCTATTCGCCGGATGCTTTGTTTAATAAACCTTCTAATTTGTTCTAAAATAATTTATTGTTTTTATGAATTGGCAATAAGAAGAATCAAGAAAATCGAATAGTAATAAAATGCAATATCTCTAAAGACTTTTCTTCACTGTTTATAATCAGGAGAAAAAATTTTTTTCTAAAAAAACTTTAGAATAACTTTGCAAAAAATTTCTGTTGAAAGACCTGCTTCTTATTACTCCGCCTTTTACCCAACTTAATACTCCTTATCCTGCAACAGCTTATATAAAAGGGTTTTTAAATACCAAGAATATTTCAAGCTATCAGGTAGATTTGGGGATCGATGTTATTTTGGAATTATTTTCAAAGGATGGAATTCAGAAGATTTTCAGTAAAGAAATTGACCTTCAGGATACCTCTGAAAATTCCCAGAGAATTTATGCCTTAAGAGAAGAATATTTAAAAACGATAGATCAGGTCATTACTTTTTTACAGGATAAAACTCCTACATTGGCAAGGCAGATCTGCAGCATGAACTTTCTTCCCGAAGCTTCCCGTTTCAACCAGCTGGATGATATGGAATTTGCTTTTGGAAATATGGGACTTCAGGATAAAGCCAAACATCTGGCAACTTTGTACCTGGAAGATATTTCCGACTATATTGTAGAAAATATTGATGCTGATTTTGGCTTCAGCAGATATGCGGAACGCCTTGGAAAAAGTGCTAATTCTTTCGATGAATTATATTCTAAACTATCTGGTGAACCTACATTTATAGATGAGTTCACTTTAAAAATTCTTCAGGAAAAAATTGAAACTGTTCAGCCAAAGCTTGTTTGTTTTTCCATCCCGTTTCCTGGTAATCTATATTCCGGATTCAAATGTGCCCAATGGATCAAAAAGCATTATCCTCACATTAAAATTGCTATGGGAGGAGGATTTCCCAATACGGAATTAAGGGAAGTCAAAGATCAGAGGGTATTCGAGTTTTTTGATTTTATTACTTTAGATGATGGTGAACTTCCTCTGGAACTTCTTTACCAGAATTTAGAAACTGTATCTGAAGACGGAGAGTTTAAAAGAACTTTTCTTCTCGAAAATAAAGAAGTTGTCTACAAGAACAATTCTAAAAGACACGACTTCAAACAGTCTGAAATAGGAACTCCTGATTATACAGATTTAAAACTTGATCAGTATATTTCCGTTATCGAAATTGCCAATCCGATGCACAGTTTATGGAGTGATGGACGATGGAACAAACTGACGATGGCACACGGATGCTACTGGGGAAAATGTACATTCTGTGATATTTCTTTAGACTATATTAAAATCTACGAACCTATTTCTGCTAAAATTCTGGTAGACCGTATTGAAGAATTAATCCGTACAACCGGCGAAACAGGATTCCATTTTGTAGATGAAGCAGCACCACCTGCCTTAATGAGGGAGGTTGCTCTGGAAATTCTCAGAAGAAATCTTGTGGTTACATGGTGGACCAATATCCGTTTTGAAAAAAGCTTCACCCGTGATCTCTGCTATCTTCTGAAACTTTCGGGATGTGTTGCCGTTTCCGGTGGCCTGGAAGTGGCCAGTGACCGATTGCTGAAATTAATTGATAAAGGAGTTTCTGTAGATCAGGTAGCGAATGTAACAAGAAACTTTACAGAAGCCGGAATTATGGTTCATGCTTATCTGATGTATGGCTACCCTACCCAAACCGTTCAGGAAACAGTAGATTCTCTGGAAATGATTCGGCAGATGTTTGAGATGGGAATTCTTCAAAGTGGTTTCTGGCATCAGTTTGCCATGACAGCCCATTCACCTGTAGGAATCAACCCTGAAGATTTTGGAGTGGTTCCGATAAAGCAGGAAATTTTGTTTGCCAATAATGATATTGACTTTAAAGATAAAACCGGAATCGATCACAATAAGTTCAGCTTCGGATTAAAAAAATCTCTGTTTAATTATATGCATGGTGTCAATTTCGAACTGCCGCTTCAGGAATGGTTTGATTTTAAAATTCCAAGAACTACCATTCACCCGGATTATATTCATGACTGCCTTTTGGAAGATGAACAGTTCAGTATGAAAGCAAATTCAAAAGTTGTCTTTTTAACCAAAAATGTAATCGCTGAGAATCGCGTAAAAAATAAAAAGAAATATTCTGGTACGTATACGTTGCTTACATTCCACTTAAAAACCAATATTGTGAAGGTGGAGCTGGAACAGGAAAAGGCAAAATGGCTAATGAATGTATTGGAAGAAAATGCTATTGAAAATTCTAAAAAACCTACAGTTCAACAACTTAAGAATCAATTTGAAGAAAATTTCGATGATTTTGAGTTATTCTGGTTCTCAAAACCGATACAGCAATTGAAGGAAAATGGGGTGATTTTAAGTTTATAAAAATTTTCACTTTTTTCTCAGGGATTTTTTAAAAAGACACAATTTTCTATGAATTGTTAATTTTCTGTATGAATAAAACCTGTTTCGATTGAATGATAACCTCTCGCTGATTTTGCAGATTACGCAGATTTTGATTTAAGAGAATAAAATCTTCTATTTTTCATACCGAAGGAATCAAATCCAAATCTCTAACTGCCATATATAAACCGGCAAAATATTCCCCTCCTCCGGAGGGGTGGCAAAACATTCAAAGAATTTTTGACGGGGTGGTTTAGAGTTTTGGCTAAAGCCGGATGAATTTGATCCATAATAAAAAAACGGGCTAAAGCCCGTTCCTATTGATAAAATCTGTATTACATTAATTAGGGGTCTCTTTTGAAACAGTACCTACGTTTACTTTTTCCTGTATTTTGATAAAATTGGGATCCATAATGGCCATGCGTTCTGCAAGTGCTTTGTAAGTCGGAAACTTCAGGATAGAAGCTCTGCCCGACATTTCCCTATAGATTGTAAAAGACTTTCCACCCGCTGTTTTCAGCTGTTTTGTTGTGGTGATATATCTTCCGATAAGTTTACTTTTAGCATCATAGATTTCAATATCAATAGGTGTTTTGTCCATAATGGTATCTTCCGAACCAAAACTTACCGGCAGATTGGTAAAATACCCTACAGGAACGCCATTACTAAGGATCTCTCCTACTTTATTGACCTCAATATTCATTTTATCAATTTTCTTTCGGATGGCATATGCATCTTTCGTCTTGGTATCCAGTTTTCTCTTGGGTACATTGGAGAAAAGCTCATCGAGATTTTTGACATTGATTCCTTTGTTATCAATGATTTTAAGATCTTTAACTGAAGTAAAGACAGCCGATTTTTCTTCTCCGGAAAATGCAGAAGGTGATGAATAATCAATTTCGATAGTTTTATCCCTGTTGTAGACTCTGTTGACACTGATATAGCTGTCACGAACGGAATCAACGATGCTTTTATCAATAAATTTTATCGTATAGAGCGGAGTCTCTTTTAAATCCATAAAAGTATATTCGCTGGATTTGTTGGAGAGCTTAGCTACCGGAATACCGTCAAGATTAATAATTCCTCTCTTGGTTTTAATATTCTGGGCATGGAGGAAAACACCCAGAACTGTAAAGAATATGATTATGCCTTTCTTCATACCATCAGACTTTTACATCAATAAAAAAAAGTGTAACACAAAGTTACACTTTCTTGAAAATATATTTAGCTTTTCATTTAATTATTCACAAAGGATAATTCCTTTATTATGATTAAATTCTACAACACCGCTTTTGATAGCATAAGCAAAAACAGAGTCTTTTCCAGTTTCTTTAGTGAAGTTTTTAGCATAAGCCTCATCAATAGAATTAGCAAAAAGCTTTACATCACCACCGATTAAAGAAGAAACAATTCCTGCGTGGTTTTTCATGATGTGAAATTCACCATTTTTTCCAGGCAATAATACTGAGTCTACTTCTCCTTCAAAAACTACGTATTCTGGTGTTAAAATTTTTATATTCATAGAAACAAATTTGAAATTTGATGTTTGAAATTTGAAATTACTCATCGAATTTCAAATTTCAAATCTCAAATTGTTAATAATTTATGCGTTTTCAGCTAACATTTTTTGTCCTGCTTCGATAGCTTCTTCGATGGTTCCTTTCAAGTTGAAAGCTGCTTCTGGTAAGTGATCTAATTCACCATCCATAATCATGTTGAATCCTTTGATTGTATCTTTGATGTCTACCAATGATCCTGGGATACCCGTAAACTGCTCTGCTACGTGGAAAGGCTGAGATAAGAATCTCTGAACTTTTCTTGCACGGTATACAACAGCTTTATCTTCTTCAGAAAGTTCTTCCATACCAAGGATTGCAATGATATCCTGAAGTGCTTTATATCTTTGAAGAATTTCTTTTACTCTTTGAGCACAGTTGTAGTGATCGTGACCGATAACTTCCGGAGCAAGGATTCTTGAAGTAGACGCTAGTGGATCTACCGCTGGATAGATACCTAATGAAGCAATCTTTCTGTCAAGTACTGTAGTTGCATCCAAGTGAGCAAACGTAGTTGCAGGAGCCGGGTCAGTTAAGTCATCCGCAGGTACGTATACCGCCTGTACTGAAGTAATTGAACCATTTTTAGTTGAAGTAATTCTTTCCTGCATCGCACCCATTTCAGAAGCTAGCGTTGGTTGGTAACCTACTGCTGATGGCATACGACCAAGAAGTGCAGATACCTCAGAACCAGCCTGTGTAAAACGGAAGATGTTGTCCACGAAGAAAAGTACATCTCTACCTTGTCCGCTTTCTCCACCGTCTCTGTAGTACTCAGCCAATGTAAGACCAGAAAGTGCTACTCTCGCTCTTGCACCTGGCGGCTCGTTCATCTGTCCGAAAACGAATGCAGCTTTTGAATCTTTCATAGCTTCTAAGTCTACTTTAGAAAGATCCCAACCTCCGTTTTCCATAGAGTGCATGAAATCATCACCATACTTGATAATACCTGATTCCAACATCTCTCTCAAAAGGTCATTTCCTTCTCTCGTTCTTTCACCTACTCCGGCGAATACAGAAAGACCTCCGTGTCCTTTTGCAATATTGTTAATCAACTCCTGGATCAATACTGTTTTACCTACACCGGCTCCACCGAACAATCCAATTTTACCTCCTTTTGCGTAAGGCTCAACTAGGTCGATTACTTTAATACCTGTAAATAAAACTTCTGCTGAAGTTGATAATTGATCAAATTTTGGAGCTGGTCTGTGAATTGGAAGACCACCATCCTTAGAAATATCTTGAAGTCCATCGATAGCATCACCAACAACGTTGAATAGTCTTCCGTTTACCGCCTCTCCGATAGGCATCATAATAGGATTTCCGTATCCAATTACGTCCTGCCCTCTTTTAAGACCGTCAGTAGCGTCCATTGCGATACATCTTACTGTATCTTCGCCAATATGTTGTTCTACCTCTAAAACTACTTTTTCACCGTTTTCTTTTGTAATTTCTAACGCGTCATAGATTGCTGGAACAGCTTCCACATCTGTGAAGACAACGTCGATTACCGGACCAATAATTTGAGAAATTTTACCTTTAATTTGGTTTGCCATTGCTAAATTTTTTCTTGGTGCAAATATAGTGATTCTTCATAAACCCGCAATTGGTAAAAAAAAGATTTTTATCATGCTTTTGAAGAGATGAATGAGTTTGTCATTTACTAGGTAAAATTCAATATTTATCATTATATTTAACAGCAAATTTGCAATTCATCAATTTCTTGTTATTATAGTATTAAATATTGCAGAATATTTTCAAAATTTTTCATTTTCAAATTTTCAGGTTCCCTCCGCTACATTAAAAATAAAGGTTTTATATTTGCAATCAAAATTTTTCCGTTTTGAAAGTTTTCAAGAATTTTACAGATTACTCCTCACAGAAGCCATTAGCATTGTCTTTAGGAATGTTTGACGGGGTACATCTAGGGCACAAGAGTATTATCGATGAACTGACTAAAATAGGTACAGAAAATAATCTGGAAACAGCAATCCTTACTTTCTGGCCGCATCCAAGATTTGTTTTTAATCCTAATGAAGATTTAAAACTCCTGAATACACTGGAAGAAAAGAAACAGCTGGTGGAGAAATATGGCATTGATAATTTGTTCCTGAAAGAGTTTGATGAAGAATTCAGAAATCTGACCGGAGAAGAATTCGTACGTCAGATTTTAGTTGATAAACTGAATGTAAAATATCTTATTATAGGATACGATCATTCTTTCGGAAAAAATAAAAGCGGAAATTTTGAGCTTCTTCAGAAATTATCAAAAGAACTTGATTTTGAGGTAGAACAGATGGAAGCGATTAATATTCATGAAAATAATATCAGTTCCACGAAAGTGCGTAATGCGCTTTTAGCAGGAAATGTTAAAGAGGCCAACGAAATGCTGGGATACTTCTACTCTGTTTCAGGAACTGTAGTTCATGGAAAAAAGATTGGAAGAACTATCGGATATCCAACAGCTAATATTGATACGGAATCTATCAAGCTTTTACCTAAAAAAGGAGCTTATATTGTAGAAGTATTTGTAAAAGGCAACCAGTATAAAGGAATGCTGAGCGTGGGAACCAATCCTACGGTAAACGGTGAAAAACTAACTGTGGAAGTTTATATCCTTGATTTTGATGATGATATTTATGAAGAAAAGATTACGGTAAGTTTCAGGGATTTTCTTCATGATGAAATCAAATTTGAAGGTCTTGACAAGTTGATTGAAAGACTGGATGAGGATAAAAGATTAACACAAATATATGAATTCAAGGAGTAATAATTTTGACTTTCTAAGGCTTGTTTTTGCAAGCTTTGTTGTCATTTCCCATTCCTATGCTCTTTCAGGAGCTGCTCATGGTGATCTACTGTCACAGCTTACCAGCGGCCAGATGGAATTTTCTTATCTGGGAGTTCATGGTTTTTTTATTATCTCCGGATATCTGATTTTTAAAAGTCTGCTTCGTTGCAAAAGTCTTCCCGATTTTTACTGGAAAAGACTTTTACGACTTTTTCCGGCACTCTTAGTGGTACTTTTTCTTACTGTTTTATTAGCACCTGCAGTCTATGAAAGTTCTGTTCCTTATTTACAGAACAAATCTGTATACACATATATTCCTCAAAATATTACTTTATTTTTCCGTCAGAAAGGTATCGACGGTGTTTTCGAAAGCAATCCTTATAAACATAGTATCAATGGAAGTTTGTGGACTATATGTTATGAATTCAGTATGTATGTCATGGTTTCACTACTTTTCTTTATCAGGAAAAAGACATTTGTGAAAACGGTCATCATTCTTCTATTTATATCAAGTTATCTCTTAAGTCTTTTTCATCCCTATTTCCTTCATGGACTATTCATGAAAATGGAACTGGGAAGTAATCACTTTTATAATCTGATGTGCTTTTTCGTTGGAGGAATGATCATGACTTATCTGAATACCAATAAAAGAACAGAAAACATTCTTATTATACTGTCTTTCGCTGTTCTTATTGCCAGTGTTTATTTAAATATTAATCAGTATACCTGCTACATTACCCTACCTCTGTTGGTTATTCTTCTTGGGAAAAGCTCTACCCGATATCTTAATAAAGTTGGAGAAACTATTGGAGATACTTCTTACGGTATTTATATTTATTCTTTCCCTATACAGCAGACGCTGATGTATTTCTTTAAACTGGATACAGCGATGTTATTTATACTTTCATTACCGCTATCTATTCTGTTTGGATATGCTTCCTGGCATCTGATTGAAAAGAAAGCATTAGAATATAAAGATTTATTAAAAAGCAAGGCTATTCTCACCGAATAGCCTTTATGATTATTTCAATACTTTTAAGTAGATTTTCTGGGTTTCATTGTTCAGTTTCACATTCGGGAACTGCTTGTCATAATCAATGAAGATGTCTCCTTTTTCATCCGCTTTTCCATTTCCATCCGAATCCCAGCTTATCGTTACATAGTATTTTGCAGGACCTGCGGGTTTTGGATTGATCTTGCTTTCAGCATCTTCAGGTATTGGCAGATTGATGGTGAAAGGTATTGATTTCTGTTCATATTCCTGTTCTGTAATTAAAGTAGCTGGAGCATCAGCCAGTTTTTCGTCCATTCCATATAAACTCACTTTCAGTCGGGCATTTTTAATGGTAAATGCGTCTGTTCCTGAAAATTCTAATTTAAGAGTTTCGGGAGATTTTTCAGAGGCTGATACAGCAGAAGTGCTTTTTTCGGTAGTGTTCTTATTTACCGGCTTGGTGCAGCCTGACAGCATCAATGTTCCAGCTGCAGCGAATAATAAAAGGTTATTTCTCATTTGTTATTTATTTTATTAACGTTAAATATGTTATTTCACCGGTAATAGATAACAAATTCCGTACCTCAAATTTATTTTATTTACTATAAAGAATTGACTTCATTCTGAGCTTTTTTTGTCAGAGATTTAAAAACCAGGTCATAGGATTGGTCAATAAGCTTAAAAATCAGATCTCTTTTCAGGCCATCTACTGCTACGGAATTCCAGTGGGTTTTGTTCATATGATAAGCGCCCGTGATCTGAGGATATTGCTCACGAAGTTCTGCACTCCATTCAGGATCGGTTTTTACATTAATTGCTAATGGCTGTCTTTCAAGTCCCATCAGTAAAAACATTTTGGTATCTACTTTTAGTACAAGTGTTTCATTATCAAACGGAAAACTTTCCGTAACTCCTTTTTTGGCAAGGCAATAGTCTAAAATATCGTTGGCATCCATATTCAATATGAGTAATGAGTGATGAGTAATGGGGTAATGATTAAATTAATTCTTTAATCTTTGAATCAAATTTAGTAAATTTAAGAAAGAAATAATCTCACAAAATCGCAATTATTATGAAAGCTCTGGTAATAGGTGCTACAGGTGCCACAGGAAAAGATCTTGTCAATCAGTTATTGAATGACAAAGAGTTTGATGAAGTGGATATTTTTGTCAGAAAACCTGTCGATATCCAGAATGATAAGCTGAAAGTTCATGTGGTGAATTTTGAAAAACCGGAGGAATGGAAAGAGATGGTGAAAGGGGATGTGGCATTTTCGTGTCTGGGAACTACTTTAAAAGATGCCGGAAGCAAAGAAGCCCAGAAGAAAGTCGATTTTGATTATCAGTATGAATTTGCAAAAGCCGCAAAAGAAAATGAGGTGGAAGATTATATTCTGGTATCAGCATACGGAGCCAATCCACAGTCTAAAATTTTCTATTCCAAAATGAAGGGGGAACTGGAAGAAGCTGTAAAACAACTGCATTTCAATAAAATCACTATTTTTAAACCGGGAATGCTTGAGCGAAAAGATTCTGAGAGAACCGGAGAAGTATTGGGAAGCCGCATTATTAAATTTGCCAATAAACTTGGGCTGTTAGAAAGTCAAAAACCTCTGCCAACAGATATTTTAGCAAAGGCGATGATTAATTCTTCAAAAATAAAAAGTAATGGCTACTCCAGTATCAAACTGGGGAATATTTTCTGTTTTGCGGAGAAGACTAATGAATGATTGATTGAGATACGGGTTCGGGATGCAAGATGCGGGGTAATATGTTTCGTGTTAAAGGGTGAAACTTCCTTATTAATTTCATTAAAACCCCAAGCCCAAAGCGCTGCTACCTATTACCTATCATCTATTACCTATTTTGTTGTTTTGCTGCCCATTTTCTGTCCTAATTTTTCATATTCAATGTCATTAGGCTCCCAAAGCTCTATTTTATTGCCTTCAATATCCATGATGTGGACAAATTTTCCATATTCATAAGTCTCAATCTTATCTACAATGGTTACATTTTCCTTCTTTAGTTGTTCCACCAGTTTTTCAAGATTATCAACTCTGTAATTGATCATGAAGTCTTTCTCGGACGGTAGGAAATACTTCGTTTTTTCACCGAAAGGACTCCACTGGCTGAATCCTTTTTTAGAGTTATCAGCACCTTGGAACCACTCAAATACAGCTCCATATTCATTGGTATTGAGCCCTAGATGATTTTCATACCATTCTCTCATTTTCTTGGGGTCTTTACATTTAAAAAAAATTCCACCAATACCGGTAACTCTTTTCATTTCTTCGGGTTTGTTTTCTGTAACAGCCTTAAAAGCGAAGCCTAACATAAAAGAAGCCAGGATACAAAGGGTAAAAATTACTTTTTTCATAAAATATATTGCAATTTAAAAGGACTATATGCAATTTTATGCCATTGCCATTCTGACGAAGGAAGAATCTTATGGAAAGTCTGGATTCTTCATTTCACTGCGTTACATTCAGAATGACAGAGTCATCATAAATAAGATAGTAGGATTAATGTAAAATTGTATATAATTACCAATTTTAAAATAAAAAAGTGGATGTAAAACACCCACTTGTAAAAATATAGTTTTTTATCTTTATTTCAGATACTTTGTGATCGCCTGATCAGTAGGCTTTGTAGTACTTACGAAAGAGTCGATCAGTTTTCCGTTTTCGTCTACCAGGAATTTGGTGAAGTTCCAAAGGATGCTTGTATTCTTTACTCCGTTCAATTCCTGTTCAGTTAGGTATTTAAAGATAGGAGCTGTATCATCACCTTTTACAGAAACTTTAGCTGCCATCGGGAATGTTACCCCATAATTTTTCTGGCAGAAAGCACCAATTTCAGTATTGGTTCCAGGTTCCTGTCCACCGAAGTTGTTTGCAGGGAAACCTACCACTACCAATTTATCTTTATATTGTTCGTATACCTTTTCGAGATCCGCGTATTGTGGGGTAAATCCACATTCTGAAGCGGTATTGACAATCAGGATTTTCTTTCCTTTAAAATCTGCAAAATTGATTTCTTTGCCATCAAGACTTTCTACTTTGAAGTCATATATTGTTTTTCCCATAAGTTCTGTGGTTTTAGCTTTAGAAATTTCACTTTTCTGGTTGGTGCAGCTTTGCAGAAATGCCATGAAAGAAAGCAGCAGTAAAAAAATCTTTTTCATTTCTTATAATTTTGTGCAGCGAACTGCCATTGAATTAAAATTTAAAAATATTAGCCGGGAAAACTTTATTGATGTCTACCTTGTTTAATAACATCACATAATCTCCGTCTTTTTTAGCACTTGAAGATTCAATTCTGAAAGGCATGATCAGGTTTCCAACTTTTTTAAAATCAGAATAGATCAGCGTTTCATCTTTTTTCACTTCTTTGATCAGCATATACGTTTTTGTATCAAAATAATACATATTCTTATTGACATTTTTGGTAAGCTCTACCTTATGGCAGTAGATCTCTCCTACTTTTTCTTTTCCAAGGTATTTGGCATCAAAACCTTTATTTTCCCAATCAATGAAGTCATTATCAAAGCTTTCCGGCACATATTCAGGGTATTCCTGAAGCTTGTTGGCCGCATAATTCATTGCATACCCTTTGGAACCGTCAAAACCTTCAATAGCACTTTCTTTTCCTCCTGTCGTAATCAATGTTTTAGTAAGATTTGGACGCTGTTGAAAAATTCTTATCGGATATTCATCTTTAATTCCCAGAATTACTTTTCCCTGAAGCAATACTGAGTTTAATAATTTCCAATTGGTTAACCCTCCGGATAATTCAATGTTTTTGTCAATAATTTCCTTTGCAGTCTGTCCGAATATCACATGCGAAAATATCAGTCCAAATACTAATAATAACTTCTTCATTAATTTTATTTATAAATTCAAATATAGGGGGATTTATGTAAAATTGCAAAAACACGACAAATCTAAAAGGCCAATTTGTTTTGCCGGTTCTTCTGATTTTAAATTAACTTTCGTGCTTTTTCAAGATCTTCCGGAGTATCAATGCCTACTCCCACGAAATTGGTTTCTATCATTTTGATTTTCATTCCATATTCAAGATAGCGGATACATTCAATCTTTTCTGATATTTCCAATGGTTTCATAGCCAGCTTTGAAAACTGCAACAGCGCTTCTTTTCTGAAGGCATAAACGCCAATATGTTTAAAATAACTTACATCATAAGAAACTTCTCTGTGAAAAGGAATTACAGAACGGCTGAAATACAAGGCAAAACCATTGTTATCAGTAATCACTTTTACGTTATTCGGATTTTCAATTTCTTCTTTTTCATTCAGTTGTATTTTCAAGGAAGCTAAAGATATTTCCTGCTGGTCGTCATGTTTAAAAACTTCAATCAGCTGACGTAAAGGTTCTAACTTAAGGAAAGGTTCATCGCCCTGAACATTAATGACGATATCACAGTCTATATTCTGTACTGCTTCAGCAATACGGTCGCTTCCGGTCTCGTGTTGTCCTGTCATTACGGCTTTTCCTCCGTTTTTTACGATTTCATCAAGAATAATTTCAGAGTCTGTGGCGACAAATACTTCATCAAACAGTCCGGTTTCCACTACATTCTGATAGGTTGTAGTAATCACGGTTTTTTCTCCTAAAATCTGCATTAGTTTCCCTGGAAAACGGCTTGCTTCATAACGGGCAGGGATGACAGCGATTATTTTCATTCAATACAATATTAAGTAATTCTTTTTAAATCAGGAGGTTTCATTCCGGCATTCATAAAAGTCCGGATCAACCTTTTATCCTGAGATCAAATGTAGTGAAAAGTATCTTATTTCATCTACAAAACAGAGATTTCAGAGTTTAAAAAGAGAGTTTTACGCCTACCATATTGTATTCCCATTGGCGGGATGCCGTGAAGTTGAGATTATATTTTGTCTTCCCTATAGTTCCTTCTGATGAAGTATATCTGCTTTTTGAGATGGTTTTTCCTATAAAATATCCCATTAATAGGGCTAGCGGGTAGTCTGAAGCCCAGTGAACTTTACTCTGCATCATTTGAAAGCATAATGCTCCTGCCAGTGTATATCCTACAGGCTTGATCCATTTGGCATCCGGATAGTTATCTGCAATGACTGTGATTCCAGCCATGAACGTAGTTAAATGCCCCGACGGCATGGCATCGTAATTTGAGGTGTTCTTACTGAATGCGGAGAAACTTGGAAACGGATTCCATGCGCCTCCTTTGTGTCCGTATTCTTCGGCAATAAACGGGCTTTCTCTTCCGGTAATTCTCTTAAGGGTCTGGGTGAAAACTCCGGAAAGAATTAAACTTTCCATCAAACCGCTCGCTGTAGCCTGTGCTCTGTAATCATTTTTAATCAATCCATAGGTACCGAAACCAATTCCTAGCAATACTAATGTGGAACCATTTCCTATCAGGTACAGTGCAGATCCTACATCTTTAGGGATTTTAAAAACGCCTCCTACTTTGTGGTAGTTATTGTCCTTATCCATTCCCCATTGTTCTGCAAGCTCTCTTGAGTTGTCAATCAGTTTCTGATCAAATGGCAGAAGAATCAGCGTAGCGGCAACAGCACCTCCCAGATAATAAGCATGATCTTTGGCTACGAAATCTTTATTGGTGTTGATAAAGTTTCGGGGTAATTTGGTTACAAAATCCAATAATTTAGGTTTGGGATAGGTGCGGACAGATCCGTCTTTTAAGGTGTAGGTTTGTACTTTTGGTAATTCAAGTTCCTTGGGAAGCTCATTTACCTTCAAGGTATCAACCTCTTGTGAGCATACCAGTATTGAAACTGGTAAGAGTAGAAATCTCAGTTTTTTCATCGTGTAATTTTCGACTTTATTATATTCAGGTGTGTAAAAGTCTCAAAGATAATTCCTTGTTATGTGTCGTACAAAGAGATTATTTAACTTTTAATATTTATTTAATTTTTTGATTAATAAACGCAGTTTCAATGCAAATATTTGATCAGAAAAATAATTCAATACATCCAGGAAATATAAAGAAAAGAATAGAAAAGTCCGAACCCAAAACTTTTTAACATCATCCGTGTTGAAAAAACACGTATTTTGTTTCAAAAAAGGATTTCCAAGGAAGTTTCATGGTTTTATAGGGTGTGTAAAACGCTTCGACTCCGCTCAGCGTGACATTGCTAATACTAAAAGATATATTTTAACGATGTCATGCCGGGCAGAGCCGAAGCATTTATATTTTATGTAAAGATTACTTTAATTTGTTCAAAGCACTTTCCAGTTTTGGAAGCATTACTTTGATCTCGTCTACAGCCAATCCTCCTACAGAAGCACGGAACCACGGTTCAGATTTTTCTTCTCCGAAAGCTGAGAATGGTACTAAAGCCACTCCTGCTTCATTGATTAAGTAGAATACCAGGTCTGAAGAGTTTTCAAGTACAGTTCCGTCTGGTTTTGTTTTCCCGATATAATCTAATTTAATAGTAAGATAAAGAGCTCCCATTGGTTCAATACTGTCAACAGAAAGTCCTTTTCCTTTTAACTCCTGAACTCCGTTATGAAGTACTTTTAAGCTGTTTTCAAGTTTAGCTTTAAAATCATTCACGAAAGTATCTACATTCTCTGAATTTTCATAGAATTTAGCCGTTGCTTCCTGCTCTGGTTTTGGTGCCCATGCTCCAACGTGAGTAAGAAGTGCCTTCATTTTATCAAGGATATGAGCTGGTCCGAATCCCCATCCAACACGTACTCCTGTTGCTGCAAGGCATTTTGAAATACCGTCGATATAGATGGTGTAGTCTTTCATTTCAGGGAAAAGAGAAACCGGATCTACGTGCTCAGCACCGAATGTAAGGCAAGAGTAGATCTGGTCATACATTAAGTATAACGGTTTTTCGTCTGCTCCTCTTTTTTTGTTTTCAGCAATGACCAGTTCACAGATTTCTGAAAGCTGTTCTTTTGTAAACATGGTTCCCGTAGGGTTCAATGGAGAACACAAAGCTAATAACACCGCTCCATCCAAATGAGGTCTTAAATCATCAGCAGTCGGAAGGAAATTGGTTTCAGGTTTTGTTTTCACTTCTACGGCGTTGGCTGAAGTAAGGTAAGCATAGTGATTGTTGTTCCAAGATGGTGTAGGATACACTACTTTATCTCCTTCATCTACGATGGTTTTGTATACGGCATAGATCAAAGGTCTTGATCCTGCAGTAATCAGGATATCCTCAGGAGAATAGTCAAGATTCCATCTTTTTTTAAGGTCTTTTGAAACTTCTTTTCTTAAAGATAAAAGTCCGTTGGCAGGCGGATAGTTCGTCAGATTATTCTGATATGCTTTCTGAATCTCTTCCTTCAGCAATGCCGGAATAGGATAGATATTAGAATTCAGATCACCAATAGTAAGATTGGCAATTTCCGCTCCTTTTGCTTTTAAATCATTTACTTCGTTACCAATTTTTACAATTTCAGAACCGATCAGGTTCGCTGCTAATTTTGAAACTTTCACTTTTTCTTATTTTAAATTTATATTATCGTTCTCCATTGATTCTCTCATCTATTTGATCTACGGGTGTTTGTGCATCAAAAAGGATCATTACTTCTTTTGCTTTTTTTGCCGTATTGGAATTCGGATATTTTTTAATCATCCTGTTGAATTCCGCTCTGTTTTCATCGTTTAGTTTTCCGGTTCCTTTGTCCTGTTCTCTTTCATAGGTGGGTGTATTATCCATTCCTAAAAGATAATCGGACAAATAGTAGTTATAGTCTTGTTTTACAGTCTTTATCAGCTTGCTTTCAGGATATTTATTCATGAAATTCTCCCAGAAAATCAATCTGTTTCCTAATTGTTCCCAGCTGATTATCAATCCTGCATCTGCTGCATAATTGGTTTCACTCTCTTTATCCGTTTGTGAAATATAAGCTTCATAATCCGGAGTCACTTTATTCTTAAAAAGAGAGGAATAATATCCCGGAATGGTCCATATTTCAGTCATTCCTTCTCCTACTTCTCTGAATTCAAGACCAGCTTTTTTCAGTTCTGAGGCTATTTTTTTAACGTTATCCGGAAAATTGTACTGATCCTTCTCGGAATTATAATAATTTACATATTTATCCAAAACATCAGTATGAAGATTCATCAGACATCCTGTATACTTCCCTCTTATTTTTAAATAATCTTCGTATACTCTGTCATTCTGTTCCGGACTGTTAGCTGCCATCTCTTTTTCGATTTTGGTACGATACCATTGAAGAGACGTGATATAATCCTCCGTTTTGTTAGCGGATGAACAGGCGGTGTCTATGGGTTTGTACTGATCTTCTTTGGATTCAGTTTTGGCAATCGAATCGTTTACCGGTTTTACTTCTGAAACTGCAGTTTCCTTTTTACAGGAAACTACAGCTGCAGAGAGTATGCATATTGCTATAATTCTTTTTATCATCTGCTGTATTTCAGCGCATTAATCCAGTTTCAAATCTGTTTTAACGGCTCCAATTTTAGCTTCCAATGATTTTAATTTGTCTCTGAAATCAGCTTCTGAAGTAATGGAATCCTTCACTGAAACATAGAACTTGATTTTAGGTTCTGTTCCTGAAGGTCTTACGCATACTTTTGTTCCATCCTGTGTGTAATAGATCAAAACGTTAGACTTCGGAATATCATTCATTACTTTTTTCTCATTGGTAGAAATGGTAAGACTTGTCTGTTCCTTAAAGTCTTTCACTTCTTCTACTAATGAACCAGCCAGTTCCTTTGGAGGATTTTCACGGAAATCTTTCATCATATTCTGAATTTCTTCAGCGCCTTCTTTTCCTTTTCTAACGATATTGATCAATCCTTCATAATACATTCCAAGATCTTCGTAGATTTCAATCATGTATTGGTACATAGTTTTTCCGTTGGCTTTACACCATGCAGCAATTTCACAAGCTACAAGGATACTTCCGCAAGAGTCTTTATCACGTACAAAATCTCCGGTCATGAATCCGAAACTCTCCTCACCACCACACACAAATTTCTGTGTTCCTTCTGCTTCACGGATCATTTTTCCGATCCATTTGAATCCGGTAAGACCTACTTTACATTCTACTCCGAATTTCTGTGCAATATCAAAGAAGATATCTGAAGTTACGATGGTAGAACCTATGAACTCTTTTCCGGTAATTTTCCCTTGTTTTCTCCACTCATTCAGAATGTAATACGTAAGAATTGTATTGGTTTGGTTACCGTTCAATAATTGCATTTCACCATCAAGGTTTCTTACTGCAATTCCTAGTCTGTCTCCATCCGGATCTGTTCCGATCACGATGTCTGCATTGGTAATTCTTGCCAGATCCATTGCCATTTCCAAAGCTGCAGGTTCCTCCGGGTTTGGAGAATCTACGGTAGGGAAATTTCCGCTTGGGATCATCTGTTCTCTTACAAGATCTACTTTTTTGAATCCTGCTTTTTCTAAAGCTTTCGGGATTGTAGTATACGTTGTTCCGTGGATAGAGGTGAAAACAATATTTAAATTTTCTTTTCCAACATTCTGATACGTAGAGTTTTCAATACAGGCATCGATATACACATCGTCCTGCTCCTCTCCGATCCATTCGATCAGATCATCATTTCCGTTGAATTTAATTTCTTCAAATTTCACAGAATACACTTCATTGATAATCGCTTCATCATTAGGTGGAACAATCTGTGCACCGTCATTCCAGTAAACTTTATAACCGTTGTATTCCGGCGGGTTGTGAGAAGCTGTTAAAACAATTCCTCCGTTACATTTTTTATCACGTACCGTGAATGACAATTCCGGAGTCGGTCTGTGATCTTTGAAAAGTAAAACTTTAATTCCGTTAGCTGTCAAAACATCTGCTACCAGTTTCCCGAATTCTTTTGAGTTGTTACGAACATCATAAGCGATAGCCACTTTAATCTCTTCTCCTTTGAACTGCTGAAGCATATAATTGGCCAATCCCTGAGTAGCCTGCCCTAATGTATATTTATTCAAGCGGTTGGTTCCTACTCCCATTATTCCACGCATACCTCCTGTACCGAATTCCAGTTCTCTGTAGAAAGAATCTTCCAGATCAGGGGAATTGCTGTCAATCAGTAATTGTACAGCATCTCTCGTTTCCTTATCGAAGGTATCACTTAACCAAAGTTTCGCTTTTTCTAGTGTATTCATATTTATATGTTGTTCTTTTATAGTTTGTAAAGTTCCTAGTTTCTAGTTTAAATTATGCTGTTTTTTAATCCAGCTTTTTGTTTTCGACTTTCGTCGTTTTATCAATTTTGAACGCTCTGATCGGATCGTTGTAATAAATAAATTTTGCAGTATTCTGAATATGCCCTTTTAAAGAATCTTTTACATTTACTTCTGCGTAATTTCCGTTTTTAGAATCAATATTCAGATTGGTAATTTTCCAGTAAGGCGCAATTAAACTTGCTGTATCTGAGATTTTTATAACAGCTTCTTTTGACAATCCAAGAAAATTAGCACGGCTTCTGTTATGCATTTCCACTTCTGCTCTTCTGGTATTCACAGATCCCATGAAGCTTGCATTATTTTTCATAGTAAGCCTGAAATTGTCTGTTTTGATTTCACTTGAGATATTCACTTCCACAGAATCAGAAACAGCAACTTTTTCCAGATTATATTTGGAATAAATCGTTACATTGTAAAAATCTACCCCTTTTGTCCCTCTTTTTTCTTTAATAAAAAGGGTTTTATCTTTTACATCCACATCCAGATTGCTCGCTACATTCGGATAGGTTTCTATTTCTACAAAATTTTTCGGACCTCTGGCATAAAATACACGGAATTTACCTTCCAGATCAAGGTTAACGAATTCCGAAACATCCACATCTTTCTTTTCAATATTCCCTTTTGGAGAAACTTTTCCACAGGAAACGACTGCCACCAGCATCAATGTGTATACAACTTTTTTCATATTTAATTTTAAATATTCTATATTATAATCGTGACGATCTTTACTGAAAATCTCTGAAAGCTCTTTTCAGGTCTCTCACAGGACTTTCAATATTATTTTGAACAAAAATAGGATTAAAATTTCTAAAAATCTTTGTCTTTTGACAATAAAATACCTGATAATTTTCAATTTTTTACTTTTCAGGAGAGGCTATTTCTTATTATCAATTTCTTTTACTTTTTTATAAAACCATGTTTTAGGACTTCCCGCCATTGAAAATAAAAGAAGATAATTTTTACTTACATTGGAAATTTTCATCGGGGTTATATTTTCATCGTCATTATACTTCATTTTCAACAGTTTATTTTCTATCTGGTAAGTTCCATTGTTCCCCATTGAATTGAAAGTTTTATCCTGATAAAAGGTCAGAATTCCTGTTCCGTATCTGGAATTATTTGTTTTGGTTTTCAGTGTATCTGTCTGACTGATTTCACCATCATAAATATCGATAAACTCCCACGAACCAGAGAGTTTGTTGGATGAACAGGAAATTATCAGGAATAAAAGAAAATAAAAAAGGATCGATTTGAATTGAAACATTGAGATTAAAAGTTTTTATAAAATTACAAAAAGCACCCTGCTGACAGAGTGCTTTTCGTTATATTTATTCTTAAATCTGTAAGAATTGATGACCTATTACAGCTTTTCTATGTTTAACTATTTTCAACTGAAGCACCATAAATGATTAAAGTCAAAAGAATTGCAACAATCGCGGCCCCAATAATTAAGGGTTTCCATATTGCTTTTTTCGGATACTTTTCTTCATCTGGAAAATATTTCGGCATAAAATAATAGGAGAGCAAACTTCCCCCTCCAAGGCCGCAAATATAAGCAAGTGAACTTTTAGGCTCTTCCGGAATATTGACAATAACTCCTGTGATAATTGTTAAAAGAACCGAAATTAACAGTACGGTGTATGCTTCTTTCTTTTTGTTGACCTCTATTAAATTCTGGTATAACAAAACACCTCCGAAAAGTGCGGAAAGAAAAATAGAAAATCCTAAAATGGCTTTCTTAGAATAAATTTTCGGCAGCTTTTCTTCCATTATATCACTTCATCAATATTATAATTCTTATGCTCACGGTTGGTTCTTATGATCATTTCTCCTAAGAATCCTGCCACAAACAGCAAGCTTCCCATAATCATCATGGTTAATGCGATAAAGAACCATGGATTATTAGTAATCAAATGTCCGTAGATTCCTCTTGCTACATCAATCAGTTTAGAAATTCCTAACCAAAGTGCTGAAAGAAAACCAACAATAAACATTAAAGTACCCACAGCTCCGAAGAAATGCATTGGTCTTCCTCCGAAACGACTTACAAACCAAAGCGTTATCAAATCCAGAAATCCTCTGATAAATCTCTCAGTTCCGAATTTTGAAGTTCCGTAAGGTCTTGCCTGGTGCTGTACTTCTTTTTCAGTAATTCTTCTGAATCCAGCATTGGCAGCCAATACCGGAATATAACGGTGCATATCTCCATACACATCAACCGATTTTACCACCTGTTTTTTGTAGGCTTTCAAGCCACAGTTGAAATCATGAAGATAAACTCCTGAAACTTTTCTGGCCGCTGCATTGAATAATTTTGACGGAATATTTTTCGTCATCACATTATCAAAACGCTTCTTTTTCCAACCGGAAACGATATCATAATTATCATGAATCACCATATTATACAATTCCGGAATTTCTTCCGGGAAATCCTGTAAATCGGCATCCATTGTGATGACGACATCTCCGTTTGTTCTTTCAAAAGCGGCATGAAGCGCCTGTGATTTTCCATAATTTCTGGAAAATTTAATAGCGTGGATCTGAGGATACTGAACTTTCATATTCTCAATAATACTCCACGACAAATCCGTACTTCCATCGTCTACGAACCAGATCTCATAAGATAAATTGCTGGTTGTGCATACTTTATCGATTCTTGAAAAAAGCTCTTCCAGAGAATCTTCTTCGTTCAGTAACGGAATAACTATAGATAAATTCATTTAATTTTAATAAAAATTAGGCTTGATTGGTTTCTTCGGGTTGATGTATCGTTCTTGTTCTGAAAAACGCTCCGAAAAACACCGACAAAACTACGTAAAATATAAGAATTGCTGCAAAATATCCTGAAAAATGACTTGCCGTAAGCATATCTTTTCCTTTAACCGCTTCAGGAGTGAAGCTTTGCAATCTTTCTTTGTATTTCTGATCCAGCTCATCAATATCCTTCTGATGCTTGAGAATTTTTCTTGCAGAAGTGTATTCTGTATCCAGTTCTGATTTTTGTCTCTGAACATATTGATAGTTCAAAAGGCTTTTTGCGGCAGGATCAACGAAGGTTAAAAATGCATAAATACTGAAGATGGAAAGAATTCCTCCGATGAACATCGGAACGAACGCTCTTTTAAAAGCTTCTTTGAATTTTACGACTCTATGGTTGTTCCAAAACGATTTTACAGACCAGAATGCAGCTCCGGCATATAAAAGAGGTAAAACAAAAGCATTGGCTTTCAAAGAGATATCAAAATAATTGATTCCTGAGAAAAAAGTATATACTACAAAGAAAACAATCATTGTAGCGATAAAAAGTATAATTCCTAGTGTTGATGGACTTTTCGTCATATTTAAATTTTTAAAAAAAAGTTGAAAATTTTTCCCTCTAAATGTCAGGCGTTTAGCTTTACCACTGCATTTTTTCAACTAATTTTCTTTGATAAAGTTTTGAAGTTTATAAAATATTCCTACCTTTGCAACGGCAAGTCCTAAACAACCAGCTCCTGAGAATCCTCCAGGGTGGGAACGCAGCAAAGGTAATCGGTCGTAGCGGTGTGATTTAGGTAGCTTGCCATTTTTTTTTGTTTTAAAGTAAGAAGAGAGGTAATTTGATAATTATCTTTTTTTGTTTTTAATACCTTACGCATCATTTTCATTTTTCTAATTTTCAGATTACCTCCGGTTCAGTTATTGATTAAAATTCGAACGTCTCTCCTAATTTTGGTAAAATAAGTTCTACATTTTTATCAGCAAAATGTTGTAGTGCACTTTCATGATTGATTTCGATTGCAGGGAAAGTATCAAAGTGGCATCCGATTACTTTCGGTGTTTTTAATAGCTCTGCTGCTGCAAAAGAAGCTTTTCTAGGACACATGGTGTAGTGGCTTCCGATGGGAAGAATAGAAAGATCGATGTTTCCGTATAGTCTCGGGAACAGCTCCATATCAGCCATTACTCCTGTATCACCTGCCAAATAGATGTTCTTACCTTCAGGAAGTCTGAAGATATACCCTACAGGAACGCCTCCATAGCTTCCATCCGGGAAAGAACTTGTGTGGTGAGCCGGAACCATAGAAATTTTAAGATCGTCGATTTTTGCCGATCCTCCTAAGTTCACATCGTCTTTATTTTTAGCCTGCTGGAAATAACCGCATACTTCAGGAACTCCAATGATGGTAGCATCCGGATGATGCTGTAATACTTCTGCTACATCGGCGATATGATCACCATGTGCATGAGTCAACAGAATGTAGTCGATTTTTTGAGCAGCGATATCAAAACCTGATTCTGCTTTTTTGTAGTTGTAAAAAGGGTCGCTCAGAATTGTTTTGTCCTTGTACGTGAACAGGAAACAATTTTGCCCTAGGAATTGTATTTTCATTTTAAATTTAATTTCAATTATTATTAAACACAAATGACTCAAATAATTTCACAAAGAGCACATGAGATTAGTGACGTTTGTGAAAGTATTCGTGCCATCTGTGTTTTCTTTAATTTGTTATTTCGATGGGAATTTATCCTCAATCAATCTTAAATTAATCCCATGTTCCAGATAAGCTTTACATCCATCTAAAACTGTGGTAAAACCTCCTGTATTGTCATTAATTACTTTAAGCAGATCTTCACCCGTTTGGCTGAATCCATAGCTTTTAATGATAACAAGAGTTCCTTTTTCCATGGTTTTGAATTCATAGTCTACGTTGGTTGAAGGCTCTCCCCACTCTGTTCTGATCAGCTGATTGGGAATGATCTCGTGAACTTTCACTACGTTTTTTACTCCGTACATTTCCCATTCCCAGGTAACGGTCTTACCTTCTTCCAATTTTCCGGTGGATTTGGTAAACCAGAAATTCGTAGTTTTTTCAGGATTGATGAATGCTTCAAAAACATCTTCAACCGGTTTTCTGATAAGCATTTGAGCTTCAACATAGACATTAGAACTCATGATATACTATTTTGGATTAGTTAAATAAATTAAGTCCGGCAGCTGTAAGAATCGCCATTACAAAAGTCATGATCCCTACCTGCTTCAAATATTGATCTAATTCTTTCGGTTCTTTTACAGATAATATCTTTCTTCTTAGTTTTGATAGTGGAAACAACAGAATCATTACGATGAAGACATAATAGTTTTGCTGTTGCATAAATCCATTCATTCCTAAAAATACAAGAATAAGCAATAATGGCAGCTGCAACAGAACCATTTCATAGATCATCGCATTTTTGAATCCGATTCTCAGTGCAAAGCTGTTTTTCCCAGATAGTCTATCACTTTCGATATCTCTCATATTGTTCAGGTTAAGAACAGCCATACTCATCATTCCAACTGCAGTTCCGGGTAACAATATATCCCAGCTGAAAGTTTTTGTGAATAAGAAATAGCTTCCACATACAGAAACCAGTCCAAAGAAGATAAACACGAAAATATCTCCCAATCCCATGTATCCGTAAGGTTTTTTTCCTACTGTATATCCAATTGCAGCAAGAATGCATGCTACTCCCAATCCTATGAAGATATAGAATTCATTCATATAATTTGGAATGAAGGCTACATATAGCAAAGCAATGGTAGCAATGAAAGATAATGCTGCGAAAAGGATTACTGCATTCTTCATTTGTTTTGCAGTAATTTTGCCTGATGCTACAGCTCTTGCTTCTGCTTCATTGATTCTTTTGGCATCGGTTCCTTTTACTCCATCCCCATAATCATTCGCATAATTTGATAAAATCTGGTATAAAAGCGTAACCAAAAGAGCGAGCGCAAGGATTTTCCAGTCCCAGATTCCTCCCTCTCCGTAAAGTCTCCATTTTGCAATGAAAGCCCCCATAATTATTCCGCTTAGGGAAAGCGGTAAAGTTCTTAGCCTTGCGGCTTTTATCCAATGTGTCATAAATTTATAAGTAATAGGTAATGGGTAATAAGTAATGAAAAATATTGCTCATTACTTATTACTCATCACTCATGTTATGATATCCATTGATCTTCTCCGAAGTTGGGCTTTCTTTTTTCAAGAAAGGCATTTCTTCCTTCCTGAGCCTCTTCTGTCATATAAGCAAGACGGGTAGCTTCTCCCGCAAAAACCTGCTGTCCTACCATACCGTCGTCTGTAAGGTTCATGGCAAATTTCAGCATTCTGATAGAAGTTGGAGATTTGGCTAATATTTCCTGTGCCCATTCGTAAGCAGTGTCTTCTAATTCTGCATGAGGAACTACTTTATTGACCATTCCCATTTCGAAAGCTTCCTGAGCAGAATAATTTCTTCCTAAAAAGAAAATTTCACGGGCTTTTTTCTGTCCTACCATTTTAGCAAGGTAAGCCGAACCATAACCACCATCAAAACTGGTAACATCAGCATCTGTCTGCTTGAAAATAGCATGTTCTTCACTTGCCAAAGTAAGGTCACATACTACGTGAAGTGAGTGTCCTCCACCAACTGCCCATCCCGGAACCACGGCGATTACTACTTTCGGCATGAAACGGATCAGACGCTGAACTTCAAGGATGTTCAAACGGTGTCTTCCATCTTCTCCTACATACCCCTGGTGTCCTCTGGCTTTTTGATCCCCTCCGCTGCAGAATGCCCAGCCACCGTCTTTAGGACTTGGCCCTTCTCCTGAAAGTAATACAACCCCTATTGAAGGATCTTCATAGGCATCATAAAAAGCATCGTATAATTCTGAAGTTGTTTTAGGTCTGAAAGCATTACGCACCTCAGGTCTGTTGAAAGCAATTCTTGCTACTCCGTTAGATTTTTTATAGGTAATATCTTCGTATTCCTTGGCGGTTTTCCACTCGATCATCTTAGAAAAATTTTTCTCAAAGATACGGAATTACAGAGAAATTCTCAGGTTGAAATTTAAGGTTCATCTCTATAAAAAACAGAAATTCTGAATGCATGAATCCGGTATGAAGAATTTTCGACAGAAACTGCATAGGAGGACCGGTAACAAATTAAACCTAACAGGTTTTTAAAACCTGTTAGGTTTATAGAATTTCACTCAAAATCCCCCCCAAAAAAAACTCTTACATAAAAGATAAAATCCGGATAAGAGGCTCGTCAGCACTTTTTGTTTACAATAAAAAAACCGGAACATTTCTGTTCCGGTTTTCATATCTGTTATTGTAAAAAATGATTATTTTGCTCCAGCAGCTGTAAGTTCAGCTTCTTTAGCTTTCATTTCTTTAACTTTATCCATGTTTTTAGTTACAATGTAAATTTCTTTTAACGTAGTAACTGCATCAAGGCTTTTTGGACTAGCTTTATACCATCCTTCTGCAAACGGCAATGCCTTGTTGAATCTCTCTCTTCTCGCATCAATCAATTTAGATGCTTCATCCGGCTTATCTTTTCTTAAAGCATTGATATCCGTAACTACTTTAGCATCATCCCCGATGGTTGTATACACAAGGTTCTGGTAGGCATCAGAGAAATCCGGCTTCAGCTCAATTGCTTTTTTGAAAGCTTCCAGAGCATCATTAACAGTAGCTGGATTTTTAGCCTGCATTACTCCAAGGTTATACCAGTTTGTGGCATCATTAGGATTTTTAGCCAACTGCTCTTTCAATCCGGAAACGAATTTATCTGTGTTTCCTGACTGAAGATATGCGGTAGTTTGAGCTTCTTTCAGCTTAGCATTATTAGGAAACTTTGCTAATCCTTTCTCAATAACAGGAAGAGCCTCAGCGCTTTTTGCATTCAGAAGTAAGGAAGCAAGAGTTTCATATAAATCAGATTCTATACTTTTTGTCTGTTCTGTTTTAAAATCAGTATAATCTGAGTTCTTTTTCATAAGCTCCCAAGTCGCTTTATCAAGATTAACCACCTGTCCTGATTTTTTTTCTTTGGCAGTATAAGTAGTTTCTACTCCTGTAAATCCGGAATTTATAAGATCTGTAAATATTTTGATGGACTGATCACTGTTGTTAGCTAATGCATGACTCAATCCGGCATAATACATATATATTTTATTATCCTGTCCGTTAGCCTTCAATAGATCATAAACTTCTATAAACTTTGGTGCTGCTGCAGCATAATTTTTTCCATTATATGCATCCATAGCAACCTTATTTGCTTCCTGAAGCTGAGCATTTAAAGCAGCGGCATCTTTTTTCTGCCCAAAAGCAAAAGCAGACGCTACGATAGCCATTCCTAAAATTAGTTTCTTCATAATAACTATTTTATATTTATATTGTACAATTTATTCTTCAGAATCAGAATTCTCATTTTCCTCTGCTGAGTTTTCATTTTCAGCCTGAGGTGTTACATTGTCATTTTCCTGGTTATCAAATAGTGATCCTACCACTCCTTCTTCTGTTTCTTCAAGTTCTTCAGCATCTTCTTCTACATCTTTATCCATTTCTACTTTTGCAATGGCTGCAATTTCGTCATTTTTCTTAAGGTTGATCAGTTTCACTCCCTGCGTATTTCTACCCATAACTCTCATTTCATCCATTCCCATTCTGATCGCAACACCAGATTTGTTGATAATCATCAATCCGTCTTCGTCTGTTACATTCTGAATAGCGATAAGATTTCCTGTTTTTTCAGTGATATTCAGGGTGATAACTCCTTTTCCTCCTCTGTTGGTAATTCGGTAGTCTTCTACTGCAGTTCTCTTTCCGTATCCTTTTTCAGATACCACAAGTACTGTTTCGTTCTCTACATCGTTCACAACAATCATACCAATAGCTTCGTCACCATCTTCAAGCAAGATCCCTCTTACCCCGATAGATCCTCTACCTACTTCTCTTACTTTCTCTTCAGGGAAACGAATACATTTACCATTTTTAGTAGCGATCATGATCTGAGATTCTCCGTTGGTAAGGTAAGCTCCTAATAACTGGTCATTATCTCTAATTTCGATAGCATTTACCCCATTTACTCTTGGTCTTGAATACGCTTCCAATGATGTTTTCTTGATGGTCCCGTTTTTAGTTACCATCACAACACTCATCTGATTTACATATTCAGAATCCTTAAGGTTGTTCGTTCTGATATAAGCTTTAATCTTATCATCCGGTTCAATGTTGATAAGGTTTTGTACTGCTCTTCCTTTTGCTGTTTTAGAGCCTTCAGGAATTTCAAATACTCTCAGCCAGTAACATCTTCCTTTTTCCGTAAAGAACAACATGTACTGGTGGTTGGTTGCAGAAACGATATATTCAAGGAAGTCGGAATCCCTGGTTGTTGCTGCTTTGTTTCCTACACCACCTCTACTTTGAATTTTATATTCTGAAAGCGAAGTTCTCTTGATGTATCCTGCGTGAGAGATCGTAAGAACTACAGATTCATTAGGGATAATATCTTCAATAGACATTTCTCCTCCTGAATAATCAATTTCAGTTCTTCTTTCGTCTCCGTATTTTTCTTTGATTTCGATTAATTCTTCCTTGATGATCTGGAATCTTCTCGGCTCGTTAGCTAAGATGTCTTCCAAATTTGCAATTTCTTTCATGATTGCATCGTATTCATCACGGATCTTATCAAGCTCCATTCCTGTCAGACGAGCTAATCTAAGATCAAGAATTGCCTGAGCCTGAATGTCTGAAAGCTCAAAAGCCTCGATCAAGCCTTCTTTCGCCGCCTGAGGGTTGGCACTGTGACGGATAATAGAAATCGCTCTGTCTAATGCATCCTGAGTTCCAATCACTTTCATGAATCCTTCAAGGATGTGTGCTCTTTCCTTTGCTTTTTTAAGCTCATACTGAGTTCTTCTTACGATGACCTCATGTCTGTGCTCTACAAAGTGATGAATGATATCTTTAAGGTTCAGCTGCTCCGGTCTTCCGTGTACCAATGCAATATTGTTTACACTGAAAGAAGTCTGAAGTGCTGTATATTTATATAATAGGTTTAGAACTACATTCGGAATTGCATCGTTTTTCAATTCATATACAACACGAAGTCCTTTTCTATCCGATTCGTCTCTGATCTCGTGGATACCAGGTATTTTTTCGTCTTTAACAAGCTCTGCGGTTCTGGCAATCATTTCCGCTTTGTTTACCTGATAAGGGATTTCAGTAACGATAATCGCGTTTCTGTTTCCGATTTCATCAAAGTTCACTTTAGCTCTTAAAACAACTCTACCTCTACCTGTATGGAAAGCATCCCTTACTCCGTCATATCCATAGATGATACCACCTGTAGGGAAATCCGGCGCAATAATATGCTGCATCAGCTCATCAATCGTAATTTCTTTATTATCGATATAAGCACAGATAGCATCTACAGATTCAGAAAGGTTGTGTGGCGCCATATTGGTTGCCATACCTACAGCAATACCTGAAGCTCCGTTGACCAAAAGATTCGGGATTTTGGTAGGCATTACGGTGGGTTCCTGCAAACTGTCGTCGAAGTTATTCTGGAAATCAACGGTTTCTTTGTCAAGGTCAGAAAGAACCTCATCAGAGATTTTTTTCAATCTTGCTTCGGTATAACGCATTGCTGCCGGCGGGTCGCCATCCATGGAACCGAAGTTACCCTGCCCGTCTACCTGAGGATAACGCAAGCTCCATTCCTGAGCCATTCTCACCATCGCATCATATACAGAAGAGTCACCGTGCGGGTGATATTTACCCAAAACGTCCCCAACAATTCTCGCAGATTTTAAATATTTTCTATTAGAAAAAACCCCTAATCCATACATACCATAAAGTACTCTTCTATGAACGGGTTTCAAGCCGTCTCTTACATCCGGCAGCGCTCTTGAAACGATAACGGACATCGAATAATCGATATAAGACGACTTCATTTCATCAACAATGTTGATAGGAATCAGTCTTTCTCCTTCTTTTTGCATAAACAAATTTTATTGTAATGATATTCAAACTCTTAGCTGTAAGTCTGAAAATTATTTATTTCCAATTTTTATTAACGGGCTAATTTACGAAAAAAATGCCGATTTTTGCAGCAGAATTTATCCAAAAAAATCTTAAAAATTCATAAAAATATGAGCGTATTAAGTATAACTTTCCACTGTACGAAAGATAACCTGGAAGAATGGGAAAATTATATTGATGAAACACTGGTTTTAATGACTGAAAACCTGATGGATGTCAACAAATATATTCTTTCTGAGGTACACAGTGACTTTATCGAGGAAGGTAAAAATTATAATCTCCTGTTAATTTTTGATAATGAAGAATTACGTGAAGATTTCATTAAAAGTGAGCTTTTAAATATTTCGGAAAGAATTGAGAAAAAGTTCGGACAGGAAGTGATGGTCTTTAATACTTTCCTTAATCCGAAAAAATCGAGATTATAATGAGTCATAAAAAAAGCACTGAAAAATTCAGTGCTTTTCTTTTTTTATCTGTGATGTCCATGACCGCGGCCTTTGTGATGATGACCACGATCGTCATAAATATACACTTTCTTTACCTGGCCGGGTGCATAGTACCTTGCACTTCCGCCATAATACTTTTTAGCATGCCCGGGTGGCATTCTTCTTCCATGATGCTCATGTACCACACAAGAAGACAGCATTAATACGACTACTGCTACCCCAGCAATTTTCAACATACTTTTCATTATTTTCACTTTTTCAATTTCGATAGCGAAATATATCAATGTTAATGCCAAAAGAAATTAAAATTAAGCTAATGTATGTTAAAACTTACGGCTCATATTTTTATTTTATATGTTTATTAGTAGCCACTTCTCTTTTTCACCTGTCCCGGGGCATAGTCTTTTGCACTTCCTCCAAACACTTTCTTAGCCTGTCCCGGAGGGATTGTATTTCCTCGGGCTCCATTGTCATGAACTACGCATGATGACAGCATAAACAGTACAACAAGGACTCCTGTAACTTTAATCAAATTTTTCATTATTTCTACTTTTTCACTTATTAATATAACAAGGGGAATGCCAAAATAGTTCAAAGTTCAAGGTTCAAGGTTTAAGGTTTAAGGTTTAAAGTTTAAGGTTGGAATATATTGACTTTTATTGCCAATGGTCAATTTTGCTTCGCAAGTCAATAGTGAATTTTGTGTTGGAGATTAATGTGCCTATCAAACAAATTCATCATTCATCATTCATCATTCATCATTCATCATTTATAATTCTTTACATGGCTTCACTTCTTTTTTCCATCAGAACGACGTCTTTCCACTCATCATTGAGTTTTCCGATTTTTTTACGGATACCTACGATTCTGAAACCGTTTTTCTGATGAAATTTGATAGACGTTTCATTTTCGGAGAAGATATTGGTCTGTAATGTCCAGAATCCGTGATCCTCACTATCCAAAATCAGTTTTTTAAGCAATACGGAACCCAAACCCTTTCCCTGATATTCGTTATCAAAATAAATGCTTACCTCTGCAACTCCTTTATAGCATTCTCTTTTGCTGACCGGTTTTAAGGCACACCATCCTACTACTTCATTTTTTTCATTTTCCAGCACCCAGCGGCAGTCGTTAAAATAGCCCATGCTCCAGGCTTCAGCAGTGGGAACTTCTGTTTCAAAAGTGGAAATCCCACCGTCTATTCCCTGGCGGAAAATTTCAAGGACCCTGGCTTCGTCGCTGGGAAGCATTTCTCTTAATTCGTAATTCATCGTATTTAATGGTATTTTCTTTTAATTTTTCTTTTAATTCTTGAATAATGGGTCTGTTTACTCTTCTCGTCCTGAGAAACCACACTGATATTTCCATCCACTTCCAACACAGAAAGTTTTACATTATCTATATTTTCAATTCCATGTTCTCTTATCGCTTCTTCCAATTCGCTTTCTGTGATCTTTACCCGGTTTAAAGCGGCCTGATCTGCTACTCCATCTCTGATCAGAATAACCGGTTCATCTTCCATAAAAGTCTGAAAGGAACGGCTGGAAAACATAATTCTTTTCAAAATAAAATTAGCAACAAACAAAACCAATGCCGCAATAATTCCGCCCTGGAGAGAGGTATCGGGGCCTACCATTGCATTCTGTACAGCATTTGAAATGAGTAATAGTAATACGACATCCCCTGCATTGAGCTGAGAAAGCTGGTTTTTACCAAATAAACGGATGGCAATTACCATGAAAAGGTAAACGCAGAGGGAACGGACAGCAACGTTAAGAATAGGATCCACAATTTTTTTTATCTACTCAAATGTATCGATTTTTGCGATTCGTAAAAAATATTTTATGGACAGATTTTGGTATACATTTTGAGCCTGGAATTCTGATACATACCACAAAATAAAACCAATGAAAAAATTACTTCTCTGTTTAGGAATATTCCTGTTTTTTGTATCCTGCAAAAAAGACAAACCTCAGCCTGCCATGTCTCCAGAGTCAGCCATTACTGAAAAAGTAAATGAACTGTACACGCAATACGGCAAATCTAATGAAGCAATTTACAACGAACCGATTCCGGACAGTTTGTTTTCCCAGGATTTAAAAAAAGTTTTAGACAATGCTATAAATACCTCAAAAGCAGATATTGAAAGGGTAAAAAAGAGTGATCATCCTGATGAAAAGCCATTAATTTTTGAAGGAGCTATTTTCTCCAGTTTGTATGAAGGGTTCACAAGTTATACAATTAAATCTGTCAAGATAAAGGATAAAACTGCTGAAGCATTGGTATCCTTTGAATATGATATGGGTTCACCTAAAGAAACCTGGATGGATACAGTACATCTGAACCATACAGATAAAGGATGGAGAATAGATAATGTTACTTTTGATAAAATAGGGAATTCTAAAGATCTTAAAGCAAGATTAACAGAATTTGTTGAAAGTACAAAATAACAGAAAGCCGCTTACAAAAGCGGCTTGTTTTTTTTACGGACACTGAACAATTGGAATATCACTGCAAATTACTTTATTTGCCCATTCGCAAAATGTACAGTATTTTACAGGTGCTCCTCCGTACACTGACTTCAAATCTGATTTTGTCAGCTTTTTTAAATTTTTCATATCGTTTTAATTTTATGGTAGCCCAAAACTAAAACTTTACGGTTTATTGTTTATTACAATTTAATCTGATAAGTTTTCATTATTCACACATGATTGAATAATATGCTATGAATACTATCTGCTGTGGATCTCTACTGTCACAGGCATTACGTAAGTATAGGCAACCATATTATCAGTTAGTTTTTTGCGGTCTACCTTGTAATCAAGATCACTTAATACGGTTTCAATTTCTTTGCTTACGGTTTTACAGTCTCCACTGGAGTGAACATTTACAATTTTCCCGTTTTTGGCAATATCAAATTTCACCACTGAGTTTACGGTTCCCTGCTTGTAATCAGGGTTGGTAAGGTCAAAATTGGCTTCTAATTTATTTCTGATATCGTTAAATGTTTCACTTCTGCTCAGTTGAATTTCCTGAATGGTATTATGATCTGTAGTTTGAGCTTTAGCACTGTTCAAAACAGCAGCAAATCCGCAAACGAAAAGTGAAGCCATTACTATTTGAATTCTATTTTTCATAACTAACTGGTTTTAAATATTATACTAACCTATTTTTGTATCTCTTAACCAAAGTTATTAAAAATAATTCATATTAATTTTACATTAGGTTAACATTGAGTTAACATTAAAATTTAATTATTTGATTATCAGGGTAATAAATTTTAAAAATAATTAAAAATTTAATATTGGAATTAAATTATTCCAATTTGTGATGCAATGTCCTTTTTATATTTTTCAAACGGAGCATTTGTAGACTCAAAAATTTCTATACCAAAAATGTCTTTTTTGATATCATTTTTATGTACGATTATTTTATTATCTCTAAATAATTTTATAATTCCTTCTATTTGTTTTTCAGGATATCTTTTCCTTTTGTCAATCAAATCATAAGCAATACTTTTATGAAAATCATATCTACCTTTCAACTTGAACATATCTAAATACTTATCAATATCTTTGTTCGATTTTAAATTTCTAAGTTTAACTTCCAAATCTTCAATCTGTTCTATATTTTTTAACTTTTCCTTGAATCTATCACTCTTAGTATCAAAGTTTAGTTGAAAACGTAGATAATCATTTATACAAAAAGTCTCAGAAGAAGGAGCAATGGATTTCATAAAATCTGATAATTCAAAGTTTTTTTGTCCTTTAAATTTTGAATTACAAGAATAGCAAGAAGGAATAAGATTATATATTGAAACTGATAAAAATGGGAACTTACCTTTTGGAATAAAATGATCTAAAGTAAAATGATCTCTAAACATTTTTACATTATTAATATTCAAAATGTTAATTTTTGTCAAAGTCTTCATACCGATTCCTGAAATTCCATTTATTTCTTTTAGTGAGCTAAACTTCTCTTTTTTTATTTCATTATAAACTAATTCTCCTTTAGACTCCGATAATAATTCCTGCCATTCCTCACAAGTTGCATTTTCAATAAACTCCTCAACATTTTTGTACTCAACAAAAACATTAAAGGGGTTAATAAAATCAATATTACAATATGGACAAGTTCTTATAGGTAATTTATAGCTAATCAAAAAGTCAGCAATACTTCTCTGTACATTTGTGTAGAAATAATGATATTTACCCTTTGAATTTTTCGATCTAAAATTTGCATTTAGCATGTCTATATTTTGTGATTCAGTTTTCTTTGCAAAATCTACTAAATCTGAGAATCCAGAAGTAAGAAGTTTTTTATAATCCCATGCATTATCTATTTTCTTTATTTCTTCATTCAGAACATCTACGTCAAATTTTGTTTCATTCAGAATTATATTGTAAAAATCATTACAAAATTTTATTTTATCTTTATCATTATTGTACAAATAATTTATCTTATTCATTTATTTGTTTTCTTATTAAGTTCAGTTGTTCTAATAACAAAATTTCTTGATTTTTTAAATCATTTTTTGATGGAGAAATTTTGAAATAGATATTTAGTTCCTCTAATTGGTTTTCTAAAATTTTTCTAATATATTCTTCTCCAATCATCTTGATTAACAATATATAGTTATCTTTATTTTCAATAAATTTTTCTCTTACTTTTTCAAAGCTACTTTCTGTAGAATATAAATAACTGTTATAATCAGCTAAAAATTCATTTATTTTAGAAATTGCAAATTCTCCTTTGGTATTGCCCATAAAAAATCCATCGGTTAGCATCTCATGAATATTTTCAGCAAATGTATTGTCACTTTTATAATTTTGGGGTTGGCCATTATCTAAAAATAGAACATTTTGTTTAGGGATATCTGATAGAATAAAAGGAGAATGGGTTATAAATAATATATTAATTTTAGGAATACAATCTTTATAAATATTTTTAAAATCAATTCTATTAATATATTCTAGTAAATCTTTAATGTACGATTTTTGTTGTTCCGGATGATAGTAAAGTTCTATTTCATCTAAAATAATATTAAAATTATGATATTTAATTAGTTTATTACTTTTAAAATTAAAGTTTACTGATAACAAATTTCTTAGATGATAAAGTATAGAATTTAAACTATAGATTTTCTGTTTTTCTCCAGAACTTAAATTACTGAAATTATTATTTTCATTTTCATCGTCAAAATAAATTTCTAAATTAAAAAATGAAGGAGGCAGAAATTCAATTATATCTATAAATTCATTTTTTTGAAGTTTTTTTTGTGAATTTATTTTAGTAAAAATTGTTTCAAAATCATATTCAACTTCTAAATCACTTAAATCCTCTGAATTTTCATCTATATAATTCTGGTAATTATAAAAATTTAATGCTTGTCTTATTTTTAAAGTTATATGGCTTCTATCGTTATAAAGTAAATTAACAAACCTACTTAGCTGTCTATTATTATAAAAATCTAAATTAGCAAATCCTTCATAGGTTTGGTATTTTTCAATTATAGAACATAATTTATTGATAATATAATTTACTGTTTGTTGATATAAAGCTCCTTTTTTAATTTTTATATCTTTTATATCTTTATCATTTGCAAAAAATTTTTTATATAAATGCTTAAAAACATTTTCATTGTACATATTATCTTCATACTTATTAAAATATGCTATTTTAATCTTCCTTATTTTCTTACCATTTATCGTGTTTCGTTCAGTAATATCTTTACTAAACATTGTTGATAATAACCTTTGCTTAACTAAATAATTTTCTGAATTAATATCGATTATTCCTTTTGCTCTATAAGGATTAAGAACAATAGGTGTTTGATAAGAATCATTTTTATGAAATATCTTTTCAATCCAATTTCCACAATCTTCAGAATTTAATCCATAAATAGAAAAATTAATAACAAGATTATAAAAAATGCTTTTAGAGTTTTCTTTGAAAGTATTTTTGCTACTAATCTTGATGTTACCTTGGGAAAAAGAAAATAATTCTATTTTTTTTGCCTTAATTGTCAATCTGAAGATTTCTTCATCTACAATGAAATACATTTCAATTCCTAAATCGTCCGTATGTAGATCATAATTTTTAATTTTAGGCTTATCAATAGAATTATTTATTAATTTATTAAAATTTATCAGAGTGTTCTTTAATGTTATATCATCTTTATATTGTATAGAATGTTTAATACTACTACAATAATTATCAAAATTTTGTAAATCTTCCTGGATTGTTTTTACATTTTCTGTTTCTTTTGCATCAAGAATTTTAATTAACCTTCCAATCTTATAAAAAGCAACATATATAAGTTCCATTAAGGCACTTTTTCCACTACCATTTTTTCCTACGATAGCAGAAATATTGATTTGTAAGTTATTTTTATTATATAAATTTTGAGGGACAGTGGGAGTATATGTAATTTCTATTACATTTTTATCAACATCTGTTTTAAATTTATAATCATTATAAAATTTATAAATTTGATTTGGAATTAAATTCTTAATAAAATGAGAATTATAACCATCTAATGGCCTAATCGCTAAAAGTTTAAAGCTCATGTATTATCGTTTTTCCCAAAAGTAAATAAAAAAACCACAATTTTCATTGTGGTTTTCCGTAATATATTTCTATAATTCTATTCTAATTCCCTCTTCAAAAACTTCCCTGTCAAGCTCTTCTTGGACTTCACAATTTCCTCAGGAGTTCCCTGTGCTACGATCTGTCCGCCATGCTTTCCTCCTTCCGGTCCAACGTCAATAATATGGTCTGCTAATTTGATGACATCCATATTATGTTCGATGATGATGAATGAGTTTCCAAGTTCTACCAGTTGGTTGATGGCATCCATAAGGATTTTCACATCTTCAAAATGAAGTCCTGTTGTTGGTTCATCAAGGATATAAAGGGTGTTTCCGGTTTGTCTTTTCGCCAATTCAGTAGCTAACTTGATACGTTGCGCCTCACCTCCAGAAAGGGTCGTTGATTGCTGTCCAAGGGTAATATATCCCAAACCTACATCCTGTAATGTTTTCACTTTCGCAAAAATCTTAGGAATTGGCTGGAAGAAATCTACCGCTTCATCAATTGTCATGTCCAATACGTCAGAGATTGATTTTCCTTTGTAACGAACTTCCAGGGTTTCTCTGTTGAAACGTTTTCCATTACAGGTTTCACAGTGCACGTATACATCCGGAAGGAAGTTCATTTCGATCACTTTCAATCCTCCGCCCTGACAGGTTTCGCATCTTCCGCCTTTTACGTTGAAAGAGAATCTTCCAGGCTTGTACCCACGGATTTTACTTTCCGGCAGCTCTGCAAAAAGGTTTCTGATATCAGTAAACATTCCGGTATACGTTGCAGGATTCGAACGTGGCGTTCTTCCGATTGGAGTCTGATCTACGTCTACAATTTTATCAATATTTTCTAACCCTTCAATCTTTTTGTAGGGTAACGGTTCCTGAACCGCTCTGTAGAAATGCTTGTTAAGGATCGGATACAATGTTCCGTTAATCAACGAAGATTTTCCACTTCCTGAAATTCCGGTTACTACAACCAGTTTTCCAAGAGGAATATCCAGGGTTACATTTTTAAGATTGTTCCCTGTAGCTCCTTTTAAAACAATATTTTTACCGCTTCCTGCTCTTCTTTCTTCAGGAATTGCAATTTTTCTTTTTCCATTGATGTATTGAGCAGTGATGGTATCGGCTTTCAATAAATCTTTTGGTTTCCCCTGCCAAAGAATTTCTCCACCGAATTTTCCTGCTCTCGGACCAATATCCAGCACCTCATCGGCTTCAAGAATCATGTCTTTATCGTGTTCTACCACCAATACAGAATTTCCGATGTCTCTCAGGTTTTTCAGGGAATGGATCAGTCTTTCGTTATCTCTCTGGTGAAGCCCGATACTTGGCTCATCGAGGATATACAATACATTGACCAGTTGAGAACCGATCTGTGTTGCCAGACGAATTCTCTGTGATTCTCCTCCAGAAAGGGTTTTTGAACTCCTGCTCAGACTTAAATAATCCAACCCTACATCCAGCAGGAACTGAAGTCTGGTTTCAATTTCTTTTAAGATCTCGTGAGCAATGATTTTATTTTTTTCTGAAAATTTATCTTTAACGTCAACTAACCAGTCTTTTAAATCTGCTAAGCTTAAACCATTAACCTCAGCGATATTTTTTCCATCAATTTTAAAACTTAAACTTGAAGGCTGAAGACGGGTTCCATGACATTCCGGGCAGGTTTCTTCTGTGGTGAAATGTCTTTCCAGTAAAATGGCTTCATAAGATTCTCTTTCATCGATAATTTCTTCCATGAAAGCAATCAAACCATCGAAACCAATTTTTATTTTCTTGGTAATCCCTGCGTATTTCAGGTCTTTATTGAATTCTTTGTGACATCCGTTATAGATATAATCCAATGCCTCTTCAGGAATATCCTGCAAAGGTGTTGTTAATCCCAATCCGAAGATTTCAAGGATATTTTTAATCTGTGACAGAATCCATTTGTTCGATTTAATATCTTCCAATGGCAATAATCCTCCCTGATTGATTGACAGTTTAGGATTATCTATAAAGTAATCAGTATTGATCTTTTTAATGGTTCCCAGACCTTTACAATTCGGGCAGCTTCCTTTTGGAGAGTTGAATGAGAAAGTATTCGGTTCCGGCAGTGCCAGAGAATGTCCGGTTTCCGCATCCATCAGGTTTTTGGAAAAGTATTCGATATCCGTACTTCCCAGTTTCTGAATTCCGATAATGCCTTCTCCCATTTCCATTGCTGTACGCAATGATTTCTCCATTCTTCCTTCTGAAGCATTCTCCCCGATAATCCAACGGTCGATAACGATATCGATGTCGTGGGTTTTATAACGGTCAAGTTTTAAATCATACTCAATATCCTGCAGCTCACCATCAATTCTTGCCTGTCCGTAGCCTTTTTTAGCCATCTGAACAAAGAGCTCATGATAATGTCCTTTTCTGGAACGCACCACTGGCGCCAAAAGCATGATTTTCTCTTTTTTATAATTTTCTTTGATGGTTTCAAGGATCTGATCTTCGGTATAGCTCACCAATTTCTGCCCTGTGGACAAAGAGTAAGCATCCGAAACTCTTGCATACAAAAGACGCAGGAAATCATACAGCTCAGTAACTGTTCCTACCGTAGAACGCGGATTTTTATTGGTTGTTTTCTGCTCGATAGCAATAACCGGAGAAAGTCCTTCAATTTTATCTACGTCAGGACGCTCCAATCCGCCCAGAAATTGGCGTGCATAGGCAGAGAATGTTTCGATATAACGACGCTGGCCTTCTGCAAAAATAGTATCAAAAGCCAACGACGATTTTCCACTTCCCGAAAGGCCGGTAATCACGACCAATTCATTACGTGGAATTTTTACATTAATATTTTTTAAGTTGTGTTCACGTGCTCCGTAAACTTCTATATATTCTGTTGATTTACTCATAATTTGGAGTGACTTTGCCTGAAAATCACAACGTGCAAAAATACGAAATTTTATAGACTTTTTTTGAATATAAAAGGGATAAAAGTTTCATAAAAAATTCTTAGGTTTTGTTAATGTACTAAACCCGATGTTATTGAATTTTTCCGGATAGATTTTATAAGTTTTGGCTGAAGCCAATGGAAAAGCTCATTAATAAAAAAACGGGCTCCCTCGACTACGCTCAGGATAATAGCCCGTTCCGATTGATATCATTCAAAAATGCCGCAATTGATACGGCATTTTATATTTTAAACTGATTTATTTTTTAAGAATTACATATCCTGGAAGTCAACATCTTCATTGGTAATTCTTACAATATATTCAATTCCGTCGATGGCCTTAGCGATGATCTGGTTTCTGATAATATTGGCCATATTTTCCCAATAGGCCCTTCCGTAGAAAGAATAGTTCTGTGGAACAATTTCTACTTCAACAGTTCTTACAAATCCTTCTTTAGGTTTGTTGCTGATCATCGTTCCTCTTCTTACCCTTACTTCTCTTACCTCATCTTTCAGAATCATGCGGCAATAGTTTTTAACGTCTTCCAAAGAAATAATTTTATCTCTGGTCGTCAGTGCATATTTATAAGCCTGAATACTGTCTGTCCCTTTTTGTTCTTCAGCTCCGCCTAATGTTTCGGTAAGCAATACCACAGTCTGAGATTTCAACTGATTGGAAAGTTCTGTTCCCGGACGCATATGATTGGCAAGCGTACAATGCGTCACCCAGAAAGAAGCGTAAGTATGATCTGTTTTTTCTACCGGTTCCATGATCACATAATTCAGTTCCTGTCTGATATTCCTTTTGGCATTGTTTACTTTCTGCACCATGGATTTCATTTTGTCAGACATTTCACTTAAGACACCTTTTACATTATCTCTGTTCAAAAGGGAAAATGCAGCAATTTCGTCTCTGGTCAGTTCCAGAACATTGGCAATCATATCGACTGCATTTCTGCTGGTGAATCGTTCCATTCCTCCTTTTCTTACAGTATACAACCCTTTTTTAAGATCATCAGCAGGGGTGAAAGGAATTTCTGTATATTTTCTTCCGTCACCATCCTGTACCTCATCTACATAAAGGAAATGTTCGCCTTCGTCGGTTACCAAAGGAATATTATTTCCCATGATATCAAGGCTGTATTCTGTTTTTTTCCAACCTCTGTTGTAGATAGGAAAAGCATTCAGTACAAATGAGAAATTATCTAAAATTTCTGCTGAAAACTGTGGTGGAAACTCAAACGTAAGCCACAGATAACTTTTATTATCCAGGAATTTGGAGATTTCTTCTTTTCCAGTCAGGAAATCAAGGTTCTGCGGAAGCTGTCCAGGTTCTGAGAAAAGACTTTGAGCAATTCCTGTTACTTCAATAAATTTATGGCGGTAGATACTTTTAATATCCTCAATCACCTTATTTCTGATGGATTGTTCTTTGAACATCTGCTCATAACCATCATTCTGACTTTCTGTAAGATAGCTTAATCCTTCTCTTACAAACAGAGGATTTCCATTACTTGATACTGTGATATAAGGCAATAATTTGTAAACGAAATCCAGATGCTCAAAAGCAGGATTAGAGCAGAATATGCTTAGATATTTCGGAAAGTTTTCACTTACATATTTGCTTACATCTACGCCTATTGTGATTTTTCTGTAATCTTCAGGTTTTCCCTGAAATCTTGCAATAGGAATTTTATTAAATCGGTCATCAATACTGTAGCAGGTATTTCCTACAAACATGATGGAAGTGTGAACTTTATTGATTCTTACATTTCCCACCGGAGTAAAAGGAATGTTCAGCTGCTTATCTGATTCTGATTTTACCGTGGAAGTCATCTGTTTACGGAAGAAAAATTCCGTGTGCTCCAATAAAATCTCTGAAGACTCATAAGGCTGTGTAAAAGCTACGGAATGAGCCGGAATAGGATGGGTATAGATGGACGGTGTAAGAAGCTTTGCCAGTTTTTCCAATATACGGGCATTGACCGTCTGTATTTCATTATTCGCTTTGAAAACTTCTGTACTGAATGCATCTATCAACAGTTTTACAAAAGGATCTAAAGACTGTGGACTTCTCAATCCCCAAACCTTTGTTGCATTCTGCAGCATTCTTGCTTTTACAGATTCTTTGGAATAAATATTCTGATCTAAATTCATAATTTTCTTTCGCTGTTAAAAATATTAATCAATAGACATCGGGCTTAGAAACAATTCTGTGGAAAAACTAAAACGTTCTCCTGTTTCTTCCATTTTTGCATTGATGGCAATTCTTACTTTCTTTTTAATTTCGGTGTGTTCTTTAGTATCGTAACTGTGCTCTACGAATTGTATGTGAGCGTCAATCTGCGGGTTTACGATTCTTGGTTCATATTCCTGAATCTGTCTTCTTAAGCTTTTGATAAAAACGCTTTCCCAGATGGCACTTGTAACTCCATTATCGAATTCAAGGTTCCAGACATCGTTTCCATAGTTTTCATCATATCTGTTCTCCCCTTTTTTTGTGGTGATCAGCAGCATAATATTGTGGGCAATACTTTCGCCCATATCGCAGGTATCGATACTTCCGCCTTCGGTCATTAAAGTAGACGGTACGAAAGGCATTCTGTAATTTGGTGTATCCATAGCTTATTGTTTTTACTTCATGGTCCTGTTTTAAAAACGAAATACCAAATTACACATTTTCGACAAATAATGATGACTATACTTCAAATTTTATTCAAAAATAAAGGCCTTCAAACTGAATTGAAAGCCCTTTAATCTATTATATTTTTGTTTTATTTTAAGCATTTGCTTTTTTTCTGTTGATAAAATAGTACACAGGAAGTCCCAGCAATACCAGAACAAAACCAGGCCATGTATACTGCTGTTTGTAAATAAGCAACAGGATACAGAAACAAGTTCCGATAACAAGGTAAATAACAGGGGTTATGGGATAAAGCCATGTCTTATATGGTCTTTCCAGTTCCGGCTGTTTCATTCTTAAATAAATAACCCCAAAAACCGTAATCATATAAAACAGAACGATCACGAAAGAGATCATATCCAATAAATTTCCGTACTGCCCGCTCAGGCATAGAATTGATGCCCAGATTCCCTGCATCCATAAGGCATTTTCAGGAACTTCATTTTTATTATTTTTTTCTGCCGATTTAAAGAACATTCCGTCTTTTGCCATCGTCTGGAAAACTCTTGCTCCGGCCAGAATCAATCCGTTATTACAACCGAACGTTGAAATCATAACCAATAAAGCAATGATGATCGTTCCCGCACTTCCGAAAATATTCTGGGATGCGGCTACCGCTACCCTGTCGTTGGCTGCAAATGCAATCCCGTCTCTGTCCAATGCATTTAAGTAGACATAGTTCACCGCGATATAAAGGATCATTACAGCAGAAGTACCGTAAATCATTGATTTTACTACATTTTTTTTAGGATTTTCAATCTCCCCGGAAACAAATGTTACACTTTCCCACGCAACGGAACTGAAGACAGAACCTACCATTGCAGCAGCAATTCCACCTAAAAGAGTCATTCCTCCGATGGGTTCCCAACCTTCTTTAAGGAAATTACCACTCAGATCTTTTTTAAGATTATTGAAAGAATCTGTTCCCCAGCTGAAGTTTTCTGCTAAATGAGAAATGTCTACCAATATAAAACCGGCAGCAATCAACCCTAATAATGCAATAATTTTGGACCCGGTAAAGATATTCTGAAGAATTTTACCGCTTTCCACTCCTCTGGTATTGATATAGGTAAGTAAAATAATGACAGCAATGGCTAGAATCTGTATCCATGTAATTTTAAATTCTCCACTCTGGAAAATAGGGGCAGCATCGTTTAATGAAGGAATCAGATACGCTGTAAATTTCCCAAACGCCATGGCCACGGCAGCAATTGTTCCGGTTTGTATTACGGTAAACAATCCCCATCCGTAAAGGAAACCCATTCTTTTACCAAAGATCTCTTTCAGATAAGTATATTGTCCTCCGGCTTTCGGAAACAGTGCGGACAGTTCTCCATAGCTTATCGCTGCGGCTACTGTCATTATTCCTGTGATCACCCACACCACAATGAGCCAGTATCCTGACCCCAGGTTTCGCATCATGTCAGCACTTACAATAAAGATCCCGCTTCCGATCATAGATCCCATCACAAGCATGATGGCATCCCATAGTTTCAGTTTTTTTTGCATAGTCAAGTATAGGGGTCAAATATAATCAAATCTGTCTTTGATTTTCAATTTTGTTGAAAATTCACCAAAAGACTTGTTTTTTGTCATTTTTTATTCCTTTATGATTCAATTTTAATTAGTATTTTTGAGAAAAATATTAAACATGAAATTTAAAGTTTTATTATTTGCTGCCGCTTTAGCGGGTTCTTCATTAGCATTTGCTCAATCAGGACCGCCGGAAGGGAAAGCTTTGGTAGGAGATACGTATGGAAGTCAGGTAACTTCATCTGCTGAATCCAAAGCGATCACTGTAGATAAATTGAATAAGCAACTTAAAAAAGACAACAAAAAAATTGAGAATGTATCCATTAAAGGAAAAGTAACCGATGTATGTGACAAAAAAGGTTGCTGGCTTACGATCCAGACAGAAGATAATTCTAAGTTTTTTGTAAAAATGAAAGACTACGCTTTCTTCGTACCTACAGCATTAAAAGGAAAAAATGTAGTATTGGATGGCAATGCAGAAAGAAAAGTAATTTCTGTAAATGAGCAGAAACATTATGCAGAAGACGCTAAACAGCCGCAATCTGAAATTGATGCTATTACTGAACCTAAAGAAGAGATCAGATTTGTAGCGAATGGAATTAAAGTGGTTAAGTAAACTTTAATTATTGAATAAAATTTATAAAATTAGGTTTTGGCTAAAGCCAGATGAATATTGTTTGACATTCAATGGGCTAAAGCCCATTTCTATTGAATATGAATTTTATTTTACTAGCTCAAATTCTGAAATCAGATATAAAATACAGATTCTGCAGGCCTAAAGGCCTGCCGAATTTTTTATAGATGATATTAACTGATCCTGTTATTTACTCAGTTTCTTTTCTTTTTCTAACATTACCGGATAAACAGGTAGAAAATCATACGATGGATAAAACTCTGTCTTGAATCCCCCCCAAGCTCCGCTTTCAAAAACCTGATTCACTTCTCTTGTGTATTCAGGTTTAAATCTTAAAGTAATAATCTGCCCTATTCCCATCACAACATTCCAGGATACAATACGGGTGTGACTTTTACTGAGCTTCTGATAAAATTTTTGCTTCATCACTCTTGCCTGGATTGAGTCCACAGGATTTTCCTGCATGTGGCGGAGGACTACGGTCACCATTACACTATCATTTGCTTTATAGGGAATGGCAGATTGATTTTGTGCCATCAAAGGCAATCCCATACTTATCCATAAAATTAAGGTCAGAAAATTTTTCATCATAATAATCCTTATAAATTAATTAGTAATAGAGATTATCTTTATATCATTGTTTTAATCTTCAATTTTAAATTCTACCACAGCATCCAGTTTCGGATATTTAGTTGCAGAAATAAATTTCTTTCCGGTACAGTCTATTTCCAGCCAGCCTTTCTTTTGTTTCACATCGCCTACTTCCATTACAAAAGGAATAAATGAGATTTCATTTTTCCCTCCTTCTTTAAACTCTCTGTACTGAACGGCAATATCCAGTATACATTCGTGTTCTGTATTCAGCTTTACATTTCTGTAAATAACATCATAATGCGTTTCCTGGTTCTCGGGAATTTCAAGATAAGTTTCCCAGCCTGTAGTATCAGAGTTCAGTTCACTGATTGCTTTTAATGCATAATAAAGAGCAATTGTATAGTATTTTCTGGTTCCTTTCCGGGTATAATCTTCTACAAAGTGTCCGCCTTCAAATAAGATGGTTGGCATCCCTGCTTTGATAAAGTTATCTCCGGTAGAAGTCGGATAAAATTCATCAGAATATCTTCCGATCTGGTTGGGAATCATTTCTTTTAAATGGTTGTATACACTTCCAATGACTGCCATACATTTTTTTCTGTTTTCGGTAACCGTCCGTTCTACATTTTCAGAAGGTGCCAAAAAGGAAAGCGTAGCAGGATGAATTCCATCGGTAGTAAAAATGGTTCTCTGCTCATGAAGGTTTAAAGCATAATCGTATTTTTTGGAAGCAGCTGCTTTCTTCAGGAATTTAATCTCTTTACTTGCTTCGTTATGAAAATCTCTGTTCAGGTCAATATCGGCTGCATTTAATCTGGTCCATCGTTCAGATCCGTCCGGATTCAGCATGAATATAAAATCAAGCTTTATCTTACTGAATAAATCTTTTTTCATTTCGGGAGCTTTATCAAGACTTACCAACAGGTCAAGCATAGCATGGGTCGCATTGGATTCATTTCCGTGCATTTGCGACCAGGCCAATACCTGAATGTTTCCGGTTCCGATGCTTAACTGATAAATAGGTTTATCTAAATAGGATGTTCCGATCTCCTGAATATAATCGCTGAGATTGGCCTGTAGATAAGAAAATAATTTTTCAGGGGAAATATAGCGATTTGAGAAATCGGGGTTTTGAGAATAGATCTGTTCAAAATTCATTGTAGGAATAGTTTACAAGAATCAAATTTAGCCATTTTTAGCCAAAATCTTAAGTTAACATTTGTAAATATCTGTAAAATCAACAAATTTACATTTGACATCTGTTTTAAAAATTGTTTACAAGGTTTAAATTATCCAAATTGAGAGTTATAAAAACAAGTTAACACTTGTAACATTATTAAACAACACTGCAGGACAATTTGTCTGTGGATAAAATTGTGGATTGCGAATAATTTAATAGCAAATATTTAAAATATTAAAAGTCAGTACTTTATGAGGTTTAATTCAATTATATTTATAACAGTACTTTAAGTGTAAAAATAGGGTGTTTTTGCTATTTGAGGGTTATTTTACTAAACATAGAAATTGTGGAAAACCAGGTTGTTGAGGGGTGTATACATATGTAAAATCAAAGAAAAATCTAATGGATCTCTGAAAATTACTTAAATAATACTTTTTATCAGGAGTTTTAATCTTTGATAGAATGAGCTGTTTAACAGGAGCAGTATTTTCCCTTCAATTTGGCCAGATATGGGCTTAAAATGGTGTATTTACATCAGTAATTTACCAATGTAACTCTTTAAAAAGTGCTTTTATATGCGTTCTATAAGGTATTTATTGATAATTTTATTTCCGGAAACGATTTAAGTGGTTTAATAATGTATATTCTGTTTTTAAAGATATTTAATGAACAAAATAGCTCGATCGATGGGCTTAATTTACATTTTTAAACCAGTTTTTTTTTAAGAATACTAGTCTTTTACCAGATCGAAACTATCTGTCTATAGCGCCAATGGTAAATTCATATGATAAGTAAATACAATTGTAATTTATATATAATGATTTGATTTTAAAACAATTAAAACCTTGTTACAAATGTATACAAAAGAAATTTCAAATTATTTACATTTGTATTTTGCATTTGTAAATTATATATATTACATTTGTAAAATAATTAATGACTTATTTTTATGAGTTTAAATGAAAGAATTTCCAAAATTATAGAGTATTCTCGTCTTACTCCTTCTGAGTTTGCAGATGAGATTGATGTACAGCGTTCGTCTATTTCTCATATCACATCAGGAAGAAACAAACCGTCTCTTGAATTTATCATAAAAATAAAATCCCGTTTCCCGGAACTTCTTTGGGACTGGCTGGTAACCGGTGAAGGTGAGATGCTGAAATCTCAACTGCCGGAATCAGAAATTAACGAAGAGCATACCGAAGAGGAAAAAATAAAGACAACTCCACTACCCGATCTTTTCACCATGATGAATGATGATGATGAATTTGGAAGTAATGAAACGGAAGCGGAAGCTCCAATATCAAGTCCTGGAGAATCGTTTATACCGTCCCACGATAAAGCTCCGGAAAAAATATCGGATTCTCAGCGATTAGAAAATTCGGGCGATCATATTTTAGGTCAACTATTTGGTAATCAACAAAGTAAGATAAAACGTATTGTTCTGTTCTACGAAAACGGAAAATTCGAAAGTTTTGAACCTTAAAAAAACCTGATCAAGAAAATGATCAGGTTAAAAAATATTTGAAGAAGAAAACTAAAGCTATTGCTTTATTTTATTGTAAAAAATTTTAACGGATATCAGCTGGCAGGATTTTTATCTTTTATGATCGGCTGACCCCTATTATATTTTTATAATTTTAGTTTTAATAAGAGTGATTAGTGTATTGGAGAGTTACTGTCATAGGACAGAAGTGTACTGGTAAATGAGATATTGTTTTATGTTTTTTTATGGCTTTATCAAATATAACTATTTTAAATCAAATCAGCAATAAAAATCGAATTATTTTACACTATAACCAATACATCTTATTATTGTATTCATTATCATTAATTTACTGTTTCATCTGCGCCTTTTAATTCCAATAAAAAAGACCTGCAAAACTGCAGGCCCGATATATATTGTGGACAATATTTTTATTTCTTTCTTCTTTCCAATTCTTTTTTAATCAGTCCAAGTTCTCTTCCGGTTTGTCCGGCTACAGAGGTATTTTCCTGGGCTCTTCTCGTCAGATAAGGCACAACATCCTTTACAGGTCCGTATGGAAGATATTTAGCCACATTATAGCCTTTATCAGACAAATAGAAGGTGATATTATCACTCATCCCGTAAAGCTGCCCAAAATAGACGTGCGGATTGCCGTTTTCCAGAGATTTTGCTTTCATTTTATCCATAATCAGCTCAGAAGAGATTTCATTATGGGTTCCAAAGAATGCTGAAACCTTATCCAGATGATCCATCACGAAGTCTATTCCTGCATTATAGTTTTTATCTGAAGCTTCTTTGGTTGGCTGAATCGGATCTGCATACCCTTTTTCTGCTGCTCTGGCTCTTTCTTTTTCCATATACGCGCCACGTACGATCTTGTAGCCAATGAAGTAATTTTTCTCTCTTGCTCTCTGAAGATTAGCTTCCATATACTCCAGTCTTCCGGTTCTGTACATCTGGATGGTATTCCAAACGATAGGTTTCTGCTGGTTATATTTCTCCATCATCTCTTCGCAAAGATGGTCTGCTGCATCCTGCATCCAGGTTTCTTCAGCATCTACCATTACTTTTTTATCATGTTCATGGCAAAGACTGCATACTTCATCAAATCTTTTTACGACTCTTTCCCATTCTTCTTTCTGGCTGGTAGTAAGCTCTGCTCCTTTTCCAACAGCTTCATACAGATCAATTCTTCCGAAAGCAGTAGGTTTAAATACAATAAAAGGAATCGCCGGATTTCCTACTGAAAATCTTACAATATCCTTAATTTCTTTGCAAACGGCGTCAAAGGTTTCCTCATCTTCTTTCCCTTCAATGGAGTAATCGAAAATACTTCCAACTCCTCTTTTGAACAGCTGTTTCACTACTTTCATACTTTCTTCACGGGTTTCACCACCACAGAACTGCGCAAATAAAGTATTTTTTACAATTCCGGTTACGAAAGGGAAGTTGTTGTGTACTGTGAAATTCAGAACAGATGTTCCAAGGCTTGTAAGAGCGGGCTGTTCAATCATTTTAAACATCCAGTAAGCCTTTCTCAATTGTGCATCAGACTTGTCTGCAAATGCAATTTTAGTATCATTAAAAATGGGCATTCCTATTTATTAAATTTAGTTATGCAAAGGTAATAATAACCTCAGTTTATTTAAAGAATTTTTTTACAATTTATGCTCTATTCCATTTAAAAGCATTGCGATGATTCCAACGAAAACCCAGAATCGTAATATATTCAATGTAAAGAAGTTACTTCTTCGGGAAGCGTTTAAAAGGAGATAAATGCATATGATCATAACAAAAAGCCCTCCGGCAAAATAATAAGCCATGAATCCGGTGATGCCGGTTTTTGTAATAATATTCATTGAAACTGCCATGGTAACGATCAGTAAAGAAGTCAGAATAATTTTTGTATTTCTGCTTTTAAAATAATTGGGAATCGTGGTGTATCCAAATGCTTTATCTACACTTCTGGTAAGAGTATCTTTCACAATATCAATACAGAGCAGGATAAGAAACAGAAAGACAGCCATCAGGAAAACCTTTTTGGAAAAGGTTTCGTAATATACCATCATTCCAAAGAACGGATATAAAGTGAGACTGACAAAAGTAAGATTGTTCAGGATCAGTATTCTGCTCAGCTTATGGCTGTAAAACCACATAAAGAACTGATAGACCACAAAAAATACAAATACATTGTGAGAAATCATCCAGGCTACCCCTAAAGAAATAGCACTGAGCGCCAGATAGGCATAGAGAAAATATTTCTGTTTGATGAAGCTCTGAACTCGTGTTCTGAAGGGTTTTACTACATGATCTTTCTCCAGATCGTAGAATTGGTTGATGATACCACCTGCCAGAATCGTAAGGACTGTACAAAAAATAATACCGTGAACTTTAAAATCAAAGACAAATTTTCTGAAAGATTCATCCTGATTGAACAGGAAAAAAGTAGAAACATAGAGAGCAAACGTTAACAGAGCGGCTACAAAAAAGCGTGCTCCGAGAAGAAAGCCCACAAATTGTGAAAATCTGTAGAATAGAGATTTTGAGAGATAATTTTTAGATTGGAAAGGTTCTTTTTCAGAATTCATTCCAATCTGTTTAAAATCTGTAAATCACTTCTTTTTGGAAGCCATCAAGCATTTTTTCTGCTTTTGCATAGTCTTTGGTAAATCCTAAGATATAGCCGCCTCCACCGCTACCGCACAGTTTCAGATAATAAGCGTTAGAATCCAGACCTTTTTTCCAGATGTTAAAAATACTTTCAGGAATCATAGGACGGAAATGTTCATAAGCCCAGTGAGAAAGCTTTTTAAGATTTCTGAAGAATGGATTCATGTCTTTTTTAAGGAAAGATTCGATACATGCGTTGTTATAACGGATGAACTCTTCTTTCAGGGTTTTTCGGAAACCTTCTGTTTTCATTTTTTCGAAGAAAATCTGGATCATAGGTCCTGTTTCACCAGTCATTCCGGAATCTATCAGGAAAATAGCTCCTTTTCCTTCTTCACCTTCCGGAATAGCTACCCTGTCTAAATTTTCTTTATTTTCGATAAGAATGGGCAGATTCATATAACAGATCAGTGGATCCATTCCTGAACTTTTTCCATGGAAATAGCTTTCCATTTCACCGAAAACAGCTTTTAATTTTTTAAGATTATCTTTTGAAATGTTTTCAGGATTTAGTTTGCTGACTGAATATTTTTCAAAAATAGCAGCTACCAAAGCCCCGGAACTTCCTACTCCATATCCCTGAGGAATATTGGAATCAAAGAAAAGTCCGTTTGAAATATCATTTTTGAAGCTCTCGATATCCAACTTAAAGTCGTCGGAAAGGTCAAGTGCTGTAAGAAATTCAGAATATTTCTGCAGATGTCTGTTGGAATTTAGTTCAAATTCAGAACTCAGATCAGAAAATTTCAAAGTTCCTTTATAGAAGCTGTAAGGTACTACAAGCCCCTGGGAATCTTCAATCATTCCATATTCTCCAAACAGGATTATTTTTGCATAAAATAAAGGGTTGGTCATATTGACAATAAATCTTTTTGCAAAGTTAAAAATTATTCCGCTGAATATAAGCAAAACTCAGGCCGAATTGTCTTCTATTTTACTTTCTTCAGTTCTTCTATTAAAAATACGAAAAAAATATGGTAAATAAATATAATTTCATAGATAAAATTCAATGAATTACCATAATAAAAAAAGACGTTAAAAATAACGTCTTTTAATTTTATAATGTTTCTCTGTCTTTTCTCATTTTAACCTTCAGGAATCTGATTAAAACCAATCCTGCAGCGAAGAATATAGTCATGGACAATGCTGCAATACGCATATTATTGAAATGTTCAATCAATGTTGCAAAGATAAATGTTCCGATGATAATAGCAATTTTCTCCAACACATCATAGAAGCTGAAATAGGTTGTATTCTCCATTGAGTTCTCAGGAAGAAGTTTTGAGTAGGTGGATCTCGACATCGCCTGAAGACCACCCATTACCAACCCTACTACTGCAGCAACTCCATAAAACTGGTATTCTACTGTAGGATTTTCTTTATTCAGGAAATAAGCCCAAAGACAAGCTACAATCCATAGGATGATCGCAATTGAAATAACATTTTTGTTACCGATTCTTTTGGATAATCTTGAGAAAATAACGGCTCCGATAATCGCTTCAATCTGAATCACCAAAAGAGTTCCGATCAGCTTATCCTGAGCAAGATTAATTTCACTTTTTCCAAATAATGTAGCCATCAGGAAAATCGTCTGCATCCCTACACTGTAGAAGAAGAAACTTGAAAGGAAGAATTTCAGATTTCTATCTTTGAAAAGCTCGCCTCCCACTTTAAACAGTTCGTGAAAACTTTCTTTTGCAATATCTTTATAGAAGCTCAGATTATCTTTAAATACTTCAAAGAAGCCACCCTGCTCCTCATGTTTTTTGAAGATATTCTTATAGTTCAGGAGTACTAAATCTTTAGGAAGTTTATCTTTCACATCCCCAAATTGTGGAAGATGTTTGAAGGTATATTGAGAAAACCCGAACCACCATGCTCCTGTTAAAAGGAAACTGATTCTTGTGAACAATAGCTGCTGGGCTGCTCCTTTGGCAAAAACCTGAATCAATACCAAACAGATGACCACTAAAACTACAGAACCAATATATCCATATACATATCCTCTTGCAGAAAGTGCATCCTGCCTGTCTGGTGTGGCAATATCCGGAAGGAAAGAGTTATAAAAAACTAAACTTCCCCAGAAACCTACACTGGCTGTAATACTGAATAAAAGTCCTAAAAATACGTTATGCATTCCTGTAAACATGGCCAATCCCATACAGGATGTTGCACCAAGATAACAGAAAAACTGCAGGAAAGATTTTTTGTTTCCAATGGTATCCGCTAATGAAGACAAAAATGGGGACAGTAATACCACAACAAAGAATGATATGGTAAGGGAATATCCGTATACAGCATCCGGCTGATATTCTTCGCCGAAAATTTTGATCATATGCCTTACCGGAACATCAATCCATGTTTTTGTTTCCGCCACATATTCTTTTTTCTCATAAGCGGTAGTAAGGATAGAGTAATAAATGGGAAAAATGGTAGAGGTAATCACCAGGGAATAAACAGAATTTGCCCAGTCATATACAGCCCAGGCTTTCATAATTTTCGGATTATTCTTTATGTTTTTAGGCTGTCGATTCTCAGTTTCAGACATTTCAAATATATATTAGTAGCACAAAAATAGAAAAACTACGGAATATTCTACGGTTTTTACTATTATTTTGAAAATAATAATTGTAAGGCATTGAAATCATTCAGCAAAGTTTTAATCTTACTGTATACTTTATAAGGTCTGAAACACCTCCGTCTATATTGGTAAATGATGTATTGATGAGTCTGAATGATGATTGAAAGGTAGTATCATTCTATTCTGTAACAAAAAAATCGGGGTACAAAGACCCCGATTTTTATATCCTAAACACAACATGTGTTTGTATGTGTCAATTATAAGTTTTCAATTACAATTGCAGAAGCACCACCACCACCATTACAGATCGCAGCAGCTCCGTATTTCGCATTATTTTGCTTCAATACGTTGATTAATGTAACGATGATTCTTGAACCTGAACTTCCCAGTGGGTGTCCTAATGCTACAGCACCTCCGTTTACGTTTACTTTCGCAGCATCTAATCCTAAGATTTTGTTGTTAGCTAATCCTACTACTGAAAACGCTTCATTGAATTCGAAGAAATCGATATCTGAAACTTCTAATTCTGCTTTTTTAAGAGCGATTGGTAACGCTTTTGCCGGAGCTGTTGTAAAGTTTTCAGGCTCGTGTGCTGCATCAGCGTAAGAAACGATTTTTGCAAGAGGTTTCAGTCCAAGCTCTTCCATTTTTTCTTTGGAAACAAGGATTAATGCAGAAGCACCGTCATTCAAAGTAGATGCGTTTGCTGCAGTTACTGTTCCTTCTTCTTTTTTGAATACCGTTGGAAGTGTTGAAATTCTGTCAAAGTTTACTGCTTTGTATTCTTCATCTTCAGCAAAGATGACAGGTTCACCTTTTCTCTGAGGAATAGAAACCGGTACAATTTCTTCGTTGAATTTACCTTCGCTCCAGGCTTTTGCAGACCTTTTGTAAGATTCTACAGCGAAGTTATCCTGATCTTCTCTTGTAATATTATAGTCTACCGCACATTTTTCTGCGCATACTCCCATATGTACTTTGTTGTATACGTCTGTAAGACCGTCAAGTACCATTCCGTCAAGCATTTTGATATCGCCTAATTTTGTAGCCACTCTTGCATTGTAATAATGAGGAACTAAAGACATATTCTCCATACCTCCGGCAACAATTACGTCAGCATCACCAGCTTTGATCGCCTGAGCTGCCATTGTTACAGCCTTCATTCCTGAAGCACAAACTTTATTTACTGTAGTAGAAGGTGTATTGATTGAAAGACCTGCTCCTAAAGCAACCTGACGAGCCGGCGCCTGGCCTTCTCCTGCCTGAAGAACATTTCCCATATAGATTTCCTGAACATGATTAGGATCTAAACCAATTTTATCTAATGCTCCTTTTACGGCAGTTGCTCCCAGTTTTGTAGCCGGAACTGTTGATAAGCTTCCCATAAAACTCCCCATAGGTGTTCTTACTGCGGAAACAATGAATACTTCTTTCATGTATATAATTTTTATTTAGCTGAAACGGAATAAAGATTCCATTTTTATAGTTAGAATTTATTTTACTTTTACGTATACCAGATCAAACTGAGTCCCTTCAATTTTGGTATTCACTTTCAGAAGATTATCCTGAGTGGCTACTATTTTATTATTGAAGACATCTCCTATCTGTGCGGGATCATTTTTATCGGATTTCTCCATCACGATTGCCTTATAATTGCAGTCGTCCACAAAAACCAATGTCGATTTGATATAGTCTTTTCCATTATTGAAATATTCAGTTTGAATATTATCTTTAATGGTCATATACCATATTGCTTCAGGGTAATTGGGTCTTGTAAACTTCCCTTCTTTTATATTCGCACATTTAGGCGGATTATCCGGTTTTTTCTGTTCTGTTGTCTGAGCGTGAATCTGTGTTGCTGCGGTCAACAAAATACCTGCTGAAAATATTTTTAAGAAGTTCATATCTATATTTGTGTTCTGTTGTTAACTTTTTTATTTCCTCCGGCAAAAACCATGAGAAAAGCACCTAAAAACTCAACCGCCCAACCCCATTTCAGCTTAACGATTCCTGCAAAAGTTTCCTGCCAGGATTTGAATGGTAAAAAGCTAAAGTATTGAAGCGATTGCATTTTTACAGCCACTAAGGTAAATCCGAATAATAGAATAAGCAGAATGCCAAAAAATCTAACGATTTTAGCACTGTTATTTACAATTCCAAAAACGGCACAAGCGGAAAAGATCCAGCATGCAATAGCCAGATAATGATCAAGCTTCCAATAGTTCCAGTTCCCGATGACAGGCACGTGTACCAAGGGTAAAAAGCTGCCTACAATTACTAATAGTAATCCTAATAACTGAATATTTTTCATATTTACTAAAGTGCCAAAATACAAAAAAAAACACACTTTTAAAGAGTGTGTTTTAAAAATAGAAATTCCGTACCCGAACACTTGTTAGACATAAAAAAGAGTCGGTATTTTTAATTATTATTTAAATAAAAGTAAAATTTGTTGTCAAATTAAAAATCAACATTCCGTATTTATAATCGATCTGAAGTCTATATTTTTATTCAGCGAAGCAATATTTGATAAAAGTATATTTGAATATAAAAAAATTGCATCTTTTTTCAAAAATGCAATTTAATATCTTAATAAAAATAAGTTTCAATTAATGTTTCACTGAGGATACATCTTCCGGGTTATGTTTATGCTTAAATAGTAAAGCAAAGAAAACTGCCAGTATTAATGCATAGATTGCGAAAGAAAGCCATATCTGCTGCCAGTCTTTTACCATTACGACAGAGGAAAGTGTTCCATCTGTATTAACAGCTGCGTTGAAGCTGTTCTTTAAAATGCTCAGGAAAGTAGGATTATCAGGTGTTGTTTCCAGATAAGCAGACAAATCTGAAGCTGTTGAAAACTTATGAGTAAAGAACTTATCAATAGCCCATCCTGCGGCATAACTTCCGAAAACTGCTCCAAAACCGTTCGTCATCATCATGAATAATCCCTGAGCTGAAGAACGTATTTTTTTGTCGGTAGTTGTTTCTACGAAAAGCGATCCTGAGATATTAAAGAAATCGAAAGCCATACCATACACGATACATGAAAGAATGATTAACGAAAGTCCGAATCCGTCCGGCACTCCATACGCAAAGAATCCGAATCTTAAAACCCAAGCCAGCATAGACATCAGCATTACTTTTTTAATTCCGAATTTCTTCAGGAAAAAAGGAATTGCCAAAATAAAGAGGGTTTCTGAAACCTGGGAAATTGACATAATGATGGTAGATCTCTGTACCACGAATGAGTCTGCATATTTAGGGAAATTGGCAAATTCACTTAAAAATACGTCACCATAGGCATTGGTAAGTTGAAGTGCAGCTCCCAAAAGCATTGAAAACATAAAGAATAATGCCATTTTATAGTTTCCAAAAAGCTTAAATGCATTTAAGCCTAATTGCTCGGATAACGGCGAATTTTTGTCAATAAGTTTTTGTGGGGGGCATTTTGGAAGTGTAAGGGCATAAATTCCTAAGAAAATTGCTACAACACCTCCAATATAGAACTGACCTTCTGTTGCTTTATTTCCACTAAGATTGGTAATCCACATGGCTACAATAAAACCAATAGTTCCCCATACACGAATGGGTGGGAAGTCTTTCACCACATCCAGATTATTATTTTTCAGGATTGTATAAGAAATTGAATTGGCCAATGCGATGGTAGGCATGTAGAAACACATGGCCACGAGCATTACCGAAAAGAAGGAATTCGGATCTGCAGAATGAGGCAGTATAAAAAGAATAACCCCATAAAGAATATGTAATACTGAAAATATGCGCTCCGCATTTACCCAGCGGTCAGCGATAATTCCAGTAATGGTTGGCATAAAGATGGAAGCAATTCCCATTGTTCCGAACACAGCTCCAAACTGAGTTCCTTCCCAATGTTTTGTACCAAACCAGAAGTTTGCCATCGTAATCAGCCAGGCTCCCCAAACGAAAAACTGGAGAAAACTGAGGATGGTCAGTCGTAATTTTAAATTCATAGTTTATATAAAAAGTATCTCTTTAGTCAATTTTCTTTTTCCTCCTCTTGATTTCTTCCTGGATTTCAAGGGCGGTATCATAGTCTTCTTCTTTAACGGCTTCATCTAATAATTTCTGAAGCTCTTCCATAGAAAGAGATTTTAAGTTATCTTCTGTCTGTACAGTTTCTGAGAAAGATTGATCTTCTTTTGAAACATCTTCCAGTTCCAGTAAAATTCCGGCTTCATTTAAAACCTGCTGTGTTGTAAATATAGGCGCGTCAAATCTTACGGCCATGGCAACAGCATCGGAAGTTCTGGCATCAAGGATCAGTTCTTCTTCTGTTACTTTATTTTTAAAGTTGATATTGGAGAAGAAAACTCCGTCTACAATCTGATAGATGATGACAGAAATCAGCTCATAATTGGCAGAAACTATAAATTTTGTAAATAAATCATGAGTAAGAGGACGCGGTGGATGAATATCTTTTTCCAGTCCAAGAGAGATAGACTGGGCTTCGAAATTTCCTATAACAACAGGTAATTTTATGTGTGTTTCTTCATGTTCCAGTAACAATGCGTACGCCCCCGACTGGGTCTGGCTGTACGATATTCCGCGAATAATTAGCTGCTTATAATCCATAGCACAAATATAGATTAATTTTTTATTGTGTTTTCACTTTTTTACGCAAAAATAAAAGCCCGGAAAGCCGAGCTTTTATCTGTATTGTTGGTGATTGTCAAACGTCAATAGTAAATTTTGCTACGCAAGTGAATTATTTAATTAAAAAATTGACGAGCGAAGCGAATTGACTATTCACAATTCACTTTCTTATCCTTTAATTGCTTTAATTTTCTCTGTTAGTGCAGGAATAATCTGGAAAGCATCTCCTACTACTCCGTAGTCAGCAGACTTGAAGAACGGTGCTTCAGGATCACTGTTGATTACTACGATAGTTTTTGAAGAGTTAACTCCGGCAAGGTGCTGAATAGCTCCTGAAATCCCTACAGCAATGTAAAGATTCGGAGAAATTGCTTTACCTGTTTGTCCTACGTGTTCTGTGTGAGGTCTCCATCCGATATCAGAAACTGGTTTAGAACATGCTGTAGCTGCTCCTAAAACGTTTGCCAGATCTTCGATCATTCCCCAGTTTTCAGGTCCTTTCATCCCTCTACCAGCAGAAACAACAACTTCAGCTTCTTTAAGGTCTAATTTACCTGAACTCTGCTCGTGAGAAATCACCTTAGTATCTTCATTGGCAACAGATAAGTTTTTCACTTCTTCTGAACCTGATACTGCGTTTTCTTTAACACCGAAAGCGTTTTGAGAAACAGTAACAATTACTCCGTTTCCTTCTGCTTTTGCATGCATGAAACCTTTTCCGGAGAATGCTCTTCTTTTTACCTGGAAAGGAGAAAGGCTTTCAGGTGCTTCCAATGCATTAGTAATTAAAGAATAGTTCTTCATTACCGCAAGCATAGGAGCAATAGAAGAAGCATCAGTAGTGTGAGGGAAAACGATGATATTTCCGTCTGCTACTTCACTTACAGCCTGAGCAAATGCTTTTGCTGAGAAATTTTTAAGACCTTCGTCTTTGATATTGATTACATTTGATGCTCCATATTTGTATAATAAATCTGAAGAATCTGTTGGGTTTACAGAGATTGCGGTAACGGTATCTCCTGCTTTATCAGCGATAGCTTTAGCATAAGAAACTGCTTCAAAAGCTGCTTTTTTGTAAACTCCGTTTATATTTTCTGCGTATACGAATACTGCCATTTCTAATTTGTTTAAGGTTTAACGTCCAGGATTCAAGGTTATCCAATTCTGAATAGTGATGAAATTCAGATTATGTCTGGTAACATCAATTTTATCCTGAATCTTTTTACTTTTTACTTGATTCTTATTAAATTACTTTAGCTTCTTCGTGAAGTAATCTTACCAATTCATCAAGATTATCAGGAGAAACCATTTTCACAGCAGCTCTTGGCGGAACGCTGTCATAAGATACTCCCTGAACTTTTACTTCTGAAGAAGAAGGTTCTACCACCTGCAAAGGTTTTGTTCTTGCAGACATAATTCCTCTCATATTCGGGATGATAAGATCTTTCTCATCTACCAATCCTTTCTGACCTGCAATAATTGCCGGTAATTTTACAGAAATAGTTTCTTTTCCTCCTTCAATTTCTCTTACTGCAGTAGCTTCGCTTCCGTTAACGTCTAATCCTACTGAAGCATTTACGAAAGGTTGATTTAATAACTGAGCGACCATTCCAGGAACAGAACCTCCGTTATAATCGATAGATTCTTTTCCGCAAAGGATAAGATCATATCCTCCGTTTTGAGCTACAGCTGCAATTTCTTTTGCTGTAGAATAGCTGTCTTTTGGATCAAGATTTACTCTTACTGCATCGTTAGCACCAATTGCCAAAGCTTTTCTGATTACAGGTTCTGTAGCAGCATCCCCTACGTTGATTACTGTTACTGTTGCTCCCTGAGATTCCTGAAGTTTAACCGCTTTTGTCAACGCAAATTCGTCTAGAGGATTAATTACCCACTGAATTCCGTTTTTGTCGAAAGCAGATTTGTCTGCTGTAAAGTTAATTTTGGAAGTAGTATCCGGAACACTACTAATACAAACTAATATTTTCATATGTTGTTCTTAATTTTTTATTGGTCATATGTAACCTTAAGGTTTCATGTGTTTATTTTATTTTTTCCCTTTTGACGCATAAAATCATGACAGTTTATGCAGAGATTTTGTTTGAATTAATTTTTGCTAATATAAATAAAAAATATATTATGCATGCATAATACTTATTAAATTATTATTCAATACATTAGATGTAGTTACTTAGCTGGTTTTGTTGCCCTAAACTCTATTTTACTTGGCAAAACTCTTGGATTCATCTTTAAAATATCCAATATAAGATTCCCCATATCTTCAGGCTGGATCTTCCAACTGTCCTTTTCAGACGGAATATTTCCGTTAAAATGAGTGGCTACAGATCCCGGCATAATCACCGTAGATTTAATGTTGTATTTTCTTAAATCAATCATGGCGGCCTGTGTGAAACCTACCACTCCGAATTTTGAAGCGTTGTATCCTGTACCATTTTCAAAGAAATTTGCTCCTGCGAGACTGGAAATGGTAATATAGTACCCTTCTGTCTTTTTGAGTTCTTCCACAGAGGCTTTTAAGGTATAAAAAACGCCCGTAAGATTCGTTTCTATCATATCGTTCCACTCCTCTGCCGTCAACTCATCTACAGGCTTAAAAATGCCCAATCCAGCATTCGCAATGATATAATCCAGTCTTCCGAATTTTTCAACGGTATATTTTACAGCTTCCTGCTCGCTTTCCAGGCTTCTTACATCAGAAACAATCCCCAAAACATTTTCTGAATATTGCTTAAGTTCTTCTTCCGCCTTCATTACATCTTCTCTTTTTCTTCCTGAAAATGCTACAGAAATGCCATTTTCAAGTAAAATTTTCGCAATCCCGAAACCTATTCCTTTGGTTCCTCCTGTTATATAAGCTGTTTTATTATCTGACATATGATTAAAATTTTTAATTCTCTAAAATAACAAAAACGCTCCAATTGGAGCGTTTTGCTGATCCTAAGATTTATCAGTAATTATTTTTTGATGAACTTCTCTGTGAAGTTTCTTCCTTCTGTTTCTATATTCAGTAAATAAGCTCCGGAAGACAGGTTTCTAACATTTACCTGATCTCCGTTTAACGTTACATCCACTTTCTTTCCGGACATATCATATGCTTCAACATGTTTGATTTTGTTAGGCGTTGTGATTTTTATCACATCAGTAGCCGGATTTGGATAAATAGATAGTTTTACGTCATTTTTAACGGCGTCTTTGGTAGACAAGGCTCCTTCATTATTGATTTTGATATTATCGATATAGGCAGAACCTCCATAGTTATCGTGTACAAAATCCATTCTGTTAATATTATTATTACTGAACGGCTGTCCTGTGTAGATCAGAGCATCATTCAGGTAATATTGGATTCCTGTAGCCGTAGAAACTATTTTTACCCTGTACCATGTATTGGCATTCCATGTTTGATTGGTATTGACTAAATTATTTGAACCTGCTGTTGCAATCAGAATGCTTCCATCATAAGAAAAATCAATATAAGTAACAATTCCTCCTGTTCCTACGGTATTTACTGTTCTAAAAACGAAATCTGAGCTTGATGTGCTTTTCTGGGTAAGTCTTACATCAAATGATTGGGTAAAGCTATTGTATGTTAATGGTGTAGTGAAGGTATAGAAACCTCCCATTACAGGGCTCTGCTGTGGCCCGTAAGGTGCGTCTGTAGTTATTTTAAAACTGTTTGACCCCTGGCTTGCCATTTCAGCTGATACCAGTTGGCTTGTCAGGTATACCGGTGGTAATCCTCCATCATTGGTAGTAACCCAGCCCTGCTGCCCGTTAATGTTTCCTGCAGTATATCCTTCACTGGCTTCAAAAGAAATAGTTTGTTGAGCAAAAGATGAGATTGAGATCAACGAAATTGCGAAAATGTAAAGTTTCTTCATGATATTTTTTTAGTTCCAAGCAAATATATACGTTTTAAATCTAAAAAGCAAAACATATGAATATTTTACACATATTAACAAATTAACATAATATTTTTAATCAAAATTAATAAAGATATTAAATCTAAGAATAAATAACAATTCCGAAAAATCATCCATAAATACATTAAAGCACCTAAAAGAGCATATGTTTCCACTGACAGGAAAATATTTATTTAATGAGTACTTTTTCAGTAAAATTTCTTTCTTCAGTTTTTATATTAACCATATACACTCCTGTGGCTAAGCCTTTTACCTCTATTGTATTATGATTTATTTCAGTCTTTATCAGCTTACCTGTTTCGTCATAAAGTTCTATACTTTTTACTTTGGCAGCAGCATTAATATGGATAAAATCAGTTGCAGGATTAGGATAAAGAGATATTTTTGCAGCATTTGCACTGGAATCCTGAACACCCATTGTTCCCAGCTCGCTATTAATTTTAATATGATCAATATAAGCTGATCCCAGCGAATTATTATGAACAAAACGAAGCTGGTTTATATTCAAGGAACTTGCTGCTGTACCCGTATAGATCAGTACATCATTAAGGTAGTATCTGACATCTGTGGCACTTCCTACGACTTTTAACCGATACCAGGTATTCGGCAACCAGGCTGAGGGTGCGGAAATAAGATTTTGTAGGCCGGACAAGAGATCCAGGATCTTTACCGACCCGGTTTTTCCGAAATCCAGTCTTACGACAAACTGATCATCCATATTGTTTACAGCCTGAAAACCAAAATCAGAACCGTTGAGCTGTGACATATTGATATCGAATGATACAGAAAAATTATTATACGCAAGGGGAACGGACAGATTATAAAAACCTCCGATGATTGGCTCTGCCTGCGTTCCATACGTACTTTCTTTAACAATTCTCAGGGAACGGCTGCCATCACTGGCTTTATCTGAACTGATGCTTTGATGGGTAACATTTTCCGGTACACCTCCTGTGGGAGTACTGATCCAGCCTGCCTGTCCATTGATATCTCCAACGTTGAACCCTTCAATAGGCTCAAAAGATATGGCCTGTTGGGCGAAAATACTTAGTGACGATAGTAAAAATGCAATTGAGTAGTATTTTTTCATAGTAAATCAAGTTTTGTATTAAAAATATAAACTTTCAATGAATAGTGAAATAACTTATTGCAAATAAAAATTAACCCTTTTATTTTCAGTGAATTTAATTTTTAAAATTCTTAAAAAGGCTTTGCCGGCAGTTGATAACAGAATAATATAAAGCAAAAAAATAAGGTATTTCTTTCCAGAAATACCTTATGATATCGTAATATTGATCAATTATTTTGAATAATTCTCAAAGAATAACGGAATACTTTCAATCCCTTTATAGAAATTGAATAATCCATAATGCTCGTTTGGAGAGTGGATCGCATCAGAATCCAATCCGAAGCCCATCAATACAGACTTAGCTCCTAAAACCTGCTCAAACATGGCTGTAATCGGAATACTTCCTCCTCCTCTGTATGGAAGAACTTCTTTTCCGAATGCTGATTCCATCGCTTGTTTTGCGGCTGCAAATTCTTTGGTATCCGTTGGTAAAACATAAGGCATACCTCCGTGGTGAGGAGTAACTTTAACTTTTACCGTATCCGGAGCAATCTTTTCGAAATATTTCGTGAACTTCTCTGTAATTTCCTGAGGAGTCTGATAAGGAACCAGACGCATTGAAATTTTAGCAAAAGCTTTTGAAGGAATTACTGTTTTTGCTCCTTCTCCCGTATAACCACCCCAGATTCCGTTGCAGTCTAAAGTAGGACGGATAGAAGTTCTTTCTAAAGTTGTATATCCCTTTTCACCTTCGATATTACCTAATCCGATTGATTTCTTGAATTCTTCCGGGTTGTCTTTCAATTTGTTCATATCAGCTCTTTCAGCATCTGAAACAGTTTCAACATTGTCGTAGAATCCATCAATGGTGATATGACCGTTTTCATCAATCAGATTAGCGATCATTCTTGAAAGTACGTGAATAGGGTTCGGAACCGCTCCACCATAAAGCCCTGAATGCAGGTCTCTGTTTGGACCTTCCACTTCTACTTCTACATAGCTTAAACCTCTTAAACCAGTTGTTACAGTAGGTTGTTCGTTGCTGTAGATATGTGTATCAGAAATTAAGATACAATCGCAGGCTAATTTCTCCTTATTCTCGTTTACCCAGTCTCCTAAGCTTACAGATCCTACCTCTTCTTCTCCTTCTAAGATAAATTTAACATTGCAAGGAAGAGCATTGGTTTTCATCATTGCTTCAAAAGCTTTCAAATGCATAAAGAACTGTCCTTTATCATCAGCAGAACCTCTTGCGAAGATAGCTCCTTCAGGATGTAATTCAGTTTTTTCAATATAAGGCTCAAAAGGTGGCTTCGTCCATAATTCCAACGGATCTGCCGGTTGAACATCATAGTGTCCGTATACCAAAACTGTAGGTAAGCTTTTATCTAAAATTTTCTCCCCGAAAACAATTGGATATCCTTTTGTGCTGCAAACTTCCACATTATCAGCGCCTGCATTTTTAAGGTGTGCCGCCACTACATCTGCACATTTCAAAACGTCATCTTTATACGCCGGATCTGCAGAAATAGAAGGAATTCTCAATAACTCAAATAATTCATCCACGAAACGCTGTTTGTTTTCGTTAATGTAATTTAATGTCTCTTGCATTGTAAAAATTTATTTTGTTAAAATTAAAAAAAATGCCCGGCAGGGACAAACAAAAAGGAAGGATTTTCCCAACCTTATGCTAATGAACCTTATAGCCCTCTTTTTTAATAAAAAAATGCCCTGCAGAAACAGGGCACTTATATATTTTGTACTTCTAATTAGTGTTCAGCTTTTGGTGCTTTATCAGCTTCAGCAGGTTTTGCAGCCGCAGTACTGTCTGCTTTTGGAGCAGCAGCTTCTTCTGGTTTTGCATGAGCCTCTTCTTTATGTTCTGCAGCTCCCGCTTCATGTCCGTGAGCTTCTCCCTGAGGGTCGTCAGAATATCTTTCTACTCCTTCTTCAAGTTTCAAAGTACCTCTGTTTCCTCCTTGTGGAACTTTCTTACAGCTTACCGCTACCGTTGCAATCGCTAAACATATAACTAATTTTTTCATATGTAAAATTATTTTTTTTAAAAGGTAAAATGAAACCGCACTATTTTAACTTATTTGATCTCCAAACAGCAAACGATTTCATGCTTCAATTTTTGATTGCCCAAAAGTAAGAAATCCTGCTTTTTTCGGCAACATTTTTATACTGATTTTAATATTATTTTCCCTTTTTTGGATTGGGTAAAAATAAGATACTGGTCTCCTCCGTCTTTTAAACCATATTTCTTTTTGATTTCTTCAGGTTTCAGAGGATAATTTTTTGTAATAATATTGAACTGTCCTTTCTTTTTAATACTTTTAGAATCAACAGATTCCATTTCTAAAATTCTTCCGGGGAAGCTTCCAATTCTTTCGCTGGAAGTGTAAAGATGGCTGTTGGGATGAAGTTTTTTTAATCCGAATTTCTGAGAGATCAGATTAAAGACTCCAGCCTTCAAAATAGAATGATTGGGAATGTAAATGTATCTTTCAGGTTCCGAATATTCGGATTGCGCAGTTTCTTCTTCCCCAAATGTAAAGCTAAAGACAGATTCATTGCTTTCAAGGTTCACACAATTACAGATGATCTTATCCGTATTTTCGTTGGAAAGAAATACGACAACTTCTTTCACATCATTTTTCAGAGCGATAATATCAATCCTTGAAATACCCGGCAATACCGAAACAAGATACTTAAGATCAATAAGCGGAGAAAGCTTTATCACCACAAGATCGGATATAGAACATAATTTTTCCTGAATCTCAAGAATATCAGGAGACAGATCTTCCAGAAGAAAAACTTTATTTTTTTGCTCATCCCTTCTGGCCGGATCAAGATAAATGACATCAAAGTGTTCGGTATTTTCATTCAGAAAATCTTCAAGCTTAAGATTGATAAATTTCGCTTTGCGACCTAAAATCCCCCAGTTATTTTCAACAATATTTAAAAGCTCAGTATTCTGCTCTATTAAAGTGATATTATCAAAATTTTGAGACAGATAAAAGGCATCAATACCAAAACCGCTTGTCAGATCAATGAATTTATTTCCCTTTAGAAATCCTGATTTATATAGCGCCGTTTTTTCAGATGAAGACTGTTCAAGATTAAGCTGAGGCGGGAAAAGAATACCTTCTTTTAAGAGAAACGGAAATTTTCTTTCTGCTACCTGTTTTCCTTTGATCTGTTGTACAATTTCATGCATAGAAACCTCCGGAAACGGAGATTTTTTAAGCAGTAATGTATGTAAATCTGTATTCAGATTTGCATTGATATAGTTTTGAACTTCTTTGTTTAGTAATTTAACCACAGATTTTCGCAGATTTACACAGATGATTATGTTATATATTTTAAAGGATTCCAAATAAATTATGTACAATCATCTGAGGAAATCCATGTAATCTGTGGTTAAATTAAAGTATCCTACAGTTTTCATAAACTTTCGAAGATGATTATTCTTTATTTTTTAGTCTAACTTTCCATTTATCTTTCTAAAAATGCTTTTATCAATATAGTCGGTATTAAAGTTAACTAAAATCCCTAATTTCAAATTTGTTAGTTTTAAATATGTTAATAATTGCTGATGGTGGATATTTAATATTTCAGTAACTGCCTTAACTTCTATGATTACTTTGTCTTCAACAATTATATCTGCTATAAAACTTGAATCAATAAATACATCTTTAAATTTAATATTCATTGAAACTTGGGTCTGTACTCTTAAACCATTATTTTCCAGTTCATAAGCTAAGACTTTTTCATAAGCTTTCTCCAAAAGACCTGGACCTAGTTCGTTGTAAACAGAAAATATAGATTTTCTGATGTAAAAACTTATCTCACTTTCTTTCATTACATTGTATTTGTATCAAAAGTACAATATTAGTGAGATAGCACTATAGTTTCTTAATTTAACCAAAATTCAAATAGAAATTATATTTCAACCTTAACTGGTTTTAATCTTAATATAATTGTTCATATTTAAACTTTTGATAAAAAAAATTCACAGAATATTATGAATAATCATCTGTGAAAATCTGTATAATCTGTGGTTAAAAATATTATTCAAACATTTCCGCCCAACGGACGGCTTTTATTTCTTTTTCGTTGTAAAGATCTGCAATAGACTTTTTAATGTCTAATTTAGGGTACAAATTCACTCCGATAAGCTTTATTTTCCCTTCTTCAATCCATTGCTGTTCTTCTATAGCATGATCACAGATTTTTTTCTGAATAACTCCCTGCTTCAACAGCTCAAGATATCCTCCTGCTTCTTCTATTTCAACAAATAAAGCCCATACTTTTTCTGCAAACTGACGGGTGATATCTTCAACATAATAACTTCCGTTAGAAGCATCTTCAAATACGTTGATGATACTTTCGTAAGCCAGCACAATCTGTTGTTTGAAAGAGATCTCTTCTGAGTTATCGGTAATTCTGTCAACAAGATAATTGTTGGAGAAAACAGCATCTGCCCCACCAATCATGGCAGAAGCAAGCTCCAGTGTAGAACGGATCAGGTTATTTTCGTTGTCAGCAATCGCTTTATTTCGCAGTGAAGTCTCGGCAAAGATGTAAGGAACTTCGTCCAGTCCGTATTCTTTGGAAAGTTGGTTAAAAACGATTTTAAAAGCTCTCAATTTGGCCATTTCAAAGAAATAACTTCCTCCTACTGCAATTCTGAAGATCAGTTTGTTTAAAATTTCAGCGCCATAAGCTTCCACCAATTCCTTAGCTTTTGCAAGGGCAATTCCAAGCTGTTGGTAAATAGCAGCTCCGGCATTCTGATGGAGTGAGATATCTACACAAATATTTCTTTTAAAATCTTTTGACAGCAATTCTTTTACCAGCTGATCATCAATACTTCCTTCTTTTTCATTAAAGACATCAATCAATGAAAAATACTGATCTTCTTCTTTAGGACTGATATGCCCTGCAAGATCTTTATTATTCACAAAAAGAGTTTTCTGATCAAGATTTTCTACATTCTGATCAAGGATGAATGCAAATACTTCTTCTTCCAGACTTTCATGGTATCTAGCTACCAGATGGGTGCTTTCTTCAACTCTTGGCAGGTTGACCAAAGGTTTCTGAACCTCTGTATAAAAAGGCTTCACCTCTATTCCTTCCAGATTCTGTTTCTCTAAAACAGGGTAGATATCCTCTGTTTTAAGCTGTTTTTTGACTAGATTTTCCCAGTTTGAAAGTATATCTGTATTTGACATTAGTTTTTTTATTTGTGAATGGTCAATGGTGAATTCTGCTTCGCAAGTGAATTTTTAATGTTAAAAATTCATTTCATCATTAACGTCATTCTATTCAACTTTTATTACTTTTTAGCCACTTTTGTGCTGTCTACTACCAGAATAAAGATCTCTTCATTCGGTTTTTTCATAAAATAATTTTCTCTTGCGTACTTTTCTTTTTCTGACTTGTTATTCATCAGTTTTTTATAAAAAGCATCATTTTTCTCGTATTCTTTTTTATAATAATCCAGCTGATCTTCATATTTATGAATCTCACCATTCAGTTCATTAATAACAAGAAATGAGGTTTTATCGAAAAAAATCATCCATACCAAAAACAGACAGATCGTAATGGTATACTTATTCAAAACATATTTCTGTATAAGTTTAAATGTTTCAGATTTCGGCTGAATGTCTTTGATAAGGTTGTTTTCTTCCATTTTTTTAATGTTTTTTCAACGAATTTTTAATAACGGTAGTTAAAAAATCAATCGCTACGGAATTCTGCTTCATATTGGGGATAATAAGATCCGCATCATTTTTAGAAGGCTCGATGAATTCCTGGTGCATTGGTTTCAATGTGGTCTGATAACGGTGTAATACCTCGCTCAGATCTCTTCCTCTTTCCTGAGTATCTCTTCTGATCCTCCTGATCAGTCTTTCGTCAGAATCTGCATGAACAAATACTTTCAGATCAAATTCTTTCAGCAATTCTTTGTTGGTTAAAACAAGAATTCCTTCTACTACCAATACGTTTTTAGGTTCTACAGTGACATGATCTCCTGTTCGGGAATGCGTGACAAAGCTATAAATCGGCTGTTCAATAGACTCATTATTTTTTAAAGCTTTTACATGTTTTATCAGTAAGTCAAAGTCTATAGATTTCGGATGGTCATAGTTCAGGGCTTCTCTTTCCGTCAATGTAAGACCCTGGTTGTCGTGATAATAATTATCCTGAGAGAGGATATTCATTCCCTCAATATCAAGCTGCTGAAGTATCTTATCAACAACTGTAGTTTTGCCGGATCCTGTACCACCGGCAATTCCTATTACAAGCATTGTTTTTTTGTTTCTTTATAGTTGGTACAAATATACTATTTTAGATAAAATATGACAATGTAAGTGTATTGAGAAATTAAAAGATTAAAGCATTTAAATATCAAAATATTTTCAGGAAAGCTGTCAGTCTTTATGATTTATTGTTATTACTCAAATGTACTCTCTTGATTTAATAAAAAAATCCGACAATTCATTTGCCGGATTTTATTTTATACGATTTCGCTTGTTAATTCACGCGAAATAAGTTTTTCATGCATAGGCTTCAAAACATCCATTGAGCCGGTTTTTACGGTACATTTGCCTTTGTAATGAACCAGAATGGTACATTGCTCAGCCTGTTCCAGGGTATGCTTGCATATTTCGATCAGACAGTCTATGACATAATCAAAAGTATGAATATCATCGTTATGCAGTACCAGTTTATACACTTCATCCGTATCATCTAAAACGAGAACTTCTTCTTCGTACTGACGTTTCGGATTTTCGTAATCTTTTATGCTGTTATAAAAATTCATTTTCATTCTTTTAAACTTCACCTATTTTGTCTGCCAGATTATCTATAGCATTAGGTTCCTGATAAACCAGTTCCACAAGTTCTACACTTTTGTTATTCATTTTAAGAATTTTGAAGTGATAATCTTCAAGATCAAACTCCTGGTTTTCTTCAGGGATTTCTTCCAGCTCATAAAGAATGAATCCTGCGAGTGAGTTGTACTCACTTTCTTCGGAAAGAGGAAGTTTTTTAGGAAGGAATTCGTTGATTTCGTCCAAAGGCTGTGTAGCCTGTACCCAATAGGTATTCTCCGCTATTTTATCAACGATTTTTTCTTCATCATCTTCTTCATCCTGAATTTCTCCTACAAGTTCTTCAAGAATATCTTCTAATGTAATAATACCTTCAGTTCCTCCAAATTCGTCAATAACAATGGCGATATGTTGTTTTTTAAGCTGGAAAGTCTTCAGTAAGTCTGAAACTTTTTTGCTTTCCACCACGAAGAAGGCATCACGCATTAAGTCTTTAAGATCTTCATGATCCAGATCTCCTTTTCTCTTCACAAATTCTCTTATGATTTCCTTTGTGTAGAAAATACCGATCACATTATCAATAGAATCAATATAAACAGGAATACGCGAGTAACCGCTATCCATTATTTTGTTGATAATATCATTAATATCTTCTTCAAAATCTATGGATGTAATATTCTGTCTTGGAACCATGATCTGCTTGGCAGAGTGATCTGTAAAATCAAATGCATTTTTAATGATCTCGTAGTTTTCTTCTTCAATCTCACCACTGTCTGCACTTTGTTTTACCAAAAGCTGAAGTTCTTCGGTAGAGTGAATTTCCTGCTCAGAAGCAGGGTGAATTTTTACCAGTCTTAAGAAACCATTTGACATGGAGTTCATCAACCAGATAAACGGTTTAAAAATCGTATAGAAAACTCTCAACGGAACTGCTGTTGCCATTGTCGTTGATTCAGATTTTCTGATGGCGATTGATTTTGGAATAAGCTCACCAAATACAATGTGCATGATGGTAATCAATACAAAACTTGTCACTACCGAAATAGTGGTAATGGTTGTCTGAGTCAAATTAATACTCAAAGACGTGAAAATATTTTCAACAATATGATGCAGGGCGCTTTCTCCTACCCAACCAAGGGCAAGGGATGCCAATGTAATTCCTAATTGTGTAGCGGAAAGATATTCATCAAGATGTTTGATGATATGCTCTGCCTGTTTAGCCATAGAGTTTCCTTCTGCAGCTTTTAACTGAATTTGTGAATAACGAACTTTAACAATTGAAAATTCTGCGGCTACGAAGAAGCCATTTAGTAAAACAAGAAATAAGGCCAGCAAAAGCCTGACTATGTCCGAGTCCATTTAGAGGTTGTATAAATTTTATTAAGTACAAAGATATGTAAAATAAAAATAACCTGCCTGAATCCGGGATTGATTATTTCGATGAAGAAATTTTCTTACAAAAATAAGGCTTGATATAATAGGGCTAATTTTAAATAAAAAAAATAATCTTGCTACGTGTTCATTTTTTATAAAAACAAAGATTTTTGAGCACTAAACAGTAGTTTTAACCTTATAAAAACAAAAAAGCACCGAAAATTTCGGTGCTTTTATTTGTATAATAAAATAATTCTTTATGAATTTTTCAAAGCTTCTGCTCCGGAAACAATTTCCAGGATTTCGTTGGTAATTGCAGCCTGTCTTGCTTTGTTATAGAAGATCACAAGATCATTCTTTAAAGCCTGAGCGTTGTCTGTTGCTTTGTGCATTGCAGTCATTCTCGCTCCGTGCTCAGATGCTACTGAATCTAAGATAGCTTTGAAAACCTGAGTTTTGATAGACTTTGGAATCAAGTTATCCAGGATTTCAGCTCTGTTAGGTTCAAAGATATAATCTGTTTCAACCTGTGGCTCAGTATTTTCTGGCATTGAGATTGGAAGAAGCTGTTCTGTAGTTACTTCCTGAGTAGCAGCATTCACGAATTTGTTATAGATAACATAAACTTCGTCAAATTTACCTTCTTTGAAGCTTGTCATTACTCCTTCAGTGATATGAGCAACAGCATCAAAGTTCAGATTATCATATACAGTACTTCCGTTAGTATATACCGTACGGCTTTTTCTTACAGCATCATATACTTTTTTACCTACAGGAAGAACTTCAACCTCGTACTGGGCGTTGTTCTGAAACTGAAGGTTAAGCTCTTTTACGATAGAAGAGTTAAAAGCTCCCGCAAGACCTCTGTTTGAAGTAACAGCGATGAATAATACTCTTTTAACCTCTCTTTTCTGAGCATATACAGAAATCTGATCAGGATCAGAGCTAGAATTCACATTCTGGATAAGCTCCTGTAATTTTTCAGAATAAGGTCTTAACATTACGATTGCGTCCTGTGCTTTTTTAAGTTTCGCTGCGGAAACCATCTTCATAGCACGTGTAATCTGCATCGTAGATGAAATTGACGTAATTCTGCCTCGTATTTCTTTTAAGTTTGCCATTAATTTGGGTTCAAAGTTTAAGGTCTAAAGTTTAAGGTTTAAAACACTATATTTCAAACCTTAAACATTGAATTTTTTAGTTGTATTTAGAAGCTAAATCGTTAGCTGCCTGCTTAAGAACACCTGTAATATCGTTATCGATTTTTCCAGACTTAATAGCAGCCATTGTATCAGGGTGCTTAGACTTAAGGAACTCGATATATTCGTGTTGGAATTCTTTAATCTTGTTCAATGGAACGTTTCTCATTAAGTTTTCTGTTCCAGCGTATACGATCGCTACCTGACTTTCTACAGGAAGTGGTGCATTTACCGGCTGCTTAAGGATTTCTACGTTTCTTTCTCCTTTAGAGATAACTGCTAAAGTAGAAGCATCAAGGTCAGAACCGAATTTAGCAAACGCTTCCAATTCTTTATATTGAGCCTGGTCAAGCTTCAATGTACCAGATACTTTTTTCATTGATTTGATCTGAGCGTTACCTCCTACCCTTGATACAGAGATACCTACGTTGATTGCAGGACGAACCCCTGAGTTGAATAGATCAGACTCCAGGAAGATCTGTCCGTCAGTAATAGAGATTACGTTTGTAGGGATATATGCAGAAACGTCACCAGCCTGAGTTTCGATAATCGGAAGGGCTGTTAATGAACCACCACCTTTTACGATTGGCTTAAGAGACTCTGGCAAATCGTTCATTTGCTTAGCAATTTCGTCATCAGCGATTACTTTTGCAGCTCTTTCCAATAGTCTTGAGTGAAGGTAGAAAACGTCTCCAGGATAAGCTTCACGGCCCGGTGGTCTTCTCAATAGTAGAGAAAGCTCACGGTAAGCAACAGCTTGTTTAGATAAATCATCATAAACGATAAGCGCTGGTCTACCAGTGTCTCTGAAGAACTCACCGATAGAAGCTCCTGCCATTGCAGAATATACCTGCATTGGAACCGGATCTGATGCGTTAGCTGCAACGATTACCGTATAAGCTAAAGCTCCTTTATCAGAAAGCGTTTTAACGATTTGTGCTACAGTAGAAGCTTTCTGACCAATAGCAACATATATACAATATACTGGTTTACCAGCATCAAAGAATTCTTTTTGGTTGATGATCGTATCGATAGCAACAGTAGTTTTACCTGTTTGTCTGTCACCAATGATAAGCTCTCTCTGACCTCTTCCTACAGGGATCATCGCATCAATTGCCACGATACCAGACTGTAAAGGCTCAGTTACCGGCTGTCTGAAGATAACTCCAGGAGCCTTTCTTTCCAATGGCATTTCATATAAATCCCCAGTAATAGGACCTTTACCATCGATTGGGTTACCAAGAGTATCTACTACTCTTCCTAACATACCTTCTCCTACTTTGATAGAAGAGATTCTGTTTGTTCTTCTTACTGTATCACCTTCTTTTACTAATTTACTTTCACCAAGTAGAGCAACACCCACGTTGTCTTCTTCAAGGTTAAGTACAATACCTTCTACATCACTAGAAAATTTCACCAACTCTCCGTATTGTACGTTTTCTAACCCGTATACACGAGCAATACCATCACCGATGGTTAAAACTGTACCTACTTCCTCAACGTTTGATTGAGTATCGAAGTTGGCCAATTGCTGTTTTAAGATCGCAGATACTTCTGCCGGATTTATTTCTGCCATTGTATGGTTGTTTTTCTTAATTTAATTGGAAATCTTTTTTAACTTGGTTCAATTTTGTCTTCACAGACGCATCTACCTGCTGGTCACCTACTCTCAGAACATATCCTCCAAGAATTTCAGGCTTCACATTTACTTTCAGATCAAAGTTTGAATCAGCATTTACAAGATTGGTAGATCTTAAAATCTGGTCAAGGTTTTCTTTTGAAAGCGGAGTTGCTGTTGTAAGTGTTACTCTCTGTACACCGCTAAGGTCTTCAACTTTATTGATGAATTCCTGAGCGATATTTTTCAATTGGTTTTCACGTCCGTGCTTAATAACCAATCTGATCAGGTTTTGAGAAGAAACAGATAAACCTTTGAAAATTTCGTTTGCTACTTCTATTTTCTTTTTAGAATCGATGTAAGGAGTAAGGAAAAACTTGTTTAAATCTTTAGATTCAGTCATTACCTTTACTACATCTTTCATTTCAGAAAATACAGTAGCCGTTTGCCCTGCTTCGTTGGTGAAGTCAAGTAAACCTTGTGCGTATCTTTTAGCTACTTTAGATGTAAGCATTCTTAGTTAAGGTTTGATTTGTTTAAATAATTTTGAACTAATTCGTTTTGAGCTTCGCTGTTGTCCAGCTTTTGCTTCAAGATAGACTCAGCAATGTTTACAGATAAAGTACCAATCTGAGTTTTGATGTCTGCCATTGCAGCATTTTTCTCAGCGTTGATAGTCTGTTTAGCAGCTTCGATCATTTTGTCTCCTTCAGCTTTAGCAGCATCCTTAGCTTCTCCTACGATTCTGTCTTTAATTTCTCTGGCTTCTTTAAGGATCGCATCTCTTTCGATTTTAGCTTCACGAATGATTCTTTCGTTATCCTCTTTTAAAGTTTCCATTTCTTTTCTAGCTAATTTAGCTTGATTAAGAGCGTCAACAATAGATGTTTCTCTGTCATTGATAGACGTTAAAATAGGTTTCCAAGCGAATTTACCTAACAAAAATAATAATGCTAGAAAAATTACAGACTGGATAATAAATAACCCTGATGAAAACTGATGAATTAATTCCATTATATAAATGTATAAATAATTATTACTTTTTTTAAAGAACCATTACCTGTAACCAACCGTCACAGATAATGGTTTGAGTTTAATTAGTTTACTGCGAATAGAGCAGCAAACGCAACACCTTCTACAAGTGCAGCTGCGATAAGCATAGCTGTTTGGATTTTTCCAGATTGCTCAGGTTGTCTAGCGATAGCTTCAAGAGCAGCAGCTCCGATTTTACCAAGACCGATACCTACACCTAGTACTACGATACCAGCACCTACAATTTTAGGGATTTCCATAATATATAATTTTAAAAAATTTGTTTTACTTTAATTTATAATTTCAATTAGTGAGCTGCATGATGTTCGTGCTCGTGCTCTTCTACTGCCATTCCAATAAACAGTGCTGATAACATTGTAAAGATATAAGCCTGTAGGAATGCTACCAATACTTCCAGTAAATAAATTACTAATGTTAAGAATGGGAATGCAACACCTGCGATGAAATTCTTGAATACATAGATCAATCCGATCAAACTCATTACTACGATGTGTCCTGCAGTCATGTTGGCAAAAAGTCGGATCATCAATGCGAATGGTTTAGTGATTGTTCCTAATAATTCGATAGGAAGCATGATCAGTTTCATTGGAACCGGTACTCCTGGCATCCAGAAGATGTGTTTCCAGTAATCTTTGTTCGCTGAGAATGTTGTAATCAAATACGTAAGGATAGCCAGGAAGAATGTCATAGTGATATTACCTGTAACATTAATTCCGAAAGGCATTAATCCAAGAACGTTAAGGAAAAGGATAAAGAAGAATACTGTTAATAAATACCCCATGAATCTCTTATACTTATGTCCGATGTTAGGAATAGCAACTTCGTCTCTTACAAAGATGATCAGTGGCTCTAAGAATCTTGCTGCACCTGTTGGGATCGCTGACTTCTTATAAGATTTAGCCATTCCAACAAATAATACAAACATAAAGATTGACACTAATAAAATAATCAATACACTTTTTGTAATAGAAAGATCTAGAGGCTTCACGTTAGTTGGATGACCGTCTTCACCAAGTGTTAAAGTTCCAGCTGCATCAGTCTTGTAGATTTTTTCATGGTGCAATACATAAAAAGAACCGTCTACTTCAGTAGGCTCTCCATGCATGAACCCTTCTTTGTTACTCATGAAAGAGTGGAAACCGTTATCATAGATAATAACAGGAAGAGGGAAACCGATGTGGTGACCATCTTTATCAACCATCAATGTGAAATCATGTGCATCTAATAAGTGATGATCGATGAACTCTTTGTTTTCTTTGCTTACTTTGTCTTTCTCTGAAAGCTCTTGAGCAGGAGCTGCGCCAGCAGTAGCCTCACCGTGCTGTGCAGACACTAAGTTTAATACAAAAATACTGTAGAATAAAACTGCGAATTTCTTAAACATTGATAGGTTTTTTTCGTTGTGCAAAAATATGATATTTTTTCTAGTTTCAATAAATTATTTTACTGTTTTTTATCATGATTAATCAGCTTGATGGCATAGTATGTAAGCAGGGCTGTCAGGACAAAATAGGGCATAATAAAATGAAATTTATAGCCGGGAATCACTTCAAAGTTCAGTTTTTTTCTGATTAAGTACATCAAACCGAATTTTAAAAGGATCAAACCAATAACAGACAATCCTAAAAATTCCGGCGCTACTCTATTGATTAAGATAATAAGGGTGATCATCATCATAAACATGACGCTTAGAAAAAGGTAAAATTTAATGATCATAATTTCATCCAGGTGAAAAACAAATTTCCAAAGGGAAAAATGCACCAGGAAAGTCAGAAAGAATAAAATGACAACAAGAATATTGGGATTGATTTTCATTCTATATTTTAATTGATCGCAAAAATAGACTTTTTCTATCGGATTATACTATGATTTGATATTTATCATTTTTCTTGTCTATAATAATATTACGTATATATATAATATTACGTGATCAAACACTTTGGATATGCTAAAAATTCCTTATTTTTGCAAACCTATAATTTACAATAAATATGTTTAATAGTTTACAGGATAAATTAGACAAGGCATTACACAATATTTCCGGAAGAGGAAAAATTACTGAAATCAATGTGGCGGAAACCGTAAAGGAGATCCGTAGAGCATTGGTGGATGCCGACGTTAACTATAAAGTTGCGAAAGATCTTACAAAGAGAGTTCAGGATAAAGCATTAGGAGAAAACGTTCTTACTTCCCTTACTCCGGGACAGTTGATGACGAAAATTGTTCATGATGAATTGGTAGACCTTATGGGAGGTTCTCAGGAAGGAATTAATCTTTCAGGAAAACCCTCTGTAATTCTTATTGCAGGTCTTCAGGGATCTGGTAAGACTACTTTCTCAGGAAAACTTGCTAATTATTTACAGACAAAAAGAAATAAAAAACCTTTATTGGTAGCGTGTGACGTTTACCGTCCTGCAGCGATTGACCAGCTGAAAGTATTGGGAGGACAAATTAATGTTCCTGTTTACACTGAAGAAGGTGCTACTAATCCGTCTACCATTGCTGAAAACGCGATCAATTTTGCAAAGGCCAACAACCATGATGTAGTAATCGTGGATACAGCTGGTCGTTTAGCGATTGATGAGCAGATGATGAACGAGATCAAATCCGTACATTATTTCATTAAACCAAATGAAACCCTATTTGTTGTTGACTCAATGACAGGTCAGGATGCTGTGAATACAGCAAAAGCATTCAATGATGCTTTGAACTTTGACGGGGTTGTTTTAACGAAATTGGATGGTGATACAAGAGGGGGTGCTGCACTGACGATCCGTTCTGTTGTTGAAAAACCAATCAAATTTATCTCTACAGGAGAAAAAATGGAAGCTTTAGATCTTTTCTACCCGGAAAGGATGGCAGACAGAATCCTGGGAATGGGAGACGTTGTTTCCTTAGTAGAAAGAGCTCAGGAGCAGTTTGACGAAGAGGAAGCTAAAAAACTTCACAAAAAAATTGCTAAAAACGAGTTTGGTTTTGATGATTTCCTTAAGCAGATCAATCAAATCAAGAAGATGGGTAACATGAAGGATTTGATGGGAATGATTCCTGGAGTTGGAAAAGCGATTAAAGACGTAGAAATCAGTGATGATGCGTTTAAGCATATTGAAGCTATTATTTACTCTATGACTCCTGAAGAAAGAAGAAGACCTTCTATTATCAATACACAGAGAAAAGGTAGAATTGCTAAAGGTGCCGGAAGAAAAATCGAAGACGTGAATCAATTGATGAAACAGTTCGATCAGATGGGTAAAATGATGAAGATGATGCAGGGACCTCAAGGAAAGCAAATGATGCAGATGATGAGCAAAATGCCAAACATGCCTGGAATGGGTGGAATGTTTGGAAAATAAGAAAGACAAAATCATTTATAAAAAAACTCTCAGAAATTCTGAGAGTTTTTTGTTTTTGTACTACAATCTGTTTATTTAAACTTGTATCCTACTCCTAACTGGAAGAAATTCATCTTTAGTTTTTCTCCATCTACAGGATTTTTGATCATATTGGTAAGACCAAAACTGTAACGGGCATCTACAAATAGTCCTTTATATACATTATAATCAGCACCAAGGAACAAACCGAATTCTGTCGATTTCAGTCCATTATCAAAATAGTTTTCAAGATATTTTTCACCTTCGTTGATAGCAGCTGGATTCGACTGAGCTCCGCTCACTTCAATTTTAGCTTTTGTATTGGTTCTGAAACTTACATATGGGCCGGCATAAAGCCCCAGTTCGGGAGTTGCATAATATCTTACGGATACAGGAATAACAATTCTGTTAAAATGCAGTTTTTCCGTTACAGTAACTCCGGAAACCTTTACCACTGCTTTACCTCCAAGGTTAGCGTATTCCACTTCTCCCTGTAACGCAAATTTACTGTTCAATTTATGCTCAACCAAACCACCGATATAAAAACCGGATTTAGATTCAAGACTTGCTCCAATCCCGCCAAAATCGACACTGTTCGCATCAGAATTTAATGTTGATAAGGCATAACCTGCCTTTATTCCGAATGTAGTTTGCGCATTCAATCCTGCAAATAAAGCAATTGCAGATGCTAATAAGATTTTTTTCATGATTAAAATAGTTTTAAAATAAAGAAGCCCTAAGATAGCTATCTTAGGACTAATATATCTATTTTATTTTTTATTTTGCAAATACATATTTAACTCCAAAAGTCACGGAACTTAAACTGATCCCAAATTTGTAATCATCCGTTCTTTTTGCCCCGTCAATATCTCTTTTGTAAGTATTGTATCCGAATTCTCCAATTGTAGCTTCAATTGACCAGTTTTTAGTCACGAAATAATCCAGACCCGGCTTGATATTCACTCCAATATTGGTATAGTTATTTTCTCTGTTCAAGGCAGCTGTAAGCAAAGGGTCCACATCGTTAATATTACTGTTTGCATTCATTTTTTCCTTACCAAACTCCAATGGAACCTGTAACTGCCCGAAGATGTATAATTTATCAGATAAAGTCCAGTATTTTCTCACGAATGGTGCTACCACAAAAGCATTATCTGTATATTTAACTTCAAATACATTACTTATGGCAGGGTTGCCCAATTTATATTTTGTAACAGCGCTTTTATAGCCTACGCCAAGTCCCACAGCCAGGTTAGTAGTAACGAAATACCCTGCCGTAGGAAGGATTCTGATCACGTCATCCTTTCTTTTAGTATTGAATTCGTCCTTTTCACTGTGATAATATCCTACCTGACCTGAAAGGTAAGAAGTTCCTTTTGCAATCTGTGCATTTGATAAACCAAAAAGCGCCACAGCGCCCATCAATACGATTTTTTTCATGATTATTATATTAGTTTTGTATAGAAAAAAAGCCCTAAGGGTTTCTCAGGGCTTTCTTGCTATATGCTTTGTTTATTATTTTGCAAATACATATTTAACTCCGAAAGTTACAGAAGATAAATTCAATCCGAAGTTGTAGTTGTTTGTAGCATCACCATCTTTTGGCTTGTAGTTGTTATAACCGAATTCACCGATAGTAGCTTCGATAGACCAGTTTTTGTTTAAGAAATAATCTAAACCTGGCTTAACAGTAACACCGATTTGAGTGTATTTAGCTTCAGTAGAAGTAGAGTTAGAAATTGTAGTATTTCCAGCTGTAGTTACAGAGCTAGTTTCAGTTTCAGTTTTTCCGAACTGCATTGGAACTGCTAATTGTCCGAAGATATACAACTTGTCAGACAAAGTCCAGTATTTTCTTACGAATGGAGCAACAACGAAAGCTGGTTGCTTAACTACATTTTCGCTTACAGTTGTAGCGTTTCCGATTGTAGTAGTCGTAGTAGCTGTAGTTTTTTCAGTTTGGTATCCTACACCTAATCCGATTGCTAAGTTAGTGTTAACGAAATATCCAACTGTAGGTAATACGTTGAAGTTTTCAGTTTTAAGGTTACCGTTGTTTGTTTCTACTTGAGAATAACCAACAGATCCTGATAAATATGTAGTTCCTTTAGCAATCTGAGCGTTTGATAAACCGAAAAGTGCAACAGCACCCGCTAATAATATTTTTTTCATTGTAAAAAATTTTAATACTTTCTGAGGGCAAATTTACAGTGGTCCCCACTAATATTAAAATTTGTTAATGTGATTAATATCATTGTTAAAATTTGGAGTTTTATAAAAATAAATCCTAGTTAAGAGGACTTATTAAGTTTTTCACAATATTATGAATAAAAAAATCACTTTTTTTCAACAAGACACAAATATATTTAACTTTTTAAATTTTACCATTTTTTGTAAAACTCCATCAATTCTGGAAAAATGCTAAAATTAATTAACCTAAATTACTAATTTTAAAGTTATTAACTCTTAAAATTTAAACAATTGTTTATTATTTAAGACTATTTTCACGTATTTCTGATCGTTATAGATCCACTCCATTAAAAATTTATGATCAACACTCTGTACATTTATATATAAGTAATGAAAAAACTCCGGCCTTCGGCCGGAGTTCTCATATGCGATTGCTTTTTCTTATTTCAAAAAGAAATTAAATCCTAAGTTTACAGCTCCTACGTTCCAATTATGTTTGTACCAACCATAATCACGTCTGTTACTGATAGACTGATATCCGATATACAACTCTCCTTTAGACATCTGATATCCAAATTTAGGCTGTGCATAGAAACCTCCATCTACCCCATCCTTTGTAGAAATACCATATCCAAGGTCTAATCCTACAAAAACTGGAGCGCCTTTAAATTTATATTTCCCGGAAACAGCTACAGGAACAAATCCGAAATCATCAAAGTTATCTTTTCCAAAGAAATGAGAATATCCTGTTGTTACCCCAAGGTCGAAACCTTTAGCAATATTCCACATATAAGCTGCATCCACTCCTAATGTAAACGAAGATACATCACTTGCGTCAGATACAGGAACACCAATATGTCCACCCAATTTAAAACCTTCCTGTGCCTGAGCAGCACCTCCTAAAAGTGCAAAAGCACCTAGTAATAGTAGTTTTTTCATTTTTTTAAGTTTAAATTTTACCCTGCAAAAATACTAATTATTTTCATCATTAGAATAAAATTGCCTTATAACAGAAAAGCAGGACAAATTTTGTCCTGCTTTTATTATCATTTGAAAGTAAATTTTTCAGAATTAGTTTCCTCCGAATTTAAAGCCTACACCTACCTGAGCAAAGCTATTCTTTACAGTACCTCCGCTGTTGTCATTGGATAGGTTGGATACTCCCAAGCTGTATCTTGCATCAAAGAAAAGTCCGTTTTCCAGCATATATTCAACACCTAAGAAAGGGGCAAGATTTAAAGACTTGATATCTTTTTTAATATCTACATCACCGGTATCTCCTTCCATTTCTACATCAAGGAAATCTGAACCAATTACAGTCTTTTGTTTGGCAGTAAGGATAATTCCAACGTTAAGACCTGCAGCTACAGAGAAACCTTCTGTAATAAAGTATTTCGCAGAAACAGGAACCAAAAGAGTTCCAAAAGTTACTTTAGTTGATTCACCAAAATACATTCCTCCGGCGTTTACTCCATCAATTTTCTCCTTGGCTCCAAGTGGTGAATACAAAACCTCTCCCTGAACAGCAAAGTTATCATTGAATTTATACTCAGCCATTCCACCAATATAGAAGGTATATTTAGGAGACATTTTTCTTCCGTCAAGATCATCTTGCTTATCGTCTAGTTTAATAGTAGACATTGCGAAACCAGCTTTTGGACCAAATCGAAATTCCTGTGCGTTGGCACAAATTCCCATAGCAGCGACTGCTGCAACAAGTAAAAGTTTTTTCATGTTTAGTTAGTTTTTACATTTAAGGTCTGCAAAACTAACTATTTTTTTCAAATTAACAAATTTTAACTAACTATTTTAAAGTTAATAAAAGGTTAACAGAAACTTTTACTCATTTTCACTAATCGTTTCTTAGTCTTTTCTCTTCGTCGTTATAGGCAAGGATAATCTTTCTTACAACCGGGTGCCTTACTACGTCTTCTTCTGTAAGATGTACAAATCCGATTTCTTTTACTCCATTTAAAATTCTCATAGCCTCTTTCAGTCCGGATTGTTGGTTCTTAGGAAGGTCAATCTGACTCGGATCTCCTGTGATAATGAACTTAGCATTCATCCCCATTCTGGTAAGGAACATTTTCATCTGTGCATGAGTGGTATTCTGTGCTTCATCCAGAATCACAAAAGCATCATCCAAAGTACGTCCTCTCATGAAAGCCAATGGTGCTACTTCAATCACTTTCTTCTCCATGAAACCTTCCAGTTTCTCATGCGGAATCATATCACGAAGCGCATCGTATAAAGGCTGTAAATACGGATCCAGCTTTTCTTTAAGGTCACCAGGAAGGAATCCAAGACTTTCTCCTGCTTCTACAGCCGGTCTTGTAAGGATAATTCTTTTCACCTCTTTATCTCTCAAAGCTCTTGCCGCCAATGCAACGCTGGTATAAGTTTTTCCGGTACCTGCAGGCCCAATGGCAAAAACCATGTCCTTTTTCTCCGTCTCTTTGACCAGCTTTTTAAGATTGGTCGTCTTAGCTTTAATTACTTTTCCGTTAACTCCTTTTACAATGATATCCTGATCGAATACCAGTTGCTTCTCATTTTCGTCTTTAATATTCAATATATTTTCAACATCTTTCAGCCCTATTGAATTGTTTTTGGAGATAAAACTGACAATATCGTCCAGTTTTTGTTTCAGTATGTCTAAAGCTTCCTGATTTCCCATGGCAAAGATAAAATGATCTCTTCCTGTAATTTTAATGGTTGGAAAGCTTGATTTTATTAAGTTGAAATATTGGTTATTAACTCCATAGAAGATTTTCGCATCGATATCTTCCAAATCATATGTTAATTCAAACATGCAGTATTTTTATTTTTAGATTTTAAAATTAAAGCTTTTTTTCAAATTTATATCAAATTCTTTTCAACAATCTTTCGGGCTTTCTTTTTATTTTAAATAACTTTGCAATACTACACTATTCTATAAATTGCTCATGTCAATTATTACCCTTACTTCGGATTTCGGAAATTTAGATTACAGAGTTGCCGCTGTGAAAGGCAAAATTCTGTCTCTAAACCCTGAGGTTAATATTATTGATATCACCCACGAAATCCAGGCATTCAACCTTATACAAACATCGTATATTGTAAGAAATGCTTATAAATATTTTCCCAAAGGAAGCATCCACATTCTTTCCGTAGACAGTTTTTACAACAAATCGAGAAAGAATCTTATTTATAAAGCTGACGGATCTTACTTCCTGGCGGCAGATAACGGCCTTTTAAGCCTCATATTTTTTGATATTAAACCGGAAGCGATCTACGAGCTTACGCTCAACAATCGTTTTGATGACGTTATCAACTTCACTTCTACAGACATTTTTGTTCCTGCAGCAGTGCATCTTGCCAATGGCGGACTTCCTGAAGTTATAGGAAGAAAAATAAACACTGCAAAACAACTCATGTTTCCACGAGCGGTTTATAATGAATCGGAAGGAATGATTATTGGTGAAGTGACTTATATTGACAATTTCGGAAATATAATATCAAATATCAATAAAGATTTTTTTGAAAACATCAGTAAAGGCTATAGCAGTTTTACGATAAAATTCAGAAATTTAAGCCTTTCACGAATATTTTCAAGTCACACAGAGGTGGTTTCAGACTGGAAAAGGGAGACCGAATTCCACGGGCAGTCTGCTGCTATCTTCAATGATAGTCAGTTATTGGAGCTTACCATCTACAAAGGAAGCAAGAAAAACGGTGCTAAAAGCCTGTTTGGACTGAATGTAGGCGAAAATATTTATATCGAATTTAGCTAAGATTATATATTTCTTAAAAAAACCGATTTTTTTTATATATTTGTCAAAATCTAAAAATCAAAAATGGCAGAATACAAATTATTGCTTCCATCCATGGGAGAAGGGGTTATGGAAGCGACAATTATCACTTGGTTATTCAATGAAGGTGATAATGTAAAGGAGGATGACTCCGTAGTAGAAATTGCAACAGATAAAGTAGATTCAGACGTACCGACACCAGTTTCGGGGAAAATTGTAAAAATTTTAAAGCAAAAAGATGAAGTTGCAAAAGTAGGTGAAGCCATTGCTATTTTAGAAATTGAAGGAGAAGGCACAGCTTCAGAAGAAGTAAAAACTGAAACTCCGGCGGCTACTCCGGATGCTGAAACTTTAAAAGCGATTGAAGAGCCTTTACAAACAGTGGCTGCTTCAAACGTAGAATTCTCAGGAGATCTTTATCTGTCTCCACTCGTAAAATCTATCGCACAACAGGAAAACATTTCTGAAACTGAACTGAAAACTATCAAAGGAAGCGGTTTAGAAGGAAGAATTACCAAAGAAGATATATTAGCGTATGTTGCTAACAGAGGAAGCAAGCCAGCTCAGCAGGCGGCTCCGGCACCAGCAGCATCTACTCCACAGCCGGCAGTATCTGCTCCTGCAGCTACCATTCCGGTAAGTGCAGGTGATGAGATCATTCCAATGGACAGAATGAGAAAGATCATCGCTGAAAACATGGTAAAAGCAAAGCAAATTGCTCCACACGTTACTTCTTTCATTGAAACAGACGTTACCAACGTTGTAAAATGGAGAAATAAAAACAAAGCTGTATTCGAAAAACGTGAAGGTGAAAAACTGACTTTCATGCCTATTTTCGTAAAAGCGGTAGTGAAAGCCATCCAGGATTTCCCAATGATCAATGTTTCTGTAAATGGTGAAAACATCATCAAAAAGAAAAATATCAACATCGGTATGGCTACTGCCCTTCCGGACGGAAACCTTATTGTTCCTGTGATCAAAAATGCTGATCAGTTATCTCTTTCAGGTCTTGCAAAGGCAATCAATGACCTGGCTTACAGAGCAAGAAACAAGAAATTGAGACCAGAAGATACTCAAGGGGCAACGTATACAATTTCTAACGTAGGAAGTTTCGGAAACCTTATGGGAACACCTATCATTCCTCAGCCTCAGGTAGCTATTTTAGCCATCGGAGCGATCGTTAAGAAGCCTGCAGTTCTTGAAACCGCTGATGGAGATGTAATCGCGATCAGAAACTTAATGTTCATGTCTCACTCTTATGATCACAGAGTGGTAGACGGTTCCCTAGGAGGAATGATGCTGAAGCACGTTCACGACTACCTTGAAAACTGGGATCTGAACACAGAAATATAAGTAATAAATAATCAGTAATAAGTAATTTTGCTTATTGTTGATCATATAAAATGAAAGCCTTCGATTAAATCGGGGGCTTTTTTTGTTTTTTCATTACCAAGCTTAACAATACTCCAAAAGACTAATTATCCTATTAAATAAATATCAAATATTCAACAAAAACAACAATTAAAAATCAAATCAATAATTATTTAAAATATTTATATACTGTGCTAACTTTTTTGGAAATTAGATTGATTAGCATTATTTTTAAACAAATATTATTTGCGAAAATGGATCCGGATTACAGAAAATATGACATTACACGATTTTTTGATTTCACAGAGGAAGATGAAAAATTAATTACTGAGGTTTTTGATCTCCTTTCTGAGTCATATGATATTTCAGTGATTGATAATAAAGAATCTCCTTATGAACGATTCAGCTCTCATGATATGTATCCGTTATTTATCCCGCAAATCTGTTATTTAGTAAAAGACAAAAACCAAAAAAGTACTTTCTATCTTTTTATTGTCAGTAAAGTTGGCATGACTTCCCGAGGTGCACGTTTAGGACGTAAATATGATACCATTCAACTTTGGGGATTAAAAGAATTAGATGAAAACTTTGGATATATTTCCCTCAATAAAAAGAAATTAATGGATAAGGTTGCAGGAATTTTCAGCAGTTTCAATATTAATTTTAAAGACCGTGAGTTTAAAGATTTTTATGTAGTAGGAAATGATCAATATAAAACCATGAATTTTTTAACTCAAAAGAGAAAAGAAATTATCAAAAGTTTTCCCAATGAAAATTTTAAACTTGAAGTGAGAAACAGTATTTTAAGCTTTGGTATTCCTGATATTCTTACGGTTGAAAGTGCCGAAATCATCTCAAAGTTTTTAAATGAAATATAATTTCCAGATTTTACCGTAATTTCATCCCTCAAAATCTGCAGATGCTGAAAATTTTCGCCCTCATAAAAAGATCTCTCAAAAATTCCTTCGATAATATACGGAATGAACAACTGAAACACAATCTGCTTCAGGCTATTCCTTTTTGGATTGGATCTGTAATTACAGGGTTTTTCGCTGTGATGTATGCACAGGTATTTGCATGGGGTGAACATCTCATGAATTTTATTTTCGACTGGCATGCATGGATGATTTTCATTATTGCTCCTATAGGATTTGTATTATCATGGTGGTTGGTGAAAGAATTTGCGCCCAATGCCAAAGGAAGTGGTATTCCACAGGTGATGGCAGCTGTAGAACTGGCCAACCCAAAAGAACATAGAAAGATTCGAAATCTGTTAAGTATTAAAATTATTTTTTTCAAAATACTTTCTTCCGTGATCCTCGTAATCGGAGGAGGTGCGGTAGGACGTGAAGGTCCTACTATTCAGATTGCGGGTTCCGTTTTCAGAAAAGTGAATGAATACCTTCCCGAATGGTGGCCGAAAATTTCAAAGAAAAACATGATTATGACAGGAGCGGCAGCCGGACTGGCAGCAGCATTCAACACTCCGCTTGGAGGAATTGTTTTTGCGGTTGAAGAGTTGTCAAAAACCCATATCAATTACTTTAAAACGGCTTTGTTTACGGCAGTAATTATTGCAGGCCTTACCGCTCAAACATTGGCAGGATCTTATTTATATCTGGGATATCCGAAAACCAATGATGTTTCTTTAATGGTTATGTTTCCGATTGTACTGGTTGCAGCTACTGCCGGCATTCTGGCGAGTCAGTTATCCGTTATCATGCTTACAATCAATAGCTGGAAGAAGAAAAAACTGAAGACAGATAAAGCCAATGTAATCTTTCTGATCATTTGTGCTTTAATTATTGCTTCCATCGCTTATTTCATCAACAGAGAAGTTCTGGGATCGGGAAAAGAAATTATGGAGCGTGTTCTTTTTACTAAAGATAAACATGAAGACTGGTATGTTCCCATTCTCAGAATGCTGGGCCCTGCGCTTTCCTTTACTTCAGGAGGTGCCGGCGGAATTTTTGCTCCGGCTCTTACTGCGGGAGCAAGTATAGGCTCTGTTATTTCTGGAGCTATTCATTTAACACCCAACGAAACCAATGTGGTAATTCTGGGCGGAATGGTAGCTTTTCTTACCGGCATTACGAGAGCTCCGTTTACTTCCGCCATTATTGTACTGGAAATGACGGACAGACACTCCCTGATATTCCATCTGATGCTTGCCGGAATGGTCTCTTCTATTGCCTCTATCCTTGTAAGCAGACATTCTTTGTATGATGTTTTGAAGGTGAATTTTCTGACGGAGATCAGATCCAAAGATGAAACCGAATCCAGAAATCTATAAAAAGATGAATAGACATTCTCAGGAAACGCTAACTATTTCACCAATCCTCTTGCATATAAGAAATATATTTTCTACTTTTGCACCTCGAAATAATTAACAAATTTTTTAACATTATGAACAATTACGAAACTGTTTTCATTTTAACTCCCGTTCTATCTGAGGCACAGGTAGAGGAAGCAGTGAACAAGTATGTAGATCTAATCAAAGAAAAGAACTGCGAAATCGTTGCTAAAGAAAACTGGGGATTAAAAAAATTAGCTTACCCAATTCAATTGAAAAAGAATGGGTTCTATACTTTAATCGAATTTAAAGGAGAAGGTACTGTAGTTGCTGATTTAGAATTAGCATTTAAGCGTGACGAAAGAGTAATCCGTTACCTTACTACAAAACTTGACAAGCACGCTGTAGAGTACGCTGTAACAAGAAGAGCTAAAGTAAAAGCAGCTAAAGCTTAATTATTAACCCTATTTTTTAAAAAAGACAAGACATGGCAATAGATGAAATGGCTAAACAAGCCTCAGCAGGAGGAGAATCAGAAGTAAAATTCCTTACTCCACTTGATATCAATACAAAATCTGAAAAGAAATATTGTAGATTCAAAAAATACGGAATTAAGCACGTTGATTACAAAGATGCTGATTTCTTATTACAATTTGTAAACGAGCAAGGTAAAATTTTACCAAGAAGATACACTGGAACTTCTTTAAAATACCAAAGAAAAGTTTCTGCTGCTATCAAAAGAGCAAGACACCTTGCTTTACTACCATACGTAGCTGACTTATTGAAATAAGACAAAAAATAAATAAAAGAAGAGGTATTCCTCTTCTTTTGTTGCTGAATACATCATTAATTCTAACTTGATTTTAGATATAAACTAAAATCTTAAAAAGGACAACAACAATGGAAATTATCCTAAAAAAAGACGTAGAAAACTTAGGACTTGAGTTTGATACAGTAAACGTTAAGCCAGGTTATGCTAGAAACTTCTTAATTCCTCAAGGAATTGCTCTTTTAGCTACACCTAAAAACAAAGCTGCTTTAGAAGCTACATTAGAAGCTAGAAAAGAAGAAGAAGCTAAATTAATCGCTGCTGCTAACGCTGTAGTTGAGCAATTGAAGAAAACTTCTATCACGATCCCTGCAAAAGTAGGTGCTGGTGACAAATTATTCGGATCTATCAACAATGCTGACCTATCTGCTGCTTTAGAAAAAGCTGGTGTTTCTGTAGAGAAAAAATACATCAAGATTCCTGGTAACACGATCAAAAGAACTGGTAAATTCGCAGCTCTTATCAGACTTCACAGAAATGTTGAGTACAACTACGAGTTTGATATCGTATCTGATGCTCCAGTGGAAGCAGCTCCTAAAAAAGAAGAAGCTAAAACTGAAGAAGCTTAATAAGCCACTGAGAATTTCTCAAAATACAGACCACTTCAATTTATTGAAGTGGTTTTTCTTTTGTATAGGGTGACGTTGAAGTAAGATTGGTATGAACTACCCCGTCTTTTTGCTTTGCAAAAATCCACCCCTTCAGGGAAGGGGAATATAGGAAAGCTTAACTGCTATTACTCGTTAAATTAGCTTTTTAACAACCTTATACGTAGGAACAGGCAAGAAAGTTTATCCCGCACTATAAACCCCGTTACCTCGTAACACGCACCCCGTAACCCAAATCTCAAACACTCAAACCCTCCCACTCACTACTTATCCCCTCTCAGTTTATGCTGATACTCCGTAGGGGCAATACCAATTACCTTTTTGAAAATATTACTGAAAGACGACAAGCTGTTGTATCCTACCATCATGGCAATTTCGTACATATTATATTTTCCTTCCAGCATCAGCTCAAGCGAGCGGGTAATTCTCAACGCCCGTAGAAAACGAATGTAATTCATGCCCAGAATCTCTTTAAATTTCCTGGAAAGGGTTCTTGTACTCATTCCGAATTCTTTTGCCGTAGATTCGATTGTAAGAGGCTTCTCAAGGTTAGCATGGATATATCTTGCAATCTTCAGTAAAGTTTCATCTTTGGGAAACGGATGCTGTATGGGAAAGGCAAGGTGTTTGTGTTTTTTCTCCTGCAAAACGCCTTTAAGTGCTTTGAGGAAAAAGTATTTAGAGGTATCATTTTTTGTGATTTTCCCATCCCATTCTTTAGTATACAAAATCATCTCCCGCAGTAAATTATTAACGGAATAAATGTTGATTTCATCAAAAAAGCCACTTTCATTCTCTTCTTTCTTAAAATAAAAGTTATATAAATCAACCTTCGGACTGGTAGAAAAAATATAGTGAGGAGTTCCGGCCGGAATCCACATAAAACATCTGGCAGGAAGATACCAGTGTTTCTGATCTGTAAAAACATGTACAATACCGCCTTCTGCATAGACTAACTGTGCAGAACTGTGATAATGAATCTCTGTGGTTACATTTCCGGTAAGGACGTGATAAATGTAAAATTCGGTATCATCTTCTTCTACTTCTTTAAAATGGCTGTTGTTCATCCCATAAAGGTAAGAAGAATTTCTAAATTGGCGTAAATGAGCAAATCTTTTTCTGTTTTCACAAATAGGGTCTGTAGCTTCTCATCGTAACTTTGCTGCATCAAAATCATTTTAGCAAAAATCCTTTAATTAATTTATGAATATCATATTGAACGCATGCCGGTATATGTGCATTGCGTTGTGCTTATTATTGAGCAACTTTTTACATTCACAGATGATCGATTACCAGCATCTCGGCTTACAACAAGCTGTAGAAATTGGTCTGAAAAACAATAAAAACATACAGATCAGTCATCTGAAACAGGAAATGTCCGTTACCAAAGAGAAAGATCTCAAAATGGAAAAACTTCCGGACATTGAATTTCATACAAGCTACAATCAGGTCACCAACCTGTTTCAGCATCAGAATGGCGTATTTAATAAAGCGACCAAGTACGATGTGATTAATGGAATGTATGATTTTACATTATCCGCTTCCATTCCGGTATACATGGGAGGAAAAATTAAAAATACAGAGAAAAAAGCGGCGATAGATACTGAAATTTCAGCTTTAAAAACCCATCTGGACGAAAGACAGCTTAAAATGGCCATCATTACTGCTTTTCTACAGATTCATCATTTAAAAGAGCAACAGAGTCTTATTAATGATAAAATGAAGGAAGATTCTGTCAACATCAAACAGGTAAAAGCGTTGAAAGCTAATGGCGTTGTAACGGTCAATGAAGTCTTAAGAACCTCACTACAGCTGTCAAACCATAAAATGAGCTGGACGGAACTGGATAATGATATTCAGATTGCTGAACACAAACTGAAGACTATCCTTTCTCTTCCTGAAAGTCAGGAAATGCATGTCAATACAGAAGATCTTATTTCGGATAATGCTGCCATTCCTTATGTTGATGAACTGACAGAAACAGCTTTAAGCAAAAATGAGTCTGTTGAAATCACCCATAAGAATCTTTCTCTGAAAGAACTGGATCAAAAGATTACCAAAGCGAATTATTTACCCAAAATTACAGCTGGAGGAGAATATTTTTTAAAATATCCGAATATGATGTTCTTTCCTCCTGAACCCTATGCATATCGCCTGGGAATGGTGGGGGTAAACCTTACCTATCCTATCGAGAATCTGTACAAAAATAAGTACAGAATGCAGGAAGCAAGGGAAAATATTGATCTTGCCAAACTGCAGATTGAAGAAAACGAGGAAAATGTAAGACACAATGTTTACGAAGCCTATAAAAAGTTTGAAGAGACAGACCAGAAGGTAAAAATTGCTGAAGAAGCGATTAATCAGGCTAAGGAAAATTACCGTATTGTAAGAACTAAATATGCCAATAAACTAAGTCTTATCACTGAACTGATAGATGCAGACAACACGTATCTGGAAGCTGAATCTAATCTTATTTCCGTAAAAATCAACCGACAACTTAAATACTACCAACTCCAATATACTATTGGGAACTTATAAAAACTATGGCACAGAAACAATTGACACAAAAGGAAAAAAGAATCAACAAGTCCATTACTTTACTGGCCTGGATCCTGATCATCAGCGGAATCACGGGAATGGTAAGCTTTTATCTTTTTTCGAGAAAAAATGTGACGACGAATGATGCGCAGATCGAGCAATATATCACGCCTGTATCCAGTAAGGTATCGGGTTTCATCAAAACGATACGGTTTAACGAAAATCAGTTTGTACATAAAGGCGACACTTTAATTGTCATCGACAACAGAGAGTTTGTGAACCAGGTACACATGGCTGAAGCGAATCTTCATGCCAATACGGCAACCATCAGTACCATTGAAAGCGGGGTGAGTACCAAAGAAAGCGACACCAAGATCATTGATGCTAAAATTGCTTCTGCAAAAATTGATATCTGGAGAACGGAACAGGATTTTAAAAGATATAAAAACCTGTTGTCAGAAGATGCAGCTACAGAGCAGGAATTTGAAAATGTAAAAGCTTCTTATGAACAATCAAAAGCCAATCTTTTAGCATTGGAACAGCAGAAAAACGCAGTAAAAGCCGGAGCGAACGAACAACAAACCAAAGTTGCTCCGGTAAAAAGCCAGATCCAGCAGAGTTCTGCAAGTCTTAATAATGCTAAACTGTACCTTTCTTATACTGTAATTACAGCTCCTTATGACGGGTGGGTTGGAAAAAAAACCATTCAGGAAGGACAGTTGATTAAAGAAGGACAGGCTTTGGTACAAATCGTGAGCAAAGAAAAATGGATCATTGCCAATTATAAAGAAACACAGCTTGGACAGATTGATCAGAGCAAAGAAGTAATCATTACGGCAGATGCTTATCCCGATGTTGAGTTTAAAGGAAAAATTCTTTCCGTTTCTCCAGCGTCAGGTTCTCAGTTTTCCCTGGTAAAACCTGATAATGCAACGGGAAATTTTGTGAAAATTGAACAGAGATTTCCTGTGAAAATTATTCTGGAAAACAATAAAGACAACGAAAAACTGCTTTCCGGAATGAATGTTCTGGTGAGTGCGAAGAAGATATGAGTTTGAGTGTGGGAGGGTTTTAGAGTTTTAGAGTTTTAGAGTTTTAGAGTTTTAGAGTTTTAGAGTTTTAGAGTTTTAGAGTGCAAAATTAACTTCCGATCAACTTATCTCAGATTTTACAATTAAATTATTTTTTTAGCGAAAAGGCAAACTGCAAAATAGCGAATCTGCCAATTTTTTCTTATGCATATTTGCCATTTTACCTTTTACTTATTTACACCTTTGCTCTTTGTCTTTTCGCATTTTTAAATCCGGTTCAATGACGATTTGTTCATTTACCATATCCTTTTCTAAGCTTAATGCTTACAAATTATGCAACACAATACAGTTTATCATAAATGGGTACCACAATGGCTGAAACTGCCTCTTCTTATACTGGCATTGTTTCCCCACCTGATGTTGTTGTCGCTTTTACATTCGAACAGCGCCTTCACATCTTCTTTTATGGATGTAGATTCAGATGACATCCAGTATTTAATGATTTTGATGTACGGGACATTTGTGGTTACCCTTTTAGTTTTACAGCGGTTTATGGCCTATTTCAGCGTCAAATATTATGTACTGCTGATGGCTTCCATTTCCGTAATCATTCTTTACGTTTTATCAGTCACCCATGATTATCATGTCATATTGGTGATCAGGTTTTTAGAAGGAATTTTCGGGTTGCTGGAAGGCGCTATTTTTCTGCCTTTAATTATTGCTGAATTAAAAACAAAACATGCCAAAGTTTTAGCATATCTCTTCATGTATACGATCATGCTGACCGGAGGAACGATTACCACTTCCCTGTTGAAATCAAGTATTGAAGATTACGATTTTCAGCATATGATTCTGATGATGGTGTACTTCCATGTATTTGTCCTGATTATTGGTATTGCTTTATTCAACAGAAACAGATTCTTTCCTAAAAAACCTTTGTACCAATTGGATATTACCAGCTGGTTTTTGCTTTGGGTATGTCTCCAGGCTGGCGGTTATGCTATTATTTATGGCAAAAGACTCATGTGGTTTGAGTCTGATACCATTATTATGTGCCTGTTTATATTTCTTCTTTCAGGAGGATTATTTATGTTGAAACAAAGAAATTCCAAGAGACCGTTGTTCCATTTTGAAGTCTTCAGCTCCAAAAATGTGATTGCAGGAATGATTCTGTTTTTTATTTTTTATCTGATCCGTTCCGGGTTGAATAATGTCTACAGCATCATGGCTACCGTGTGGAAATGGCCCTGGGATTATATTGTGAACATTCAGTACTGGAATGTGGCAGGAACTCTTTTGGGAATACTATTATCAGGAATCTGCCTGGTTCGCGGAATTTCCTCAAGGATTGTTTTCTTTACAGGATTTCTTTTACTGGCCATTGACTGTGCATGGTTTACGTATACTTTTTATCCCGATACTACCCTTTCTACCATCTGTCCGCCATTATTTCTGCAGGGAGTTGCACAGGGATTATTATTTACCCCCCTTGTTTTCTTTCTGATTTCAGGAACTCCGGAAGAATATGTATCCAATGCTACAGCGTTAGGAACGACAACCCGTTTCTGGACAACCGCTATCGGATATGCATTGATGCAAAACCTGATGCTTTTTTTAACATTAAAACATGCTGATACCCTCAGTGCTAATTTTACAGATACCAATCCTGTTTTTTACAATCAATGGAGTCAAATTTTCGGAGCTAATATTTCGAAACTGTCAGTGAATGATTCTTTATCCATGACAGCAGGTGCTTTTAAAGCTAAAATAAACGCTCAGTCTATCCTCCTTTCCAATATGGAAATTTTCACGGGATTATTCTGGCTGGCACTTGTTACGGCAATTGGATTGCTGTTGTATCATCCTGTAAAAATTGCGGTAAGAAATATCATGTAGAATTATTCTCCCCAAAAAGACCAGACTGTTCCGTTGAAAACTGCCAATTGCTTTTTCTGGGTATCATAAACCATCATACCCGCGGCAGGAGAAATAATATTGAGATGGGGAGAAGCTACTTTCGGTAAAATCATAGCTTTATTATTGTCTTCGAGCACCAGAATTCCGGAAACAGATGATGGTGTTCCTATAGAAACCTTTGCATCAGGCTGATCTGCCAGACTATCCTGCAGACTCGTATCAGCAACGCCTGCAGCATCCACGGAAAGGTCTTTCCAAACATTATTCTGATAGACTTTCACTTTCATATCTGAAGTATCAAATATTAATGTGCCATTCACCACATTTTGAATACCGGAAGTATCTATTACCCAAGGAAGAACAATACCGCGGTTTTCATTTCCAAACTCAACAGATGATGAAGCTGATTCTAATGTCGTTTTTCCTAAAGCAACCTGGGCATTAAAGATTCCGGAAGCTGTTATTATAATGATTAAGGCTATTTTTTTCATAACGATTCAGTTTTTTGTTAATCCGGGCAGGTTTGGGTATTGAAACATTTCCAGCCTGTGGCAGTTCCGTCAATATTAACCTGCAGACAATTTTGTGTCGTATTGTAAACGATCATTCCTTCTTTAAGGTCTGCCTGTGGGATGGCTGCAACCTGAGCATCGGTAAGCCTGTTAAGAACAAAACCTTTATTCTTTGATTCCAGTACAGCCCACGCTCCTGTTCTTACTCCCGGCCAGTTACTTCCTCCTTTATCTGCTCTGCTTAATGAAGTAATTCCAAAATCCGGAGCAAGTACGGTTCCTGCTGTCACTGCAGGTTTATAACAAGGTACATTCCCCTGAATCGTAACAGTTACCGTTGCCGTATCACAATTTGACGGAGAAGCGGTCTGGCAGATCTGATAGACTAAAGTATATGTTCCTGGAGGAGTTCCCGGAGCTGCCAGAATATGTCCGTCATTTGTATTCAATGAAATATTGGGATTTGATGTTGATATCTGAGATAAAACAACATTGGACAGGGTTGCCTGTGCTCCGCCGTAGGTTTCAAAGTCGTTATCCAGAACGATTCCTGCAGAAGATCCTCCTGCAACAATAGTATAGGTGTCATCTACCGCCATTGGGGGCAAATCTCCATTAATGGCAGGACAAAATCCGGGATTAATGATTAAAGGTGCACTACAGCTGTTGGTAGAAGCACAATCATAGGTAACATTCGTCAGAAAACTTGGATTACTGTTCATGAAAACCGTGCCCGGATCAGATACGCCAGTAGTTCTTCGGAAATCGAGATTAGGACCAATCACGACATTTCCCACCTGAATAGGATTTTGCAAAACGATATATCCTTTTTTTGTAGAGGAAGCAGGTCCCTGAATGGCAGCATTCCCCCCTTGATATTGGTTCAGCGCCATTTCGCCTTCATTATAAATAACAGCATCAGCAGGGGCATTACTCATATTTCCCGTGGAGGTAAAAAGTCCAAAATTGTAAATTTCGCTGCTGCTTCCGGACAAATTAATATCTCCCCCAACGGTAAAAAATCCTGTGTTAATAATTTTACCGCCATTAATATTAAATCCGCTCTGAGAAATAATAGTTCCACAATTCACATAGACACTCTGTTCACTATTTCCATAATTTCCACTGAGCAATATCAGTCCGCCTCCTTCATTTCTGAACAAAGTAGTTGCAGAACTGCTCATATTAAGGTTTCCGTTGATATTCAGATTCCCATAATTATCAATAGTATTATTGGTGTTATCACCTAACTGTAAAACGCCAAGTTCAATAAGTCCTTCATTAATAATGTTATTCACCTGCCCGTCCATCGTAAGGTTACCATTGCCTCCTCCAACCGTTATATTTCCGGTATTATAAACGTGTACATCAAGATCGGCAACAGCTGTCAATGTCTGATTAAAATTAAGCGTTCCATGCACTTCAAAACTCAACGGAGCATTAATTACTCCACTGATATTATTCTGAAACTGCAGGGTAACACCGGAAGCAATGCAGATTTTAGCGTTTGTTCCGAATGTCGGATTATTAAATGTCATATCCGAAGTAAAACAAACCGTAGTATTATCCGGAAAATGATAGTTGGGATCTGTAGGGTTTTGAACGCCGCAGCTTGTACATTGTGCGTAACTGAAATAACAAAAGAATAAGGGAAATAAATAGAACAATTTTCTCATCCGCAAAATTTATACAAATAAAACTACAACATTTTTATCACCAAACAATGAATTTCACAATATTTATGATTAAATTAATTAAAAAATAATATAAAATGATTTTATTTAAATCAATATTTAATTATTATTAATAAATTTCCCATCCATGCGATCCTGAAAATAAGAACGTTTAATATTATAAAAGTCACCAATGGAAGTTGAGAGCATTCTACTGAAGCAAAGAGATTTTTTCAAAACACAGCAAACCAAAAGCATTGCTTTTCGGAAAATGTATCTTGAAAAGCTTAAAAACCTTATTATTTCCAATGAAAATATGCTGTATGAAGCTATTAACAAGGATTTTGGAAAATCAAAATTTGATACTTTCACTACGGAATTATCTTTTATTCTGAATGATATTAATTATTATCTCAAGAACCTAAAATCTCTGTCCAGGCCTAAAAAAGTAAGTACCAACCTTGTTAATCAGCTGGGAAACAGCAGAATTTACTCAGAGCCATTGGGCTGTATTCTGGTGATCGGAGCCTGGAATTATCCTTATCAACTATCACTTTCTCCCATTATTGCGGCAATAGCTGCCGGAAACTGCTGCATTCTGAAGCCCAGTGAAATTGCGGAAAATACCATGAAAGCAATGTCAGCCATCATCAATGAAAACTTTCCGCCTGAATATCTGTATGTGTATGAAGGAGGTATTGAGGAGACAACCGCGCTTTTAAAACTAAGGTTTGATAAAATATTCTTTACCGGAAGTACAAAAGTCGGAAAGATTGTGTACAAAGCAGCTGCAGAGCACCTTACTCCGGTAACCCTTGAACTCGGCGGGAAATCTCCGGCTATTGTCACGAAAAATGCCCATCTCGAAATGGCAGCTAAAAGAATTGTCTGGGGGAAATTCCTCAATGCAGGGCAAACTTGTGTAGCTCCCGATTATCTCCTGGTGGAAGAAACCATTCAGGAACAGTTTCTGGAAATGCTCAGGAAATATATTAAAGAATTCAAATATGGTCAGGATTCTGAACAGTATACAAAAATTATTAATCTAAGGAATTTTCAACGCCTGGTACGTCTTATTGATAAAGAAAAAGTCTATTCCGGAGGTTATTGTGATGAAGAAAAACGCTATATCGAGCCCACAATTCTGAATCATATAGACTGGAATGACGACATCATGCAGGAGGAAATTTTTGGACCTCTCCTGCCGGTTATCAGTTTTCAAAATTACAATGCAGCACTCAACTCCATTGTAGAACTCGAAAAACCTCTGGCCGCCTATCTTTTCACCCAAAATGCTGAAGAGAAAGATCAATTTACCCGAAAGCTTTCTTTTGGAGGAGGATGTATCAATGATACCGTGATGCATTTAAGCAATGATAATCTTCCGTTTGGAGGTGTTGGAAACTCAGGAATAGGAAATTATCACGGAAAGTATGGTTTTGAAACCTTCTCTCACCAAAAAGCAGTTCTTGAAAAAGCAACATGGGGTGAACCGAATATCAAATATCCTCCCTATTCTGAGAAAAAGTTGAACTGGATTAAAAAATTATTATAATTTCTCCCTGAAAAGGGATTTTAATTAAAAAAACAATATATTTACGGCCTAAAACTAAAATCAATAACCATGAAAAATTTGAAAAAATTATCAAGAGAGAAATTAAGTAAACTAACAGGAGGAGTATCATGTGCTTCATCTTGCTCGGATGGAAGTATGGTATATATCAGTTCTTGTACTTCGTGTATTCAGTATTCAGGCGCCGCAGCTTGCTATGATGCTAATGGAAGAGGTGCAATACGCATGGAATTCTGTGCTGCTTCTTAATATAAAAAAAACAAAAACCCGTTCCTGACGAACGGGTTTCTTTTTAAAGAATCTTTCCTTTTTCCAGGAATTCTTTTACTTTTTCTCTGCTATAGCCTTTTCCTGATTCTAAAACTTCACTTTGCTGAACATGAAGCTTTTTGCCGTCCTTATCTAATATGATAAAGAAAGGATAAAACTGTTGTTCCTTAATATTGATATATTGAGCAAAAACTTTTTCATTCTTATTGTCAGGAGAATAGTTCAGATGGTAATATACATAGTTTTTATCTGCTAATTCCTTCAGTTCAGGAGTAGTTTGTACGAAATTATTAAAACGAAGACACCAGATACACCAGTTTCCACCCGCCTGGATCATTATATTTTTGCCTTCTTTCTTAGCCTGGGCTACTAATTTATTAATATCTGCCTGAGCATCAGCTTTTGGATCATAAGGTTTAGGAAGCTTAGCCTTTTCTTCAGCTGCCTTTTTCTGAGCCTCTAATTTAGCCTGCTCTGCAGGAACTATAAGAGCTGCTTTTTGTTTTCCTTTATCAGTCGAATTCTTTACATCCTGCGAAAAAGCAAAAGTACTTAAACCCAGGAAAGCGAATATTATCAATTTCTTCATAATATAAAAGTAAAAAAAATAATATATATCCTTCTGCAAAAATAGAACCATAATTTTATTATCACTAAATTTGCGTGTTTTATGAATTTTCTAATCAAAATATTATATCTGATCTCCAAGCTTCCGCTGAAAATATTATATGTTTTTTCGGACGTCATCTTCTTCCTGAATTATTATATTGTAGGATACAGAAAAGAGGTTATTACGCAAAACCTTAAAAACTCTTTCCCTGATAAATCTGAGGAAGAGATTAAAGACATCAGAAAAAAATTCTACCTTAATTTTTCAGATTATCTGGTAGAAACCATCAAATCTTTCAGCATTTCGGAAACAGAATCCCGGGTGAGGATGCAGCATATCAATCAGCATTTATTTCACGAAGCTAAAGAAGAAGGTAAAAATATTATTCTTCTGGCAGGGCACGTTTTCAATTGGGAATGGATCAATGCACTGGCAAGAATTATTCCTCAGGCGCACTGCCATCCCGTTTACAGAAAGGTAAACAGTGATTTTTGGGAGAATCAGATGAAGAAAGTCCGAAACAAATTTGGAAATGAAGCACTGGAAGCCAATGAAGTTATTCTGAATATTTTCAGATCTAAAAATAACGGAGATTCAGCGTATATGTTTGTAGCTGATCAAACGCCTCACCACGCTCATGTCACTTACGGACTGGAATTTTTGAACCAGCGTACTCCAGCTTTTATAGGCTATGACAGGCTTGCCACAAGGATGGATCTTGTTTTCATCTATTGTGAAATGAAAAAGGTAAAACGCGGTTATTATCAGGTTAATTATCACAGAATATATCCGGATGGTGAAAAGTTTACAGAAAATGAAGTTGTGAGAAAATTTCATAAATTATTGGAAAACACTTTGCACAAATATCCTGACAACTATCTTTGGTCACACAGAAAATGGAAATATCAGGATTCCATTAAGAATTTTGATTCTGAAAAAAAATAGATTGACATGCAGAAAAAACTGGCAATTGCCATCTTAAACTGGAATGGCAGAAATTGGCTTGAGAAATTTCTTCCGGGTGTGGTACAATTTTCTCAGAGTGCGGATATCTATGTGATAGACAATCTTTCTACGGATGATTCCATTGCGTTTTTACAAAGGAATTTTCCCACCGTACATATTATTCAAAATGATCAGAACTATGGGTTTGCAGGGGGGTATAATGAAGGATTGAAATCCATTCCCAATGAATATTACTGTCTTCTGAACTCCGATGTAGAAGTTACTGAGAACTGGACAGAACCTGTATTGGAACTGTTGGAAAAAAATCCTTCTATTTCAGCGGTACAGCCTAAAATTTTATCTTATCATAAAAAAAGTTATTTCGAGTTTGCAGGTGCTGCCGGGGGCTTGATAGATAATCTTGGATATCCTTATTGCAGGGGAAGGGTTTTTGATGATCTGGAAGAAGATAAAGGCCAATATAATGACGAAACGGAGATTTTCTGGGCATCAGGATGCTGCTTTTTCATCCGTTCAAAAGATTTCTGGGAACAGAATGGTTTTGATGCAAGATTTTTTGCTCACCAGGAGGAGATTGACCTTTGCTGGAGGCTTATCAATTCAGGAAAAAAGATTTATTACACCGGGAAATCCAAAGTTTATCATGTAGGAGGTGGAACGCTCAACAAGCAGAGTGCACAGAAAACGTATTTAAACATCAGAAATAATCTTTCTATGATGTTTAAAAATCTTCCTTTCCCCCGCTTGATCTTCCTGATATTTTTCAGATTATGTCTGGATGGAATTGCCGGAATTTATTTCGGTTTAAAGCAAGGTTTCCCCCATCTGTGGGCTGTAGTAAGAGCCCATTTTGGATTTTATGCCCAGCTTCCCGGAACATGGAAACTTCGCCAGAAACATCAGAAGAGTCAGTTTTACCAATCGAAATGGCTGATTTTTAAACATTTTTTGGGTGGCAGATGAAAGGTAATATGTTGCAGGTAATAGGGATTACGGAAAACTACAACTTTCTTTACTTATCATGAACTAAGGATTCATTAGGGTAAAAATTTATAACTTCAATTAATCTTAAATTCAAAACCTTAAACCTTAAACTTTAAACCCTGAACATTAAACTCTAAACTATAGAACCAGCAACTGAATAACAACCAACAACTTATAATAAAAAACAATGGATTTCTGTGCAATAGATTTTGAAACGGCCACTCATGAGAAAAGTTCCGCTTGTGAGATGGGAATTTGTGTGGTACAGGATTCTAAAATTGTAGAAACAAAGACCTGGCTGATCAAACCTCCGAGTTTTCCTTATTTCAGTAAATTCAATATTGCTGTACACGGAATTCAGCCGGAAGATGTAAAAGATGCCCCTACCTTCGATGAAATATGGTATGAAGCTCAGGATATGATGTATGGCAGTCTTATGATTGCTCACAATGCGGGATTTGATGCTTCTGTTTTAAGAGGATGTCTGGAGCACTACGGAATGTTTACCCCAAAATTGAACTATCTGTGCAGTATTCAGCTTGCCAAGAAATCATGGAACTACCTTCCGAAATACGGGCTTAAGCCATTAGCAGAATATCATCAAATTGATTTTACCCATCACAGAGCAGGAGCTGATGCAGAAGTTTGTGCTAAAATATCTTTACTGGCATTTGAAAAGCTCTTCCTCACCAGTAATGATGAAGTAAATGAGTATATGAAAGCAAAAATTAAAAAGCTTTAGTCATCTTACAAACAAACAGAACCCGGGTTCCTTTGTAAAAACCTGTACTTGGTACAGAACATCTGTTATTAATTACTCAACACTTCAGACAACAGATTGAATTTTGGAATATCAATCTCAAAAGTTTCCTGTGTCTCCATGTTTTTAACCAGGTATTTTCCGCTCATATTTCCTACTCCGGAACGAAGCATTACATTGGAAAAATAAGCAAAATTTTCATTGGTTCCTATCTCGGGAGTCAATCCAATCACTCCGTCGCCTATAATTTCTGTGTATCCGAATCCGACATCGAAGATCAACCATTTTCTTTTCAATACTTTGATAGGAAAGCTTCCGTCATTTTCTATCGTGATATTGTATTTAAAAACGTAACGGTTTTCGGAAGGATAACTGTTTTTACTATCATATTCAGGTATTACTGAAACTTTGATATTAGAAGTCATTTTTGAAAACATCATTGTAGTATTTTCTTAATAAATACAAAAATCTCGCCTTTTTTAAGGCGAGATCATATATTATGTTATAATTTTATCAAAAACTATAATCCAAGGCCTTTTCTTTCGTCACCTCCCATTAGAATTTCAACAGGATTGTCGATACCTTCTTTTACCGCTACAAGGAATCCTACAGACTCTTTACCGTCGATAATTCTGTGGTCATAAGACATGGCAACGTACATCATTGGTCTGATTACTACCTGTCCGTCCACCGCTACTGGTCTCTGGATAATGTTGTGCATTCCCAAGATTGCAGATTGTGGAGGGTTGATGATTGGTGTAGACATCATAGATCCGAAAGTACCTCCGTTTGTAATGGTGAAAGTACCACCAGTCATTTCGTCAACCGTAATTTTACCGTCTCTTACTTTAGTAGCAAGATCTTTAATGTTGGCTTCAACACCTGCAAAAGACATATTTTCAGCATTTCTCAATACCGGAACCATTAATCCTTTAGGACCTGAAACGGCAATTGAAATATCGCAGAAATCATAGTTTACTTTGAAGTCTCCGTCGATAGATGCGTTTACATCCGGATACATTTGTAGTGCTCTTGTTACTGCTTTTGTAAAGAAAGACATGAAACCAAGTCCTACTCCGTGTTTTTGAGCAAATTCTTCTTTATATTGCTTTCTTAATCTGAAGATTTCAGACATATCCACTTCGTTGAAAGTCGTCAGCATTGCTGTTTCGTTCTTCACAGAAACCAATCTCTGAGCGATTTTTCTTCTTAAAACTGAAAGTTTAGTGGTAGTGGTAGTTCTTGCACCTGTAGCAGTCATAGGGCTTCCTCCTAATGCAGGAACTGCCGCTAATTCAGCATCAGTTTTAGTGATTCTTCCATCTCTTCCTGTTCCTGAAACCTGAGCAGCATCCATTCCTTTCTCGTCAAGGATTTTCTTAGCAGCCGGAGATGGAGCTCCTGTTGCATAAGTTTGTGGAGCAGCTACCGGAGCAGCTGGTTTTGGAGCTTCTTGTTTAGCAGGCTCAGTAGCTTTCGGAGCTTCTTCCTGTTTTGGAGCTTCAGCAGCAGGTGCAGCACCTTCTGGTCTTGCAGCATCCATATCAATTAAACAAACTACCTGACCTACTTGTACTACATCACCTTCTTCTGCCTTCAAAGTGATCACACCACTTTGTTCTGCAGGCAATTCAAGAGTTGCTTTATCTGAATCCACTTCGGCGATAGGTTGATCTTTTTCTACATAATCACCATCTTTTACAAGCCAAGTTGCAATTTCAACTTCTGTAATTGATTCGCCCGGTGAAGGAACTTTCATTTCTAAAACTGACATATCGAGTATTTTTTATTTTTTAATTGATTATTATTTAAATTAAGCTGTAACGGGTCTTTTTGCAGGAGCATCATCTCTGTCGAAAACTCTGTTGATCACTGCATTTTGGTTTTTCTCAAACATTTTGTGGCTACCTGGAGCTGGTGCACCGCTTGGTACCGGAGCTACTACCTGGATTCCTGTATCTCTGAAGTTTCTCAGGATATAAGACCAAGCCCCCATATTTTCAGGTTCTTCCTGAGCCCACACGAGTTGTTTTCTGTTTTCATATTTGTTGAAGATGGCTTCGATAGCATCTGTCTGAAGCGGATATAACTGCTCAAATCTTACTAAAGCAATGTTTTCACAGTTCAGTTCTTCTTTCTTCGCCAGTAATTCAAAGTACAGTTTACCTGAACAAAGAACTACTTTTTCTACTTTTTTAGGATCTGCTGTAGGATCGTCCAAGATTGGCTGGAATGAACCTGTTGCGAAATCTTCAAGCGGAGAAACCACTTTAGGGTGTCTCAATAAAGATTTAGGGCTCATTACGATCAATGGCTTTCTGAACGCCCATTTCAACTGTCTTCTCAATAAGTGGAAGTAGTTGGCAGGAGAAGTAATATTGGCTACTACCATGTTTTCGTTAGCACAAAGAGTAAGGAATCTCTCCAATCTTGCTGAAGAGTGCTCTGCTCCTTGTCCTTCCGAACCGTGAGGCAATAACATTACCAATCCGTCCTGAATTTTCCATTTTTCTTCTGCAGCAGCTAAATACTGGTCAACAATAATCTGAGCACCGTTCACGAAATCTCCGAACTGAGCTTCCCAGATGGTTAATGTATTTGGAGACGCCATTGCATATCCGTAATCGAAACCTAGAACACCATATTCTGAAAGGTGAGAGTTGAATACATCAAATCTGTTTTCAGAAACATGTCTTAACGGGATGTATTCTTCTTCTGTATCTTCAGTTTTTACCACAGCATGTCTGTGAGAGAATGTTCCTCTTTCCACATCTTCTCCGGAAATTCTTACATTATGACCTTCCACAAGAAGCGTTGCATAAGCTAACCACTCTCCTAGTGCCCAGTCTAATGAGTTTCCTTCAATCGCTTTGATACGGTTATCGAAAAGTCTTGTAATTTTATTGATGAACTTTTTGTCTGCCGGAAGTGTTGACATCTTAAGCGCCAATTCTTTCAGCTTCGCCAGGTCATATTTTGTATCTACCGGTAACTGAACTGCTCCTCTCTTACCAATTGGATAGTTTACCCAATCTTCAGCCATGAACACATCCATTACGTTTTTCTCAATCTCTTTAGAAGCATCAAAATCTTTATCCAGAAGAGCTTTGAATTCTGTTTCCATTTTAGCAATTACGTCGTTTGAAGTAACGCTGTCTTTAAGCAATTTATCTTTATAAATTTCTCTTGGGTTCGGGTGTTTTGAAATAGTCTTATAAAGGTTAGGCTGGGTGAATCTTGGCTCATCCCCTTCGTTGTGACCATATTTTCTGTAACCTAAAAGGTCGATATAAACGTCTTTTCCGAATTTTGCTCTGAAGTCAGCCGCAAAGTGGATAGCGTGAACAACTGCTTCAGCATCGTCAGCATTGACGTGCATTACAGGAGATTCTGTAACTTTAGCAATGTCTGTACAGTATGTTGAAGATCTTGCATCCATATAGTTCGTTGTAAACGAAACCTGGTTATTCACAACGATATGAACTGTACCTCCTGTTCTGTATCCTTCCAGAGTCATCATCTGAGCCACTTCATAAGCGATACCCTGTCCGGCAATAGCACCGTCACCGTGGATGATGATTGGCAATACTTTAGAATAATCTTTGTATTTGTCGTCTACTTTTGCACGGCAGATACCTTCTACCAAAGCAGCAACCGTTTCAAGGTGAGACGGGTTTGGTGTAAGGTTGATACAAACTTCTTCTCCGGAAGCTGTTTTGATCTTTTTAGAAGATCCTAAGTGATATTTAACGTCACCAGAGAATACATCTTCTTCAAATTCTTTTCCTTCAAATTCTGAGAAGATCTGCTTGTAAGATTTTCCGAAAATGTTAGTCAAAACATTCAGTCTACCTCTGTGAGCCATCCCTAGTACTACTTCATCTACTCCTAGCTGAGAAGATCTTGAGATCAATTGATCCAAAGCAGGGATTAATGTTTCACCACCTTCTAATGAGAATCTTTTTTGTCCTACAAATTTTGTGTGAAGGTAGTTTTCAAAAGCAACCGCCTGGTTTAATTTTAATAAGATTTCTGTTTTTTCGTTCGCAGAAAGACTTGGGTGGTTTTCGTTTACCTGAAGCCATCTTTTGATGAAATCTTTTTCTTCAACATTGTTGATGTGCATATATTCTACTCCGATAGAATCACAGTAGATGCTTTCAAGGTGCTTGATCAAATCTGCCAAAGTAGCAGGTTCTTTCATTCCTGTTTCAACAGCACAGTTGAATTTTGTATTTAAATCTTCTTTAGAAAGACCGAAATTTTCGATGTCTAAAGTAGGGGTATAATGTCTTCTTTCTCTAACCGGGTTAGTCTTTGTAAAAAGGTGTCCTCTTGTTCTGTAAGCCTCGATAAGGTTTACTACTTTAAATTCTTTCTTGATATGCTCAGGAACTTCTCCGTTGGATACTGCCTGAGAAATCTGTTGTTGAACTGCCGGGGCAGCGTTGGCTGAAGCCTGAATAAACTGGGTGTTATCGTCATCTCCGTAGTTCTCCAAAGCAAAATCGAAGCCTTGAAAGAAAGCTTTCCATGATGGTTCTAAAGAGTCCGGGAATTTTAAGTACTGTTGGTATAAATCCTCAATTAACTGAGAATGAGCTGCGTTTAGGAATGAAAATCTGTCCATTATTACAGTTTATCTATTTATTAAAATTTATTTGTAGAATTAATCTTCAAATTTAATAAAAAAAACCGAGTTAGAACAGTCTGAAACCGTTAAAAAAACTTAAGAAAAAATAAAATAAAAAAAAATTACTTATATACTGATAATGAGAGCTTAACGTTCACCTCCTGACCTTCCATCGGACGTTCAATAAAGGTCTGACGGATATCTCCGAAGCGCATCTCGTCTTTTTTGGCTTTCTGAATAAGCTGCTGAATTGCCCGAATTCGTCCCTCGTAGTTCCCTTTGTAGTACATTACGTAATTTTGAGACGGATTTACAGACCTAAAATTGAAATTATTGTCAGAAACTCCAATCTTTTTAGAAAGTGGAATTCCGAGGAAATAAGAAACCTCCTTGTCTTTGTAATTATCGGCGTCCGTAATCAAGACCGGATATCCGAATTCATCATCTCTTTTCCCAAGGTCCATCGTTACGAAATTATAGACTTTGTTATAATTCATCACGATATTTTTGTACAGCGCATCTTTTTTGTTTGAGGTACTTACATTGATTCCCAATAACAGTTTATCTTCTTCATTCTCCACCATTAAACTGTCATATTTGATGGCTGCCATCTGGTTATCTTTTTCCACTTTATTTCCTAAAGAGTTTTTAAGATTTACCATACTTTTATTGATATTTTCCGCAAAACGGTCTTCAGTCCAGAAGTTTTCCACTCTTTTCCAGACAGACAGCTTCGGGGTATGAACATACCAGGTAATCTTTGTTTTTTCAGCGGAAACCGGTTTGAATTTAACGTCAACCAATGTCGGATTTTCATTTTCATCCTCAAAAAGCTGATATTTCAATGTTTTATTGAGGTTTTCATACCTGATGAACATTTCTCCATCGGTATCATTTTTAGGATCTACATAGCTAATGGCACTTCCCTGTCCTTCATACGGTGTATAATAATCAATATCTATGGATGGTGAGCTGGTAAAAAAGTTATTCCATCTCGTAAAATTCTGAAGATTATTAAACTGGGAAAAAACCTTATCCACGGGATAATCGATCTCTTTTTCAATCGTAAAGTTTTTACTTTCATCCACAAAATAATACATGGACGCAGCATAAGCTCCCCCCAAAAGAATAATGATTACCGCTAAGATTTTAAAAATACGCATCGCACAAAAATAATACAAATAAAAAGAGTGAACAATATACAGATTGTTTTGAAAAAAAAATAATGCATTAAAAAATATTGATTTAATGATTAATATCAAATAATCTGTGGTATATATGGTATGCATATTGTTTTTTGGAACAACTTAATTTTATTTTTATGAAGAAGTTATGTACATTTCCATTGGTTTTGTTATCATCAATTGTATTTTCCCAATACTCAATTTCTGAAATCCCACAGGATGGATACCTGAAAGACTTCGATATTGCAGTTGATATCATTCAGAAACAGCATCCCAATCCTTACAGATTCCACAGCAAGGAAATCATTGCAAAAAAAATAGATTCTCTCCGTAATATTGTTAAAAAAGATCCAAGCTATATCAGCCTGCTTATGAACAATCCTACTAGAATCATTGGGGACGGACACAGTTCCTTCAGTGCAGATTCCAATTATTTTGAAAATATTTTAAGCTCCCTACATTTTTTTCCTTTGCAGATTTATGTACAGAATGGGCAGCTATTTGTAAACGGATCCAATCCTTACGCTATTGAAGTAGGCAGTGAGATTATGGAGATTAATGGTATAAGCTCTAAAGAACTTTTACAGGCCGTTCCTAAAGCCGCAGACGGAAATATCAAAGTGGAAGATATAGATGTGTCTTTTTATATTCCTTTTATTTTAAAAAATCGTACGAATGATTTCTCATTACGATACAAAACATCTAGTGGGGAACAGAAAACCATGAAAGTGAAAGGTATTAAATATCCCAGATTCTATTATGAAAGCAGGCATTCTGTATTGCCTGTTGATCTGATTTCAGAAAACGCTGGAATTTATGGTTATACAATTGATTCTGACACTTACTATTTATCTGTGAAATCATTTTCTTATGATGAAAGTTTTTTTTATGAAAGGTTAAAGAAATATTTCCAGGAAATAAAAGATCTGAAAATTAAAAACCTTATTCTGGATATCCGCAACAACCCGGGAGGAGCCATCAGTAATGTTCCCTTACTGTATTCTTTCATTGCTAATGATAAAACATTCAATAATGAATACAAATACGGAACTAAAGTTGTTGACATCAATTACAACGATCATCTGGTAGATCCCCAGACCAACCGTTATTATTCTGATAAGGATATTGCCGACCAGAATAATTTCATGAGACAGCGGTTCGATAAAGCAGAAAAAGGAGATTATTATTTTGGAAACTCAAGACTGGATAATACGTATATAAAAAGCTATCCCAGAGACGGCGCATTTTTTGACGGAAAAATTGTTTTATTGATCAATAACCGTACTTTTTCTGCAGCCACCTATTTTGCTTCTCTATTTCAAAGTGAAAAAAGAGGCGCAATTGTAGGAAAGGAAACGGGTTCCTGCAGCAATTTTACGACTGCAGCATGGTTTCTTACGTACAGACTTCCTCATACCAAATCCACTATTTCTATTCCCAGAACGGAAATATTCTTCAACAGTGATGATAAGGAGAATGTTGCTAACTGTAAGGGGGTAATTCCTGATCATACGGTGAACACCCAATTTTTCTTACAATCATTAAAAGAACACAAAGATCCAGACCTGGAATATTCATTGACCTTATTTTCTAAATAAAATCATGATAAACAAAAAAAAGAAACCTGGTTAGGTTTCTTTTTTCCATATACTTTATTATAAGGTGTATGATTTTATAAGACAAATTTATACCTGTATTTTCATATTAAGAATTCTTACCCAATATGTGTTCCCGGAGCAATCACCGCTCCTTTCTTCACTACCACAATCCCATCCTGAACAGAATAGGTTCCATAATCACCATCCGGAATATGTTTTCCGCCGATGATTTTCACATTGTCACCAATGTAACAGTTTTTATCAAGAATTGCTTTTTCTATGTAGCAGTATTTTCCGATTCCCATATTAGGACGTCCACCTCTGTCATTGATGACAATTTCAGTAGTATTTTGGTAGAAATCAGCTCCCATGACGTAGGAATTCACAATGGTACTTCCTTTATCAATTCTGGTCCTGTTTCCGATCACGGAATTTTCAATTTTATCTGCCATAATGATGCATCCATCTCCAAAAACAGCTTTACTTACATAGGAACCGTTGATTTTTGAAGGCGGAAGCATTCTGGCTCTGGTATAGATCGGTGAGGAAGAGAAAAGGTTAAACTGTGGCAGATCCAGACAAAGGTCGAGATTTGCTTCGTAGAAAGATTCTATGGTTCCGATATCCGTCCAATAGCCTTCATACTGATAGCTTAGTGTCTTGTACTTTCCGATAGAACTCGGAATGATATCTTTTCCGAAATCATCTCCTGCGCCTTCATCAAACATCTTTTTAAGGATGTTCTTGGTGAAAATATAAATTCCCATGGAAGCCAGAAACTCTTTTCCGGTGTGTTTATTTTCTTCTGAAACTTCAGACTTCAGGCCTGACAGCGTATCAAAATCCGGTTTTTCATAGAAAGAAGTGATATTTCCTTCATCATCAGATTTTAAGATCCCGAAACCTGTGGCATCTTTTGCATTGACAGGAATGGTAGCAATGGTAAGGTCTCCCCCGTTTTCAATATGGAAATCCAGCATTTCCCTGAAATCCATCTGATAGAGCTGATCGCCTGAAAGAATAAGGATATAATCATAATCATATTTTTCAAGATGTTTCATCGACTGGCGTACGGCATCTGCTGTTCCCTGATACCAGCTGTCATTTTCCACATTCTGCTCGGCTGCCAGAATATCAACAAAGCCTTTGCTGAAGATGTCAAAGTGATAAGAATTTTTAATATGTGAATTGAGGGAAGCAGAATTAAACTGCGTTAACACCAGGATTTTATTCAATCCTGAGTTCAGACAGTTTGAGATAGGAATATCTACCAGCCTGTATTTTCCTGCAATAGGAACAGCCGGTTTTGATCTGGTATACGTTAACGGGAATAATCTTGTTCCTCTGCCTCCTCCTAAAACAATAGAGATTACATTTCGATTCATAAATATCTTGCGTTTTATTTTATTAAGTTTACTGTTCTGTTCTTAGTGTTTACTGCTACATTAAAGCATTCTTTGTTTTCATATTACATTCAATCAGCTATTATATAAAGCTATGTATTTTTCTGCAGATTTCTCCCATGCAAAGTCAAAATTCATGTTGGCATGAATAAGATCATCCATGACGCCTTTTTGATTATAAATCGCCATCGCCCTGTTCATCGCATGTACAACATCATCTACACCGGGATACGTAAAATTAAGTCCTGCTCCCCCTGTTGAAATATCTTCTACGGTATCCCTGAGACCTCCGGTATATCTTACCACAGGAACGGTTCCGTATCTCATGGAATACATCTGATTCAATCCGCAGGGCTCTACCCTTGAAGGCATCAAAAGAAAATCTGCTGAAGCATAGATCTTATGGGAAAGATGTTCTTTATATCCAAGATCCAATGCGAAATTGGTGTAGGTATAGTCGTACTCTTTCAGTTTATTTTCAATATAGGTATTTCCTGATCCAAGAATCATAATATTTAAAGCACCATAGCTCTGCTTAATGCTTCGCCACACCACATCAGGCAGCAGGTCTGCACCTTTTTCCGTAGCAAATCTTCCGATAAAAGCAAATAAAGGAAGCTCAGGTTTTAATCCATATTCTTTGCAAAGCTTTTCTTTATTTTTCTTCTTTTGAGCTACTGCATTTTTGCTGTTAAAATTAAAATCCAGCATCGGATCAGTTTCAGGATTCCAGACTTCAGTATCAATACCATTGATAATTCCGTATGCTTTTCCGAATTCCTGACGAACCAGACTTTCCAGTCCGCGGAAGCTGATGAAAAGTTCTTCAAGATAACCTTCGGAAACAGTAGTAAAAGCATCGGCACATTTAATCATACTCGCCAGAGGATTCATGAATCCGTTCCAATCCATCAGTCCCCATTTGTAATGGTCAAAAGAAGGCATATATTGTGCCATTGTCCAGCTCATCATGCCCTGATATTCGCCATTATGAATCGTTCCTATTGTTTTTACTCCTTTTAAGAATTCAAATTCATGGCAGTTTTCTATCATAAAAGGAACCAATCCGGTGTGATAATCATGACAATGAAGTACATCAGGGCGGATTTTCATCGCAGAAAGCCAATGCAAAACGCCATGCTGGAATGCCAGAAACTGGAAGTTTTCATCCTGGTATCCATAAGGGTTTTCCCTGTCCAATAATCCCGGAATCCTTACCATATACAGTTCAAATCCCAACACATTGCTCTTTTCTTTCAACACCTGAACCTGCAGCATATTCGTTCCCTGATGAATAAATCCATCAAAAACAATTTCAAATTCGTGATCGTGAATAAAGGGTTTATTGTACCATGGCATCACGACCTTAGCTTCTATTCCTTTTATTTTATTCTGATACTTTGGTAATGCTCCCACCACATCTGCCAGGCCCCCTACTTTTGCGACAGGATAACATTCTGTACTTAAATGATAAACAACCATTCTTTATCTCTTGTGTTTAATTCTATGTAATTTATATTTTTTATCTTTCTTCTGACGTAAAACAATTCCAGCCAATGGCGGCAATTTCACGGTCATTGTTTTTGGATAATTTCTCCATTCTTCATACTTCTCTTCCAGAATTTCGGGTTCTACTCCACTTCCACTGTATTTTTCATCATCAGAATTTAAAACAACTTCCCAATGGGTTCCTGCAGAAATCCCGATTTTATAATCCAATACTTTTGGTGCGAGGTTTAAAACCACCATCAGGACATCATCTTTTCTTTTTCCTTTTCTGAGATATACATATACTGAGTTTTCAAGATCATCCGCTTCTACCCACTCAAAACCATGTTTGTCAAACTGATTTTCGTAAAAAGCGGTTTCCGATCTATAGAGGTGATTCAGTTCTTTTACCATCTCCTGCATTCCTTTGTGAACAGGATATTTCAGCAAATGCCAGTCGAGACTTCGGGTAAAATTCCATTCACTGGTCTGCCCGAATTCATCACCCATAAAAAGCAGTTTGGCTCCTGGATGGGTATACATATATACATATAAGGTACGGAGATTGGCAAATTTCTGCCATTCGTCTCCTTTCATTTTATAAATAAGGCTTGCTTTTCCGTGTACCACTTCATCATGTGACAAAGGCATCATATAATTTTCATTATACATATACATGGAAGCAAAGGTCAGTTTATGATGATGGAATTTGCGGTTAACAAAATCTTCTTTGAAGTAATCCAGCGTATCATGCATCCATCCCATCATCCACTTCATTCCAAATCCAACACCACCGTCATGTACAGGCTTTGTAAGCATAGGAAAATCTGAACTTTCTTCTGCTATGGTCATGATAGTATTCCCAAATTCTTTATAAACAGCCGTATTGAATTCCTGCAGAAAGGCTTTCGCTTCCAGATTTACATTATCACCGTAGATATTAGGTTCCCACTCGCCTTCGTTTCGTGAATAATCAAGATGAAGCATTGAGGTGACCGCATCCACACGCAATCCGTCTGCATGATAACGATCCAGCCAGAACATGGCATTTGAGATCAGAAAGGACTTCACTTCATTTCTTCCGTAATTGAAAATATGCGATTTCCAATCCGGATGAAAGCCTTTTCTCGGATCTTCGTGCTCATACAGATAGGATCCATCAAAACGGTGAAGCCCATTGGCATCTCCCGGAAAATGGGACGGAACCCAATCCAGAATAACGCCTATGTCATTATTGTGAAGTTCATCAATAAGAAACATTAGATCCTGTGGTGAACCAAAGCGTGAAGTTGCTGCATAAAAACCGGTAATCTGATATCCCCAGCTCGGTTCGTAAGGATATTCCATCACGGGCATGAATTCCACATGGGTAAACCCCATTTCTTTGATATAAGGGACCAGTTTTTTAGCAATATCTCTGTAGTTTAAAAAACGTTGGGGCTGATCTTCTTCTCTTACCCAGGAACCCAAATGCAGTTCATATACCGATAGCGGAGCTTCCAGTCTGTTTTTTTCCCAGCGGCTATCCATCCACTTCTGATCATTCCATTCGTACCAGGTGGTGGAAACCAGAGAAGCGGCCTGAATATTCTGTTCCCAGCTTACCGCATAAGGATCACTTTTTTCCAGAATTTCGCCCCCTTGGGTTTCAATAGCATATTTGTATAGTGTTCCCCAGGTTAATCCTTCAATAAACCCTTCCCAAATTCCTGATTCATCCCATCTCGGAAACAAAATATGATCTTTGTGATTCCAGTTGTTAAAATTTCCGATCACGGAAACTTTCCTTGCATTGGGTGCCCAAACGGAAAAATATACGCCCTTTACGCCCTCTTTTTCTGCAGAATGTGCTCCAAATTTACCATACAGCTTATAATGTCTGCCTTCTTTGAAAAGGTACACATCATGATCGGTGAAAAGCGTGTAGGTCTTAACAGAATTCATCAAGATCAGTTTATATTTATATTTTCCCTGAAACTACGAAAAATACTGACAATAGCGATGAATTATTCATCAAATAATTGTCAACATCATTCCGTGTTTTGTCTATCTATCAAATATATCATTTTTTACCGCACATTTTTATGATTTCAAAACAATCTTTTTTTATACATTTAACATCAATATTTTATTAAACACAACGATGAGGTTTGAACTTTATACAGAAGAAAAAGACGACAGACCGGTATTTATTACCGGAAATTTCAATACATGGAACCCTAAAGATTATAATTTCCAGCTTCAACAACTTGATGCTTCCAATTATTGTATAGAAATCGAAGATCAGGTACTTCCTGAGGATATTGAATATAAATTTACAAAAGGCGGATGGGAGAATGTAGAACTGGATCAGTATGGAAATATCACGCCCAACCGGAAAATCAAAAAGAATGCTGGTAAAACTTCAGATTCTGTAGAAAAATGGAGATTGAACTGGGGACCGTTCAAAGAAGAATATTATCCTATAGCAGAAGTTATTTCCGAAAATTTTTACATTCCGCAGCTTGACCGTTACCGTAAGGTTTGGGCACTGCTTCCCTACGACTATCACAACACAGATAAACGGTATCCTGTTTTATATCTTCAGGATGCACAAAACTTATTCAATGAAGGAAGCGGCTTCGGAAACTGGGAGATTGATAAAAAACTGTCTATTCTTGCAGAATACGGACGTGGTGATCTTATCATCATTGCGATAGAACATGGCAGTGAGGAAAGAATCAAAGAATATATTTTTGATAATGATCATGTAGCGAACGGTTCTGAAGGAAAAAAATACATCCGCTTCATTGCAGACACTTTAAAACCTTTTGTGGACGAAAATTACAGAACCAAAAAAGACCGTGACAATACCGGAATCGGGGGCAGTTCATTGGGCGCACTTATTAGCATATACAGTGGATTTCTTTATCCTGAAGTGTATTCCAAACTATTGATTTTCTCACCTTCTCTTTGGGTAGAACCGAATAATAACTTTCCGATGATGAATTTCAGAGTTCCGTTTAAAACCAAAATTTATCTCTACGGCGGAGGTCAGGAAGGCTCTAAAATGGTCAAAAGAATTCATATTTTTGAAGAATATCTGAAGCGATGGGAAGAGAAAAAACTTTTTGATTTTGAATTTAAAACCAATATCAATCCTGAAGGCACTCACAATGAATTTTACTGGTCACAGGAGTTTCCAAGGGCTATAGAATGGCTCTTCTATGATAATACAGAAAATCCGGTTGAAGTAAAACCACAACAACAAAGCATAAAAAACTAAATCTAAAATGGCTGTAGAAAATTTCAGACAGAACCCAATGAAGACAGCAATCTTTATGAATTTAGAAAATATAACCTCTATTTATGAAACTAATCAATAAAAAAAACAAAAATTACACTCAGGTTCTCCACCTGTTTACCGAGGAAGAATGGACAAAAACCAGTAAAAATTTCAATAAAAACATTTCCACTTTTTTTACAGGAAAGAAACATGAAGTTTTTGTCAATGCTCATGAAGAAGGAATTACTTATTTCATTGGATTAGGGAAATCTACTTTACAAAATTTCGAAATTCAGCAGGTAGCAGCTAAGTTTTCACAGACACAGAAAGAAAAACTGCAGGCAGTTCCTACGTTGGCTCTTGCCGATTTCATGAACGAAAAACAGTTCGAAGAATTTGTAAAAGGACTTTTGATGGGAACGTATAACTATCCTTTTGATAAAAAACATGTGTTCTGGAATGCAAAATTTGAGTTGCATTTTGAAAATTTAAGCCAGAAAAAACTAGACCATATCAGTCAGAAAGCTGAAGCTTTGGTCAACGGACAGACTGCCTGCCAGGACTGGCTTAACAAACCAGCCAATCTGAAAAAACCGGATATCTTAAGTGCCTACCTTAAAAATCTGGCTAAAAAATATGACTTAAAATACACTGCTTTCAACAGAAAAAAATGTGAAGAACTTGGATTGGGCGCTTATCTTTCTGTGAACCAAGGAAGTGCTTACGATGCTGCTTTCACTATTTTAGAATATAAAACTACCGTTAAAAACGCCAAAACTTTCGGACTGGTAGGAAAATGTATTTTATTTGACACCGGAGGAATATCAATAAAAAGCTCTGCAAACCTGCATTATATGAAATCTGATATGGGTGGAGCGACCGCTGTTTTGGGAACGTTGATCTATGCCGCTGAAATGCAGCTTCCGGTAAACATTGTTGCTGTTCTTCCTATTACTGATAATGCTGTTTCAGAAAAGGCTCTCCTTCCAAGTGATGTGATCACTGCTTACAACGGAAAAACCATTGAAGTTCTTGACACGGATGCGGAAGGCAGACTGATTCTTGCAGACGGTTTATCTTATCTTTCCAGGAACTATAAAACAGATTTCCTGATTGACCTGGCGACGTTAACGGGAAGCTCGGTAAGAATGTTCGGTGACACCTGTGCTGCCATGTTCTCCAATAATGAAGAACTGAAAAATAATCTGATCAAAACGGGAGATCAGACCAATCAGAGGGTATGGAATCTGCCTCTATGGGATGTCTGGAAAGACGATATTAAGTCTGATGTAGCCGATATGAAAAACATCTCTCTGAAACCTGTAGGAGACTGTATTATTGCGGCTAAATTCCTGGAACAATTCATTGAAAATCACCCTAAATGGGCTCATCTGGACATTGCCGGAGTAGCCTTTGGAAGTGTAGGCTATGCTAAAGAAAAAGCAGCTACCGGTTTTGGGGTTCAACTCCTGGTGAATTTAATTGAAAATTATCACTAAAAATTAGTTTTTTACAAAAAAACTCTGTATAATTGATTAGTGGATTTTCAAAAACTCATGATATTTCATTTTTTACTATTAATAAAATAATAAATAAATGCTTTTATTTTTGAAAATCCACTAAATCTTAAAAAACATTATATGGAGAAGAAAACTATTGTGTGTATTTCGTGCTATTACAAAGGCTACGATTTTATGGACGAAATGAAGAAGATCGGCAATAAAATCATCCTGGTAACCTCCGAAAACCTCAAAGAAAAAAACTGGCCCTGGCATGCTATTGATGAGGCATTCTATATGCCTGAGGTAAAGCCTTCCGTATGGAATCTGGAACATTTGATTCAGGGATTTTCCCACCTGATGAAAACCAGAAAAGTAGATGCTGTAGTGGCTTTGGATGATTATGATGTTGAAAAGGCAGCATTAATCAGAGAGACCTTCCGGATTCCCGGAATGGGACAGACTACCCACCGCTATTTCAGAGATAAACTGGCGATGCGCCAAAAAGCAAAAGATTCCGGAATCAGCGTCCCTGAATTCACCGCTGTTTTCAATGATCATGAAGTGGATGAATTTACAGACCGCGTTTCTGCTCCATGGGTACTAAAACCACGTTCAGAAGCATCAGCATCAGGAATCAAGAAAATAACCTCCAAAGAACAGCTTCTTGAAGCACTGGATACTCTGGGAGAAGAACGTCATCTTTTTTTACTGGAAAGCTTTAAACCAGGAGACGTTTACCATGTAGACAGCCTTACTTTCAACAAAAAAATAGTATTCACTTCTGCTTCAAAATACCTTGCTCCTCCTATGCAGGTTTCGCATGAGGGTGGAGTATTCCGGTCCAAAACTTTAGGAAGATATTCTGAAGAATTCAAAGCACTGGAGGAAATAAATGCGAAAGTATTATCCAATTTCGGACTGATCAACGGAGCCACCCACACAGAATTTATCCGTGGAAAAGAAGATGGAAAATGGTATTTCCTTGAAACTTCATCAAGAGTTGGCGGGGCTCATATTCCGGACCTGGTTGAAGCCTCAAGCGGGATCAATATCTGGAGAGAATGGGCGAAAATTGAAGATGCTCTTCTGAGAGGGCACGATTACAGTGTTTCTCCTCCTACAGGCTATTATTCAGGCTTAATTGTGGCACTGATTAAAGATAAAGAACCCAACTACACCAATTTTGAATGCGAAGAAGTTGTCAAATTTCTTCCCATAGATTATCATGTAGGAATTGTATATAGATCCGGAGACGCCTCCGTTGTACAGGACAGACTGGATTCTGCTGCTGAAATGATTCATGCGGATATGCTGAACATTCTGCCACCGAAAAGCAATAAATTAAGTTCTTAACAATGAACCGAGACATTGATATTCAAAATGTTATTGAATTCATAATATACAATCTGTACCAAGATTCCCTACTAAAATGTAATTTAGAAAAGATAAAACCAAATAAGGAAAAATGCCTCATATAGAACATACAGAGTATTATTCAAATATTTTGGGAACAAGCCTCAAGGTAGAAGTGACCGGACATTACGGCCACCCTATCATCATGTTTCCAACTTCCCAGGGACAATATACCCAGAATCATGATTTTCATCTCAACGGAAGTATCAACTGGTTTATAGAACAGGGAAAAGTAAAACTTTACAATGTACAGACCATCGACAGCTGGAGTTTTTACGATGACAACATATCTCCTCAGCAAAGAATAAGAAACTACGAACGGTATGTACAGTTTCTGATCAAGGAATTTGTTCCTTATATTCAAAAACTTCACAAGACCCATCGTGTTGCTGTGGCAGGTGCTAGTTTCGGAGGATATCATGCTGCTAATTTCGCTTTCAGATTTCCGGATGTGGTTTCTCACCTGTTTTGTCTTTCGGGAGCTTTCAGCATAAGGAATTTTATGGATGGCTATTCTGATGATCTGGTATACTTTAACTGTCCAAGAGAATTTGTAAGAAATGATGAAGCCTGGAAATACAAACATATGCATATTGTCCTCAGTACTTCCGATCAGGATATCTGCAAGGATAAAAATATTGAAATGGCTGAAATACTGAGAATAAAAGGGATAGACTTCTGGTATGATGAAAGAAAATGGATTGGCCACGACTGGCCGTTGTGGAGAATGGTCTTCCCAACTTTTATAGGAGCCTTTTTCTCTTAAAGCAATAAAAAGACAAATAGAAAAAATATACACCCACCTTAAAAACAAAAATTATGACAAAAAAAGTAGGAATTCTTTTCGGTATGGAAGACACATTTCCCTGGGCATTTATAGACAAAGTAAATGAAATGGGAGGTGGAGATATCATCGCTGAACCCGTTACGATTGATAAATTGGAACAGGGTGCAGATTATGGTTATGCGGTGATTATCGACAGAATTTCACAGGACGTTCCCTTTTACAGAGCTTATTTAAAAAATGCAGCCCTTAACGGTACTTATGTAATCAATAATCCGTTCTGGTGGAGTGCTGATGAGAAGTTTTTCAACAATGCACTGATGTCTAAACTGGGAATTCCACTTCCTAAAACAGTTTTGCTTCCATCGCACGAAAGGCCGGATAATACTTCAGAAACTTCATTCAGAAACCTGAAATTCCCTCATGACTGGGAATATATCTTCAATTATGTAGGGTTTCCGGCATACATGAAACCTCACGACGGTGGCGGCTGGAAAAACGTGTACAGAGTAGAAAATCCGGATGATCTCTGGAACAAACTGGGTGAAACGGAACAGCTCGTGATGATGGTACAGGAGGAAATTATCTTTGATGATTATTACAGAGTGTATTGTCTGGGCCAAAAATATGTCCACATTATGCCTTATGAGCCTAGAAATGCACCTCATCTGAGATATGCCACCACTCATCAGACACAAGGTGAAGAACTTGAAAAGCTATTGAAAACCATTCATGATTATACCATTAAAATGAATCAAGCGTTGGGATATGATTTCAACACCGTGGAATTTGCAGTAAGAGACGGTATTCCTTATGCTATCGACTTCTGTAATCCTGCTCCTGACGCAGACCGCAATTCTGTAGGAGAAGAAAACTTTGCATGGATTATAGAGCACGCTGCCAAACTGGCTATTGAAAAAGCTAAAGAATATGTTCCGGGGAAACCTAACATTGCCTGGGGAACATTTGTGAAAGATTCCATAAAATAACATTGAAAAAGAATTAAAAAACACAAAATAAATGCATCATCAGTTTACTATTGGAATTGAAGAAGAATATCAGATCATTGATGTTGAAAGCAGAGATCTGGTTTCTCACGTTTCAAAAATCATTGAAGGCGGCAAAGCGGTTTTAAGTGAGAACTTAAAGCACGAAATGCACGAATCCATGATTGAAATGGAAACAGGAATCTGCCAGAATATCCAGGAAGCCAGAACAGAATTAACGAATTTGAGGCGTCACCTCATCAATATCGCCCATGAACAGGGACTTCGTGTTTCCGGAGGTGGCACTCACCCATTCTCTCATTGGTCTGACAACAATATCACTCAGGGAGAAAGATATATTAAAATCATTGATGATATGGGAGATGTAGCCCGTGAAAATCTTATTTTCGGACTGCATGTTCATATTGGAATTCCCAACCGTGAAGAAGGTGTAAGAATTCAGAATGTAATGAGGTATTTCCTGCCTCACGTGTATGCCCTTTCTACCAATTCACCTTTCTGGATCGGAAGATATACAGGTTTTAAATCGTACAGACAGGAAATTTTCGTAAAATTCCCAAGAACCGGTATTCCGAGTTACTTTAACTCTCTGGCGGAATTCGACAGCTATGTCGATCTTCTGGTAAAAACAGGAACCATCGACAATGCCAAGAAAATCTGGTGGGATTTAAGGGTACATCCGTTTTATCCAACAATCGAATTCAGAATCTGTGACATGCCGTTAAGAATTGATGAAACGGTATGTCTTGCTGCCATCATGCAGAGTCTCGTTGCCAAAATCTATAAACTTCACCAGCAAAACCTGAGTTTCAGAAGCTACAGAAGACTATTGCTGAACGAAAATAAATGGCGGGCCTCCAAAAGCGGTATAGAAGCCCACCTCATCGATTTTGGGAAAGAGGAATCCGTTCCTTATCCTCATTTATTGAAAGAACTTTTAGAGTTTATTGATGATGTGGTAGACGATCTGGGATGCCGCCACGAAGTGGAATATGCCTGGAAAATTCTTGAAAACGGAACCGGCGCAGACCGGCAGCTTCAGATCTTTAAGGAAACAGGCGATCTGACGAAAGTGGTTGATTATATGATCTCTGAAACGGAATATGGCATCACCCATGGTGAACCTGCTTCATAATATTTTGGTAACTTTGCAAAAAATATGATGTAATGAAAGATATTCGAATTGCTCTGCTGGACATGAACAACAATCATGTAAATCAAGGTTTCAGAAACATTAAAGAAATTTCTGATTCATTTCAGCAGAACTCTGAAGAAAATGTGGTGATCAGGACATTTGACGTGAGGTTTAAAGATGAAATGCCGGAGATCGGAGATTTTGATATTTTCATTTCTTCAGGCGGTCCGGGAAACCCACATCGTGAAGGTTTTGCCTGGGAAGACCGGTTTGCAAATTTTTTGGACTCTGTTTTTGAGCATAATAAACACCATGAAGATAAAAAGTACCTTTTCCTGATCTGTCATTCATTCCAACTGGCAAGTATTCACTGGAATCTGGGAAATATCTGCAAAAGAAAGTCTTATTCTTTTGGAGTAATGCCTGTTCATAAAACAGAGGAAGGTAAAGAAGAATTCTTGTTCAAAAATCTTCAGGATCCTTTTTATGCGGTAGATTCCAGAGCCTACCAGTTTATTGAACCGGATCATGCTCGTTTCGAAGAACTGGGAATGACGATTATGGCGATTGAAAAATTCCGACCTCATATCAATCTTGAAAGAGCGGTAATGGCTGTTCGTTTTTCGGAGGAAATATTCGGGACACAGTTTCACCCGGAAGCCAATCCTGAATCTCTGATCGAAAACTTAAAGGATGAAAAGAACAAAGAAGCCATGATTGAAAGCTTCGGAATGGAAAAATATCTTGAAACCATGGACAGAATAGACGATGAAGATAAAATCATTCTGACCAGACATCAGATTCTTCCGCGATTCCTTCAGTTTGCAAAAAAAAACATTTTGAAAAAAGCTGAATCTTTGGCTTAATCAATACAAACCACAAAAGTCACAAAAGACACAAAAGGAATTTGGGTATTACAATCATAAAAGCTGTTGAGAAGAACACGTATGCTTTCTTGAAAATCAAAGATTTTCCAATTAAATAGGTATTTTATAAAAGTGTATTGTAAACTTTTATATTCTAAAACTTTTGTGCCTTTTGTGGTAAAATCAAATCGGGCATAAACGTCCGGTTTTTTTAACACCACAAAAGAAAAAAAATATGATTCCAAAATACAGAAAACAGTACAATCAGGAGTTTTCGGAGGAAAAATACAATCAGCTCAAAAGTATCCTGGCAGAAAAAGGAGGAACAGAACCTACGTTCAGAGTTTCAGAAAGTCCTATTTTTTTGACTAAAGAATTTGAGAATAAGCTTATAGACGCCAGCGAGAGTATCATCAGCCAGATTAAGGCAATGCCGGCAGAACTTCTTCAAAAAGCCATTCCTGAAAACTGTAGAGTTCCCAATGATACCAATCAACCCCATTTTTTTACCATAGATTTTGGAGTCTGTAAAAGTAAAGACGGAGTAATAGAACCTCAGCTGATAGAACTTCAGGCATTTCCTTCTTTGTATGCTTTTCAGAAAGTATATGAGGAAACCTATTGTGAAGTTTATCCTTTTCTTGCAGAGATCAGAAATCCTATGCCGCATGAAACTTTTAAAAACTATTTAAAAGAACTGATTGTAGGAGATGAAAATCCTGAAAATGTCATCTTGCTCGAAATTTTTCCGGAAAGACAGAAAACGGCTATTGATTTTGCTCTGACAGAAAAATTAATAGGCATCAAGACCGTATGTCTGACGAAAGTAAAGAAAGAAGGACGAAAGCTATACTATGAAAATAATGGTAAGCTAACTGAAATCAAAAGAATCTACAACCGTGTGATATTTGACGAACTGGATAATATTCCTGATCTTACTACAGAATTTGATTTCCGCGAGGAAGTGGATGTCAAATGGATCACTCACCCGAATTGGTTCTTTAAAATATCAAAGTTCCTTTTGCCTTTACTGAAGCATCAGTTTGTTCCAACGAGTTATTTCCTGCACGAATTCCCGGAACATGAAAACCTGGATGATTTTGTATTAAAGCCTTTATTTTCATTCGCGGGAAGCGGTGTTAATTTAAACCCTACAAAGGAAATTACAGAGGCTATTCAGGATAAGGAAAATTATATTTTGCAGAGAAAAGTGTACTATGAACCCATTTTTGAAGATATCAACGGAGATTTTTCAAAAGCAGAGATCCGTTTGTTGTATATTTGGCGGGAAAATGACGAACGTCCTATCCTATTGGAAAATCTTGGAAGAATGACAAAAGCCGCCATGGTAAATGTAGATTTCAATAAAAAAGATGCCATCTGGATCGGTAGTTCCAATGCTTTTTTCGGATAAAAACCTTATAAAACTAATACTCCATGGAAGAAAAGCAAACCGCTTTTGCAGAATTTGAAAACCACACTTTAACACGAAGAAGAAATTTATTACCCACCTGGATTAAAGTTTTCTTGTGGATCTTTTTAATCGGAGGCGCACTGGCTGCTATTTTTTTGATGGCAGGCTCTCTGATGACTCATGTCTCTTTATCATTATACGGAATGAATGCCAATCATCCCTATTCAATGACCGGACTTTTGATCTGTGTCTTGTTTTTATTTAAAGGGATTGTAGCCTACGGACTTTGGTTTGAACAAAAATGGGCACCACAGGCTGCCATAGCAGATGCCATTATCGGGATTGCTGTTTGCCTTATTATGATGGCCATTATTCCGTTTATGTACCCATCAATTAGCTTTACCCTCAGATTAGAACTTATTCCTTTGTATTTTTATCTTAAAAAAATGCAGAGTATAAAGAAAACCTGGGAAAACTTATAGAAACAAACCTCCGAAATTCCGGAGGTTTTATTTTTTATTCCTGAAGACCTCTCCCATCATAAAAAAATCCCCCAAGAAGGAGGATAAAAAAATTGACATGTACGCTGTGTTTTCACAAACATGGTAAATATACGGATATGGTGCAGGGATACACTACGGGAAACCGTAAGGACTGGTTTTTAATTGTTTGTACATTAAGTTTCCCGTAATGCTATTTAAAATTCGCCTTACAGTACTTCGGCTTATGATAACCCTGAATACTCTTTCTTAGCATCAAAACTAGGACAAGCTTTATGAACATTGGGAAAATCTTTATGTCCTTGAATTTTAGCTTTAGGAAATGTTGATTTTAATTCTCTTAACAGTTTGATAATAGATTTTTTTTGCTCTTCCGTTCTTGTATCTTCTGGATTACCGCTTTTATCAATACCTCCAATGTATGATATATTGATAATTTGAGAATTCCAGCCTGCAACTCCATTGGATACCTGACCGATGGGCAAAGTGTTCACTATTTCTCCATCCGCTTTTATCATATAGTGATACCCTGGATTTTTCCATTTCAGGCTTTCCTTCCAATACCTTTTAATGCTTTCTATTTTAACATCTGACTGTGTTGCTGTACAATGTATAACGATGTAATTGATTGTTCTCATGGATTTCATTTTATTTATTTTGAACAAAATTAAACCTGTAACTCCCAAAATAGTGAGGGAAAAACACCCTATTTTAAATTGAGCAGCAGGACGCCTGAAAACCGGGGAAAGCTGATAAAAATTATTTAGAAAACAGTAGATTTCTGCAAGAAGTCTATAGATTCTGGGCGACGATGTCTAAACTTTAAAATATAAGAACAAAAAATCCCTCTTAGCGAGGGACCATTTTATAAATCGGGACATGCCATTTCATTATCATGTGGAATGCACACTTTTTCATTCCATGGAAGCGGGCAATCATGCCAGCCTGGAGGACACCCTCCATTTCCTGTAATACTTCTTAATTTCTCCTTGGAGATTTTTTTTAAATTTTTCATGGTTTTGATTTTAGTTAGAAACCAAATATAAATATTATTCTCCAATAAGAGATTTAACATAAAAAAATAATCGTTACGGATTTCCGTAAACAAAAAACGTTCAATCAAAGTATCTTAGAAAGATGAAAGATTTTATTAAAGATTGCCTGCTATTTCAAAGCCCGGACTGGCAATTGAAGCTGATTGGATTTATTACCTGGACATGTGGACTCGGATGGATTGTTTTAGTTTATCAAATGTTTATTAAGTAGTATATTTGAACCATGGAAAACATGGAAGAAATAGAAGCTAAAATAATAGAGAAAATAAGGGAAGATCATAAGAAGAATGGAGGTTGGAACGGTTCAGATATCAATGAACTGGATAAAATAATTAATTTATCCATTCCTGAAAGAAACAAACTGTTCGAAAAAATGGTAGCTGAGAAAAAGATCGCTTATCTTAAACCTTTAAACACTACCCGAATCACTCTGCCAAAATAAGCCGCCATACTTTGTCTGCAGCGAATACAAAGAAAAACCTCCCGGATCACCGGGAGGAAATGTGTGGCTTTTTTTTCATGTGAAATTTTCAAGCATTCAAATATAATATGCACTACAATTCGGAAATACGACTACAGTCATAAAAAAACAAAAACCTTCCCAAAAGGGAAGGCATTAAAAAAACTTCTTGTACTTTTAGTTTATACAAACTCCGTAAATATAAGGACAGAATATATTGGTAACCCTACGGGAAACCGTAATAAAAGAATTTAATTGTGCGTATTTCCTGAGATAAAACAGATACAGCACAGCAAAAATAAAAATTGCAATACGTTTTTTATTCCGTATTGCAATTTTTATAAGTTTTATAAGGATGTATTTATAAGTTTTTATCGTCTTCCAGCAATTCCTTGGCCTGGTATTCCTGAACCAGATCGATGGCATTGGAAATAACATCACTTAAAGCTGTGATAAATGTTCCTTCTTCTGCCATTCCGATAGCATGTTTCAATGCTTCAATTTCTTTAGGAATGATCTCATAGCTTACGTCTCTGCCAGCAGAATTAATGCCGTCAATAATCAATCCGTTGATTTCCTCTTCCGTTCTTCCGCGAAGATGCTTTTCATTTCGGATAATAATATAATCGAACATTCTTCCGGCAATTTTTCCGCACTCTCTGATATCATTATCCCTTCGGTCTCCGACACCGGAAATAATACCGATTTTCTTGGTAGATTCTACATTTTTCAGATAATCTTCAATCGCTTCGTATCCGGAAGGGTTGTGAGCAAAGTCAATCAACACCTTAAAGTTTTTGAATTTAAAAACATTCAGTCTTCCCGGTGTCAGCTGAGCACTTGGAATAAAGGTTCTCAAAGAGTTCGAAATATCCTCGATTCCAAATCCGTAAAGATAACTTGCCAAGCTGGCTGCCAGCACGTTTTCGATCATAAATCTGGCCTTTCCTTCCATCGTAATCGGGAAGTCTTTGGCTTTTCCTATTCTGATTTTCCAGTCTCCTTTTTTGATGGTGACAAAACCTTCTTCATACACGCAGGTGATTTTTCCTTCTTTGGCAAATTTTACGATATGAGGATTGTTTTCATCCATACTGAAAATAGCCACATTAGAATCGAGATCACTCACAATCTTCATGGAATAATCATTGTCGGCATTCAAAACACTCCAGCCGCTCTTTTTCACACTATCCAGTACCACACGTTTTACTTTGGTAAGATCCTTTAAACTGTGAATGTCATTCATTCCCAGGTGATCTTCCTCAATATTGGTTAAAACTCCGATATCACATTGTGAAAAACCAAGTCCGGAACGTAAAATTCCACCTCTTGCTGTTTCCAGAACTGCAAATTCTACGGTAGGATCTTTTAAGATAAACTCTGCGGAAAGTGGTCCGGTTGTATCTCCTTTTGACAGCATGGTATTTTGAATATAAATTCCATCTGATGTCGTAAATCCTACCCGGTAACCATTACTTTTTACAATATGAGAAATAAGTCTTGTTGTGGTTGTTTTTCCATTGGTTCCTGTTACTGCAATAATCGGAATGGTAAAAGGCTTTCCCGGTGGATACAGCATATCAACTACCGGCGCTGCTACGTTTCTTGGCAGTCCTTCACTTGGTGCAAGATGCATTCTGAATCCAGGCGCAGCGTTGACTTCAATAATAGCTCCTCCACTTTCCTTTAAAGGCTGTGTAAGGTTTTCTGCCATCACATCAATCCCGCAGACATCCAATCCGATAATTTTGGAAATTCTTTCTGCCATTGTGATATTTTCCGGATGTACCATATCTGTTACATCAATGGAAGTCCCACCGGTAGAAAGATTGGCTGTTGATTTCAGATAAACCACTTCTCCTCTTTGAGGAATCGTCTCCAAAGTATATTGAAGTTTATCAAGTAATTCTAAAGTGTCTTTATCTACTTCAATTTCGGTAAGCACATTTTCATGGCCATAGCCTCTTCTTGGGTCTTTATTTTCTTTCTCTATAAGCTGCTGAAGGTTCATTTCTCCATCTCCTACAACATGAGCAGGAACTCTTCTGGCAGCAGCCACCATTTTATTGTTGATCACCAGGATACGGAAATCATATCCCGTGATGTATTTCTCAACAATTACTTTTCTTGAATATTTCTGAGCATGCTCGAGGCCGATCTTAGCCGCATCCCAATCGTTGACATTAATAGAAGAACCTTTTCCATGGTTTCCATCCAAAGGTTTGATAACAATAGGATACCCGATTTTTCTGATCACGGCATTTAATCCTTCTTCATCAACTGTCAGATCTCCAATCGGTACCGGAATCGCTGCATCGTGAAGCATTCTTTTCGTCAGTTCTTTATTACAGGCAATATCTACAGCAATAGAACTTGTTTTTCCGGTGATGGTAGCCTGAAATCTTTGTTGGTTCACACCATAGCCAAGCTGTACCAATGAGTTGGTTCCCAACCTTATCCATGGGATCCTTCTGGAAGCAGCTTCTTCCACAATACTTCCGGTAGAAGGCCCAAGACGGACACGCTCCCTGATTTCTTTTAATTTATGAATACATGCATGCAAATCATATTCTCTGCCTTCAACCAGAGCCGCTGCGATTTTTACAGATTCTTCTGCAGCATAAATTCCTGCATTTTCTTCAATATAATTAAATACTACGTTATATACTCCAGGAGTTTTTGTTTCACGGGTTCTTCCAAACCCTACATCCATTCCTGCCAGGGTTTGTATTTCCAAAGCAATATGCTCAATGACGTGTCCCATCCAGGTTCCCGTTTCCACTCTATGGAAAAAGCCTCCTTCCACTCCTTCCGAGCATCGGTGTGTAATTAATGAGGGAAGTAATTTTTCAATCCTTTCCCGGAATCCTTCAATTTTATTGGTAGGATAATTCTCCATTTCTTCTAAGTCTAACCTCATCTGTATCAGCTTCTTTCTTCTGATACTCCAGATGTTAGGACCTCTTAGTGCCTGAATCTTTTCGATTTTCATAGTCTATTGGCATTTTAACAGTTAACAATAACTCCTTTCAAAACCAAAGATAATGTAAAACCCTAAACGAAACTATACCACATTTAAAGATTCGTCAAAAAAAAATTAATTTTAATTAACATTCCTAAAACATTAAAAATCAAGTAAAGATGGCATGAAATTAGCCAAAGAATGTGAATTATTTTTTAATTTTGTACCATGATGAAACCTGTTGGAAAATTAATAGTTATCGGAGGCGCTGTAAACAAAGGAAGTTTTGCTGAAACCGATTATGATCAGAATATCGAAAAGAATCTTAATTTTTTTGAACGTGGGATCTTACGAAAGATCATCAACGAATCAAAACTAAAGGAAAATTCTGTCATTGAAATCGTTACCACTGCTTCTCAAATTCCCCAGATCGTTGGTTTTGAATATAAAAAAGCATTTGAATTCCTGGGAGCAAAAAATGTGAATGTTCTGGATATCCACAACCGTGAGGAAGCCAATTCTGATGCTATGGTAGCAAGGGCAAACGCCGCCGATGTAATGATGTTCACCGGAGGAGATCAGCTGAGACTGACCTCTATTCTTGGAGGAACAAGATTTCATGATACGGTTTTATTAAAATATCAGGAACAGGATTTTATCTATTCAGGAACTTCTGCAGGTGCCGCTGCAGCTTCTGAAAATATGATCTATCAGGGAAGCAGCTCTGAAGCTTTATTGAAAGGCGAAATCAAAACCACTCAAGGGCTGGGACTGATTGATAATGTCATAATTGATACGCATTTTGTACAGCGGGGAAGAATCGGGCGTCTCTTCCAGGCGGTGGTCAACAATCCAAGAACCCTGGGAATCGGATTGGGTGAAGATACAGGACTTTTTATTCATAATGACGTGATGACTGCTGTAGGTTCAGGTCTTGTAATTCTGGTAGACGGAAGATTTATCAAAGACACCAATCTTACGAATATCAATCTGGGAGAACCGATCTCTATTGATAACTTAACGGTACATGTGATGTCTATGAACGATCACTATGATCTTACAACAAAGAAATTGACTATTGAAAACTCTCAATTTAATCCGATACCACAGGATAAATAAAACAATAAATACAGCTATACAAACGGGACCTCGGTTCCGTTTTTTATTTAATATTCATATTTTAAGTTTGGCTAAAGCCAATGGATTTAATCTGTTTATTGTAAGGCGGGCTAAAGCCCACCTCTATTGATGTTGATATCCAGATTTATAATAGTTGTTTACCAACTTTATCTTTTATCTTTTATCTTTTATCTTTTATCTTTTATCTTTTATCTTTTATCTTTTATCTTTTATCTTTTATCTTTTATCTTTTATTAATAAATTACCTTCGTAAAAATATTCATCAACTCTTATTCTATGAAAATCATCATCCACGGAGGCTTTTTCTCGGAAAGCGACCAAAGCCACGAAGTAAAAACAGCAAAACAGAATTCTTTAAAAGCAATTGTTCAAAAGGCATTCGACTACCTTAAAACTCACTCGGCTTTTGATACCGTTGCCTATGCCGTTTCTTTATTAGAAGATGATCCGCTATACAATGCAGGAATCGGTTCTCAAATCCAGAGCGATGGTGTTATCCGTATGAGTGCTGCCATTATGAATGGAAATACTCAGAGACTAAGCGGTGTGATTAATATTCAAAATGTGCAGAACCCTATTTTTGTTGCTAAAGACCTCATCAATGAAGATGACAGAGTTTTAGGAGGAAATGGCGCTAAACTCTATGCTACGGAAAATGGTTTTGAAAATTTTTCTACAGAAATTCCTCAAAGAAGAAAAGAATATGAAGCCAAACTAGCCAATGGAGGGAAAGGAACTGTAGGATGTGTAGCGATAGATCACGAAGGAAAACTGGCTGTTGCCACGTCTACCGGAGGGAAAGGTTTTGAAATTCCCGGAAGAATTTCAGACTCTGCCACTGTGGCCGGAAATTATGCCAATGCTTTTTGTGCAGTAAGCTGTACCGGTGTAGGTGAAGACATTGTAAGCAATGCTACTGCTGCAAAAATTGTAACCAGAGTTAGTGATGGTATGAGCCTTGAACAGGCCTTTACCAAAACGTTTGATGAACTTAAAACCATCGATGGGTTTGCAGGTGCCATTGCTATTGATAAAGAGGGAAATATCTATCATCAGGACTCGTATCCCACTATGGTTTTTGCCAGTTTTGATGGTGAAAAAATTGAAGTCTTTTCTTAAATTTAACATTTTTTTATAAGTCCAGTTATTTTTTTGGCACGTATTTTACATTATTCATAACAACAAATTTTAATATTAATACATAAAAAAATAGAAATCATGGGAAACAAGACAAAAGGTTTATTAGCTTTACTAGGATTAGGTGCATTAGCTTATTGGAAATATAAGAATTCTAGCCCTGAAGATCAACAAGCTGTAAAAGATAAAATCAATACTGCAAAAGACAATCTTAATAAGTGGGGAAATGACCTTAAAAGCAAAGCGAATGATGTTGCTTCCCAGGTTCAGAATAAAGTGGACGAAGTAAAAACAAAAGCTGAGGATTCCCTAAGCTAACCGACACAGAGCAGTTTTTTTTAACATTCATATATAGGAAAAAGTCATCGTAATAGTAATTGCGATGACTTTTTATTTTATATAACCGTTTATAAATTGAAATGATACAGAATAGACTTATCAATCTGAGTAGTCTTTGATTCTTTTATCTTTTCTGTGCTGCCAGTGCAAATACCAGAGGTATTTTATTTCCAAACTGTGGAATTCTCCATTTTCCTCTTTCAAATTCTTCTACGTGTCTGAAACAAGGATATGGCGACCAGTTAAACTCCCGGAAAACATTCAGTTGTAAATTTTTTTGTATCAAATTATCAAGAACTTCTGCTAACGAGTGATTCCACATCACATATTCCTGTATAATGGGAGCAGACTGATCTGCATAAGTACCTTCATAAGTTTCTACAATCGGCTTCTCATTGAAATAATTGTAAGCTACATTTGTAAAGTCATCATCAAACATCCAGACAACAGGATGAAATTCTGCCATAATGAATTGCCCTTCCGGTTTTAAAAAATGATTGATAATTCCAGCCCATTTTTCAAGATCTGGAAGCCAACCAATAGTACCGTAACTTGTATAAACGATATCAAATTTCTGATCAAGAACATTTGGCAAGTCATATACATCTGAACAGATAAACTTTGTATCCATACCACATTGCTTTGCAAGCTCTCTGGCTGCATCAATCGCTTTGTCGGAAAGGTCTATTCCCGTAACCTCAGCTCCCATTCTGGACAGGGAGATAGAATCCTGTCCGAAATGACACTGCAAATGCAGAATGGTTTTTCCTTTTATATCTCCAAGAAGATCCAATTCTATTGAGTTCAGGGAAGTTCTTCCCTTTAAAAATTCATCTACAAAGTAGAAATCCGATTTCAGATGAGGTTCTACTTTAGCGTTCCATGATTTTTTATTAATTTCTAAGTAATTTTCCATTGTTTAATTCTTTAAATCATCTATCTCATCCAGCCCTGAATAATATAGTTTTTTGTGATTAATTTTCTTTCAGGTTTATTATCCGGCTTAAACCACACCTCAATTCTACCTCCATAAAACTGTCCCCAGTCGCCTTCGTAAATTGTAAAGTGATCTTTTAATTCAAATCTTTTTAATTCACCTGTTTTATTTTCTACTTCAATCTGGCTATTCTTTTTTATGTTCCCCTCAGAAAGGATCTGATTTTTAGTAATTTCAAATATTTTCAGATATACCTTCCCTTTTTCAATCTTATGTAGAAACAGATCATATTTATACATCCCCGGCTGAAAATAGTCGTAAAGAATAAAGTCCTTCTGATAAGTACTTATCTTGTCTTTTTCATCATTAAGTTTCAAGGGTTTTTCAAATTTAATATTTTCCGGAATTTTTAATCCTTCCGCAAAAAAATCATAAGGATAAAACGTCAATGCAAAGGTGAAGTAACTAAAAGTAACTGCTGCCAATGCTCCTGTAGAAACAATCTGCAAAATTCCTTTCAAATAATCTTTCTTTACAATCCTGATAATCCCCTGAACCAAAGTTATCAGAAAAAAAATAAAAGGAAGAAAACAGCAGATATACAATGTATACCTATTAAATAGAGAAAGTCCAAAAAAGCAGAAGAAAGCTACAAGAGCCGAAACCAATACAGAGTTATACCAATTATTATTAAAAACTTTCCACATTTTTATTGCAGTTTTTCCATCAATTTTTTCTTTTGTTCAAGAAATTCTTCTTCGCTTAAAACCCCTGCTTCTTTTAATCTTCCCAATTGTTCCAGCTGATCTAAAACACTAGGTTCAGCTTTGCTCTCAAAATGTGTTTCCGGATGTGACATGAAATCTCTTACTTTTTCACAAAACAGCTCAGCATGATACTTTCCTACTCCATCAATCTCTACAACATCATCACTAACCTGAATATCTATAGAGGCGAGTAAGAATTCCTTTTCATATTGGATGGAGCTTATTTTACTATAAGAAAAGTCTTCTACTTTCAATCCGTACATGAATTCCTTATCTACAAAAATCAACCGTCTGTCGGTAGCTACTAAAATAATATGATGGTTGTTCAGTTTGTTTCTACCTTCTACGAGATAGACAATTCTTTCCTCTGGTGAAAGAATATCCGGCAATTCATGAATTTCTTTCCGGGCAAATATGGTAGGACTGATATCGAGATTTTTAAGTTCTTCTCTTATTTCGTTAAGTCTTGATTTTTCACTCATAGCATTAGGTTATAGGTCTAATTTACTGTTTATTAACAAAAAAATGTAATTCAATAAAAACATTTAGTCTTCTGAGGGTATCACAATGGAAGTATGCAGACTGTACAACTTCCAGCCTAAGGTTTCATACAATAGTTTTCCTTCTTCCGTGGCTACTAAGAGATTATTTGAAAATCCTTTGGACAAAGCGATTTTCTCCAATTCCTTCAATAAAAAACGGGCAAGTCCTTTCCTTTGATGATTTTTTTCGGTAATGATCCTGTCATAAATAGCACAGTCATCTATAAGCGAGACCCTGCCTATGGAAGCCTGTTCGCCATTTTCAGCTACAATTCTGATCACAAAGGTTGTATTATATTCAGAAAACTCAAGATGATACCCTTCTGAAAGGCTGGTTTCCGGAAATTTCATAGGATGAAAGCAGGTCATCATATATCCCTGTGACTGCAGTTGCCATCTTTCAGGAATTTTCTCTATAAACTGGTCGGGATAAGTGGATACTTTCAGATAAATCCACGGTTCATCAATGGATTCGGCAAGCTGGAAAAAATTATCATTAAGCTCAGGAAATACAAAACGTTCTTTCTGTTTTTCATCTCCTACAATCACATGAAATCCGGATTTATAGGGTACAGGAAAAGGCACTTCTCTTGACAGGCACCATCCTTTCAGCCAGCTTTCTACAATTTTTGAAGATACTTTATCCTTCATAATTTGGTGTTAAAGGTTTTATTTTAATTGCTCCAATAATTTCTTTTTTTGCTCTGCAAATTCCGCATCGGTTAAAATTCCGTTCTCTCTCAGCTTTCCTAATTTTTCAAGCTGATTAAAAACTTCTTCTGATGAAACCGAAGTACTTTTACCTGCTGTACCGATTTGTTTTGGAAACTCTTCCCGAGAATTGTTGTAAATATTTTTTATGGTACCATAGAACTTCTCTGCGTCTTCCTTATCCATATAGCATTCAAACTCCACTATTCTTTCTTCCAGATGCAGTTTAATAATAGGAGATCTCGGATGGGTTACAAAGCTCACCGACTGTATGTTTTCATTAGGGTAAATATTAATCTTTGCGGCACCAAACATTCCTTTTGATACAGAAATCATCCTTTTGGGTGTTGCCACCAACACTCCGGCATCCAATGTATTGACAAACTGAGCATCGGTAATTGCTGTGATCTGTTCATCTTCTGAAATCAGATAAGGAAGCTCTTTGATTTCTCCTTTGGTAAACATGGACAGATTAGCATGAAGCATTTCCAGCTCATTCTTTATTTTCTGATGTCTTCGCTTATAAACCTCTTTTGAGATTTGATGAGATCCGGAATTTATGGCTGCAGGAAGGTTCTGTGCTGCCACTGTAACTGCCTGAATTTCTTCAGCTTTTTCTGCACTCATCATTTTATTGATATCCTTAATGCTGAATTTATTAAGATTGTAAAGCAATTCTTCATTGATATCGCTCACTTTATTCAAACATTTATTGCATAAAACATTACCATCCGAAAGCGTATTCGCTCCCAGAAGAGTATCCATGGATGTTAGTTCTGTATTACACAATGCACAATTATTAGTCATTCCTTTTTTATTCAAAAGTATTTAAATTCTCAACATCCATCAAAAAAAAACAACCACAAAAGTAATTTTGCAGTTGTTCTGTTTTTTAAATATTAAAAATTATTCTCCTAAAAACTCCTCTAAAGAAACAGTTTTTTGTTCTCCAGCTTCAAGATCTTTAAAAGTAACGGTATTATTTTTAATTTCTTCTTCACCCAGGAAAACAAGATTCTTTATACCTTTCTTTTCAGCGTAGGTAAACTGCTTGTTGATCTTTGCATTTTCAGGATATAATTCAGCTGAAATTCCTTTGGATCTTAGCTTCATAATCAGCTTCAAGGCATCAGTGATTCCTTCACCTCCAAAGTTGGCAAAGAGATATTCAATTTTGGCGGATGCTTCTTCAGGGAAAAGATTCAATTCTTCCATGACCAGATAAATTCTGTCTAATCCGAATGAAATTCCGATTCCCGGAATGTTTTTCACTCCAAAAACTTCAGTCAGGTTATCATATCTACCTCCTCCTCCGATGGATCCCATAGCAACTTCATCTGCTTTCACTTCGAAGATCGCACCGGTGTAATAGTCCAGACCTCTTGCCAAAGTAATATTGAAGACAAGGTTTTGAATATCCACACCCAGGTTCAGGGATTGTGTAAGAACAAATTCAAGTTCTTCTACTCCTTTCAGACCGATTTCATTTCCTGCAAATTTTTCTTTCAGCTGAAGAAGATTTTCCAGCGCATCGTCTGACTGGCTGAATAAGAAATCCAGTTTATCGATAGATTCCTGAGAAATTTCTCTTTCCAAGAGTTCTTTTACAACTCCCTCTTTCCCAATTTTATCCAGTTTATCCAATGCTACAGTAAAATCAATCAGTTTATCTGTGATTCCTGCATATTCTGCCAATCCGGAAAGAATCTTTCTGTTGTTCATATGAATGGTTACAGGAACTCGCAGATCAGCAAAAGACTTCAGATACAGCTGAACCAGCTCCACTTCCTGTAATAAGCTTTCACTTCCTACCACATCAGCATCACACTGATAAAATTCTCTGAATCTTCCTTTCTGAGGTCTGTCTGCTCTCCAAACCGGCTGGATCTGAGAACGTTTGAACGGAAACGTCAGTTTACCATGATTCATCGCTACAAATCTTGCAAAAGGTACAGTAAGGTCATAACGAAGGGCCTTATCGGTAAGACTTTCTGCACTGAATGGCTTTTCTAATGCTTTTTGAAAGTCATGAAGCATCTGATTCTTTTTCTCTTCTTTTGCCTCATTGATACTTGAATTTAAAATTTTAAAAATCAAGCGGTCACCTTCTTCTCCGTATTTTCCTGTCAATGTAGAAAGATTTTCAAAACTTGGTGTTTCCAAAGGCTGAAAACCGAATAATTCAAAATTATTCTGTAAAATATTGATGATATATTTTCTTCTTGAAACTTCCTGTGCCGTAAAATCTCTCGTCCCTTTTGCTAAACTTGGCTTCATTTGTTGTATGTCATTTTGATAAATGCAAAAGTAAGGAATTGAAAGGAATTTTACATAGTATAAAAAAGCTGAAGAAAGACTTCCCTCAGCTTTTCCTTTAATACTATCAATTATTCCAAAAAATCATACGCTTTCCAGGATTTCAAGGATCTCTTCACCATAATTTTCAATCTTATGCTTTCCGAACCCTTTGATTTCAAGCAACTCTTCTTTCTTAGCAGGTTTATACTTAGCAACAGATATCAGTTCTTTATTACTCGCGATGAAATATGTGGGTAGATTTTGTTCTCTGGCTTTTTCTGATCTCCAGAGTTTCAGAGCATCCAGAATTTTTTCTTCATCTGTATTCAAAAGATCATTTTCTGCAGAATATTTTACTGCCTTTGGTTCTTTTACTGTATTTTTTGTCAGTTTTAAATCTTCAAAATACAATATTACAGACCAGTATTTTTCTTCACTCACAAAGGCTGTTTCTACTTTCATAATCTCATTACCTTCCAGAAAATCATCCAGCATTTTCTGGTCTTTGTAGAGAAATTCTTCAGGCAGCCTGATTTTAAAAACTTTTACTTTCATCATTTGTGTTTTTTAGAATTATTTTCCTCCCAGCAACAGGATTTCATCTACACGAATTTCCGTGATATACCGCTTCACCCCATCCTTATCATCATAAGATCTGTAGGTAAGCTTTCCTTCAACAGCGATTTCTTTTCCTTTGGTAACATACTTTTCAAAGATTTCTGCTGTTTTCCCAAAGGCAATCAAATTGTGCCATTGTGTTTCTTCTACCTTTTCTCCTTTAGCATTCGTGTAATGATCACTGGTGGCTAAGGATACACTTGCTTTTACGTTTCCGTTGTCGAAGTTTACCATTTCAACTTCTTTTCCTGTGTAACCAATTAATGTTACTTTGTTTCTTAGTGACATAACTTTTATATTTTAAAGATTAATAAATTCAGATAAGAGACGTTCACTGCTTTCTCAAATCTCTGTTGCAAAGATTGCGATGATTCCTATACACAGTCGGTTATAAACTATTTAAATCCATTTGTAGTCGTTTGTAATCGGATAATATTTATTTTAGGAATCTTTAAAATCTTTGTTCATCGCTTACTGATAAGTTTCTTCAAGTTTCTTATTAAAAAAAATTAATTATGAACTTTCATAAAAAATTCATCAAGTTTATTTCTTTTCTTAACTTTGTGTAAGTGAAAAGAGCTTTATCCATATTCTTTCTTATCATTTTCCTATCTACCAGTAGCATAGGTGAACAACTCTTGAAGCTCCCGGAACTTATAGAACATTTTTTATTGCATCAGGAAGAACATGATGATGAAGCCAGCTCTTTTATCGGATTTTTGAAAGAACATTATTCTTATAACAACTCTCATTACAACTCAGCAAAACACAATCATAAGAATCTACCTTTTAAAAGTATTGATGCTCATGCTCCTCATATTGCTGTGTTCAATTTTCAAATCAATACATTTTCTTTTTTAAAGACTATTGCTGAGATTAAAGAGAAACCTCTATATTATACAAATTCTTTTATACCTTCTGCCCACCTCAAAGGCATTTGGCAACCCCCACGTTCTTGTTAATCATTTTACATTCTCAGAAGAAGTTTTCTTTTGAGCCATTACACGTTCGGCTTATGTCGATACGGATGTTTAATGCTTAACAAATAAAATATGCTTAATAAAATAATTGAGTTTTCTATTAAGAACAAACTCATTATCGGGCTTTTTATCATAGCCTTAATAGGTTATGGGGTGTATGAAGTGAAAAAACTCCCCATAGATGCAGTTCCCGATATTACAGATAATCAGGTGCAGATAATTACTGTTGCACCTTCTCTTGGAGCTCCGGATGTAGAGCGATTAATTACATTTCCCATTGAACAGGTCAATAATAATATTCCCGGATTAAAATCACTTCGAAGTTTTTCCAGATTCGGATTATCAGTAGTAACAATAGTTTTTGATGATAATACAGACATCTACTGGGCAAGACAACAGGTTTCTGAAAGACTACAGCAGGTACAAAACCAAATACCCAAAGAATTTGGTACGCCAACTTTAGCTCCAGTTACTACAGGCTTGGGAGAGATCTATCAGTATACTGTTCGTCCTAAGAAAGGATACGAAGGCAAATATAATGCGATGGAACTCCGTACGATTCAGGACTGGATTGTACGCCGTCAGCTTATTGGCGTTAAGGGCGTTGCTGAAGTAAGCAGTTTCGGAGGTCTTTTGAAACAATACGAGATTGCTGTTGATCCGGCAAGATTGAAAGCTAATAATATCTCTATCAGTGATGTATTTACTGCTATAGAAAATAATAACCAGAATACAGGAGGTGCTTATATCGAGAAAGGACCAACCGCTTTGTTTATTCGGAGTGAAGGTCTTGTGGGAACTCAGGAAGATATACAGAATATTGTCGTTAAAAATCTTGACAATGGTATTCCCTTGCTTATTCGTGACATTGCTCAGGTAAGAGTGGGAAGTGCTACCCGATATGGAGCGATGACCTACAATGGAGAACAGCAGGTTTCCGGTGCAGTTGTAATGATGCTGAAAGGAGCCAACAGCAACGAAGTTATCAAAAATATTAAGGAAAAAATTGATCAAATTCAAAAAAACCTTCCTGAAGGTGTTGTCATAGATGCATTTTTGGACCGTACCAAAATGGTAGATAATTCCATCAGTACAGTTACTAAAAATCTTATTGAAGGTGCATTAATTGTAGTATTTGTACTGGTATTCTTCTTAGGAAGTATGCGGGCAGGACTTATTGTAGCTTCTGTTATTCCATTATCAATGCTGATTGCAGTGATTTTGATGAATACATTTGGGGTCAGCGGAAACCTTATGAGCTTGGGAGCCTTAGACTTTGGATTAATTGTCGATGGAGCTGTCATTATTGTGGAAGCCGTTATGCACAGGATACGACATTCAAAAGTGTATTCGGGTATCAATATTCTATCTCAAAAACAGATGGATGATGAAGTGCTGGGTACATCAGCAAGAATGAGAAACGCAGCCATATTCGGTGAAGCCATTATCTTAATTGTTTATCTCCCGATTTTTGCTTTAAAAGGGATTGAAGGGAAAATGTTTACTCCAATGGCTCAAACGGTGGCTTTTGCATTGGCAGGTGCATTTGTTTTATCATTAACCTATGTTCCTATGATGACTGCTTTATTTTTAAGTAAAAAAGTTCAGGTAAAGGAAAATTTCTCTGACAGGATTATGGCAAGGTTGGAAAAGTCCTACAAAGATCTCTTGGAGAAAGTTCTTGGAATTCCAAAAGTTATTCTTACTTCAGTTGTTACCATGTTTGTTGTCGCTATTTTCATTTTGTCAACATTAGGAGGTGTATTTATTCCTTCTTTACCGGAAGGTGATTTTGCAGTGGAAACCCGTGTTTTACCCGGAAGCAATGTGAATACATCTATTGATGCCGTTTCAAAAGGTTCCAAAATTATACTGGAGAAATTTCCTGAAGTTGAAAAAGTCGTGGGAAAAACAGGAAGCAGTGAAGTTCCTACCGATCCTATGCCCATTGATGCTACAGATATGATGATTATTCTTAAAGACAGAAAAGAATGGAAATCTGCAAATACTTATGAAGAATTAGAAGAAAAAATGGCAAAGGAATTAGAAGCTGTTCCAGGGGTGACATTTAGTTTTCAGTATCCCGTTGCTATGCGTTTTAACGAACTTATTTCGGGAGCAAGGCAAGATGTTGTCTGCAAAATTTTCGGAGAAGATTTGGATACATTGGCAAAATATGCAGCCCAATTAGGGAAAATTGTAGGTTCAGTTCAAGGAAGCAGCGGTGTTTATGTGGAAGCAGTTACCGGAATGCCTCAGATCGTCATTAAATTTAACAGAGCAACGATTGCTCAATATGGTCTGAATATTAAAACGGTAAATAATATCGTGAATTCTGCCTTTGCAGGAGCTGTTGGCGGAACTGTTTACGAAGGTGAGAAACGCTTTGATCTCGTTGTTAGATTATCGGGAGATAAAAGACAAAATCTTGAGGATGTTCAGAATTTATTGGTATCAGCACCTAATGGGCAGCAGATTCCTTTGAGTTCAATTGCAGATGTCAATATCATTGAAGGACCTAATCAAATCCAAAGAGAAGATTCACAGCGCAGAATTATCGTTGGGTTCAATGTCAGAGGAAGAGATGTACAGACTATGGTTCAGGAACTACAGAATAAAGTTGAAACACAGATGAAACTTCCTCCTGGCTATTATGTGACATATGGTGGTGCTTTTGAAAATCTACAGGAAGCAAAATCAAGATTATTTATTGCCGTTCCGGTTGCTTTAACTCTAATTCTTATTCTATTATATTTTGCTTTTAACTCTATGAAACAGGCCTTTTTAATCTACACAGCAATCCCACTTTCGGCTATCGGTGGAGTTTTTGCGCTTGCTCTAAGAGGAATGCCTTTCAGTATCTCTGCAGGAATTGGATTCATTGCATTATTTGGAGTTGCAGTATTAAACGGAATCGTTTTGATATCGGAATTTAACCGACTCAAAAAAGAAGGAATAACCAATTTACGTGATGTCGTTCTTGAAGGAACGAAAGTCCGTCTAAGACCTGTTTTGATGACTGCTTTTGTAGCATCGTTAGGTTTCTTACCTATGGCTTTAAGTACCGGAGAGGGTGCTGAAGTACAAAAACCTTTGGCCACAGTAGTTATTGGAGGACTCATCGTGGCGACGTTCCTTACTCTTTTTGTATTACCAATTCTCTATATAATGGTGGAAAAAAGAAAATTTACCTTCAAAAGAAAGCCGGGTAAAGAAATCATTGCTGTATGTCTATTTCTAGGACTTTTTAATGCAAAAGCACAATCAATCATATCTTTAAAAGAAGCAACAGATATTGCGCTTGAAAACAATTTGTCCATGAAAAACGAAAAATTGAGAGCTGATTATAATAAAATTCTTATCAAATCGAATGCGCTTATTCCAGCAACCAATCTTACTGCAGAAGTTGGACAAATCAACAGTTTCTACACAGATATAAGAGCCGGGATTTCTCAATCAGTAGATTTTCCGAAAGTTTATTCAGCTCATAAAAATCTTTTGACTGAAGTTTGGAAAAACAGTTTACTAAATGTTGATGTTAAAGAGGCACAACTTCGTAAGAGTGTTGCCCAGGTATATTATAATCTGGTCTATCTTCAACAGAAGAAAAGCCTGCTTCAGGAAAATGATGCATTATACGCAGAATTTCTTAATAAGGCTCATCTTCGTTTTAAGGTTGGGGAAAGTAATATTTTAGAAAAAACCACTGCAGAAAATCAGCGTGGACAAATTGCTATTCAGTTAAATCAGCTGGAAAGAGATTTAGAAATTTCTCAACTTCAGTTCCAATTATTGTTGAATACTGAAACAGCTTATACTGCAAATGTTGAAGATAATAATTTGCTTCAGCAAACCTCGTTAAACGGAGTTCCCGTTAACGAACATCCTTATCTTCAATATTTAAAGCAGAGAAAAGATATTTCTATTGCTGAAACCGAGGTTGAAAAGAGCAAACTACTTCCAAGTCTTTCTTTGGGCTATAACATTATGGGAATGAAAGGAACGGGAGCTGATAATAAGGAATACAACAGCACACCACGCTTTCAGTCTGTTATTGTTGGAGTTGGGATTCCTATTTTTAATAGTGGTCAGAAAGCTAAGATAAAAGCATCTGAAGCCAATCAGGCCGTTGCTACCGCTGAATATGAATATAATCTGAAAAATTTTGAGGTCAATTATCAGTCTGCTCTGATTGAATTTCAGAAATACAATGAAGCCGTTGAGTATTACCAAAATACAGGGATGAAGCATGTACAAACGATCAATTCCACTGCTAAGAAACAGTTTTTAGGAGGAGATATCGATTATCTTCAATGGGTAATCTTAACCAATCAGGCTATCGATATTCAGAATCAATATATAGAAGCATTAAAGAACAGAAATAATAGCCTTATTGAGATTAATTCGTTCGATCCAAAATTCAATACCAATGGAAACTAAAGACCAAAGAACATTTGTTCAGAAGTTAGCAGATACTTTTCTGGCTTTGAAGCCATCATTTACATTTAATTCAAAATCAAATAATTAATTATGAACAGATTAATTCTCATTATATGTACAGCTCTTCTCCTCAGTTCTTGCAAAGGAAAGAAGGAAGAAGGACAAAAAGAAGAAGGAAAGGCGAAAACAGAAAACAATAGGGTTACCCTCACTGATGCACAGTACAAAAATGCAGGGATTGAAGTTGGCAGTGTTGGAAATCAAAATATTTCATCAAAACTGAAAGTTAACGGGAAAATTGATGTTCCCCCACAAAATAAGATCTCAGTAAGTGTTCCTTTAGGAGGATATCTAAAATATACCAGACTTCTTCCCGGGATGCAGGTTTCAAAAGGTCAGGTAATTGCTGTTATTGAAGATCCTCAATACATCCAGATTCAACAGGATTACCTTGTAGCCAAAGCACAATATGCATACAACAACAGCGAATATAACAGACAGAAACAACTGAATGTAAGCAAAGCTACCAGTGATAAAGTGTATGAACAAACTAAATCCAATTACCAAACACAAAATGTATTGGTAAAATCTTTGGAGCAAAAGCTTAGATTAATTGGCATCAATCCTTCCACCTTAACGCCCAACAACATTTCTAAAACGATTAATATTTATTCTCCGATAAATGGTTTTGTATCCGTTGTTAATGTCAATATTGGGAAGTATGTCAACCCTACTGAAGTCCTTTTTGAACTGGTGAATCCTACCGATATTCATTTAGCTTTGAACGTCTATGAAAAGGATATAGACCAGCTATCAGTTGGACAGAAAGTAATTACATATACCAATACAGCTCCTGATAAGAAATACAGCGCCAGTATTATATTGATCAGCAAGAATATTTCTGCAGATAATACCATTGAAGTACATTGCCATTTTGATCATTATGACAAGGAGCTTATTCCAGGCATGTATATGAATGCTGACGTAGAAGCACATACAAGCAATGGTTCAGTATTACCTAATGATGCCGTTGTCAGATTTGAGAACAAAAATTATATTTTTGAAATGAAAGGAAAAAATATTTTCGAGATGAAAGAAGTTAAAGTAGGAAATTCAGAAAACGGATTTATAGAAATTTTACAGAATGATCTTGCAAATAAAAAGCTTGTTACAAAAGGAGCATACAATCTTTTAATGTCCTTAAAAAATGTTGAAGAATAAAATTTAAAAACATAAGAGCTCCAAAAAAGGAGCTCTTATCAATTTATGCATAATGGTTCAAATTTAATAAGTACCCTTTCATATATTTGTAGTAAATTACTATGAATGTTCGAGATATTCAAAAGTTATCTTACAGACAAAATACATTTATCCCACGAAGAATTAATGCTTATTGAATCTGTATGTATCCTTAAAAAATTGAAAAAGAGACAATATATACTTCACGAAGGAGAAATATGGAAATATAATGCCTTTGTATGCCGTGGATTTTTGAAAACATTCTCTATTGACACGAATGGTAAAGAACATATTATGAATTTTTCTCCAGAGAACTACTGGACTGGCGACCGTGAAAGTTTACTTGGTGGAACTCCCTCTAAATATAATATAGATGCTATTGAAGATTCAGAAATCATTTTGATAAAACAGGAAGATTTTAATATGCTCTGCAGGGAAATTCCAGCATTAAATGATCTGGTTAATAAAATTTTACAAAAAAGTTTCGTGATTTCTCAGAATAGAATTCATGCCAATATCAGTTTCTCGGCTGAAGAAAAGTATCAGAACTTTTTACAGATGTATCCTATGCTGGTCAATAGGATTCCGCAGCATATGATTGCCTCTTATATTGGGGTAACTCCTGAAACCCTTACCAGAATAAGAAAAAATAATCTAAAAAAATAATTATTGAGAATTTCATTGACATTTGTCTGCTTTTTTTTCAAGCATATATCAATGAAAAATAAAAGGATAATCTTCCATCTTTGTCTTGTTAAATAAATTAAAATTTTACAACAATGACAAAGACAATATTCATCACAGGAACAAGTACTGGATTTGGAAAACTAACCACAATTACTCTTGCAAAAGCAGGCTATACCGTTATTGCCGGAATGCGTGAAATCAATGGAAAAAATGATATTGCAGCAAAAGAACTCTCTGCTCTTCCCAATGTAGAAGTGGTAGATATAGACGTTACCCATGATGCCTCTGTTCAACATGCCTTCAAAAATACATTGAATAAATATGGAAAAATTGATGTCTTGATAAATAATGCCGGCTTAGCAGGATTTGGTTTGGTAGAAGCCTACTCAATAGATCAGATAAAAAAATTCTTTGAAGTTAATTTTTTTGGTGTCATCCGTACCTATCAGGCTGTTCTACCTTCAATGCGACTAGCTAAAAACGGGTTAATAATCAATCTGACATCCGGAGCAAGCGCCCATTCCTTACCTTTTATGGGACCTTATCTTGCTTCCAAGTTCAGTGTAGAGGCTATTACAGAATCATTACAGGATGAGTTGAAACAGTTCAACATCGAAAATGTAACTATCCAGCCGGGAGTATATCCTACTGAAATGAATTCTGGAGTGAAACAAGGCAATAATGCAGACCGTACCGAAATTGCAGAAGAATATAATCCTGTAGCAAGCGAAATGTTCAATGCTATCGGAGCAGGCCTGTTTGGTAAAATGCAGGAGTTCAATATGAATCCACAAACCATCGCAGATGGTATTTTAGAATTGATAGAAATGGAGAAGGGTTCACGTCCGTTACGCTTTCCCCTTGATGCCATTGCTCAGGGAACAGACATTGACTTTATTAATGCCCGTGCAGACTATAAAGCAAAATGGGCTTCTAAGTACGCGGGTTAATAAAACATAGCGATAGCTAAGTGTCAATCCATATAATGTATGGGTTGACATTGCTATTATCCACATGATCGAGTCATGATCTTTTGGCTGTGATTAAAAAAAAATTAATATCCGGAGGCGAGAAAAATTGTAACAACAAAATAGCATAATTTCGCAGTAATCAATCAACTGTAATAGATCCGTTATGAAATTTCATTTTAAAATTCTATTTAAAACAGGGTTATTTATTTTGTTCTCAAAACCATTATCTGCTCAGCAGAGCTATAGCCCTGTTCCTCAGTCGAAGTTTAATCTGACAGAATTTAATCTTCAATTACCCATTGAAAAAAACAATTCTATTACCATTATCAAGGGAAGTGATATTGCAGAGTTTTCTTCTGAAAATTTTTATTTTTCACCTCAGGATAATAGTATACGTTTCTTTTGTTCTTCTGCTGGGAAAGCTACTCAAGGATCTCATTACCCAAGAACAGAATTGCGCCAGATCAAAGAATGGCATTTTGAGAATCAGCACAGTTTACATGTAAAAATGGCTGTCCTGCAGCAACCGGGAACGGGGAAAATGATCATCGGACAGATTCATGGAAATTCCAAGGGTACTGAAGCCTTAAAAATATGGTGGAATAATGGCGAGATTCAGGCAGGTTTCAAAAAAGAAGTGAATGATAAAGAAGAAAGAATTACGCTTCAGAAAAATGTTTCTTTGGGTCAAATATTTGATTACAGCATCCAGCAAAACAATTCTGATGTTCTGGTAAAAGTAAATCAGCAGGCGGCTAATTTCCATTTTGGAGATAGCTGGAAGTCCGAATTGGTTTATTTTAAAGCCGGAAATTATCTACAGGATAACAGTCTGTCTCCTGTGACTTCGGGATTAACAGCTATTTATCAGATCAACATGTCTGAATAAATAAAAAAACATCTATTTAAAGATGTTTTTTTATTATATATTTAATTCAATTGGATTGTAATTTTTTGCTCTTTCACCAGCCTTTTTAAGGAGAGAACGACGTTCTTCAGTATCTTCAATGAATTTATTATAAAGTGTAGGATCTGTTAATTCTTTTCGTCGATAATCAAATATTTTTTCTTTTTTTACTAGTTTAGCATTAGGATGTAAATTGGCAGAATTACAATAATACTTCCTTTTTCTGAAATTATACATCATAAAATGATAATCATCTTTGTCATCAAATACTTCTATAATCAACCCTGGTAATTTACTTAATTTATATGGACCAAAGGAAAAGGGTATTTCTTTGGTAAAAAAGGCAGGTTCTGCCATATTTCTTTGTTATAGCTTTTTGACATTTATACTTTCCAATTGTTTTGAATTCATTTATAAGTTGCCAATTGATAGTATTTGTTTCTTCATATTTAAAGTATTCATTAGATGTTTTAAAAGTTACATAAATCTTTCCTGTTGTTGTTCCTATATTTTCCGGAAAGTCAGAAGTGTATTTCATTTGTTCTTCAATCGGGCTGTTTTCATGAAACTTTTTTTCAAAACGAAGGGAATCCCCAACATATTGATTCATATTTTTATAATAAGATTCTTTTTCGTTCATTAAAAGAGCAAACGCAGCATCCTGAATAATCGCATTTTTAGTTTGATTTTTATAAACCAATTTATAATCAGCTTCATATACAACATTAAACCCTCCTTGAGATTTAACGATGATTATAATGAAAAAGAAAAACAGGTTGTAGTAAATTTTCATAATTTAAATAATACAAACAAAACATATTTATGCTTTGCCAGAAAATCTGAATCAGAGTAATTAATGAATATAGAGCGTTATTCCTCTGGGCCTAGTACCACATTCATTATAATTGACAAAGTTTAAAAAGCTTGTTACTTGCTCCATAGTATATCCCTCTGTCTGCGTTACATTTACAACAGTACCGCAAGAGGTTCTGAAAGGGAAACCGGATCTACACCAGCTAATAAAATAGCACCTAATAAAATTGTTTTTTTCATAATTTGTTTTTTTAAATGATTCATAATAAATTTAAAAAGCACTATAAAATTATAAAATAAATCAAATGTTATGTGAATTATTTTTATTATGTTAAACACCTAAAAAAACAGAAGTTTAAATAAAAAAACATTCAAATTTAAAATTACAATGTTATATAATATCTGTAAGATATAATTTCTCATTATAATTAAATAAGAATATAAATTTTAAATTATGTGGAAAATTTTCTGTTCTGGCTTTCATCTAAAAAAATCCAACAAAAAAGGCACTCAACAAAATTATTGAGCACCCTTCCTACTTAATCATGCAACTAAAATTTGAAATTTATATTTTTTCACATTCCACAATGCTTTTTGCTTCTGTTCCAATATGAATAAGCTGCTTATACTGAAGACCTGCTTTTTCAATGATCATTTTAAACTCACTTAAAGTTCTTTCTTTTCCGGTAAGGCAAGCCAGCATAACAATATCCAGAAGTTTGGCCATATGGGGTTTATTTAAGGAATCATCCGGGATAACGGCATCTATGATTAGTAGTTTTGCCCCTTTAGCCATTGCATTATAACAGTTTTTAAGAATCTGTACGCATTCATCATCACTCCAGTCATGCATAATCCATTTCATGGTATATAAATCTGCTCCCTGAGGAACTTCATTAAAAAAACTTCCTGTAGCTACAGAACATCTTTCTTTCAGATTTTCAGGAATCATCTTAATTGTTTTTTCAATCACATTGGCTTCATCAAAGATAATCCCAGAGCTTTCCGGAGCATTATTCAGAATGGCATGGATCATTACTCCGTTACCACCTCCTATATCGACAATTTTTTTATAAGGTTTAAAATCATAGTTTTCTATAATCCCTTTCAGTTCCATGCCGGACATTCCTGTCATTCCTTTACCAAAGTTTTCCCCTATTTCAGGAAATTCTTTATAAAAACCCCAAAGATCTTTCCCATGAATATGTTCAAATGGTATTTTCCCTTTCTGAACTGCATATGTCAGGTCTCCATAACCAGGAAAGTGTTCATTCATAATGGTTAATACAAAGTTTTTTGCTGTTCCTGGCACGTCAGTTTGCAGGGCAGCTCCAAAATCATTCAAAGTAAAAGTTTTGTTTTCTGATTCTTCAAAGATTCCTGCGCCACACAACGCTCTCATTACCCGGTACAGTTGGGCTTCATGTGATTGTGTTTCCTTTGCAAGGAAGGAAATTGTTTTCGGACCAGAGGCCAGCCAATCTGCGATATTGAGCTCAGCAGCTGTTTTTACGCATCCGGTTAACCATAAGCCTCCTAATATTTCATACATTTTAAAAGTAAACTCAGGTTTAACGGCTTGTTTTTCCATAATAAGTATTGGTTTAATCTGATAGTTATAATTACTGAGCATGAAAACAAGAACAAACCTGATGAGTTTGTTCTTGTCTGACTTTTGTCAAGTTTGAAAATAAGCTTTAATAATGAGATTAATCTTTGGCTTGAGAAATCCTTGTTACACTATCAATAGTAGCATCTAATGTTGTATCAGATTTTATTTTAATAAGATACCCGGTACCTATAGATAAAGGATCGGCAACACTCACCAGATAAAAAACAAGATTTCCGGATGTTACCCCGTTGGGAGCAACAGCAGTCTGATCTATGGAAAATGTTGAAGGAGGAAGTGGATTGGAAAGGTTTACTGTCACAAATGCTACAGAACCATTATTCTTATTGGCATAGCTTACAATAACCCTCCACATATGAACCTGACCTGCAATAGGGTTTTCCAAAAACTGTCCTGAAGTAGGGTTGTATATATCTCCGGGTACCGGACTGGTAATATTTTCAGGCCATGTGGTGGTAGGTGGTGCAGCAAAATCTGTCACAATGTTCATCGGTGTCTGATAAACAACATTCTGATACGTCATTAAAGGAACTCCTCCTGAAGATTTGAAGGCAAAGAAGGGTTTCACACCTGCTCCACTATTTAACTTAACCACTCCTTCATTGGCTGTTGTTAATGTTTGCGAAGAAATTACGGTACTCCATTGGGTGCCATTATAATACCTTAAGGTCTTATTGGTGGAATCGTAGATGATCATTCCCGCAGTAGGTGTGGTTACATTGGCAGGAGGATTGGCATTTCTGGAGAGTACAACTGCTGAATTAGCTGATGTAACATCTAAAACTCCTTGCGGAGATGTGGTGTTGATCCCTACCTGTCCAAAAATAAATGAAGAACACAGAAAACTGAGTAATAAATTGGATTTTTTCATGGTTTGTTTTTTTGAATGTTGATATCAAAATTACAAAAAAACACAATACGGTGAAATAAAAATTACATTTATTTATATAAAAACAAGATAGTTATACATAACAATATAGCTTTATGAATAAATATTTACGCAAAAACATTGATGAATATTGAATTTTTCGAAACATATAGAAATAAAAAAACAGGCTTAAAAGTTTTAAAAATTTATCTCATAAATAATTATTTTGTTTTCATAAAATATATCGAACCCCTGATCAGCGTTTTTTCAATTATCCATTTACAAACGGATAATTCCTTATCTTTGTGAAAATTCATCTATGAAAAGGAGCATCAATATTTTTGAGTTTCCTCTCAATTTGGGACTTACCAAAAAGGAATATGAGACGGAACCCGGAGTTCGAAAACTTCCGGAATGGCTCAGAAAATTTGGTTTTCATAGCAGAATTAATCCTGCCAACGTTTTCAGACTGGAAGCTCCTGAATATTCTATGGACTTTGATGAGGAATCAAAAGTGCGAAATGCAGATCAGGTTATTGAATATGCTAAACAACAGGCTGACTGTATTCTCCATCATTACGAAAAGAATACATTCAATATTATTCTTGGAGGCGACTGCAGCATTCTCATAGGAAATGCCATCGCTCTGAAAAAACTCGGAAATTTCGGACTTTTTTATCTTGACGGGCACACAGACTTCATCCCACCCGAACTTTCTGAAACGGGAGGAGCGGCAGGAATGGATCTCGCCATTATTACTGGTACCGGACATCAGAAACTGACTAATATTGACGGTTTAAAGCCTTACCTTTCCGAGGAAAACATATTCTGCTGTGGAAATGCAGAAACTGATGATAAAGAATATGTTGATCAGATTATCAATTCCAATATTCATTATTTTGACCTTTATCACCTCAGAGAAAATGGTTTCAGAAAAACGGCTGAAGACTTTCTGACAATGGTAAATAACAAAGCCCTGGACGGATTTTTCATTCATTTTGATGTAGATATTCTGAAAGATGAAATCATGCCCGCCGTAGACAGCAGAATGGAAGACGGAATCAGTTATGATGATATCAGAGAAATGCTGGAGCCTTTATTCGAAAACCCCTTGTGCTTTGGAATAGAGATCACCATTTTAGATCCCGATCACGATGAAAACGGAACGTACACCCGTCCGTTTGCAGACAATTTAATTCAAATTATAAAAAATAAAGAAGAGTAAATGAAGAAGACCATCAAAAGAACATTCAGAGTTTCAAAATATGTGATCTATAAAGAGACGCTTGTTGATTACAAGGAGCATTTCTGGTCATTTTTAGGCGCATTTTTTGGGATCGGGATCATTGCATTTATCCAGTCTCATTCGCTGGCAGAAACGGAGAATATATTCCTGATCGGTTCTTTTGGGGCATCGAGTGTTCTTATTTATGGAGCGATACAGAGTCCACTGGCACAACCGAGAAATCTTATCGGCGGACATGTTCTTTCGGCATTGGTAGGAGTTACTGTATATCAGTTTGTTCCGGATATCATCTGGCTTTCAGCCCCTTTGGCTGTCGCATTTTCCATTGTTTTGATGCAGTATACAAAAACGTTGCATCCGCCAGGTGGAGCTACTGCTTTGATTGCGGTAAGTTCTACAGGAAAAATTCCGGAATTAGGATATTGGTATGTTCTCTCCCCTGTTCTTTCCGGATGCATTATTCTTTTGATTGTTGCATTATTTTTTAATAATATTACACCCAACAGAAGCTATCCTACCCACAGCATGTTCAAAAAACTGCTGAAAAAAAGACACAAACATCACTTAAAATAAAAATCATGAATTGTCTGGAATGTGGCGAGAAAATCATCGGAAGATCAGATAAAAAATTCTGCAACGATGCCTGCCGGAACGCCTATAACAATAAGCAAAATAAGGATTCCAGTAATCTGATGCGGAATGTTAATAACAAACTTCGCAAGAATTACCGTATCCTGATGGAAATAAATACCGATGGTAAAACAAAAGTCCCAAAATCCAGACTGGATGGCTTAGGTTTTGATTTCGATTATTTTACCAACCTGAAAGTTTATAAAAACGGCTCTGAATACAAATTCATTTATGATTACGGATATAAACTTCTGGAAGATGATTTTGTACTGATTGTAAAAAATCAGGCATAACTACCCACCACAAAGATAATACTATGAAAGAAGTTGTTCTGATTACCGGTGCCAGCGGTATGATTGCCAAAGAACTGGCAAAAAAAATAGGCAAGGAATACGAAATCAGGTTTCTGACCCGAAAAAAAGTGCATGATCATGAATATGAATGGGATGTCCAAAAAAAAACAATAGATGAAACGGCCTTTGACAATGTTTCCCACATTATTCATCTTGCAGGTGCCAATATTTCAGAAAAGCGCTGGACTCCGGAAAGAAAAAGAGAATTGATTTCCAGCCGTGTAGATTCCGCCGAACTACTGCGAACAACTTTAAGAAAAAACAAGATTAAGCTAAAGTCTTTTATTTCAGCTTCGGGTATTAATTTTTACGGTACAAAAACTTCAGAAAAAATTTATACCGAAACCGATCCACCAGGCAACGATTTTCTAAGTGAAGTGGTTGTTTTATGGGAAAGAGCCGCTGACGATTTTAAGGAACAGGATCTGGCAGAAAGAGTGGTCAAAATACGCACTGCTGTAGTGCTTTCTGAAAAAGACGGAGCTTTAAAGAAAATGATCCCTCCCATTCAATATTATATCGGATCTCCATTGGGAAGCGGACAGCAATACATGCCATGGATTCATCTTGAAGACATCTGTTCTATTTATGAATTTGCTTTAAAAAACCCTACAATGGATGGCGCTTATAATGCAGTCTCTCCACAGCATGCCACCAATAAAGATCTTACAAAAAAAATTGCCCAGGTACTTGAAAAACCACTATTCATGCCTAATGTTCCCGGATTTGTGCTGAAACTCTTATTCGGAGAGCTGGCTACTGCTATATTGGAAGGTTCAAGAGCTTCCTCAAAGAAACTTCAGGATGCAGGTTTCCATTTCAAATTTCCGGATCTGGAGAACGCTTTAAAAGACTTATTAAAGAAGTAAATTCAAAAAAAATTAATTATAAAACTCTAATACCATTTATTATAACACAGAAAATATTCTCATGAAAAACCCGAATATAACTCTATTAAACACGGAAATCCTTTCAGACAACTGGTATACTTTAAACAAGGTTACTTACTCTGTTTTAAAAAAGGACGGAACAACAGAAACCCAGAGCCGAGAAGCGTATGACCGCGGAAACGGAGCTGTAATTCTTCTTTACAATACAGATTCAAAAACCGTTATTCTTACCCGCCAATTCAGGTTACCTACTTATATCAACGGAAATTCTACAGGAATGCTCATTGAAGCCTGTGCCGGACTCTTGGATAATGATAATCCGGAAGACTGTATCAAAAGAGAAACTGAAGAAGAAACCGGGTATAAAATTTCCAAAGTTGAAAAGGTATTTGAAGCCTATATGTCGCCCGGATCTGTAACGGAAATTCTTTATTTCTTCATTGCAGCGTATTCAAATGAAATGAAAATCAATGACGGAGGTGGATTGGAAGAAGAAGGTGAAAATATTGATGTTCTGGAATTATCATTTGAAGAAAGCCTGAAAATGATTGATACCGGAGAAATCAAAGATGCAAAAACCATTATGCTTCTGCAACATTTGAGGATCAAAGGAATCATGTAGCAATCAATGATGATTGATATTTGAAAACCTCATATTTAAATAAAAACATTAACTTATCACTCATATTTAAACTATTAACAGATGATTGAACATGTGAAGCTTGCTATTAATCCCAAATTTCAGGATTGGGTCCTTTTTGAAAATGGCACTTATATTATTTTTGATGATATCAGTATCATTAAGGATGTGAAAGAAGAAGCATTACAATTGATGAAAGAATTCGGTCCGGTTTATGCCGGAGGTCCTGCCGGCGATTTCAATGTAATTCATTTAAGCCTTACTGAAGGCTGGCTGGTTTCGGGGCATGGATATGGTATGTATACATATGTACATCCTTCCGAACTGGACAGTGATTCTCCGAATGATCTTGAAATAGGGCTTTATGGTAGATCTAAAAGAGATTCTGATGGTCAAAATCCCGAAATTATTCATATCAACAGGAGTGAAATTTCATAAGACCTGCTATTCATCACTCATCACTCATCACTTATAATTTATAATTCAAAAAAATGCTTCAAGATCATATTACGATAGAAAACCGTCATAAAGACTTCATTAAAAAAATTACTGAGACAGAAACAGTATATGCTCTAAGAGATGGCAATGGCTATGCAACCACCTATTCCAACGAGTCAGAATATGAAGACGGTGAAGAGGTACAGATCATTTGTTTCTGGTCTGATGCTGCCAGAGCAAAATCATGCATACAAAACGAGTGGAATCATTTTGAAACTTCTTCTATTCCTCTCAACGAGTTTGTAGAAAACTGGTGTCTGGGAATGAATAGTGACGGGTTATTGGTAGGAACTAATTTCGACAGTCATCTTTTTGGCTACGAAGCCGAGCCTTTAGAATTAATCCTTGATATTATTGCAGAGCTCAGATCTTCAGGAAAGTCACTGGAATTGAGAAAATTTGAAAACATGGAAGATCTGGAAAAACAGATCAGAGCCGTACTGGAAGATTAATCGTTTATACCCTATGAAGCCTTTGGGAATAAAGATCATTAAAGTAAGTGCTTTATTTTTGGTCCTTCTTTTCAGTATTCTGATGCTGAAAACCATTTCCCAGTATACTTCTCTTGAAAAAAACATAGGATTTCTGGCTTTTAAGCAGCAGGTAGTGAACAATCCGTACTGGATGACTTTTTTCTATATCCATATCTTTTCCATAACGCTTTGTCTTCTGGCGGGTCTTACCCAGTTTTCAAATCGGTTTTTGACTGAAAACAAAAACCTTCATAAGATAATTGGGAAAATATATGTTTATAATATTCTAATCATCAATGTTCCGGCATGCTTTGTATTGGGACTTTTTTCCAATGGCGGCATTATCGGAATTACAGGATTTCTGATCCAGGATGTCCTTTGGGCTTATTTCACTGTTGCCGCCATACTTTGTATCAAAAATGGGAATGTGAACGCACACAGAATGTATATGATCTTAAGTTATGCGGTCACCACCACAGCCATTACCTTCAGAATTATTAAAAATCTGTTTTATCATGAAACCCGTCATGACTACCAACTTTTTTATGGTTTGAATGTATGGGCAGCTCTTATAATCAATCTTTTTGTTGCTTATTTAATCTTCAGAAAAGAAACTTTATTACCTCGAAAAATCAACCGTAGAAAAGAAAATACACAGACTGAGGAATGACACCAGAAAAAATGCCGCAAGAAATAGTAAACAGTCGAAAATCAATCCATATTTGTTATTCCGGGTCCATCTTTTGAAAAAACGCATTATCAGATAAGAGATTCCTCCCAAAACGGCAATAATAAAAAGAAGAAAAAAATAATAAATCATGGCTTCATGTTAATGTCTGTAAATCTATTATTTTAAATCTAAAAAAACAATCAATTAAAGGACAATAACCTTCTGAATAGACTTAATTTTGATCAGCGTTATTATCTAAAAATTAATGTATGAAAATTAAAAATCTCGACCATCTTGTTTTAACGGTGGCAAATATTGAAAAGACTATTGAATTTTATACTCATGTTATGGGATTTGAAGTCGTTACTTTTGGAGACAACAGAAAAGCACTCATTTTTGGAAATCAAAAGATTAATCTGCATCAGAAAGGGCATGAATTTGAACCTAAAGCAAAGACTCCAACCTGTGGTTCTGCTGATCTTTGTTTCATTGCAGAGACAGATGTTCATCAGGTAATGGAAGAACTCCGACAGAAGAATATAGAAATCATTGAAGGGATTGTAGACAGAACCGGAGCGGTAGGAAAAATCAAATCGGTTTACTTCCGTGATCCGGATTATAATCTTGTTGAAGTAAGTAATTATTATTAACAAAAACAACTCTGTATCAGTTTATTACTATCCATTTTTTAGAATTTAAGGTTCCTGAATTTCTAAAACATAAAATTGTCAGTATAAAATTCATATAAAATTTGCAAAAACCATTGAGAAAATCTATTTAATCCTTCATATTTCGAATTTAAAGCCTTAATTTTGCATAGAAATTCAAAAAATCCGGATTCTTTCAACAGGTTATGTACATGAACAAAATGATGATTGGGCTTGCTTTGGCCTTATCCATTACTATCTGGGGGCAAAAAACTCCTGCAAAGGCAAACAATCTGACCCCTTACAGCTATCAGACTTTTAACTGTGACAATAAAGGGTATTTTGACCCGGCCAAATATAAAAAAGAAGAAATAGACGGGATCAATAAACTTTTGTATCAGTTCAATGGCGTTGTATTTGATACGCAGCCTGTTTTTAAAATTGCCCAGCTGGAAGAAATCCGTAAAAACAGAGAAACTTATCTACAGGAGCTGGAAAAGCAGTATGAAGAAAAGAAAAAGGAATTGTACAGCCTTAAAGTAATTGATCTTCCCCAATGGAAAAAATTAATGGAAGAAACCATTGATTCTTTTGAAAATGAATACCAGCTCAATAAGGAGGAAATCCTTGCGTATTCTGATCCTTTCACATTGAAAAACAGTAAATATTACGATACCTGCAGAGAACAGATTGATGCTATATCCTCTCCCGACAGAGAAAAGATGTTTGCAGCATGGAGAACATACACTGAACTTAAAAGCAGAAATAATGCTGATCCAAAGGGGGTAATGGCAAGATTTGATGCCAAAATGAATGATCCTCAAAAAGAAGATTATGCATTAATCGATATGATTGGTCTGGGTTTTCACAACTGTGCCAACAGCAGTTTCAGACAAAAGCGTGATAATGAAGAGACCTCTTACAAGGAGTTTGATAAGATTTTCACCAAGCTGAAGAGAACTTGTGATCAGCCGTAGACTCATTAAAAAGATTGAAAGACTTAATCATAAAAAAATAGAATAGCAGCACTCAGATCGGGTGCTGTTTTTTTTGGTAAAGTTTGCAGGGAACGGTTAAGGAACGGTTAAAAGAGGGTTAATGGCTTGTTATTTCTTTGTGAAAGTGATCATTCCCTCTATTTTCGCCTTTAAAACTACTCCATGAAGTCAATTGTTATTCTCCTGACCTTGGTATTGTCCATAACAGTACCAGCTCAAAAAACACCTACTATCCTTCCCTTTTCTCTGGAAAACAATTCCGTGTATGTGTATGGTAAAGTGAATAAAACCGACAGTATTAAATTCCTTTTTGATACCGGTGCGGATGGCTCCGTCATTAACAGCAATTCAAAGAAAAAGATCCCGCTGAAAATTGATGGAAAATCTGAAAACAAAGGTTCTAACGGACTGAATACTGTAGATTACAGCAGTCATAATACAGTACAGTTTGGAGATTTCGAGAAAAAAGAAATACAATTTACTCTTATTCCTTATGAATCTGCCTATTTTGATGGGGTTTTCGGAACGGATCTGATGAAAGGAAAACTCATTGAAATAGATTATCATAGAAATGAAATCCGGTTTTATGAAGAAGATGACCGGTCTGTGGATTTAACAGACTATGAAAAGGTAAAACTCCATATGATCGACAACTACCCTGCCGTAGAAAGCAGTATCATTGTGAATGATAAAGAATACTCAGGATTCTTTGGGCTCGACAGCGGAGCGGATGATGTGCTTACGATTGCTTCTCCTTTTGCAAAAAAGAATGTTCTGGTAACAACCATGAAAACAATAGGTAAAGCCACAGCAAGAGGTTCTGACGGCTCTGTATATGAAATGCCTGTTGTTCTTTGTCCGGCGGTAAGATTCGCTCAGAAGTATCTTTATAACCTTCCAATTACCCTTTCCGGTTCTACAGAAGGAATTGATTCCACAGAAAAAATGGCGGGATTTTTTGGCAATCAGTTTTTAAAAAGGTTCAATACGGTGATTGATTTCAAAAATGGATTCATTTATTTTAAACTGAATAAAAATTTGTATTCAGCATTTAATTAGCTGTGGAAGTTAATTTTACGCTCTTCACCTACCCCTATCTATCATAAATTTCCAAGTTCAAAAATATTCAAATAAATTAATAATGAATAAGTTATGGTTTATCAGATTAAAATCCGTAATTTTGCACCCCGAAAATAAGGATTAGAGATATGAAAAAAATTGGTGAACACAGAACCCTTCTTGGAGTTGATAAAAACGTTACGTTAAGAGAATTAAAGACGATTTACAGAAATGTGATGAAAGATACCCATCCTGACAAATTCATTAATGATGAAGCAGGAAAACAGGAAGCTGAAGAAAAAAGTAAGTCTGTGATTGAGGCCTACCACTTTTTGGTAAGTATTAATCCGGAAACACAGGAAAAATATAAAGAAGAATATACTGAGACTATTACAAAATCTAATATTCAGGATTTCTATCTGGAGAAATCAATTTTAACGGTTCAGCACCTGAACGGAAATATGTATGAATATATGGGTGTTCCTAGAAACACATACATCAAAATGATCAACGCTGATTCGCCAAGCCGTTTTGCAAGAAGACATATCTACGGAAACTTCGTTTACAGAAAGTCCGGAGAGGCTATGGCAGATTAATTTTTTCTACCACAATATAGAAGAGCTTTCGGTTTTACCGGGAGCTTTTTTGTTGCCAAAACCGGATGTTATGTTTTGGCTAAAGCCAATATTGGCTGTTATAAATTTAAGCGGGCTAAAGCCCGCTCCTATTGAATGAGTCAAAAGTTAACAATTTCCGTTTGTCATTCTGACGAAGGAAGAATCTCAGTTGTAATCAAACCCATGAGATTCTTCACTACATTGATGAACTACGTTCGCAGACTTTTAGTCTGTGTTCAGAATGGCACAAACCGGTAATTCAACTTAAAAACAACTTATTTTCTCTTAACAAATATCATTCGGAAATTATTGCGATATAATTAATCATCAATAGAAATGGGCTTTAGCCCATTTACAATAATAAAAACCATCCAACGGCTTTAGCCCAAACCTATATAATCCAATTTTAAATCATCAAATATCAACAAAAAAGCGCCTCAGAAAATCTGAAGCGCTTTCGGTTAATTAAAGGTTTAATTTATTTGTCTAAATGCTTAGGAGTAAATCCGTCTTCATTTAGTTCTCTGTGTATGTAATCTGCTTTCATTTCAGCCTCGTAGTCTACTTTAGTATCTTTACCCATTCTCCTTAGAACAGAGTCAAATAGAGAGTATACTACCGGTACAATGATCAATGTAAGGAATAGTGATGATGTCAAACCACCGATTACTACCCATGCAAGACCTTTGTTCATCTCAGCTCCGGCCCCTGTTGCCAATGCGATCGGTAACATACCGAAGATCATCGCAATGGTAGTCATCAGGATCGGACGAAGACGGGCGTGGTTGGCTTGTACCAAGGCATCGTGAGTATTGGCACCAGCTGCTTTTCTTGCATTCGTAAAGTCAACGATAAGGATCGCATTCTTCGCTACCAGACCAATCAACATGATCATCCCTAACATCGTGAAGATATTCAGTGAGTTGGCCGTTAAGGCAAGAATTACCATTACCCCGATCATCGCTAACGGGATTGAGAACAATACCACGAAAGGATAGACGAAACTGTCATATAGTGAAACCATTACCAGGTATACCAATACGATAGCTGCCAATAATGCAATTCCTAACGTACCGAAACCTTCCTGCTGGTTTTCCATATCTCCACTCCAGATGTAATCTACACCTACAGGTTTTTTGGTGCTGTTCATGAACTGATTCGCCCACTCATTGGCTACGTCACCTACCGGTCTACCAACAGCTTTAGCTCTTACTTTTACAGATGGAGATTTATCTCTACGTTCAAGCAAACTTGGTCCTGAACCCATTTCCACGTTAGCAAACTGGCTTAAACGAACCTGCTGTCCCTGAGGGTTTGTAAACATAAGGTTTTTAACGTCATCAATAGACTGTCTGTTCACATCTCCGAAACGGATATTGATATCATATTCATATTCTCCGGCTCTGAATTTTCCGTCTGTATTTCCGTTGAATGCAGTCTGCATCGTCTGTCCTACACTTGAAAGGTTTAAACCTAAAGCAGACATTTTATCTCTGTCAATACTTACCTGAACTTCAGGGCTACCTGTATCTGTTGACAATTCTGCATCTACTGCTCCAGGAACTTTTTTCAATAGTTCAAGGATTCTTGTTGCTTCTTTTACTGCCATAGCGTTATCCGGAGCAGTTACCACCATTTCAATTGGAGCATTTTCAGCACCCATGATCCCGATCGGAGCTGTTTTAAACTCAACTCCTGTAAATTTCTCTTCCAGCTGTCTTTTAATTTTTGCAGCTTTGATGTTGGTACTTTCAGTACGTTCAGACTTATCTGTTAAGTTCACCTGAACCTCAGACTGGTATGTGGTTGCCTGAGCTCCACCAAAACCTGTAGACTGCTGTCCGACAGTTGTAATAAGATCTACAACATCTTTATCATTTCTTAAGAATTTCTCAACCTCTAATGTTAACTGGTTTGTCTTCTCAACGGTTGCATCTTTTGACAATTCCATTTGTACCAGGAACTGGCCACGGTCGATTGGCGGGAAGAACTCACCTCCAATGAATCCAAATGCTACCAGCATGAATGAACTGATTAAAACAATAAATGTAATCACTACGGTTGAAATTCTTCTTAAGGTCGTTTTCAGACACCATTCAAGAATTCCTGTGATCCAGTGTGTAAACTTGTCAATTAATCCTTCAAACCAAAGAATGAATTTCTCAAACCAGTTTTTACCTGTTAAATGTTCCAGTTTACCGAATCTAGATGATAACCATGGAATGATGGTAAATGAAGCCAACAATGATAACAAGGTGGCAATAACTACCGTGACGCAGAACTGTGCAAGGATATTGGCTACAAGACCTGAACTCATTGCGATTGGTAAGAATACCACCACAATTACTAAAGTAATCGCAGCAACGGTAAATCCGATCTCTGAAGCTCCGTCATACGCTGCTCTGATCTTACTTTTACCCATTTCCATATGACGGTAAATGTTTTCCAGTACCACAATCGCGTCATCCACCAGGATCCCTACCACAAGAGATAGTCCCAGTAAACTCATTAAGTTCAAAGTATATCCCATCAGGTTCATTCCGATGAACGCTGCCACCAATGAAGCCGGGATAGAAACCATTACGATGAATGCGTTTCTGATACTGTGAAGGAATAATAACATTACAATTGCCACGAGGATAATCGCTAAGAATAAGTCGAAAATAACGTGGTTGGCTGATTCTAGGGTAAATTCTGTCGTATCGTTTACGATTTTCACTTTTACTCCCTGAACTTTATAAGCTTCTTCTACTGTTTTAATGGTCTTCTGAACACTTTCAGATACTGCTACCGCATTGGCATCAGATTGTTTTTTAACCTGCATCAAAATAGTAGGAAACTGATTGAATCTCGCTACTTTCTCCACATCTTTTTGAGAGTCGAACACTGTTGCGATATCAGATAAACGTACCTGTGCTCCATTCTTATTGGAAACAACAAGATTGTTCATTTCTTCAGTAGATTTATATTTTCCTGAAAGTCTGATCGTAGATTTTGTAGTTCTCGTCTTCAAACTTCCTGTCGGGAAATCTAAGTTTGATGAAAGAATGGCCTGTTGTACGTCTCCGATTGAAAGTCCGTACCCTTGTAACTTTTTCTCATCAAGATTTACCTGAATTTCTCTCTCCTGTCCACCTACAAGGTCCACCTGAGCCACACCGTTTACACGGGAGAAAATAGGTTCAATCTTTTTATCCAATAAGTCATAAAGGTCCTTACTGTTCAGTTTATCCGATGAAATACTCATCGTGATAATCGGTAAATCATCTAAGGAGAATTTATTCAGAGACGGTGCTTTTACATCTTCCGGAAGGTCTGCCAGAATAGCATTTACCTTTCTCTGTGCATCATTCAAAGCGTAGTCTACATCGGCTCCATCGTTCAGCTGAACCATGATTACGGATAAGCTTTCGTATGAAGAAGATTCTACTTTTTTAACGTTTTCCAAAGAACCTACGGCATCTTCAATTTTTCGGGTTACGGAGGTTTCCACCTCTGCAGGTGAAGCTCCCGGATAGACCGTAGAAATGGTTACCATGTTGGTTTCAAACTTCGGAATCAATTCGTACCCCATGAGCGTATAACTCAGGATACCTCCCAACGTCAGAATTGTAAATAATACAATTACCAGCGAGGGTCTTTTGATCGATATTTCTGCTAACTTCATAGATCTGCTACTTTATAATGTTCACTTTAGATCCGTTGTCCAAATTGATCTGTCCGCTCGTTACTACCTGTTCTCCTCCATTCAAGCCGCTTAAAATCTGAACTTTATCTCCGTAAACTTTTCCGATGGTTACTTTGATCAATTTAGCAACTCCATTCTGAACAACGAATAATTGTCCTGAGCTTACTCCATTTACAAACGCTTCTGCAGGAACGGTCAGCATGTTCTGAGTTTCCGCACCGTTATTTGTACTGAATTTAGCAGTTGCATACATACCCGCTTTCAGGTTTCCTCTGTTCTGTACTTCAATTTCCACAGGGAAATTCAGAGAAGCATCACTTTTAGGAGCGATGAAAGTAATTCTCCCTACAAAAGAATCTTCAGGTAAAACATTTACTTTAATCGGAACCTCCTGGCCTAACTGGATTTTTCCGATCTGGCTTTCATCTACTAAAACAGAAAGTTTAAGGCTGTTGATATTTACGATTTCAAACATTGACGTTCCAGGGGAGACTACTGTTCCAGGTTCAACCATTTTCTTGTTGATGGTACCGCTGATTCCCGCACGGATGCTTGTATCATTTACTTTTACACCTTGCGCTCTTACTGCTGCCTGAGCATTTTTCAGCTGTAGTCTTGAGTTGTCAAGCTGTTGTTTTGTAACTCCGCCTGTTTTATATGCGTTCTCATAGCGTTGGTTATCAATAATAGCATTCTGCAGATTGTTCTGAGCCTGGGTAACATCCACTTCGATAGCATCTTTTTTGATCGTTGCTAAAACCTGTCCTGCTCCTACCCTTGAACCTTCTTTCACCAAAACGCTTACGATACGTCCTGAGATTTCAGAAGACTGGTTCATTTCCTGTTTTGGAATAAAGGTACCGTTGGCTGAATAGTCTGTATCAATATTTTCTCTTGTAACGGTTACAATATTAACGTTGATTTTATCTACCTGCTTGGCAACTTCTTTTACTTCCTGCGTCTGCTTTTCTTTGTTACCGGCAATCTTGTAAGCGGCTAACCCTACCAGTACAGCTGCTACGATGATATATATTAAAGTTTTTTTCATTTTAGTTTATTATAAGTTTTGTAGTGTGTTTAGTTCACCCTTAGCTTTTATCAGCTTAATCTCTGCCTGCTTGTAATCTAACAATGCATTGGAATAGTTCTGTTTTGCCTGCGTTAAAGCATTTTCAGAATCCAGTACTTCTGTAAGCGTTGCCAGGCCATACTGATAGTTCGACTGAGTATTTTTCTGAACTCTTTCTGCCAATCCTACATTATCTTTCATGCTTTCGATATTAATCAGTGCATTTTCCATATTGGTGACTGCATTTTTATAATCAAGATCTAAGCTCAGCTGAGTCTTCTGAATATCCTGATCTATATCCTGAATATCAATTTCTGCCTGGTTGATCTTCGCTTTTGTAGCTCCTCCCGTGAAAATAGGAATATTTACATTCAAGCCAATTGCTGAATAATCGCTCCAAAGAACGCCGTTACTAAGACCATTGGTCAACGGAAATTTTGCTCCGTTTGCTCCCCATCCGTAGTTTGCCGTAAGATTTACTGATGGATAAAGATAAGCTTCAGTGGCTTTTTTATTGAAAACCAAAAGTTCCCTGTTTTTATTTAAAACCTTAATCTCTGTACGATTATTAAGATTTACGCTGCTCGCAATCAGCTCTGGCTTTGGTTCGATTTGTTTTTCTTCAAGCTCGATATCTGTAGAAATGGGGATTCCCATATAAAACTTCAGTGCATTCTTTGAAAGTTCCACAGAGTTGATTAAGGCCTGCTTATTGGAACCAATATTGGTAAGCTGAACATTGGTTCTGTCTAAATCAATCGATTTCGCCAAACCATTATCAACCAGACTCTTAATAACGTTTCTTACTTTTTCAGTATTGGCATAGCTGGCAGTTACCGTTTTAAGATTTTCTTCCTGTACGAACACCTGATAATAAGCTGTTGCTACATTTTCAATAATCTGTTCATTGGTTAACTGAGCATTCAGCACATAAAATTCTCTTGTTGATTTTGCTGCTTTCAATCCTGTAAATACTCTTTGATCAAAAATCGCCTGCTGAAGTTGCACAGAAGCTGTTGAACCCCAGGGCTGCCCAAACTGAGCTCTGATTTTCTCTCCTCCAAATTCCAGTAAAGATTCCTGAATAATCGGATTATAGGTTAAACCTGCCGTTGCACTCACCTGTGGAAGGGCGCCGGCTCTGGCTTCATCAATCTTGTATTCGGCTTTTTTGATCTGTAAAGCAGCTTTTTTAGCTTCTGCTTTATTCTGGAGTGCCTGTTTTATTGCTTCCTGCAGGGAAACCTGCTGCTGGGCAGACATCAGTGTTGAGCCGAAAATCATAAATGCTGAAGCTATCCCAATTTTTAGCTTTGTAGCAGTTATACGTTTTCTATTCATAATTTTATACTTCGTTTATTTTTTATTTAATTTTCAGTCATTATTTATTTCTATTTGACGAATCATTTTCAGAAATACTTTAGTTTTTTTTAGTTTTTGAACAACATATTGATAATAATCTCTTTTCTTTCAGAAATAATCTTATCATATTCTTCATCATTAATTAAAAGATTTTCCATAAATAATGGTCTTATTGCACTTGGGAACACCAATAGCGCAACCATATTCAGAATAAACTGAACGGGTGCCATTTTCTCAATATTTCCCAATTCCATTTCTTTTTCAATATCCTTGTACATATCGTTCAGGATATCTTCTTCAATTTCTCTCTGATGGCAGGTTCCTTTATTGATCTGGGACACGATATACGTTTCCAGATACGGATACTGAAGACTGGTAGAAAGGCTGCTTTCTATGAACTGACTGATCTTTTCTTTAAAAGGCAGATCAGAATTCTGAATGATCTTCGATTTTTCCTGTTCTACTCTTTGTGCTTCATCAAAGATGATCTGGATAAGCTTATCTCTTGAACGGAAATAGTAATTAATAAGGGTTCTGTTCACTCCGGCTGCATCTGCAATCTCCTGCGTAGTAGCATCAAATTTTCCTTTCACAAAGAATAAATTCTTCGCTGTCTCCTTGATCAATTCCTGTGTTTGGTCTTTTTTTGCTTGATTTGACATTTTTGTTAAACAAATTTGTGCAAATTTATAGTAAAAAATATTTTTGACAAAATTGTTAAACAAAAAAATTAAACAAAAATGTCATGACATCGATCATGTTTATGAATGAAAGTTTACGATTACTTATTATTCAATAAGAAACCTATTTTTATATCTTTGCCGCAAAAATTACTAACCGATGAAGAAAATTCTTTCGCTGTTCTCTTTTTTGAGCACGATACTTCTATTTTCACAAAATTTTTCCTGGGTAAAACAATTTAAAAGCTATACTGATTATGATGATTTTATTACCAAAATTGATAAAGATGATGAAGGTAATATCTATCTGTTAGGCAGAACACTTGGATTCAGCGGAATTGATGCTGATCCGGGGCCTAATGTACAACTCATAGTTCCAACCAATTACTCAAGTTCCGGTACCTATGGAACTACTTTTATTATCAAACTGGATAGTAATGGGAATTACTTATGGAGTCATAAAATCAGCAATATGCATAATGATTATGATTATGATCTTAAAGTAAAAAATGGAAAAGTATATGCATTAACAAGCAAGTCTTCACAACAAGGTATGTTTATCAATGGATATACTACTGTGACGATTTTAAATACCAATGGAACACTTATTAATGAAGCTGAGATAACCAACTCTACTCCTCAATCTTTTTCCGTAGATGATAACGGCAATATATACATAAGTACATTTGCTTTTTCCAATCTTATATTTTCACAAGCTTCAAATACTCCATTTAATGATACAAATTCTTCAGCGGCCACCTATATCATAAAACTTCAGCCCAACCTACAGGTTGAATGGTTAAAAAAAATAACAGGTGGTATAGAAGGCCAAATAGCTTTAAACTCCAATAATGATGTTTATTTTGCCATGAACACTCTATATGGTCCGGGAGGATATGTATTAAAGAGATACTCTTCTGTGGGGAACCTGATTTGGTCTGGCGAATTACAGGACCAGAGTTTTTCCAGGATTACCATTGATAAAAATGATAAACTGATTGTTTCAGGGCACTGGCAGGCCCAGTTTCTTCCGATTGACGTAGATCCCTCTGGCAATCAGTATCTGCTCTCATCAAATACTTATTTAAGTGTTTATTTATTATGGTTCGACACCAGTAATACTCTGCTGGATGTAAAAAAATATATAAATACAGGACAACATTTCCCACTTGTAATTTTTGGATTAGACTGTGATGATAATAACGAAATTCACGTAAGCGGAACCTTTGATAAAAGTTTTGATGCCAATCCAGACATTGCCACCAATATGATCACTAAGGGAAATGGATATATAGAAGGCTGTACGATTTCCTTTGATACAAACAGACAATACAAAAATTCTTTTAAAATCGGGTCGGATACGTATAATTTCCCCAATTCCGTCTCACGAATATACCAAACAGTAAACAAGAGTAATGATTATTATTATATTGGAACTTTTGACTGGCATTGTGATTTCGACCCATCTCCTAATCAGTCTTTTCTCCATGCTATCAATGGCAACCAATTAAACATGGATGGCTATTTACTAAAAATGGAAAAATGCAACAATATTCCACAAAACTCTAGTCAAAACATCTGTATCGGATCTGATATTCAACTCAATGCCTCAGGAGGAACTGTATACAACTGGACGGGGCCTAATGGATTCTCATCCAACCAGCAGAATCCTTTAATTCCTAATTCTTCAACTGTTCATTCCGGGATATATACCTGTCATATTTCAGGAACAACAAACGGGTGCGACGGTAATTTTTCAATACATGTTGTTGTAGGGGATAATACACCACCTGTTCCTAATGTAGCACAACTTCCGACAATAACGGGAGACTGCAATACTGTTATCACGTCTTTTCCTACAGCCACAGACAATTGCGCAGGGACAGTTACAGCAACCACTCCCGCTCCTCTTACGTATTCGGTTCCGGGAACCTACACAATCTTTTGGACCTATGATGATGGGAATGGAAATATTGTAACACAAAATCAAACAGTGGTCATCACTGCAACCCAATCGCCTGTTGCTGGCTTAAATCAAACCTTCTGTGCTACCAATAATCCAAAAATTTCTGATATTCAGATCGCTGGACAGAATATAAAATGGTATGATGCAGCGGGAAATATTTTAGCTGCAACAACTGCTCTTGTTAATGGACAAAATTATTATGCTTCTCAGACTATTAACGGATGTGAAAGTAATAAAACAGCAGTTCAGATAACAGTAAATACAACTCCTAAGCCGACAGCAAATGTTAATCAGGATTTCTGTGCTTCTGCAAATCCTACAATAGAAAAGATTGTAGTAACAGGAACATTCCTTAAATTTTATGATGCAGCAGGAAATGTAATTCCAGTGACCGCTCCTCTTGTAAGCGGACAAACGTACTTTGTAACCCAAACAATAAACAACTGTGAATCTGAAAAACTGGCAATTACAGTAACTTTATCTACCAATAATGTGCCCGCAAAAGACATTACGCATGTACAATGTAATACGACTACTGCCAATTCTATGGTTGTTAATCTTCACTCTTATGAAGCTAGTATTATTACTAATCCGGGGAATTATATTTTCACGTATACTGATACTGCAGGAAACCCTATTTCAAATCCTTCAGCTTATGTTTTAAATGTCGGGACAACTCTTATCCATGTAAGGGTTTCAACTCCGGACGGATGTTTTAAAGTGGTGAGATTAAATCTTACTCTTAATCCAAAACCTATTGTTCTGCTTCCTGTTACCCTTGATTTCTGTGAAGGAAAATCAGTTGTTTTAGATCCGGGTCCGGGATTTAAGTCTTATGAATGGAATACGGGAGCAACAACTCAAACCATTACAGCATCTACTCCGGGAACATACACTGTGAAAGTAACCAACGTTTTCGGATGTGAAAGTACAAGCTCTACCCAGGTGAGTTATTCTGTTTTGGCTCATATTGTTTCTGTGAATATTACAAACAATACAGCAACTGTAATTCTTTCTCAGAGCGGAAATTATGAGTTTTCTTTAGATAATCTCACATGGCAGGATTCTAATATATTTACTAATTTAAATATGGGAGAATATACAGTGTATGTGAGAACAAAATCCGGATGTATTATCGGGCAGAAGAACTTCTCGATTTTCAATATACCCAATGCAATCAGTCCCAACGGTGATGGAATCAATGATACATGGAGAATTGCTGGATTGGAAAATTATCCGGGAACAGAGGTAAGTTTATATGACAGAAGAGGTGCTGTGATCTATAAGGAAATTATTAAAAAGAGTCCCTTTCAGTGGGATGGGAAATATGAATCACATCCTATTTCTACAGGAAATTATTGGTATACCATAAAAGTTTCTGATGGGAGAACCTACAACGGATGGCTTCTGATTAAAAACAGAGAGTAACAAAAAACGGGCAGAAATTTCTGCCCGTTTTTTTATTTTATAATAATTTGATCTTATCGTCTGAGATATCGATGATTTTATCTTTATAAAGCCCTCCGATTGCTTTCTTGAAGTTTTTCTTACTCATTTGAAGTTCATCCTTAATCTCTTCAGGTGAAGATTTATCAGATACATACAGAAGTCCGTAGTTTTCTTCCAGTTTGTTCAGAATCTTTTGTTTGAACTCATCAATGTTTTCAAAACCTTCCGGCTGTAAAGAAACATCTATTTTACCGTCTTCACGGATCGCTTTGATAAATCCTGTTTCTTCTGACAACGGATACAGTTTTTTGAAAACATCGGAAGCATAGATCAAACCAATGTATCGCTTGTTGATGATCACATTCCAGCCCAGTTCACTTTCATTCATCATGATCAGGTCTACCTTGTCTCCTTTTTTGAATGGAAGCTCATCATACTGAGGATTTCTCTTGAATTTCGTAGTACCGGTAATCAGTTCCATATCTTCGTCTACGTAAATATAGACCAGGTATCTTTTCCCTTCAATGATTTTCGTTTTCTGCTGTTTGTAAGGGATAAATAAATCTTTAATGATTCCCCAATCCATAAAAGCTCCGCTTGGAAGACTTTGTACACAGCTCATTACCGCAAATTCACCTACTTCTGCCAATGGGATCTCAGTAGTTGCTTTTAATTTATCGTCATCCTGATACACAAAAACTTCAACCTCCTCACCTGTTTCTTTTTCATCCTGAATAAAGATTTTAGGTAGAAAAGCCTTTTCACCGGATTCATCCACAAGGATCCATCCTGAATTAATTTTTTCTGAAATTGTTAAAGTTTGAGTTTTTCCGAGTTGCATTGATGATAAAATTAGCTGACAAAGGTACGGAAATTTGAAGATGCTATCCTAGTCTATATAATTATAATTCTTTTAAGGGCTTTATAAAAAGTTATGAGGCTACAAAAAACGTTATGTTTTAAAAAATATGTTTTGGCTAAAGCCAGCGGATTGATTGTATAAAATAAACGGGCTAAAGCCCGTTTCTGTTGAATATTATAAGTTCGAAATATAATCCATCAGCTCACGCTTGCTGCTTTCAAAATCAAAAGCATCATAAACCAAGAAATAACGGTCTTTATCTGCACAATTACGGTACATCGATTTGGCGAGTGCCAATTTCTTATTATCAAAACTGAGTGCTTTCACCAGATCTCTTATTTGTGCTGAGGTAAACATAGAGGTACGCATCTGCTGATTGATCATCTTAATTTTCCCTTCATCAAAACTCTCATTGTTCATCATCATATCAAAAAACTGACGGAAAGAATGATTATCCATCACATTTCCCTGAAGAGACCAGTCTCCGGAATGATTTCCGTAAGGATTGTTCCAGATATCGTTCCAGTCATTAAATCCATATTGATTTTGTACAGGATACGAATCCAGGAGATAGAGACCTTCGTTGGTAAAGAAATCCAATACCATTCGGTTGTTGTTCCGAAGCATGAGTGTTGTTCTGTAGATCAGAAAACCATTCTCATAGATTGAAATGGGCATTCTCCCTGATGAAAGATCAAAGAATCTGTACTTTCCGGAACCGTTTGCCATCATCTGATCGCCAACTTCCACAGTAAAAAATCCCTGCTCGGGAATTCTCAGAAAAACTTCTGCATAACCGTAGTTTTTATTCCACTGATAATTAGGATTTTTCATTCTATTTTCATTTCCTCTTCTCTGAGGAATTGGAGTATTTCCAGATCCCGGCTGATCGAAAGTTTTATTTCTTTCATCAGGACTTTTAGAGGTTCTCATTTCTGTAGTAGAAGCCTCATTTTTTAATAATTCTCCTGCCTTTCCTGCTTCCTGTGCCCATGAACTGATTCCCGCCAAAAGCATCCCACTGATAAAAATCTTTTTCATACATGAAATTTTGCAAAACCATGTCCATTTTCATGCCAAAAGCACCACCAAAAAGGCTGCTTCCATAAGGAAACAGCCTTTAATTTATACTATTTTAAATGATTAAATCTTTTAATCAAATATTACATATGAATAGGTCTTTTTGCCGTAGCATCCAATGCAGCTTCTTTGATCGCTTCTGCATAGGTTGGGTGAGCGTGAGAACTTCTTGCAATGTCTTCAGCACTTGCACGGAATTCCATAGCAATTACTCCTTCAGCAATAAGGTCAGCAGCTCTTGCTCCTACGATGTGCATTCCTAAAACCTCATCTGTTTTTTCGTCTGCAATAATCTTCACAAGACCGTCGATATCACCACTTGCACGGCTTCTACCTAAAGCTCTCATTGGGAAAGATCCTACTTTGTAAGCTACACCTTCTTCTTTTAACTGCTCTTCAGTTTTACCCACTCCTGCAACTTCCGGCCATGTATAAACAACACCAGGAATCAAATTATAGTTGATGTGAGGCTTTTGTCCTGCCAATGTTTCAGCTACGAAAACTCCTTCTTCTTCAGCTTTGTGAGCCAACATCGCACCTTTGATAACGTCACCGATTGCATAGATATTAGCAACATTGGTTTGTAAGTGATCGTTTACTTTTACTCTTCCTCTTTCATCAAGCTCTACACCTGCTTTTTCAAGTCCAAGACCGTCTGTGTAAGGTTTTCTACCTACAGAAACTAAACAGTAATCTCCTTCTACTACTACTTCTGCTCCTTTTTTATCTTTAGCAGTGATCTTTACAGTATCTCCGTTTCTTTCAACTGCAGAAACCGCAGTAGAAAGCATAAACTTCATTCCTTGTTTTTTAAGAACTTTAGTCAATTCTTTGCTTAAAGCTCCATCCATTCCAGGGATGATTTTATCCATAAATTCAACAACAGTCACCTGAGCTCCTAATCTTAGGTACACAGACCCTAGCTCAAGACCGATCACTCCACCTCCGATTACTACTAAATGCTTAGGAATTTCTTTAAGGTTTAAAGCTTCCGTAGAAGTAATCACTCTTTCTTTATCTAAAGAGATGAAAGGCAGTGTAGATGGTTTAGAACCTGTTGCAATGATGGTATATTTAGACTCGATTGTTTCAGAAGAACCGTCGTTTTTTGTTACTTTAATCTGAGTAGCAGATTCGAAGCTTCCTACTCCTTCAAAAACAGTAATCTGATTTTTATTCATCAGATAGCTGATTCCGTCTGTATTCTGCTTGATCACTTCGTTTTTACGCTCGATCATTCTTGCAATATCCGCTTGCGGCTCATTGATGATGATTCCGTGACCTGCAAAATTGTGTTTTGCATTTTCGAAATGCTCAGAGCTGTCAAGAAGCGCTTTTGACGGAATACATCCAACGTTAAGACAAGTTCCGCCTAAAGTTGAATATTTTTCAATAATTGCTGTTTTGAAACCTAATTGTGCTGCACGGATAGCAGCAACATAACCACCGGGACCAGAACCTATTACGGTAACATCGAATTGACTCATGTTATTCTATGAATTTGTTTATTATTATCTATCTTAATTCTCACAAATTTACATATAAATTACCAAGCACCAAAGTGAGTTTTATCAATTTTAAAAATGATAATTATATGCTTTAGTTTGATGAAAAGTATTATTTTATGAACTTTATATTTTCCTCATTCCCTTTCTTCAGGTAGATTGCGGTAAAGACAAGGGGTTTTTCAGATGATGCATTGTCAAAATGAAGGATTTTCACATTTTTAGGTTCGTAAAAAGCATCGCCCTCATGAAGTACTACTTTCTCTTGTCCTTCGATCTGAAAAACAGCTTCACCGGAATTGATGATTCCCAAAACGGGACAGGGATGCAGATGTTCAGGTGCTCCTTGTCCGGCAGCCATTGTTATTTCCTGAATCTCTGTAGATTTCACTTTCTGATCAAGAGCTGTTTTTAACAATTCTTTTCTGGAGATGGACTTCTGCTGAGCCGTCATTACAACAGCATTCAGCATCAAAATAACAATGATAAATGGTTTCATGGGTTTGATATTATAAATCAGTCAAATACTACACATTCAATTTTCCCTGTCCGAATTCGCCTGTACTTTCAAAAAACGAACCACCATACACATACCATTCAAGGCTTTCCAGAAATTCCACTGCATTTTCAGGAGTAATGTGAGGACGATCTTTTTTTGAAACAATTCCTTTGTACCATCTTCCTGATTTGGAATAATGCTCATATTCCACAAAATAATGAATCCATATTCTCTGGCACAACTTGCACTGTTGAATCGTTACTTCTCCATATCTTCCGTTGGTATGATCAATTCCTAATGCTGAGCTTCTATATTCGGTATAACTGGAGTTCGGTTTCTCACAGGCGCATCCTAATTTCTGGATTTTATTCATGGATGAAAAATTGGTTTTCAGATAAAATTTATAGCTCCAAAAGTAAGAAATTAACACCCTACAAAACAAATGGGGCTATCAAGGTTTGATCAAATCCAGTAAAACCTTTTCATATTTATCCATAATAATATTCTTAGAGAACCTTGATTTAATAGAGTTTTTTATGGCGTCTCTGTTATAGTTATTCTGAAGAACGTTCACAATCTGTTGGGCAAAGCCATCATAGTTTTCAATATTGGCAACTTCACCGTTTACATTATGCTGGATGATCTCATTGATTCCTCCGGGACAGTTGTTGGCTAAAGAATAGGTTCCGCACGCTCCTGCTTCCAGAAGAACGTTGGGAAAACCTTCGTATCGTGAAGAAAGAACAAATAAATCTGCATATTTCAAATATTGGTAGGGATTTTCCTGTCTGCCGTGGAAAATCACTTTTTTCAATCCTAAAAGCTCTTTTGTCTGAAGCAGAAGATCTTTGTCTTTTCCATCACCTAAAATATGAAGCATAATGTTTTCATTCTTCAGCCTTGAAAAAACTTTCAGCAGGTTATCAAACCCTTTTCTGGAAGACAGATTTCCAATGGCCACTACATTTTTATAATTGTATTTGAAACATTCCGGTTTTAAAGAAATAGACATTTTATCTTCAATAAAGTCAAAGTCTACAGGATTATTGATCTTGACAATTTTTTTCTTTTTAATATTAAAATTATCCACAAGATCCTTCATCATATCATCACTTTGAGCGATGATTCTCTGATAGTTATTGTAAAAATTATAGAAAAATTTAATCTCTTTACGCGTTACATGCTGTGTGACAACATTGGTTTCCCTTGCAATGAATTTTGTTCTCGGAAAAAGTTTTATGAACAGGGACAAATAAGCATTCACTTCACCAAAACCGGAGAATACAATATCTGGTTTTCTTCTATAGATTTCTCCTAAAATGGGTTTTAAAGAATGTCTTATTCTTTCGGTATTGATATCGATAATTTCGACATCTTTTTTCAGAAAATTCAAATATCCGCCTTGTTTACGTAACAGCAAAATCTTAGGCTCAAACCTATCTCTGGAAAGATGATTCGCTATTGTGGTAACAATCCTTTCTGCGCCCCCGGTTTCTAAGTCCGGCAGAATAAATATGACAGATATTTTTTTCATCAATGTAAAGTTAGTAAAAAGTTTTGTTAACCTTTAAGCCCATTTCGTTAAATAAAGGTATAATTTCGTTAATGTTTTCAACACTTAGAAAGGCATATTTATCTTCAGTAAAATTGACTCCTCTTCTTCTAAAAAAAGAAAAACTCTCATCATCTTTACCAAAAAAACTTTCAGGCTCTCCAAAAATGATATTCCCAAAATGATTGGTATTCATTTCGGCGTTTACCTCCTTTATTTCATTCAGTTCTTTATATTTTAGAACCTTCCCGCTTCCCTTTTCAACGATAGCTATCCTTTGGTTTGTAATTACATAATAGTTATTTTTCACTTTCCAATACTTTACAATCCATCTGAAAAAAGTAACGTATAAAGCATTACAAAAAACCCCAACCCCTATTATTGAAAAGAGCCAAAAACTGGAATTTAAGCTACTCGTAATAAAAAACACACCAATTGCAAGGTAGAATACAGAAAAAGCTGTTCTCAACTTTTCTGTCATATTAAAAAAGAAACTCTTCTTAGGAAGAATTTCTTTTTTAATTATTTCGTTATTGTTTAAAATCATTTTAGTTAGCTACGTCACTGATAAATTTAATTCTCAACATTCTCACTTCTTCATCAGATAATTCATCCCCGAATTCATCCAGCAATACTTTCATACTGTCGCTTTCAGATTCGTTCATGAATTCCATGAATCCGTCTACAATGTCTTCATCAAAATTATCTTCAATATAATAGTCGATATTCAGCTTTGTTCCCTGATAAACGATCCTTTCCATTTCTTTCAGAAGTTCATCCATAGAAAGGTTCTTAGCTCTTGCTATATCTTCAAGGTCAATCTTTTTATCAGTGCTCTGGATAATGAAAACTTTATGGCTGGATTTATTGGCCACCTGCTTCAATACCATATCCTGAGTACGTTCGATATTGTTATCTTCTACGTATGTTTTGATGTAATCTGCGAATTCTTTACCGTATTTTTTGGCTTTTCCTTCCCCTACCCCATAGATTTTGGTGATCTCATCTACACTTATTGGGTACTGAACCGTCATATCCTCCAAACTTGGATCCATAAATACGGTGTATGGTGGAATTCCATGTTTTTTGGCTACTTTCTTTCTTAATTCTTTCAACAAGTTAAAAAGGTTCTGATCCAGTCCTCCTCCAGCCTGCTGCTGTACCTGATCACTCTCTGCTTTTGCCTGGGTAAGATCAAATTCACGGTCCTCAGCAATTAAAAAGTGGTCTTTAGATTGGCCATTCAGGACATTTTTTCCTTTTTCTGTAATTTTTAAAACCCCATAGGTTTCAATATCTTTCTGTAAAAAATTCTGAACAGTGGCCTGTCTTAAAATTGTTTTCCAGTAATTATCTTTTTCATCCTTTCCAAAGCCAAAGTGAGAACTTTGTTCAAGTTTATAGGATTTCGTCACTGCATTTTCTTTTCCTACAATGACGGATATCAGATCTTTAGACTTGAACTTTTCTCCTGTATCACTGATCAGCTCCAGCGCCTTTTTTAAATCTGCTGTAGCATCCTTTAATTTTGGCGGGTTGGATGAATTGTCACACATCTTGGCTCCGTCTCCGTTTACCGGATCGAAACTTTCTCCAAAATAGTACAGAATGTATTGTCTTCTGCTCATGGAAGTTTCAGCATATCCTACCACTTCATTCAAAAGCTGTAATCCGATTTCTCTTTCCGAAACGGGTTTCTGAGCCAGGAATTTCTCGAGTTTTTCAATGTCTTTCGGATCATAGAATGCGAGACAATGACCTTCGCCTCCATCTCTTCCTGCTCTACCGGTTTCCTGGTAATAGCTCTCCAGTGATTTTGGGAAGTCGTAATGAATTACAAAACGTACGTCCGGTTTATCAATTCCCATCCCGAAGGCAATGGTAGCCACAATTACATCTACTTCTTCCATCAGGAATTTATCCTGATTTGCCACTCTCACTTTCTGATCCAGTCCAGCATGATAAGGAAGGGCGTTGATCCCGTTTACCTGCAGAAGCTGGGCAAATTCTTCCACTTTTCTACGGCTCAGACAATAAACAATTCCTGATTTTCCTTTATGCTGATTGATAAATTTTACGATTTCCTTATCTACATTAATTTTAGGACATACTTCATAATATAGATTAGGACGGTTGAAGCTTTCTTTAAAGACCAATGCATTGGTCATTCCTAAAGTTTTCTGGATATCATCCTGAACCTTAGGAGTTGCCGTAGCCGTTAAAGCAATCACCGGTACATTGGCGATTTTGTCAATAATCTGTTTCAGATTCCTGTATTCCGGTCTGAAATCATGTCCCCACTCTGAAATACAGTGAGCCTCGTCGATAGCAAAGAAGGAAATTTTCACTTCTTTCAAAAAATCCAGGTAATCATCTTTAATTAATGATTCAGGAGCTACATACAGAAGTTTGGTTTTGCCGCTTTTGATATCGTCAAAAACCTGTTTGGTCTGCGTTTTGTTTAATGATGAATTCAGCACGTGGGCTACTCCATCATCGGATGAAAGGCCGTTCACGGCATCTACCTGATTTTTCATCAACGCTATTAAGGGCGAAACTACGATTGCTGTCCCTTCCGAAATAAGAGCCGGAAGCTGGTAACATAATGATTTTCCGCCACCTGTAGGCATTAAAACAAATATATCCTTCCCATTCAATAGGTTGTCTATAATTTGTTCCTGCTGGCCCTTAAATGTAGAAAACCCAAAATACTTTTTCAATTCGCCTGATAAATTGGCTTTTTTTGCGCTCATCTAATTTTCTATTGCTAAATTTGCATCACACCCAAAGTTATAAAAATTCTGCTTAAAATAAAAGCGAACGAATTTATAAAAAATAAAATTTATATTAAATATTCTTTTTAAAATATAACGTTTTTTAGGAACTTTTTTGTATACCTTATCATCGTAAAATGGATAGAACCAACATTATATCAATTGCAAAGAGCACTTTAGAAATAGAAATTTCTGAACTAGAAAAATTAAAAAACAGAATTGATGACCAATTTGCGCGGGCTGTGGAGATTATTCACTCAGCGAAAGGGAAGCTGATTGTGGTGGGAATAGGAAAATCTGCCCACGTGGGTAACAAAATTGTTGCAACCCTGAATTCTACGGGTACGCCTTCTCAGTTTTTGCATGCTTCGGAAGCTATTCATGGAGATCTTGGAGTCATTCAGAAACAGGATGTTGTTTTATGCATCTCGAATTCCGGAAACTCTCCTGAAATTGCCAATCTTGTCCCTTATTTAAAGGATTATTCTTCGGCTTTAATAGGAATGACAGGAAATAAAACCAGTAAACTGGCTGAATTTTCAGAAGTTATTCTGGATACTCATGTGGACGTTGAAGCTTGTCCGAATAAACTGGCTCCTACAAGTTCTACAACTATACAAATGGCTTTGGGAGATGCTTTAGCTGTTGCTTTAATGGAACTGAATGATTTCAAAGCTAATGATTTTGCTAAATTTCACCCCGGAGGAAGCTTAGGAAAGAATCTTACTTCTAAAGTAGAACAGTTTTTATCTTCCCAAAAGCCTGAGGTAACAGAAAATTCTTCCATAAGAGATGTCATCATTTCCATCAGTGCCTCAAGCCACGGAATCACTGTAGTAACCAATGAAGATCAGATTATTGGGGTGATCACAGATGGAGATTTAAGAAGAATGCTGATGAAAGGAGAAGATATCAGCAAGGTATCGGCTAAAGATATTATGTCTGCCCGTCCAAGAACTATCGAAAAAGAAGCTCTGGCAAAAGAAGCCATGAAAGTTCTGAAAGAAAATAATATCGGCCAGCTGGTAGTAACAGAAAACGGAAAATATTTCGGGATTATAGACCTGCATAAACTGCTGGATGAAGGGATTAACTAGAAGATAAAAATTCAGAAGTTGGAGGTTAATAAATAAAAGATAATTGGCAGATTAAAAGTAAAATTTAACTAATAACCTGCAGACTCTTGCTTCTGTCATTTTTTTTATAAATTTGCGCTTTAAAAATTGTATTCTGTGAGTGATGGTAAAGACATGTCCTTTCTGGGACATATAGGAGAATTAAGAGGGCATCTGATCCGTTCGATTATTGCTATCATAATTGCGGCTTTTGTGGTTGGTTTTAATATCAACTGGATAATGGACCATATCTTTTTTGGGCCCACCAGAAATGATTTCCCGACCTTCAGAGTTGTTAATCATTTTTCAAGAATGATTTTAGGAGAAGACAGTATTCATCTTCCAAAGGACTTCCCGGTTCGTGTACAGAGATTGTATCAGCAGTTCAATGTAATGATGGCTGTTTCAATTTTTGGTGGAATGGTGGCTGCATTTCCGTATATCGTATGGGAACTGTGGCGTTTTATTGGTCCTGCTTTGCATCCAAGAGAAAGAAAGAATTCTATTTATATTATTAATGCGGTATGGATTCTTTTCATGACCGGAGTATTATGCGGTTATTTCCTGATTCTGCCGTTTGCCGTTAATTTCGGGGTTATTTTTAAAATCTCGGATATTATCGTTCCGCTTTATGATTTAAGTGATTATACCACTTTATTTTTACAGGTGGTTTTGGGTATGGGCGTTATTTTCCTTTTCCCTATTTTGATCTACTTCCTTACGAGCATTGGAATTCTTACCCCTACATTTATGAAGACCTACCGTCGTCATGCTATCGTTTTGATTATGGTGGTAGCAGCAATCATTACTCCGGCAGATGTTTTGAGTATGCTGATGGCCGCGTTCCCGCTGCTTATTTTATATGAGTTCAGTATTATGATGTGTACCTTCACTTATAAAAAAGTCCAGAAGAGCAACGGAAATCTTCCGGCAGTACAGAAATAAACGGTATTTTTTACTAAATAAAAGCTTAAGCGCTACTATTCAATTGAATGGTAGCGCTTTTTTTATTAAAAAAATCAACCTTAATTATATTTATTCTTAATATAATTAAAAACAACGATAAAGTTTAACTAAAATTATAAAGTTTAGAGAAATTAACAATGTATCACTAACTAAAGATTTGAAAAAATAAACTATCTTTAAAACCTAAATAACAATCAATAAAAAAATATGAAAAAGAGAATTATTTTCGTCTGTGCATTGGCTTTAAGTCTGGGTGGTCTGCAGGCACAACGCTGGGAACCAGTCTCAGAGAAAGTTACGCAGGTAAGAAAAGAAGTAAAGGTAGAATATGCCTACAAATTTGATCTTTCTGCATTAAGAAATCAACTAAAAAATGCTCCTGAAGCAGGAAAAGGAGGAAACGCTGTAATTGTTTCTATCCCTACGGCAGATGGAAGAATTGAAAGGTTTTCAGTGTACAGTTCGCCGGTAGTAGAAAAGTCTATGGCGGACCGATATGAATTGGGAGCATATGCAGGTATCGGGCTGGATAATCCGCATAAACAAATCCGGTTCAGTACAGCACCCAACGATTTTCAGTCTATGACATTCAATACAGATACAGGAAAATATGAATTCATAGAACCCATCAATAAAGAAAAGGATGTGTATGGAGTCTTTTTCAAATCCAACAAATCTCATGAAGATCCTTTCGAATGCAGAACTGCTGAGCCTGAGAAGGCAAAGAAAGAAATGAATAAGCTGCTTAAAACAAAAAACGTTTTAAAGGGTTTAGGGAACGCTAATAAAAGTAATGAACAAAAATACAGAACCTACAGAATTGCTATCTCCGTAAATGGTGAATATACGCAACTTGCCGGAAGTGTTCCTTTGGCTGCAGCCCGTATTAATGCTACCATGAACCGTGTAAACGGGGTTTTTGAAAAAGATTTTGGAATCCATATGATTGTACAGGATCTTCCCCAACTTATATTTGCAGATCCCGCTACTGACCCGTATTCAAATGTAATCACCAATTCAAACGGAACCTATAGCGCGCCTGGCGCATGGAACCTGCAGCTTCAGCAAACGCTTACCAATACTGCCGGTGTAGGGAATGCCGCCTATGATATAGGACATTTCTTTGGCCACAGAGGTGGCGGCGGAAGTGCCGGAGATGTAGGAAATGTCTGCAGAAATCCTGCAAACAACAATGATGCTACTTCCAAAGGAGCAGGAATAACTTCTCCTTCTACTCCGGATCAGCCTTTTGGAGATAATTATGATATCGATTTTGTAGCTCATGAAATCGGACACCAATTCGGTGCAGCACACACGATGTCTATTGCTTTACATGGAGCCCACATGGAGCCGGGATCAGGATCTTCAATTATGGGATATGCCGGTATTACCAACTATAATGTTCAGATGCATTCTGATGCTTATTTTCATACTAAAAACATTGAAGAAGTAGGTGCATATGTCAACACTCAGGACTGTGGAGTTATTACGAATGTGGCCAATACACCTCCTTCTATACAGCCAATGGCTAATAAAATGATCCCTAAAGGAACAGCTTTTGTGCTAACAGCTTCTGCAACAGATACACAAAATGACCCTATGACTTATACCTGGGAACAATATGATCTGGCTACATCTGCTTTTGGACCCGTGAGTGCAACCAGAAATAATGGGGCAAATTTCAGATCATTGATGCCTACAACCTCGCCTACTCGTTACTTCCCTAAATTCACCAATGTTCTTAACGGTACTCTTACCAGTGCAGTAGACTGGGAAACTGTATCCAATATCCCAAGAACGATGAATTTCAAAGTAACCGTGAGGGATAATAATCCGGATGCTGCACAACAACAGACACAGAGCAGCCTGATGAAGGTGGACATAGGAAATGAAGGTCCTTTCAAAGTAACTTCAACTACGGTTTACAATAATACACCTGGAGCGGTTACCTGGGATGTGGTAAATACCAATAATTCTCCATATAATGTTCAAAACGTTAAAATAGATTATACTACAGACAATGGAACGACATGGACAGTTATCAGCCCATCTACAGCTAATGACGGATCTGAGCCGTTTTCTTTCTCTTCTCTGGCAACAGGTGCCAGCGTAAAAATAAGAGTAAGCGCCATTGATAATGTATTCTACGCTGTTGGAAATGCTACCGTATCTGCCTCTGCAAGTGCTTGTACAACATCTGCTCCAACAGGAATTACAGTAACCGGTATTACAAGAACTTCAGCATCTGTAAACTGGACAGCGTTAGTAGGAGCAACATACTCTGTAATGTATAGAAAAGTAGGAACAGCAACATGGACTACTGTTCCTGTTTCAACAAATTCTTATACTATTTCAGGGCTTACAGAAGCTACTCAATATGAAGTACAGGTAGCCAATGTTTGTAGTGCTTCGGTTGGTGCTTATTCAGCATCAACGAATTTTACAACGTCTCCATTTGCAAAGTGTTCAATCACAGGAACAAATGCTGCTGACGAGTATATTTCCAATGTTACAGTAACCGGTGCCGGAATGAGCCCTGTTTCAAACAGCAGCAGCAATACACCTTACACAGACTATACCACAGACCCATCGAAACTGATTACCCTTATGTCCGGATCTACAGGGAATAATGTAAGCATAACCAAAGGATGGACAAGTGCTCAGTACAATGACGGAGTAACAGCATGGATAGATTTTAACAGAGACGGAGTATTCTCTTCTTCTGAAGTCATCTATACCAGCGCAGCTAGTACCATATCACCTGTTTCCGGAACATTCTCCGTACCGGCAGATGCTTATACGGGAGGAAACGTAATTATGAGAGTTGTATTAGGATATGAAAGCCAGCCAAACAGCGGATGCAGCAACCAGCAATATGGTGAAGTTGAGGATTATCCGGTATTGATTCAGCAACAGCTTTCTACCAGTGAGACGGTGAAAGATAAGAACTCAATCCAGATCTACCCTAACCCGGCAAGTGATGTATTGAATGTAACTCAGATCTCACCTAAAGCTCAGTTTATCATTACGAATATGGCGGGTCAGAAAGTAATGAACGGCCAGATCAATGACAATAAAATCTCCGTATCAAAACTAAGTACAGGAGCTTATATTATTTCAATTGAAGATAAAGGAACGACTTCAAACCTGAAATTCATCAAAAAATAAAACCTAACCAGTTTTTTTATAGCCCGGCAATGACCGGGCTTTTTTTATGTCTTCTTAAAATCTGTATTTAATTTGATTTCCGGCATGTGCTATTAATTTAATTTTATACTTTTGAAAAGATTTAATATACGTTTAAATGAAAAAATTGTCATATACACTCTTATTTGCGTCAGGGCTGGTTTTCGGACAGTTCTTTGAAAAGGATAAGGTTTTCACCAAACAGGATACTTTAAAAGGTTCCAATACTGAATTCAGAAATTTTTGGGATGTCAAAAAATATGATCTTTCCGTAGAACCGGATTTTGAGCAGAAAAGTATCAAAGGAAATAATAAAATCAGCTTTGAGATTATAAAAGATGTTACCAATCCTGTTTTTCAGATTGATCTTCAACAGCCGATGAAAGCGGATAAGGTGGAAGGGAATTTTCCTATTGCCAATTATAAGCAGGATGGAGACTTTATCTTCATTACAACGAATAAGAAATTCAAAAAAGGCGAAAAATATACCATTAACGTCACCTATTCCGGAAAGCCTACCATAGCCAAAAAAGCACCGTGGGATGGCGGCTGGGTTTTCACGAAAGACGAAAAAGGAAATCCATGGATGACTGCTGCTGACGAAGGAATAGGAGCTTCAATCTGGCTTCCTACCAAAGATATATGGAGTGATGAACCTGATAACGGGATCATTATGAAAATTGTAACGCCTAATGATCTGGTGGGTGTGGGGAACGGCAGACTTACTGATAAAAAAACAACCGGCAGTAAAACCACTTATACCTGGGAGGTTAAAAATCCTATCAATGCCTACTCCATTATCCCGAGTATAGGAAAATATGTAAACTTCAAAGATACATTTGAGGGTGAAAAAGGAAAACTGGATCTGGATTATTGGGTAATTGACTATAATCTGGACAAGGCAAAAAAACAGTTTGAACAGGTAAAACCTATGCTATCAGCTTTTGAATACTGGTTTGGTCCGTACCCGTTTTATGAAGATTCATACAAACTTGTAGAATCTCCTCACCTTGGCATGGAACATCAGAGTAATGTAGCCTATGGAAATAAATATCAGAACGGATATCTTGGCAGAGATCTCTCCGGGACAGGAGTTGGGCTAAACTGGGATTTCATTATTATTCATGAAAGCGGCCATGAATGGTTCGCCAACAACATTACAGCAAAAGACCAGGCTGATATGTGGATTCATGAAAGTTTCACGAACTACTCCGAGACTCTTTTCACAGAAAAATATATGGACAAAAAATCTGCTGACATCTATGTTCAGGGGATCAGGAAATTGATAGACAATGACATTCCAGTTATTGGCCAGTACGGGGTAAGAAATGAAGGCAGCGGAGATATGTACCCGAAAGGAGCCAATATGCTTCACACGATAAGACAGGTGATCAATAATGATGAAAAATTCAGACAGATTTTAAGAGGTTTGAATAAAGATTTTTATCATCAGACGGTTACCACGCAACAGGTAGAAAATTATATTTCCTCAAAATCAGGAATTGATTTTTCAACGGTCTTTGATCAGTATCTGAGAACCATTAAAATACCAACCCTGGAGTATACTCAGGATGGTGACACTTTAAAATTCCGATATACAGATGTGGTAAAAAACCTGAAATTACCTATCATCATCAATGGAGATCAGACCATAAATCCAACAGAAGAATGGCAGACCGTAAAGCTTAGAAAGAACATTCCTGTTGAGTTAAACCCGAACTATTACATCAATTATAAGAATACTCAATAAAGAAAAAAGGCAGATTTGCACACCCGCAAATTTGCCTTTTCGCTTTTTGATATCAAAACTTTAAGAAAAGTTTAATACTTTTTCCGTAACAAACTCAGAAAAAAAGCAACTATTTAACTATTAATTTAAACCTAATGAGAAAAACAGTACTTAGCCTTGGTATTTTTGCTGCTTTTTTAGCAAATGCTCAGTCTATAAAAACCACCATTGACCTTGTTAATGTAAAAGATGATAAAGTAGCCGTTACCATGGAATTCCCGAAAATGAAATCCGGTGATATTAAATTTCATTTCCCCAAAACGGTTCCAGGTACATATTCTGTAGACGACTACGGAAGATTCATTGAAGGAATCAAATTTTACGATAATAAAGGAAAAGAACTTACTTATACTAAAGTAAACGACAATACCTATTCATTGAAAAATGCTCAGGCACTTTCCAAAATCTCATATCTTGTGAATGATAGTTTTGATGATGAATTGGATACATCAAAGCATAAAGCTGTATTTTCTCCTTCAGGTACTGATATTGAAGAAGGAAAAGTATTCATGATCAATACTCATGGATTCATAGGATACATTGAGAATATGCAGGATGTTCCTTATCAGCTGGTGGTTCAGAAACCAACTGATTTCTATGGAACCACAGCATTGGTAGATCAGGATAAATCAGATAATACGGATACCTATACTCTTGCCAACTATGCTAAAGTAACAGATTCTCCGTTAATGTACACCAAACCGGATTATATTACCTTCAATGCCGGAGGAATGGATCTTGTACTGGGTGTATATTCTCCGACAGGAAAATACAAAGCCGCAGATTTTAAAGACAATCTTGAAAAAATGGTTGTTGCCCAGAAGAAATTCCTGGGGGATATGAACACGAATAAAAAGTATGCCATCATGCTTTATCTTTCCGGTGGTGACGGCCCTACAGTAAAGGGTTTCGGAGCGTTGGAACATCACGAGTCTACAAGTGTAGTTCTTCCTGAAGCTATGCCGAAAGATGCTATTGACAATACCATTACAGATGTGGTTTCCCACGAGTTTTTCCATACTGTAAACCCTTTGAAGACCCACTCTGAAGAGATTCACTATTTCGACTATGCAGATCCAAAAATGTCTCAGCACTTATGGATGTACGAAGGCGGAACGGAATATTTTGCCAACCTATTCCAGATTCAGGAAGGATTGATCAACAAAGATCAGTTCCTTGAAAGAATCGGTGAAAAAATTTCCAACTCCAAGAGCTATGATGATACAATGCCATTTACGGTAATGAGTAAAAATGTATTGGTAGAGCCTTATAAAGATCAGTACAGAAATGTATATGAGAAAGGAGCTCTTTTAGCCATGTGTTTAGACATCGAGCTTAGAAAACTGTCCAACGGAGAAATGGGATATCGTGATATGATCAGAAAATTGTCTCAAAGATTTGGTGAAAACAAACCTTTCAAAGATGATAAGCTGATTGACGAACTGGTAACAGTAACCGGATATCCTCAGGTAAAAGACTTCTATAACACATATATTGCAGGAAACCAGCCAACCCCTTATGCACAATATCTGAGCATGGTGGGCGTAGATATTAAAAAACAGGAAAGCCAGCCTCTTTTCTGGTTTATCAAAGATCCCAACCAGACTGGTTTTGATGAAAAGACCAATGCTTTTGCTTTTGACGATCATTCTGCATTATCTCCATTTGCAAAAAGTATCGGATTTAAAATCACAGACCAGGTACTTGCTTTAGACGGAAGAACGGTAGATATCAAAAAGGTACAGGACTTTATTGGTTATACGAGAACCATCAAAGAAGGACAGGAAGTTACGGTAACTATTTTAAGAGATAATGCCGGTAAGAAAGAGAAAATGACCTTAAAAGGAAAGGCCGTTCTGGATAAAATGACCATGGAAACGCCTACATTCAAGACAAATCCGACTCCGGAAGAACTGAAACTACAAACCCAGTGGCTTACTGGTAAAAAATAAAGAGAAAGCGGGGAAATTTTCCCCGCTTTTTATTTTCTTCAAGTTGAGCATTTTAAACAAGTCTAAGATGACTTGATGCAAACCTAACAGGTTTTGAAAACCTGTTAGGTTTCTTATTTGTAAAATGTTTTTTTACTTAAATGTAGTTTTCATCTATTTTGTCATATTATTTATCAAATACTTATTCTGCACCCAACAAATTATTCACCTTTTTAAAGTCAAATGTTCATGTTGTATAAACTAATAGGATGATTTTAAAAATAATACACATAAAGAATATAAATTAATTATAAAAAGTTATGAATTTAAGATTTGAACCATAAAAATATTATATTTAAAACACTAACATTAAACACTTAATTATGAAAAATCTAACAAGAAAACAAATGCTTAATTTTTATGGAGGACTTTTAGATGGAGAAAAGTATAAAGTTAAAACAACAATGTTTTATGGATATTGTTCCGGTACTCCTGGTGGCCAAATGATATATAGTAAATACTATGCAATTGAATGGTCTGATGGTTCTGTTACCTATTTTAATGTTATTGGAAACCCAGTTTATTCATCAAACTAATTTCCTTAAAATAATTCTAAAAGTAGTGCCCTTACCCACGTCGGTTTGGGCAATTTTAATATCACCATTATGATATTCGTGAATTACTCTTTTCGCTAAAGACAATCCTAACCCCCAACCTCTTTTCTTAGTAGAATAGCCTGGTTTAAAAGCATTTATAGACTGCTGCTTTGTCATCCCGCTTCCATTGTCTTTTACTTCAATGAGAATATTTTTATTTCTTTCAAAAACAGACATGGTGATAGCGCCTTCTCCTTTCATCGCATCCACGGCGTTTTTCACCAGATTTTCAATCACCCAGCTCATCAGAATTTTGTTATGAGGAACCAGCACAGTATAAGTAGGTAAATTAAGTGTAAAATTGATTTTTCTGGAGATTCTTGTTTTTAAATAATCATAATTCTCCTGAATAGTTTCACTAAAATTTCTGTCATTTAACTCAGGAATAGAGCCTATCTTTGAAAATCGTTCTGAAATCGTTCTCAGTCTTTCAATATCTTTTTCAATCTCATGTACGCCATCTGAATCCGGATTATCAAGCTTCATAATTTCTATCCACCCAATCATAGAAGACAGAGGAGTCCCAATCTGATGAGCCGTTTCCTTAGCCAAACCTGCCCAAAGATACCCTTCATCTGTTTTCTTTATCGTTCTTAAAAACCAAAATGAAAATAACAGATAAGCTAATATGAATAATCCTAAAAAATAGGGGTAATATCTTAAATTATTAAGCAGTTCTGAGTTATCATAGAAAACAAGTTGTTTATCTCCATTTGCAACTTCAATTTCAAAAGGATTATAATGACTTTCCATTTTAGTAATCAGATTGTTCAGTTCATTAGGATCAGCCAAAATCTCCTTAGCAATATTTCGTGAGCTTCCCTCAAACAAAAATGGTTGTTTATTTTCGTCTGTAAGTATTGACGGAATCTGATCATTCTCCGTAAGAATTGCAAAGAGAAGCTCCTGAGTTTCTGAACTTTTTTGTTGATTATCCTGTAGAATTCTTATTGCTGTAGCAAAAACTTTTATTCTTTCAGCCTCTTTTTCTCTTAAGTTTTTAATAAGAAAATTAGATGAAACAATTAATGCTACAACCACCAATGTAAGCAATGCAAAAACGAAAAAATTATTGATTCTTGACAGAAGCGGACGATTTTTCATTAAATTTTATTTTAAAACATTCAGGATTTTCTGCAGCTCTGTATTTCCACTTCCCTGATAATTGTTGATGATAATCGAAAATACATATTTTTTCCCATCTTTTGCGGTGTGGTATCCTGCGAAAGATTTGGTATCTCTCATCGTTCCGCTTTTCATTTTCATTCCATTATCCTGAACCGGAAATCCATCATAGTACGCTTCAAACCACGATTGTTTTTTAGCATATAAAAGAGCCTGAACTTCAGCTTTTGCGGACACATAATTCTGTGGAGAAAGTCCGCTTCCGTCCGCAAAATTGATCATATTAGGATTAATTCCCTTTGATTTCCAGAATTCTTTCAGATAAGAAACGCCGCTTTTGAAACCTGAATTTCCTTTTTTCTCTTTTCCTAAAGTTTTAATCAGCGTTTCTCCGTAAAGATTGATACTTTTTCTTAAAAACCAATAGACAATTTTATCCAGCGTTGGAGACTGATAAGTAAGGATAATATTATTTTTAGGAGCTGCTAAAGCCTGTTTTCCTTCTATTTCAAGTTGAGAATTCGTGACTGCTTTTCCTGACAATTCAATTCCGGATTCCTTCAGCCATTGTTTTACTTCTGTGGCTAATTGGAGGGGCGGATTAGGAGTAGAACCGGAAACGGTTACTGTTTTTCCTGCCGGAAGCATTCCATTAATCAAAGCAACATCAGAATGAGGAGCTGTAAAAATCAGACTTTGATCAGAGCTTCCGCCTGTTTTAAGATCATTGAGCCACTTCACACCTTCCAGCGGATAAGAAAAGCTTTTAAAATCGGTTCCGTTGATATTGATATCAAACTGGTTTTCTTTCCAGTTGACTCCCCAAACTCCGGCTCCGTAGTAATTGCCAAGATCGTCCCATGGCCAGCCTCCCGGAATCGTCTGATGGTCAAAATAAGAATCGTCAATCACCAGATCACCGGATATTTTTGAGATTCCTGAATTTTTAATAGCGTCAATCAGTTTCTTTTTAAAATTTTCGGGTTTATAGCCATCATACCTCCAGCTTCCTAATGTAGGATCACCATTGGAGCTGATGAAAAGATTACCGTTCAGCGTTCCTCCGGAGATATTTCCGGAATAGCTTGAAGTGGTGGTGAAAGTATAGTTTTTTCCTAATGTTTCAAGTGCTGCTCCTGCCGTGAAAATCTTTTGTGTAGAAGCAGTAGAAAGCCCCTTATTTCCTTGATATTCATATACAAAATTGCCATTTTCATCGGAAACATAAAAAGATAAACCGGAGGATACTGCTCCTGAAGAATCCATAAGATCCTTTGTTACTTTATCTAATTTTTGGGCTATATTCTGTGCAGCAACTATCTGTACAGAAAGCACAAGAACAGCAAGTGTTTTTTTCATTGCATTGTTGTTTGGATCTAAGCAAGCAGGTATCAGATACAGTTCGCAAAACTATTGATGCTGGCCGGCAGCTGAACCTTTTGCTCTATTTAATTCTAATCAAATATAGTTAAAATAAAAGCTTTTTATACTCAGTGAGATCATCGGAAGTGAAAAGAATCTGATGGTCAGGAGATTTTTCAAATGAACGATCATGTTTAAAATATTTCTCATAATCGTCTTCATCTATGAAAATATCCATCTGGCATTCTTTGATATAATTTGATTTATCACCATAATCCTGAACAAAATATCCGGAATCATTCCAGGGTTCATGATGACAGCGCAGACAATTTCTTTGGTGCACAGCTTTATAACCGCATATTTCACAACCAGTCAAGCTTTGAAACAAGGTAGAAATTTCCTGCTGTCTGTCTTTTGGAAACAATGATAAAGGAATTGTTTTTAAAAGCAGATAGTAGTTAGGCTCCTGCCATGAAAAATATTTCTTTCCTTCCCAATCAATCTGTCCCGTGTAAAGACACAATCTCTGAAGATCATATTCTACCTCAGCTTTAACAATATTCTGAATATTCAGAACAGTCTCATTGCCTCTTTTGACATTCTGGTTGTCATCAATTTCAATAACGGGCTGCTGTTCCAGAAAGTGATTCAGGCACAATGTGGTCTGCCATGAACCGATTGTTCTCATCTTACCTTCTTCTCCACAGATCTCACACGTCCTGACAGACAGTTCCGAATATTTACTTTTGATTTTTTTAAGTTTGTCATTGAGCGTTTCATCTTCAGAATAGGTATAGCATCTCAATTCACCAAACTTTTCTTTTCCAAAGACACGATGATCCCTATTCCAGCCTGCAACAGCAAATTCATGCAGCAAGTTGCAGATCAGGTCATTCCATCCCGTACTGTTTACTGAAAAATTAGTCAGATTACGTTCTATAAAAAGGTCGATTTCTTCTTTGTTCATTAAAGTCTGCTTCCTGCTTCTATTTCGTAAGGCTCTTTCCCTTTTTCAAAAATCCTTGTCAGCTCACTTCCTTCCACAGTAATAGAATCATTTGTTCTTCTGATCCAGTTCCCTTCTCTAAGTCCTACCACTTTGATATCATTTTGGGTAAGGAATTCCTGAATACGGGTTTCTCTGGTTTCTCCATTATGTTTCAAATCCGGATTAGGATCAAGATAGTGCGGATTTATATTGAAAGGAACCAATCCCATACAGTCGAAACTTGGCGGATATACAATGGGCATATCATTTGTCGTTTTCATATTCTGACCTCCGATATTGCTGCCTGCACTGCATCCAAGATAAGCTTTTCCTCCTGATACATTTTCTTTCAGGACAGACATCAGTCCTTCCTCGTGTAATGTTTTAACCAATAAAAAAGTGTTTCCGCCTCCGGTAAAGAACCCTTTTGCCTGATGAATGGCTTCTTTTTTATCTTCAAATTCATGAAGTCCTTTTACTTTTATATGGATGGTTTCAAAGAAAGAACGTGCTTTGGCAGTATAATCATCGTGAGAAATCCCGCCTGGTCTTGCGAAAGGGATAAATACAATTTCGTCAATTCCCTTGTATAATTGGATTAATTCTTCTCTTAAGTATTCCAGATATTCTCCACCAAAAAGTGTGGATGTCGAGGCTAATATAATGTTCATATGGCGAAATTATAAATATTAATAAAAAAATGAATCACAAAGATAAGTTCAAAGATGAACGAATCAAAAATTAAACTAAAAAAATACTATTTCCCGTTAATATTTTCTAAAAAAACTTAAAGCCTCTAAAATTTAAGATTTTGTGGAATTATTATTGAATTTTAGATTTTGAATTTAAAATATAAGATTATGAAAATGAGTAAAATTAATAGTAGAAGTCTATTTTTAGGTTTAATACTAGCGGGAAGTGTAAGTTTTGTAAACGCACAAACAACGCAGCCGGAAACGTCGGCTTCCACAAGCCAATCAGCAAACCCAACTATTGAAGGTCTTAAAAAACAGATTGCAGCCAATCCAAAAGATGCAGAATCATTAGCAAAACTGGCTAATGCCTACCAGGAAGCTTCAGACTGGCCCAATGCCATTGATACCTGGAAGAAAGTGTCTGTTTTATTACCAGACTGGGCCCCATCTTATTACAGCCAGGCCTACGCCTATCAGTCTGCAAAAGATGATGCCAATGCAAAAATTGCTTACGAAAAGTATATTGCAACAGTAAAACCTGAAGAAGTAGAGCAAAATAAGAAAAATCTTGCATACGCTTATTTCTATCTTGCCTTTACAGAACAGCAAACTGATCCTAATAAAGCAAAAGAACACATTGCAAAATCGATACAGTATGACCCAACCAATGAGGATGCTGTAAAGCTTAGCAAAACATTAAATTCTTAGTAAATAAAAAAGACCGGAAAAATTTTCCGGTCTTTTTGTTTAGTTATATATGTTTTAATATCAAAAATCATGATCTAAATTTAACGCAAAGATCGAGTAAATGTTGTTAAATTTTTGAGGAAGCAAAGGATGGAATCAATGAAATTGATTCTTTCTAAGCGCATGGATATCATAAAGCTTCATCAGCGACATTGTATTATTTGAAATTTTGTCTTGCTATGATCCTACTCAATCATCTTTCCGAAAAAATCTGTTTCCCCATGCAGATGTCTGATAATTTTCTCAATATTTCTCTGAATACTGGCTTCTGTTTTTAAATTATTGATATACCGGATCAGCTCATGTCTTCTTGAAGGAATCAGGTTTTCAAAATTTGCTGTTGCCAGAGTACTTTCTTTAATTGCTTTTTCCAATTGCGGGTGGATAGAAATACTTCTGTCAGAATCATCAAACTCCAGAACAACCTCAATAGTTTCTCCGATTCTTTTCGGAGAGTTTTTCAGCATTGTCAGGTTCACATACAGTCTCCATTCTCCCAGATATTTCATCAGGTTCTGCTTAAATTCTTTCCCATTTACCGTCCCTTTTACAGCGATGGGACTTTTATTTCTCCCTGATTCATTAAAAATCTCTTCCAGAATTTCTTCAGGAATAAAAACAAAAGGATTAATTCCTATAATTTCCAATGTAGCGGTGAAACTGTTGTTTTTCATGGATGATAAATTTAAACTAGTCAGGCTGGAAGCTAGAAGCTGGAAGCCAGAAGCCAGAAGCAAAAATAACTATTTGATTTAAGATCAACATACAATTATTTTTTTCAATTACTCAAACTCTCTCACTCTCAAACTCTCCTACACTCAAACTCTCTTACTCTTAACTCTGTAACTCAAAATTCATACCTCAGAACCCAATTAATTCCCTATCTTTGTATCAATAAATCTATTTATCAAAATGAAATTTTTTATTGACACAGCTAATTTAGAGCAAATCAAGGAAGCAAGAGATCTTGGGATCTTAGATGGTGTAACTACCAATCCTTCATTAATGGCAAAAGAAGGAATTCAGGGAGCTGAAGCGATCAAAAACCATTATAAAACGATCTGCGAACTTGTAGACGGAGATATTTCTGCGGAAGTTCTTTCTACAACGTATGAAGAAATGATTAAGGAAGGAGACGAATTGGCTGCTATTCACCCGAATATCGTTGTTAAAATTCCGATGATCAAAGACGGAATCAAAGCTTTAAAATATTTTTCTGATAAAGGTATCAAAACAAACTGTACTTTGATCTTCTCTCCGGGACAGGCTCTTTTGGCAGCAAAAGCAGGAGCAACTTATGTTTCTCCATTCCTAGGAAGATTAGATGATATTTCTACAGACGGTCTGAACCTTATCCAGGAAATCAGATTAATTTTCGATAACTATATGTTCGAAACTGAAATCTTAGCAGCTTCTATCCGTCACTCTATGCACATCATCGACTGTGCTAAAATCGGAGCAGATGTTATCACATCTCCACTTCCTCCGATCTTGAGCTTATTGAAGCACCCATTAACAGACAGCGGACTGGCTCAGTTTATTGCAGATTCTCAGAAATTAGCATAATCACTGATCCTTATTCAGATATAAAAAATCCCGGAACGTTGTTCCGGGATTTTATTTTTTTATGTTTTAAGTTTATTTCAGCAGATCCAGTTCAAGAATATTATTCTGTTTTTTAATATTGGCTTTCGCCACAGCTTCCTGATCTCTGCTTGCCTGTACCGGGTCCAGTATCTTTCCTGTACTGTCTCTCATCTCAATGATGGTGCCCTGTGCCAGCATTTGTTTTTGACTCTTCATAGGATCCTGGCGGTAATCATTAAACGCTTTTTTAAATTTAGCTTCATTGAGTGTGATAAGGGTATGATAACGCTGTTTATCTTTAGTACTCTTCCATTCATATCCAGCCGGAAGTTTCTGGCTGCCTTTTAATTCGAATGAATGAGAATGGGTATTATCTTCCACTTTTACAATCAATCCCGGAAGTCCATAAAACTTGTACGGTCCGTCCTGAATGGGAAGATCTGTAGTGAACCATGCCGTCCATTTTCTGCCGGCAAAATCACAAACAGCTTTCTGTGCACTAAATTCTCCTATTTTTTCTTTTTCGGGAAGAATTGTCCAGTTCTGTTTTCTCTTTTCCTCTACCTGATATTCATCAGAACCCAGAGTAGTAAAGAAGTTGGTGGAATATTCAGGATACATTTTTTCAATGTTGTAGCGTATTTTGCCTTTAAACTTAAAATTTCCGAGGTTAATATGTAAGCTTTCAGTATCTTTTTCAGTAATAGCCCTCATCGTGGAGTCGGACTGGAAGTAATCTTTGCTGTAAAATTTGGATCCTTTGGAGGCTACTTCCAGGTACATGGTTTCACTTAGCTCTTTATCTCTCGCGGTAGAGTCTGTGATAAATTTGTACTCGTAGATAAATCTTTGATTCTGTGCACTAGTCATTACAGCCAATATAAGGCTGAATAGAGTGATCATTTTTTTCATGGTTAGTTTACTATAGTTTTTAGTTTTTTTCTGTTATAAGTTTAACAACCTTACATGGATTGCCCACGGCTACTGCATTATCCGGAATATCCTTTGTAACAATACTTCCCGCTCCAATCACCGAATTATTTCCGATAGAAACACCCGGAAGTACCACCACATTTCCTCCCAGCCATACATTATGACCTACTTTGATCGGATGTGCATATTCCAGTCCCTCATTCCTTTGCTGTACATCAAGCGGATGGCCCGCTGTATAAAAGCTGCAGTTGGGACCAATAAAGACATTATCACCAAATTCTACAGTAGCGCAATCGAGAATAACAAGGTTATGATTGGCATAGAAATTCTCTCCTGTTTTTATATTATATCCGTAATCACACCAGAAATTGGGTTCTATACAGATATTTTCTTTACTACTGCCAATAATCTTTCTAAGCAGTCTGTCTCTGTTTTCTGTATCTGAGTTTTTCAGACCGTTATATTCCTGGCACAGATCTTTGCAGGCAATACGTTCCTGAATCAGTTCTTTATCATAATTGGCATTGTATAAAAGCCCGGCTGCACATTTTTCCTTTTCTGTCATAAGATATAACGTTGATTATTATTGCTTATTGCTTATTGCTTATTGCTTATTGCTTATTGCTTATTGCTTATTGCTTATTGCTTATTGCTTATTGCTTATTGCTTATTGAAAGATAAAAAATATAATATAACATCATGAATTGATATTTGTCACATTTTGTTTGACTACTTTTGTCAAACAAAAACAGGATGACACGTTTGCCATCCTGTAAATATTAGAAAATATAATTTTAATTTACCAGATCCGGTTCAATGGGATTGTTATCTTTTTTTAGGGCTTCTTTAGTATTTTTTTCTATTTCCCTAAGTACCTGATTGGGATCTGAGATTTCTTTGCCGTCTCCTGTTCTCACCTTGAAACTAAATTTAGTATTGCCATCGCCATTTTTCATCATCATTTCTCTCATATTTTTAGCAGGATCATTTACATACGACTTCCATACTTTTTTAAATTGATCTTTCGTTACTTCCAGCTCTTTTCCGCCTATTCCCAATACTTTTACATGATCAGGCATCTGCATTTCCGATTCACCGGCCGGAGTATTAATCGTTTTATTACCTTTCATTGTCATGATATGAGATCCGGTAGTATCCTCAATTTTTACGATAAGGCCGGGAAGTCCGTAAAAAACATAGGGTCCATCCTGAAAAGGAAGATCTGTCGTAAACCAGGCTATCCATTCCCTGCCTCCAAAGCTGGCAGTGGCTTTCTGAGCCTGATACTCTCCTATTTTCTGTTTCTCAGGTAATATTTTCCATTCCGGTTTCTGGTCTTCTTTTATTTTATATTTATCAGTGGAAACGCTTCTGAAAAGATAGGTTTTGAAATCAGGATATTGTTTGGTCACTTTATAAGAAACCTGCCCGGGCTTTTCCCGTCTGTTAACACTGATATTTCCGCCTCCGGCTTTTAACTGTTTTTCAAGTTCTGCCTTTCCAATAGAATCTGATACAAATTTATCTCGGCTGTAATAGCTTGATCCGTCTTTATCGATATCGAGCAACATCATTTCGGTCTTTACATCTTCCTTATTATTGGAATCCGGAATAAACTTATATTCATAAAAAAACCTGTTAACCTGTGCACTGGCAAGCACACCCAGAAATAAAAAAAATAGAATTTTACTTTTCATAATGTATGTTTAAAAAAGACTTTGCCAATCTGAAACTGACAAAGCCTGATGGAACTTTATTTCTTTGTTTCGATTCTTATTTCCCCCTGCTTAACATCTCCTTTTTTCTGAGTATTGACATTAACTTTCGATATATTGCTTGTATCCAATGAGTTTACATCATCCTTAGAAACTTCTCTTCCGTCAATATAATACTTGTATTGTACATCATCATTACCGCTTATTCTGAAATTTTTCACCCCATTCATGGCAATATTTCCGTTGCCATCCTTTTTGATAAAATCAGCATTCATTACAATAACATCAGGTTTACCGTCAAATTTAATAAATGCTCCGTTTCTAAAGCTGACAGATCTTTTCTCTGCTTCTGCACGGGCTTTTTCAACTTGTTTTCGGATTTTTTCCCCATCAATTCTGATTCTTTCAGCCTTCACTCTGATTCTGTCTCCTTCAGCTCTTGATGTTTCACCTTCCACTCTGGCTTTTACCGCTTCTTTCATCGCATCTCTGGCTTCCGCCATTGCTTTTCGTACTTCTTCTTTTTCTTTAGCACTCAGATCCTTATAATAAACGGTGTTATTATTTTTAAAGTAAACTACTTTGGGAGCCTTTGGGGCTAGTGGAGCTTCTGGAGCAATTGGCGCCAGAGGTGCATCTGGTGCACTAGGCGGTGTGGGCGGAACGATGTGTTTTACTGCTCTTGCAGCCTCTCTTCCCGCTTTTTTAGCTGCTCTTTTTATTTTGCGAAGTTCTTTCTTATCAAGAGGATCCATATTTTCAAGTTCCTTCATTTGATTTTTCCATTCAGCAGAATTGAAATACTTATCCACTTCAACTTTTGAAGCAATTTCTCCTATCTCTGAAGCCAGATTGCTTATTTCTTCTATTTTATCGCTGAAGAGATCACTTTCGGGATCCAATCCTTTCAGCTCTTTCTCTTTTTCTTTTATTTTCTTTTCAAGCCCTGCAATTTTTGTCTGGTCTTCAGGCGATAAGGTTTTCAGTTCCGCAATTTTTCCCTGAGCCGATTTTTCAGGTCGTATCGTATCTTTCTTGATTTCTGAAACTGCTTTTTTTATAGAAAGGTTTGTCTCTTCAATTTCTCTGTTTTTGGCATTTACCAGATAAGCAAAAGCAATAGAGAATACTACCGGTAAGGCAAAAATTCTTCGCGCATATCCGAACTTGGTTTTTGGTTTTTGTAACATCTTAAGTCTTTTTTTAAGGTTTGAACTTAGAAACGGACTGGTAACAGGCAACTGTGTTCCGGAAAAGTGGCTTGCTAAAAGCATCTGCGCAAATGCTTTGGTGTCCGATTGTTTTACGGCTTTTTTATCAGCCAGATATTCATGGATTAAATTAATTTCTCTTTTAATGAGATGAAAGAACGGATTGAACCAGAAAACAGAAGTTACCATCTCGATAAAGATCTTATCAAAGGAATGTTTCTGCTCAATATGTACCATTTCATGCTTTAAAATCTGTTTTCCGATATCAGAATGCAGGGTAATTGTATTCTTCCAGAACAGGTTTTTAAAATAAGAAAATGGAGCTTCGGTAAGGTCTGTACGGTAAAAATTGATCCCGTCAAAACTTTCTTTCTGAAATTGGTTTTTAAACTGCTGGATTTTGAAAATCCCATACAACAGCTTCCCTAAAAAATAGAGAGAAACCAGTCCCAGAGCTGAAAAAATAATGTTAAAATAAAGGTTACCATTGTCTATGTTTTTTTCTGTGTTAAAATTCTGAATCTTGTCAAGAAGCATATACATATCATTATTTACCTCTATCGTAAAATCATCTATTCTGATGAGTGGTAACAAAAGTGATATCACAATCGCACCCAGCAGATAAAATCTGTTATAATGATGGAATGTCTTGTCTTTTAATGACAACTGATAATACAAAAATGTTACACCTGAACATAAAATAGTTTTCCCAAAGTATAAAAGTATGGCTTCCATAGGTCTTAGTCTTTCTTTTTGAGTTCATCTAATAACATCTCAAGATCTTCTACTGTCATTTCATTTTTTTCTACCAAAAATGAAACGGCACTTTTGTAAGAACCTTTGAAATAGTTCTTCACAAGACTTTTTATGGTCTTCCCTGAGTATTGTTCTTTTGAAACAAGTGGAAAATACTCATGTTGTCTTCCATGGACACGATAGTCTACAAATTCTTTGTCCTTCAATACTTTTAGAATGGTAGAGACTGTATTGGTATGGGGCTTGGGATCCGGAAAAAGATCAAGAACATCCTTTAGAAATCCTTTTTCTATTTTCCATAAATACTGCATTACCTGTTCTTCTGCTTTTGTTAAAGTCTGAATTTTCATATCCTGTTCATTTATCAGTTATAGTGATATAAACCCTTCGATATTACTATCACTAAGAAATTAGTTATACAAATGTAGAAATAAAATCGAATCAAACAACTATTTTTTTAGTGATAAACACCTACGTAATATTAATTATCTGATAATCAATGAAATAAAAATAGTTAAAATATATTAAATTTTTAAGAGAGTGAAAATACAGCCTGCTTAATCGATAGAAAAAGAAGCATTTCAGAGGTAAATTCTTAAAACTTGTTAATTTTTATTAAATAAAATTAAAATGAATTTGTTTTAACCGGGAAATTATATTTATTTTAGTGCTTTAAAAATTTCTCATGAAAAGATATAATTTACTGATTGTACTATTACTGCTTATTTTTAACGTTACTACAGCACAAAAGAAGGGTTCTCCTGCTGCCGATCTTAGCATATTAAAAGATACAAAATCAAAAATTGAAGCTACCGTTCCTTTGGTTATTCAGCATCTTCAGACGATCGCTACCAAAGAAGGAGATAATAATATTGTGAATAACGGGAAGATTGCTCTGGGTAGAGAATATGGTATTTTAGAATCTGAATGGTTTTTATACAGAAACAATATGAAAAACTGTATCCTGAACAATTCTTCCAAAAAAGCTAAGAAATGTATGGAATATCACAACAATATGTTGAGAGGTACAATGATCAATTACAACAATTATATTACCAACCTTACAAGAAAGAACGGATATTTAGGAGTTGAAGGAGATACAAAATTTGAATTCAAACCTGCTGATATTGCTACAAAACTAAGCGAAGCTTATTTCAATGCAAACGATGCAGCCGGCAGAATGAAAGCGGATCAGAAAAGAGACTTTTTAGGACAGACAATGTCTGATGACAACAAGCTTACTCCTTACGCTCAACTGGCTCAATAATATTTAAATATATTTTAAGAATAAAAAAAGAGAATGACCATCGTCGTTCTCTTTTTTTATTCAAAAGCAAAAAATCTCCGCCGGAAAAAGCAGTTTTGTGGTACTAATCATAAAACCGTGGGGAAAAAGTAGAAAATTAGGCAGAGATTTTTTTGCATACGCTCTACAGATCAACTGTCCTACCCATGATCTGTAAGAGCTTTACAAAAATAGGATTATACCCTTCTGCTGGTTGAAAATACCTGTAGAATTAAGTGTTAAGAACTGTAGAACTAATACTACTTATCATTATAGAAGTAAAATACCGCAAAAAAAGGTCATCTTCTAGCGGCTTTATTCTATTTCCACCAATGGTAATAATTATGCAATCCGTCATATTCAAACCCACAGCGTGGATATAATTGGTTTCCTATATCATTCGTCTTTTCTGTTTCAAGCATCAGCCCGCATGCTCCTGTTTCTTCACACCATTGTTTACTACGGTCAATTAATGCCACAGAAAGTCCTTTTCCTCTATAATCAGGATGAACAAAAAGATCACTTAACAGCCATTGTTTTTGTAATCTGGTATAATGAAATAATTTGTAAAGCTGCACGAATCCTACGGCTTTTCCGTCTGCTACAGCAAGGAAAATATCAGACTCACTGTTTAAAAACCGTTCTTTGAGAAAAGCCTTCCCTTTTTCTACATCTGATTCCTGCCTGTAAAAAATACGGTAAAAGTTGAACAATTCAGCCGTTTCATCAAGATCCTCAAGACTTGCCTTTTTAATCATGTAATTCATCGTTATATCTATTTTTATTTAACAGGGCAAAAATAGCTTTAAACAGGACCAGTGATATCATCCAGAATCATATTAAAACCATAGTCCAGACAGACTTACTCTGATCTTTTATAAACTACGCAATGAATATCGCACGTTTCGGATTGTGTTGTTCTGAGGAACTATAGATTTTTGCAGAATAAAATCAAACCAATGAAAAATATTGTCCATACAATCAAAAATACAGACTGGCAGAACGTTACAGAAAAAATGCATCAAAACGGGTATGCCATCATTCCTGATCTGTTGTCTGGGGAAGAATGTGAACTATTAAAAGCAGATTACGATCATTCTTCTCTTTACCGTAAAACAGTCGTCATGGCCAGACACCGTTTTGGATTGGGTGAGTATAAATACTTTACCTATCCATTACCAGAAATCATTCAAACTATACGAACAACAATGTATCCCTATCTGGCTTCTATTGCCAATACGTGGTTTAAAGCTTTAGATATTGACATTCATTTTCCTTTAGAGCACCAGGAGTTCCTGAACCTGTGCCATCTTAACAGCCAGCAAAAAGCTACGGTTTTAATTTTGAAATATGGAAAAGGTGGGTTTAATACGCTGCATCAGGATTTATATGGAGATATCTATTTTCCCATTCAAATTGTTGTTATGCTCAGCGAACCCGACAAAGATTTTACAGGCGGTGAGTTTGTCCTTACCCAACAGATTCCGAGAGCGCAGTCAAAAGCTATTGTTTTAAAACCTAAAAAAGGAGATGTCCTTATTTTTACGACTCAGTTTAAACCGGAAAAAGGAACCAAAGGATACTACAGAGTCAATATGAAACATGGAGTAAGTGAAGTGAGAGAAGGAAACCGTTATGCGCTAGGTATTATTTTCCACGATGCAACCACCTAATTATTAAATAAGTGAACTATGATTCAGCATTCTCAAATCACAGCCGAAAGTCTTAGAAGTAAAATCGACCACCGAGACATTTCTTTTGGAGGGAATAAAAAACTGAAAATCTATGGATTGCTCAGCTGCCGCTCAGGAAAGAGAATGAAGAAAGAAAACAGGATCTTCTTTGCAGACGAAAAAGAAGCTTTAGAAAATGGCTATCGTCCCTGCGGACATTGTATGAAAGAGGCATATAAGCTGTGGAAAAACCAGTAGTACATACCATATAACCCTTCTCCCTATTTACTTTACCGAAGATAAAATCTTTGAGTCTTACCCAAAATGTAAATTCAGTTATAAAAGTTTGTCTCTTCACATTATTCCGACCTGAGATTGCTTCACTTTGTTCGCAATGACTGGATAATAAATAAAAAAGAGAAGCAATACATATTGCTTCTCTTTCGTTTAGTAGCGGGAACCGGACTCGAACCGATGACCTTCGGGTTATGAGCCCGACGAGCTACCTACTGCTCCATCCCGCGGTATATTTTTAGAGTGTTTACCGAAAACACTTGCTTAGTAGCGGGAACCGGACTCGAACCGATGACCTTCGGGTTATGAGCCCGACGAGCTACCTACTGCTCCATCCCGCGGTGTATTTTTAGAGTGCTTACCGAAAACACTTGCTTAGTAGCGGGAACCGGACTCGAACCGATGACCTTCGGGTTATGAGCCCGACGAGCTACCTACTGCTCCATCCCGCGGTATATTTTTAGAGTACTTACCGAAAGTACTTACTTAGTAGCGGGAACCGGACTCGAACCGATGACCTTCGGGTTATGAGCCCGACGAGCTACCTACTGCTCCATCCCGCGATATTGGATTGCAAAGGTACGAATATTTTTTACAAATCCTAATTTTTCTTTTAAATAAAGGACTTTTATGAAAACTATTTTATTATTTGTATCTTTGTTTTATGGCAAAAATATTAAAAATTTATCCGGACAACCCACAGGAAAATCTTGTGAATGAGGTTATTAAAACTTTAAACAACGGCGGGCTGATTATCTATCCTTCTGATACGATTTATGCTTTAGGCTGTAATATTTTTGATATAAAAGCCATGGAAAAACTGGCTCAGCTCAAAAAAATGAAGCTTGAGAAGTCAAAATTCTCAATTATCTGTAATGATCTCAGCCATCTTTCAGACTTTACAAGACCTATCGATACCTCCGTTTTCAGATTTCTGAAAAGTCATCTTCCCGGACCGTTTACTTTCATTCTCGAAGCCAATAAAAGTTTACCTTTAGCTTATAAAGGGCATAAAACTATTGGTATCCGTGTTCCTGACCATCCAATTCCACAACTTATTGTTGAAAAACTGGGTCACCCGATTGCATCTACTTCTATTAAAGATGATGATGAAATTATCGAATATTCTACCGATCCTGAACTTATTGCAGAAAAATATGATCACCTGGTAGATATTGTGATTGATTCAGGATATGGGGATAATGTGGCTTCCACCATTGTAGACCTTACTTCAGGAGAACCGGAGATTATCCGTCAGGGGAAAGGAATCGTTTAATTCAAAGTTTAAAGTTCAAGGTTTAGGTATTGGATTATGAGTCTTACCGGGAAATATGCTGTAGGAATTTTACTCACTTTTGTTATTTTAGCTGCAGCGATGCTGTACTCTTTTCCTGCTGTTACCACATTAACAGGAGTAAAAGGAATCACAGTAACCAATTTTTTCCTCAGTAGAATTGTACTATGGATCATTCTTATCATTGTATTTCTCTACAGTTTCTGTATTGAGAAAAGCGTTTTTTTCTTAAAAGAAGAGAAAAAATATTCAGCTGCATTTTATATCAAAGCTGTACTGAGCTTATATTTTATCTGTTTGATTGGCGGAGGGATTCTGAATGCTGTCATCCTGTTTTTTATAGAGGAAAAAATAAGCACTAAACTTCTCAACCTTGTACTTATTTTTAGAAATAACTATTTTTTAGTTATTTTTACATGCCTTACAGCTGCTATTGTAGAGGAATTCCTGATGCGGGGCTATGTACAGTCCAGGCTTGAAAAAATCTATAACAACCCCACCGTTGCAATTGTTATTTCATCGGTCTTATTTGGAATTTTACATAGTACTTACGGTACCATAAGCCAGGTTCTCGGACCTTTCTTTATCGGAATCGTGTTTGCTGTATTTTATAAACGTTATTCAAATATTAAAGTTCTGATCATCTGTCATTTTATGATTGATTTTATTGCTATGATGATGATGAATTTTATTGATATTAAACACTTATCTGTATTTTAACATTATGAAAATTATAACATCTCCTGCCAAATTAATGAATGTGGAAAATTCAACAGATCTGTTGAAATCTTCTACTCCAAGATTCATTGAAGAAGCAGCATTGATACAATCTTATTTAAAAGAAAAATCGCCAAAATATCTTTCCGAGCTGATGGAAATATCCCCTAAGCTTGCTGATGAAAACTGGGAAAGAAATCAAAAATGGAAATCCAAACCTACAGCGAAAGAATCTGCTCCCGCCATGTTTGCCTTTACAGGAGAGGTTTACAGAGGACTGGATGCCAAAACACTGGATAAAAATGCTGTAGATTATCTGCAGAAAAACTACAGAATGCTTTCCGGGCTTTACGGTTTACTGAAACCTTCTGATAAAGTGATGCTTTACAGGCTGGAAATGGGTCGTCCTTTTGAATTTGAGCAATACAAAAACCTGTATGAATTCTGGAGAGAAAAGATTACGGAACAATTGAATTCTGAGATGAAAAAAGGAGAAATCCTGCTTCACCTTGCCAGCAATGAGTATGGGAAAGTAATTGACAGAAAGAAACTGAACCATACCGTAATTGATTTTGATTTCTATGAATTAAAAGACGGAAAACTGAAGACTATTGTTGTGTATACCAAACATGCCAGAGGCCTTGTGGTGAGATTCTGTGCAGAAACCAACGCTAAAACCCTGGAGGATGTAAAAGCATTCAACTATGAAGGATACAGAATTGATGAAGAGAAGTCTACGGATACAAAACTGGTTTTTACAAGATAGATGACAATTTCAGCATTTAAAAAATATTTCAGGACAGAGCTTTCCGGCCTTTATACAGAGTCGGAAAGTATGTTTTTATCGTCTTTATTCATTCAGCAGATCGTAGGTTTTGATCCGTTTCAGCAAAGAAGGTTCTCTGAGCAGGAACTTCTGATTGATGATGAAGAAAAACTTGATCATCTTGTTTCGGAACTTAAAACCGGACGGCCTTATCAGCAGATATTGGGTGAAACAGAATTTTACGGAATGAAATTCTTTGTGGATGAAAATGTTCTGATTCCCCGCCCAGAAACGGAAGAACTGCTGGAGATGGCCATCAGGGAGATTAAAGATTCAAAGTTTAATGTTCAAGGTTTAAAGATTTTGGATATAGGAACCGGAAGCGGGATTATTCCTCTGGTTTTAAAGAAACATTTCCCGGAAGCGGAAGTATCATCCATTGATTTTTCCGAAAAAGCTTTGAAAACAGCCAAAAGAAATGCAGAATATCATCAATTGAAGATCCAATTCATCCATGCTGATTATCTCAATATTGAACTGGCTGAAAATTATGATATCATCATTTCAAATCCTCCATACATCGGGATTGAGGAAGAGATTGAAATTGCGGATTCCGTGAAAGAATTTGAACCTAAAATGGCACTCTTCTCTCCTACTTCAGACGCCTTAATCTTTTACAGAAAAATTGCGGAAGATGCCAAAAAGAATCTGAAAGAAGGAGGACTGCTGTTTTTAGAAATCAATCAGAAACTGGGTCCTGAAACGCTGGAATTGTACCGTGATTTTTCTAACGCTCAATTATTGAAGGATTTATCTGAAAACGACCGGTTTATTTATGGAAAGAAATAATTAATTATTAATACCATGTTCATCAAATCACACGAAATCAACACTATAAAAATTGCAGAAATTATTTCTGAAGACATCATTATCCGGTCTGCACAGGACGGACTGGATCTTATGGGGAATATCTATTATGAAGGGTTTGATAAAGTTATTCTTCATGAAAAAAACATCACCTCTGAATTCTTTGATTTAAAAACAAAAATGGCCGGAGAGATTCTTCAAAAGTTCTCAAACTATCGTATAGGATTAGCTATTGTAGGTGATTTCAGTAAATATGAAAGTAAGAGCATGAAGGATTTTATTTTTGAAAGCAATAAAACAAAACATGTCAATTTTGTAGGCACTCTGAATGATGCATTGAATAATTTTTCAAAATAGTCTCTTTTTCAACCCTTTATATTAAAAAGAATAATATTTTCTTTTATTTTAAAATTTCTACACGTCAACAGCATCTTTTTTTTAAGATTTCTTAATAGAATGGAAAGATTTGCACAATAAAAACAATCTTACTGATTTATAAATTATGTAAAAATTTAAACCAAAATATGTTAATTATTAACAAAAGTTTAGAATTAATTCTATAAACACAAACGCCTGAATATTTCTTTGTATATTTGCAAAAAACACGAGGGAATATGAATCTTACTTATTTAAGAGCTTATACGGCTACATAATCAATTTATTTTTTCGACCGACTGCCCAGGTAGGCATAAGATATTTCTTTATAAATATCCTGGCTGTATCTGATGATGAGCTTTTGAACAAAAGGTCTCATTGGGCTATTATTTGAACACAACAATTCATTGTTTTAATGAATTTGTCAGTGGTAACTATTGCCTTTGTAGAATTAAGCCAGCAACCATTCTTTTCTAAAAAAACATACACACAGATAAAAAATTATTAAGACATCATGATTAAAAAATTATTTCTACCAATCGTTTTAGCTAGCTCGTTTACTTTCGCTCAAGTTGGGATTAATATATCTACACCTGATCAAAGTGCGATTCTGGATGTTTACAGCCCCAATAAAGGGATGCTGATACCCAGGTTGACCACAGCCAAAAGAGATGCAATTGCGAATCCGGCCAACTCACTTCTGATCTATGATACCGACAAAAAATGTCTGAGTCAGAATATCGGAACTCCTACCAAACCTGATTGGCTTTGTATCAGCAATAATGCTGTAAAAATGTTTTATATGCCTAGTGTTTCTTTTGACACTTCCACCACAGCCACTGGACGAACCAAAGATTTATATACTTTGTATAAAACCCAGTTTGGCTCTCCAAAAGCAAAGAGCACCAGTGCTCCCGCTTCAATTCCTTTTTTCCCGTCCAGTAAAGATCTTTACTATTATGTAACGGATGCTGATCCTAATGTATTCAGTAATATTTCTATTTCTGATGACGGGGTAATGACTTATGATGTAAAAGCTGCAGCAACGGACTGTTCTTTTATCAATATTGTTTTCGTTGTTAAATAATTGAGTGATGATAAAAAGCAGCTCAATTTTACGATATAAAAGATTACTGTTTGCATTTCCCTTGTTTATTTTTTCTCAAAGCATTTATGCACAGAACGAACAGGGAACCGGATATCCGTATTTTGTAAACTTTACTCAGGGATTGCAGCCCCAGGAAGCTTATAAAGTAGCTACCAGCGGTGTTCAGAATGATGCAACCTTTACGACAGACGGATTAAGGCTTACCAGAAGTGTCAATAATATTTCAGGAGGAGTAATACTTGCCGATAAAATTTTCAAAAGTGACCAGGGAATCAAGTTCGAGTTTGAATTCGCGATTTATGGTGGAAATACTAACGGAGGAGACGGAATTTCTATATTCCTGGTTGATGGATCTATCCCTAAAAACCAGCTTAATCTCGGATATTTTGGTGGAGGATTAGGATATAGTTTTGTACGCGGAGGAGAATCTACGGAAGGACTGAGAGGAGCCTATCTGGGAATAGGTCTGGATGAATTCGGAAACTTTAAAACAAGTTTCAACCAGGGTGAAAGGGTTAGAAATGGGATATTTGGAGTAGGCCTAGCCGATGGGCGAAGCAATGTTTCTTTAAGAGGAAAACGTGGAAACCAATATCTGTCTTCAGCTGAGCCTGCAGGATATAATGGCTATCCATTGCTTTACAGCATAGCGACCAATGCATCACCTTCCAGCAGCAACAGATCTGCTTATCTGGATACGGCAACAGGAAAGTATATTGGCATTAAAAATACGACTCTTCAGCAATTCAGCATTGAAAGTGGCGGAACAACAATTCCTCAAAATGAAAATGATGCAAGGTTCCGTAAAGCATACATTACATTAGTTCCCAATCCTGTCGGCGGTTACAATATAACCCTGGAAATACAGCATGGGACAGTGAAAGAAAAAGTGATTGATAATTATTACTATCCTACTTCTCTGAAATATACAGAGACTACCATTTCCAACAGTACGGTAAGAACTCTGGATACTTCAGCACCTTCTACTTTCAGAATTGGATTTGCCGCTTCTACCGGAGCTGCCAAAAATATCCATTTATTGAAAAACTTAGGGGTTACAAGACCTTATGCTGCTGAAGTAACGGATGATTTGTTTGCAGGTTGCCCGGGGATCAAGTCAATCTACTACCCTTTGCTTAATGATGCGGCTTATTCGTCAGCAAGTGGCCAAAACCCGCCAACACTTTCGTATAACAACCTTGATTTTAATTCGTTCCGTTTTCTGGATAACAACGGAGCTGTGATTCCGAATATCACAGGAGGTGTTTATACCAACAGCCAGGGAACATGGACCTATTTCCCCGCTACCGGGGCGCTTTCTTTCAAACCTGCAGCGGGATTCACGGGAGTAGCCCAGATACAATATGATATTAAAGGAGGCGGAAGCAATGGTACTGAAGCGCCTTACAACAAGGAAGAATACAGATCATTGCCGGCATTGGTACAGGTTAATATTTCAAGTACTAATAACTGTAGCAAAACCTGCGTTATTTCCAATAAAAATGTAACTCAGAAAATCACAAGATAACCTTATAAAAACCAGCTTTTAAGAGCTGGTTTTTTTATTCCTGACAGGGTTTTCAATGAAATACTGAACAGCATCTTCGATCGCTTTATCAATAGGCTGGTATTGAGCTCCCAACTCCTCTATTGATTTCTGATGAGAATAATAATTATTAATCTGAAGGGCTTTCATATTGGCAGAACTCAGATCCGTTTTAATTTTTAATTTTCTTAAACCATCACCTATTAATCCAAGGAAACTCAAAAGTTTGTTGGGAATAGGGATCATAATTGGGTTTTGCCTGGTAATCCGGTTTACTTTCTTAAAAAACTCTATGTAGCTTAAGTTTTCATTCGCTAGAAGATATTTTTCTCCATTCTTTCCTTTTTCAACAGCCTTTACTATTCCTTTGGCTGCATCTTCCACATGTACAAAATTCTTCCCTCCTTTCGGATAGAAAACCAGTTTCTTTTTCCAGGCCCAGAAGATGATTTTTCCGGAACTTGGCTTGCTGTCATATGCTCCGATCATAAAGGTGGGATTAACAATGATAACGTCCGTATTCTTACCGTTTTCTAAAAGATAGTCTTCAGCGGCGAGCTTACTTTGCGCATACAACGAATGGGTAAAAGGATAGATTTGTGGTGCTTTTTCACTTCCCCAAAAGGCTGTAGTTCCAAATCCTAAGGTATTGGCTGTACTTACAAATAAAAACTTCTTTACACCCATCAATTCTGCCTGGGTAAACAGATTCACAACTACTTCGTAATTCACTTTTCTGTATTCATCATAACGGATGAGATTCTGGCGTGTTTCCGCAGCAATATGAATGATACAGTCGATATTGGTAAGAAATGCTGAGATATCGGATGAAAGGTCTGCTTCCACCAGCTTCAGATTTTTGTTTTCTTCGCCCAGCCAGCTGCTTTTCTGGCGCACCAGAGCAATAACAGAATAATCATTTTGTAATAATTTAAGGATAACATTAGTTCCCAGAAGCCCTGTTGCTCCGGTTACACACACTTTTTTCATGCTTCGATTTCTCTTTTTATAGCCTGGGTCATTAAAGGCAGCTTGATCCATATGGGTACAATTTTCATCACCAGCCAGCTGATTGGGTTCACCATAATAACGGAATCTTTTTTAAACAATTGCCGGATGCAGTAGGAAGCCACTTTGTCAGGATTTAAAAGGGTTAATCTTCCCATAAGACCTTGCTTTTCTATTCTTTCACAAACATCCTTATTGGTTTTCATGGCTCCCGGATTCACAACACTTACAAAAACATTGGTATCTTTCAGTTCTTCATGCAGTCCTCTTGAAAATGAATGGATAAAGCTTTTAGAAGCTGGATATACCGTTTTAAAACCGATGGGTGAAAAGGCTGCCATACTTGAAACATTCAGGATATAGGCTTTGGGTTGTTTTAAAAGGTTAGGAAGCAGCTGATGGGTAATCAGTGAAGTGGCTGCGACATTCACCTGTAAAATGGTGTTGATATAATCCGAAGAAGCTTCCGTAAATTTCTTTGTTCCGCCAAGTCCTGCATTATTGATCAGAATATGAATATTAAAAGAGCTGTTGAGCCATTCTGTAAGCTTCATCACATTTTCATGCACTGAAAGATCTGTTTCATAGTAATGAATTTTTACTTCATACACCCTTTTGAGATATTCAGAAAATTCTTTGAGATTCTGATCCGGAAGGCTGATAAGGATGACATTGATCTTTTGTTTCGCCAGATGTTCAGCGAATGATTTTCCGAGTCCCTGACTGGCTCCCGTGACAACTGCATATGATTCTTGGGTATCCATAAGTTTACATTTTAGGGTACAAAACTATGGTGAAAGGTAAGCTTAAATGTTCCGGATTATCTGACCGAACCGATTTTAACTCACGAAATGAAAAACAATCAATCAATTACAAATCAATCGATTAGAAACATAAAAAAGTAAAAGTTTATAAACCGGAACTTATTTTTTGAACTCAGAAGGAGTTTGTCCGGTCACTTTTTTAAAGGTTGTATTAAAAGAAGTTTTAGAATTGAACCCTGATTCGTAAGCAATCCCCAAAATGGATAATTTGTTGTTGGGTTCTTTCAGAAGTCTTTTGGCGTAGTCTACTCTGTATTCGTTCACATATTGGAAGAAATTTTTTCCAAAGCCTGTATTAATGACGTAAGACAAATGATGGGTAGAAACGGACAGCATTTCGGCAAGTTTGATAAGGTTAAGTTCGCTGTCAAGATAAGGCTTTTGAAGTTCCATAATCCCTTCCAGTGATGTTTTAATCTTTGCTAATTCTTCATCAGAGATCAGTTTTCTTTTAACTTCTTCTGGATCGGAATCTTCATCCATAGAGATCAGTTCCTGTCTCTGCTTTTCCTCTAAAGGATAAATCTCCTTCTGTTTCATAGAATAATATCCTACCCAATAAATAACGGATAAAAAGACGGCATTGATAAAGAAATTCAGTGATTTCGGATCATAGAACAGATTATAAATCACGTAGATGATATTCACAATAAGGAGCACCAGAATAATATATTCCAGCCAGTTCAGATTGATTCCTTCGGTATTGGAAGAAAACTGCTGAATCTTTTTCTGATGTTTCCTGATGGTAATATAGGAAAGTACCGTATAGAAGAGAGCCTGAATCAGGATCAGAATAATACTGATATATTCAAATGGTTTTACATAGCCCAATTTGATCAATACAAGACAAACCAGAAAAGCTACAGGAAGGATTAAAAACTTAACATCTGTAAGTTTAAAAGTAAAGGAAGGATTGGTGTAAAAAAGTACACTAAAGTAAAAAACGATAGGGGTAAAAAACTGAATAAACCTTACCCAAAACAGGGAATGAAATTCCACTATTGAACCGGTGATGAGAAACAGCACTTCATCCAGCCAAAAGGTAGACCACAGAAAGAGAAATATTCCGAACCAGAAATTGGCTTTATGATTTACCCGTAAAGGATTGGCCAGCTTCAGCAGAGAAAGCAAAACCAATGAACCATAGATAAGTATCACGATGAAACTGTTTAACCCTGATGTGTTCATTGGTTTTGATATTTTGATTAAAAAATAGTCTTTTATCCTATTCGCTTCCTTACAAAAATTTCATATCCTAAATAAATTAACGGAAGTGACATGATTCCTAAGAAAAGAATATTGCTCATGGCAAGCTGCGGATGCATTACAATAGAGTAAACCAACCCGAAAAATGCTCCTCCAAGGTGAGCAGCATGCCCCAGATTATCCCATTGCTTAGGATTCAGCATCATATATACTGAGTACCCAAAATACAGTGTTCCAAATAACCATCCTGGCAAGAAGTTGACACTGATCTCATTCGGAGCCATGGCTATGGAAGCAAAAATGATTCCCGAAACCGCACCTGACGCACCAATTGCCGAATACCAAGGTTGGTTTTTATAAATCTGTAAACTGAATAAATTCCCCAGAATCATTGATCCAAAATATAGAATCAGAAATCCTATTTCTCCAAAGAAACTAATAACGACTCCCTGGAAAAAATACAAAGAAAGCATATTAAAAAATAAGTGCATAAAGTCTGCATGCAGAAACGCAGAACTGATAAGTCTTACATATTCTTTACGATTCGCAATTGCTCCGACATTGAATTTATATTTTTCAAATAATGCTGTATTATTGAACCCCATGTAACTAAAAATACATGTGGCTGCAATGATAATGATAACAACTATATCCATTGTGTTCTTTTTATGTTATATCTGAACAGACATCTTTAGTTTAGTCTATTCATTTTCATTATTTCCGTCACCCTGGAACAAATCCCCAATCATTCCTCCATCTTCATCCGTTTCGCCTGTTGGTTCTGGATCTTCGTATACTTCAGGCTCTTCTTCTACAGGTTCAGGAATGGTAATATTGATGGCTTTTACTTTGAATTTCGTAAACTGGTTTCCAATAGCTTTTATTCCTTTTACTGCTATGAATTCATCAATATTAATAGTTTCCGGATCGCGTTCTTTTCCTTTATCTTTTGCAAAAATAATTTCTGCAGTAACATCGTTGGCAACAATTACATTTTCAATGAATGATTTCGGGTGTTCAGAAGGCATGAAAGTCTGTACATTCACTGTATTTTCCAGTAAGAATCTCTTAATGAAATAAATATCCTTTTCTCCGTCGTAATAAATACAGGTAATCGGCTGTGCAGGTCTCCATTTCTCCAACACCAGGTATTCATCATCAAAACGGTTACCCAAGTCAAAAGACACCAGTTTTACTTCACCGTTTGTATTGATGGTCAGGATTTTATCATCTCCCTTGAAACTTCCCAGTAATGTACCTCTTACATCAGCATTCAGTCTCCTCACCGTATCATCAAACCAGATTTTTCTAGGAGCGAGCGTAGAAACGCCTTCTTCCTTCATATCTACTTTCTTTACGGCATACTTGGTCACCAGATTTCCTTTGGAATCACGCCCTTTAATGGCAAGATCTGAGAAATTGATCTCCATTTTGTTCTTTCTGATTCTCGGATTTGGCTTTAACAATACAGTAACTGTTTCTGCCTCACCATTAGGATTAGCTGAGAAATATAATGTTTCAGATCCTTTTTTATCTGAAGCTAACGGATAATCTGTATTTCGGGTTACTCCGGTTACAGAGAAGCGTTTCATATAGTATGGTCCTTCCCTTCCTTCGCGATAGATCATATTATACACGGTTCTCTTGTCGTTTTTCTTCCAAACGGCAACATGAAGAATATCTTTACCAATGAAAGTTTTTGCTTCCACTTTTACCACCTTCATACTTCCGTCTTTTCTGAATGTGATGATATCATCAATGTCAGAACAGTCGAACAAATACTGGTCTTTTTTCAGAGATGTTCCGATGAAACCTTCCTCGAAATTCGCATAGAATTTTTCATTAGCTACGGCTACTTTTGTTGCATCAATCGTGTCAAAGATTCTAAGCTCAGTTTTTCTTTGTTTGTCTTTACCGTATTTTTTCTGAATATTTAAATAGTAATCGATAGCATAAGCAATCAGGTTAGACAGATTGTATTTTACCTGTTCTATTTTACCTTCCAGCGAAGCAATATTTTCTTTAAATTTATCTAAGTCGAATCTTGAAATCCTCTTGATTCTGATCTCTGTCAGTTTTAAGATATCTTCTTCTGTAACGGCTCTTAAAAGATGTTTGGTATGCGGTTTTAATCCTGCATCAATGGTTTTCAATACATCTTCCCAGGTTTTTACTTCTTCAATATCGTGGTAAATTCTGTTCTCTATGAAAATTCTTTCCAGTGAAGAAAAATGCCAGCTTTCCTGAAGCTCATGGAGTTCAATTTCCAATTCTTTCTTCAGTAATGAAACGGTATGATCTGTATTCGTTTTTAAAATATCGGATACCGTAAGAAACATTGGCTTATCACCTACAATCACACAGGCATTCGGAGAGATCGTTACCTGACAGTCTGTAAATGCATACAGCGCATCAATGGTCTTATCCGGTGAAACATCATTATGAATATGAATCAGGATTTCTACTTTATCTGAAGTATTGTCCTCAATTTTTTTGATTTTGATCTTTCCTTTCTCATTGGCTTTTAGAATAGAGTCAATAAGATCCGTTGTTGTTTTGGAGTAAGGAAGTTCAGAAATTACTAATGTATGCTTATCCGTTTGGGTAATTTTGGCTCTTGCTCTTACTTTTCCTCCTCTGTGCCCGTCGTTGTATTCGGAAACGTCAAGATAACCGGCTGTTAAAAAGTCCGGATACAGTTCAAATTTCTTACCTTTTAAGTAGGCTACAGATGCGTTAATAAGTTCATTAAAGTTATGAGGAAGGATTTTTGTGGAAAGTCCTACTCCAATACCTTCTACTCCCTGTGCAAGAAGCAAGGGAAATTTTACCGGCAAATCAATAGGTTCATTGTTTCTTCCGTCATAAGACTTTGTCCAGTCTGTAGTTTTAGGATTAAAGACTACTTCCAGGGCAAAAGGGGTCAGTCTTGCTTCAATATATCTCGCAGCAGCTGCAGAGTCACCTGTATAAATATTTCCCCAGTTTCCCTGAGTATCTATTAACAGTTCTTTCTGCCCGATTTGTACCATGGCATCTGTAATGGAAGCATCACCGTGTGGGTGGTATTTCATGGTATTCCCCACGATATTGGCCACTTTATTATAACGGCCGTCTTCCAGCTCCCTCATGGAGTGCATAATTCTTCGTTGAACGGGTTTTAAACCATCATATATTGAAGGGATCGCTCTATCCAGAATTACATAGGAAGCATAATCAAGAAACCAGTCTTTATACAGCCCGGAAACTTTTTTTAAGCTTTCACCCTCATGCGAATATTCTTCTGTCGTCATCTATTTTATCTTTTTTCTCTTTATTAGTTTTCACAACTTTATTCAGAGAGAGTTTTAAATCGTTTATTTCTTTGTTACCCAAATAAGATATCTGGTATTTGAGTATGGTAGATCCATTATTTTTACTGGAAACGGTAATGTATAACCTTTTGAAAAAGAGAATACTGACCACATCATATTTTATCAGTTTGTATTTTGGAAATTCGTCGTGAAGAGGTTTGTTTAAAAAGGGAATAATATTCCTGTTTTTAAAATTCAAAGCTTCCCCATCACTGTCGTATTCAAAAATCTGTCTTCCACTGATATAAAAGATAATCAGCAGCAAAACAGGAACAATAATTAATAAATAACTTTCTTTCCCCATTGCATGAAACCTGTATTCATTAGCAGCGAATACAGTTATACCAAACACTGCTGTCATCAAAAGCAGTGTACTCAGAGAGTTATAAATTGATGTTTTATTACGGTTACTTAGTCTCATTTTATTTTTTTGGCTGTGTAAGTATTATAATTTCCTACTTCATCCAAAATTGTGCTTTTTTTCAGTCTGCAATGGCCCTTACAACCAGTCTTTTAAGTTATACGTTTTTTTTTAATTTTCTACTTCATTCAGTATTTCTTTTTTATCAATATCAGTATCATCTTCTACTACCAGGTTTTCTAAGATAAAGGTTTGTCTGTCCGGTGTATTTTTCCCCATGTAGAATTCCAGAAGTTGATCAATCGTCTGGTCTTTTCCCACTACTACAGGTTCTAAACGGATATCTTTACCAATGAAATGCTTAAATTCGTCCGGAGAAATTTCTCCCAATCCTTTAAATCGCGTGATTTCAGGATTTTTCCCCAGTTCGTTTAATGCTTTTATTCTTTCTGTTTCTGTATAGCAATATCTTGTTTCTTTTTTATTCCTTACTCTGAATAACGGAGTCTGAAGGATATACAGATGTCCGTTTTTAATCAGATCCGGGAAGAACTGCAGGAAGAAAGTAATCATCAGCAAGCGGATGTGCATTCCATCCACATCGGCATCGGTAGCAATAATTACCTGATTGTATCTCAGGTCTTCCAGACTTTCTTCAATATTTAAAGCGGCCTGAAGAAGGTTAAATTCTTCGTTTTCATATACCACTTTTTTGGTAAGACCATAACAGTTCAGCGGTTTTCCTTTCAGTGAAAAAACAGCCTGAGTTTCTACATCTCTGGATTTTGTGATAGATCCGGATGCAGAATCTCCTTCGGTAATGAAGATCTGCGTATCTCCTTTCCTTTCGGCTTTCTGATCGTTATAATGCTGTCTGCAGTCACGAAGTTTTTTATTGTGAAGAGATACTTTTTTTGCTCTTTCCCTGGCCAGTTTCTGAATTCCTGAAAGCTCTTTTCTTTCTCTTTCGGAAATTAATATTTTTCTTTGAATTGCTTCTGCTATTTCCGGATTTTTGTGCAGGAAATTATCCAGTTTACTCTTCAGGAAATCAATAATGAATGTTCTTACGGTAGGTCCGTTCGGTCCCATGTCATTAGATCCTAATTTTGTTTTGGTCTGAGATTCGAAAACCGGTTCTTCTACATTGATCGAAATGGCTGCAATGATAGACTTTCTGATATCGGAAGCATCAAAACTTTTATTGAAAAATTCACGAATTGTTTTCACATACGCTTCACGGAATGCATTAAGGTGTGTTCCTCCCTGCGTGGTATTCTGTCCGTTCACGAATGAGAAATAGGTTTCTGTCTGTGATTTGTCAGAATGGGTAATGGCTACCTCAATATCATCATCCTTTAAATGGACGATCGGATAAAGGATATCGCTTTCCAGCTCTTCTTCCAACAAATCTTTAAGACCGTTTTCAGAATAATAGGTTTCTCCGTTGAAAAGAATTTTAAGTCCCGGATTCAGGTAAGCATAGTTGCGGAGCATTCTTTCGATATACTCTTTTCTGTACTTGAAGTGCAGGAAGATTTCTCCGTCAGGAATAAAAGAAATTTCAGTACCGTTTCTGTCTGAAGTTTCTTTCTCATCAAAGTTTTCTGTGATCATCCCACGGGAGAATTCAGCAACTTTCATTTTTCCGTCGCGGAAAGAACGAACTCTGAAGTAATCTGAAAGGGCATTTACCGCTTTGGTACCGACCCCGTTCAAACCTACCGATTTTTTAAACGCTTTACTGTCGTACTTACCTCCGGTATTCATTTTTGAGACGGCATCTACAACTTTCCCCAGCGGAATACCACGTCCAAAGTCACGAATGGTAACTTTGCCATCGTCCAGTTTTATTTCAATTCTTTTCCCTGATCTCATTCTGAACTCATCAATAGAGTTATCAAGGATTTCTTTTAACAGGATATAAATACCGTCATCGGCGGAAGAACCGTCACCGAGCTTCCCGATGTACATACCGGGGCGCAAACGGATGTGTTCCTGCCAATCGAGGGTTCTGATATTATCTTCGGAGTAGGTTGGATTTATTTCTTGTGACATATATGATTTCAGCAAACATACAAAAGTACAAAATTGTCCAAAATTATCCGAATTTTTTCATCTTGTTTTTTTTTCAATATTGTACTATAAACATTGTATTATTCTTAATCAAATTATATATTTACGAAATTATCATTATCATGTGAAAAATTTATTTAGTTTCCTCACATTATCTATAATTTTATTCTTTTCAACCTGTTTTTATCACAGATCTCAGGGATCATAAATTAAACAACCGGGATATTGAGTTATTATTAAATTTTATCCCTTAAAAACAATGACCATCCTGTGATGAGGATGGTCATTTTATATCAATATTTACACGGTACGCAATTTCTTCTTTTGCAGCTGCCGGATCATATTTTTCAGCATAGCCGGAACAATCAGCTTATGGAAAGGTCGTACAGGTAGAAAATAAAGCACACCCAGCCAGTTATGATACTTTACGGTAGTAGAAATGGTAAGTGAATTTTCATCAGAATGCACCTTACTCTTTTCAACTAAAAGAGATACTCTGAAATCCAGGTGCTTATCATCTTCTCCCAGAACAATTTCGTTGCTGGTTTTATCAAACACCTTAAAAAGCCCCACACGTTCTCCTACTTCACATTTAAAATCCTTTTCCTTTTGCCTTGTTTCAGCTTCAGATCCGGTCTTCAGCCCGAATATTCCCACTGCTTTATTCCTGAAAGCAAACATTTTCTTTCCCCATTTTGGCCCGCTTGTAAAGAATGCTCTTCCTACTTCTGAGATATCAATATTCCGGCCACCATCCGCAAATTCTCCTTCAAAACTATCGATATAATTGAAATCTTTTTTTTCCGGAGATAAAATAGATTTTTCAGGAAATTCTGTCTTCTTAATCTTCATTGTCATTGTTTTTATGGTTGTTGTCTAACAAATGTAAGTATCTTTCCATTAACTTAAAAGAAAAATTTAAACAAATGTTTAAATTTATTTTATACTATGAAACTGACTATTGAGGATTAATTAAAGGGATAAGTCAATAATTATATTCCTGAAGCTATTACATCAGCTTCATAAAATCAACTTGTTGATTCTTTCTTTGCTTCCTGTAATCAAAAGAACAGCAATAATATCTTTGCGTCAAAAAACAGAATACATTTTAAACCATTAAGAATAATAAAGATTTTAAGGCAAGTTAAGATTCATCTAAGATGAATAAAGCAATTCTGCTTAATAGTAGCTTCAACTTTTACCTTAATAATTCTTCAATTCTTATAAATCCTTAATGGTTCAAATAATTTCATTGACCTGTCTCTTTTAGTAATAATAGATTCGACAGGCTCAGCCTGACAACCCTTAAAAATTTCGGTCGGTGTTCGGGGTGCACAATCTGAGCATCCCGAAGGGCTGTCAATAAGAAAACCTTTGTTAATCATTAGTATGGAGTACTAATTAAAGGGATAAGTCAATTGTTTTAATTAAATACCATTATCTATTCCACATATGAAAAGCATAATAAAAACTCTTGCTTATCATTATACTATTTCTTAAACAGATTCTCTATCAACTTATTCTGTATTTTCATAAGCTGAGTTATTTGTTCCTGCTGCTTCCCAAGTTGTTCCTGGTTTTGAATTAAGTTTTCCAAAATACTTTCAGAAATTGTATTATGTATTGTAACAGTACTATATATATTCCCAACAGCAGAATTGTGATTATTATCAGTATTGTTTTGAACTATTTGATCATCCAGAAAATATTGGGGCTCAACTTTAAAAAAATCTGATACTTTTTGCATAAAAAGAAAATCTATCTTTTCTATTACTCCGTTTTCAATTTTGCTGAGATAGCTTTGTGAAACTTCTAAATGATATGCTAGATCTTCCTGAGAAATCTCTTTCTGCTCCCTTAATTTTTTTATTTTGAAACCTATACCGTTATTCATATGTGATAATTTTGAGATGTAAAGGTAATCTTTTTATATAAAATTTTTATTCCCAATGGAATTGTATTTTATTCATATCAGAATTGTGACAAAGAAGATTAATTAGCATTTTTAAGAAAAGTTTATGAAATAATCTTTATTATAAGGTTTATTAAAATGCGACAAGTTCTGTCGCAGTGATGTGATAGCTTTGCTTCAGATTACAAGGAGTAGATTAATTGTAACAAAAAAATAATATGATATGAAAAAATTGTATTTATCGGGGTAGATTCATATACCGTAAAAACACGGATAAAAATGCAGGGTTTTCCCCCTGGCAGGAATTAAAAAATAATTTTAAATTCACTCATTAAAAAAACCGAATATGAAAAAAAACTACTTAAGTGCATTATTCTTATGCACAGTCTTGGGTGTATCTGCCCAGGAAACTCTCTGGCAAAAGGATATCAGGTCCGGCACACAGGACTTTCTAAGCCAGGTTACAACAACTATTGATCAACAGTATTTGATAACAGGCAGTTCTATACAGTCTAAAAGCCAGTCGCAAGCAGCCAATCACCAGCAGCCAAATAATGGCTACGATTTTCATTTGATTAAACTTGACCAGCAAGGGAAAGAATCCTGGGAAAAATACTTCGCAGGACAAAACCATGATTATCTGTCAGCCACTGTTACCACGCAGGAGGGCGGATTTCTCCTGGCCGGAACATCTTATTCCGGAAAAGGATTAGACAAAAAAGAGGATTCCAAAGGAGGCTCAGATATCTGGCTGATCAGAATCAATGAATTCGGTGATGAACTATGGCAAAAAACCTTGGGAAGCTCTTCTGATGAAGAAGCCAGAGCTCTCATTCAAACTACAGATTTAGGATTCTTTGTTGCAGGTAATGTACAAAATTCATCAAAAGGCTATGGTTCCAAAGATGTCTGGATTACCAGAGTTGATAAAGACGGAAAAGAACTCTCCCAATTGATTTTAGGCGGAAAGGGTTTGGATGAAGTAGAAAAGATGATTCCAACGAAAGATGGAGGAGCATTACTTGGAATTTATTCAAGAAGTGGTGTCGGAGGTACAAAAAAAACGGAAAACTATGGCGAGGGAGACTTTTATTTGGTCAAACTGGGAAAAAATGGTCAGGTTCAATGGGAAAGAAACTACGGTGGTAAAGGTGACGATCATTTGAGAGCCATAGCTTTGACCTCATCAGGCTATATTATTGGTGGTGAAAGCCGTTCGGAGCGATCAGGAAACCGATCTGTAGGAACAGAAGAAGGAACCGATCTTTGGCTCATTGCTTTAGACGAAAATGGAAATGAGCAATTCCAAAAGTCTTACAATTTTGGAAACCGTGATGTCCTGATGGGAATGAGTGTTCTTCATTCGGCAGATGACAAATCTTCCAAAGGAATCTTATTAGGAGGTTATACTCAAGCTGAAGGAAGAATAGAAACGGATGATGAGACTTTCTGGATACTGTATTTGGATCAAAACGGAAATGAGCAGTGGAGAAAACATGTAAAAGGAGAATCCAGAAAGAAGGAAGAAAGGCTTTCTGATTTAAAACTGAACAGAGACGGTTCTATTGTTCTGGCTGGAACTAGTGCAGAGGAGCTAGGTAAAGAAAACTGGAAGATTGTAAAGCTGGGCGACAAACAGGTTGATCAATTAATCGAGAAATACGACATCAAGATCTATCCAAACCCTGTTTCAGATTATGCTTATGTAGAAATAGGTTTTGATTTTAAGGATGCAGAAATTCTCTTATATGATATGAGTGGAAGACAGCTTCAGAGCATAAAAACCAAAAACAGAGTCACTAAGATTAATACCCAGGCTTTGGTTCAGGGTGCTTATCTGGTAACCATTAAAACGGATACCAACAAAATGGCAAATGCCAAAATCATTAAAAAATAAACCATGATGAAAAAAATATCTTTATTATTTATATTAATTTTTACTTGGGGAAGCTCCCAAATAGAAAAAAACTTTGGGGACACTTCTGAACCCATGCCCTCCGTTTCATCGTTTTCATCTTATGTAAATACCCCGGTTTCATTATCAACAGGAGTACCCAATATATCAGTTCCTTTATTTACATTACCTACAGGTAGTAAAGATATGGAACTTCCCATAGTGTTGAGCTACCACGTATATAATACCGGAAAAAATAAAACAGCAAGCGAGGTAGGACTTGGCTGGTCTTTACTGAAAGGCGGAGTTATATCAAGGGTGATTAAGGGCGAGGTTGATGAGGCGTTTTCAGATCCGGCGAAATCTAATTATACAAAAAATGCATTTGATGATATCTACTACTATGATGTTCCTGGTAATTCCGGGAAGTTCAAGTTTGTAAGGGATATAGCAGCCAATACCTTTACGTTAAACAATATTTCCGGAAATCCTGTTAAGATTGAATATATAAGGGATTCAAACAATGCCACACTGGTTCTTACCTCTTTTACAATAACGGATGAGAAAGGAATGAAGTATATTTTTGAGGATTATAGTATTTCCCGGTTTGATACAGGTTCCCAGGGCTTCAATTATAAATCTGCATTTTTCCTTAGCAAAATAATAGATGAAAACGGCGTTGAGGCAGCCCGTTTCAATTATCAGAAAAACAGTAAGTATTCCAGCTCTTCAGCCACCACTCTGCTTTATCAGAATTGTAAGCTGGATACAGTCACTACACGGTATGGGAAGGTAACTTTTGAAAACAGCTATACCCCCAGCCTTGAGGCTGAGGGGAAAGATGATCCTTACCAGATCAAAAGTGTTTCACTATGGGATAATGCTTCCCGCCTTATTTCGAAATACACTTTCCAATACTCTGATTTCCATAGCGCTGTATTTCCAGGGAACAGCAATGAAGATAAAAGAATACTGATTGCCCTTAATCAGCTGGATAAAAACCAGCAGATTACAGAAACCCGGACATTTGAATATGATACAAAAGGTTCAGAAACCATTTATAGTCCTTCAGCCAATGCCGGGGAGTACAGCAACTTTTTATGTTCTAACCCCTTGGATGTTAATCCCAATACCTATACCATTGGACTACTCAAAAAAATGACATTGCCGGAAAAAGGATATGTGATCTATAATTTTGAAGCCAATGAGGTGTATACAAACAAAAGCAATGTTCAGTTGGATAATAATACCATTACAGATCCTGCCCTGCAATATCTGAGCCTTGTCTCCACTACCGGCTATGACACCAATACAAGCAGGAGCTATACCTTCCAGGTAACGGGAACAAAGAAGTTTTATATCAAGCAGTCTATTGATGAAACCTATGTGATCTCCAATTATCCTCATGAAGATATCATCATAGATCCTGAATATAAACTACTGAATTCCAGTGGAACGGAGGTTTTTAATTATACCAGCTGTTCTACCGGTATCAGGGAATATACCTTATCTTCTGGCACCTATACTTTTAAGTTCAGCAGAGGAAATGGGAAAGGGACCCTTAAAAGCTATATCATTGTCAATATGCCAACCCCCTATAAAAACAAAAGTGTTGTAAAAGAAGCTGCTCGGATTGCTGGCATACAATATTATGATGCCCTGGGCAGCTTGCAGAAAACAATGGGGTATGCCTATGATTCATTTGCCAGCTCCAACGATTCCAGCGGGAGTACATTTGCAGGTGAGGTTTGTGATGAATGGGACTATGACAATACCTTTATCCTATATAAGAATGTGAAAGAAATATATGGGGGATCCTCGGGAAATATAGGGTATTCCAGGTATTATTTCAAAACGCCGGCTGATTATACTTCCATCAATACCCCATCGTACATGCCTTATTTTAATATTGCTTCTTCCGGGATTCTTTTCAAAAAAGAAGTGTTCAGCCAGCAGAACCAGCTTGTCTCCGATGAAAATACAGATTACGTTCTGGAAGAGATCAGCAACGCTCCGGAATATTCACTTTGTTTTTCAAATACTTCAAAAGCATCGAGGGTAAAATCTTTCAAAAGTATTTCTAATACGTATTACAGTAATGGGAGCAGCCTGCAGAATACAGCAGAGACCTTTTTTAATCCTGTGAATTTCCAGCCTTATCTGGTAAAAGAAACATCCCCAGAAGGCAGGCTGACTGAGAAGACGATCAGCTATGCCACAGACCTTGGCAACACCCGCCTGGTGAATGCCGGGATGCTCTCCGTACCACTCCGTACAGAAGTGAAGGTAGACGGAGCACTGGTAAGCAAGGCAGAAACCAGATACGATGCCCCTTCCCACCTGTATCCCACTTCCATGACAGTGTACAATATGCAGAACCAGAACCCGGTGACAGCAGCTACATTGGACCAGTATGATAATAAAGGAAACCTTCTCCAAATGACGGGAAAGGATAATATCCCTGCCGTTACCATCTGGGGGTATTATCAGACACAGCCCATCGCTAAAATCGTGGGGCTGCCATACAGCCAGGTTATTGCCCTGCAGACTACCGTAGCGGTCATAGCAGCATCCAACGCCGATGCCGATAATCCCGCCAATGAGCCGGCATTATTGCAGGCATTGGAAAACCTGCGTAAAGACCCTGCATTGAGCAGTTCTGCAGTTACTACCTACACTTACGACCCAATGGTGGGAATAACCAACAGTATTTCATCTGGTGGTATGAAAACAACCTACAGGTATGATGCTGCCGGCAGGCTGGAAAAGGTGGAGGATGCCAATGGAAAGCTGCTGAAAGAATTTAAATACAATTATAAAAACTAACACACGATGAAAAAAATAAAAAAAGTAATGATCCTGGCATTGATGCTGCCTGCAGCCACATCTGCTTTTGCGCAGATAACTCCGAGCCCTACGGAAAACTATATCTACAGCAAAACCTGTCTGGATGCAGACTGTATAAAAAATACTTTAACCGTACAGTATTTTGACGGATTAGGCAGACCCAGACAGGTAGTGGATGTAAAGTCTACTCCTTCCGGAAAAGATGTGGTGATCCCTATTGAATATGATGTTTTTGGAAGACAGGTGAAAGATTATCTTCCCATTCCCCAGCCGGGAACACAAAACGGAGCCATCTACACGGCACCGCTCTCCAATGCTGCTGCCCAATACGGATCAGAAAAAATCTATGCTGAGAAGAAGCTTGAAAATTCCCCTATAAGCAGGGTAAACCAGGTGATTTCCCCGGGAAATGACTGGGCTGCCCATCCCCTTACCCTTACTTATAGTACCAATGTCGCCGGAGAGGTGAAAAAGTATACCATTACCACTACCTGGGTGAATAATGCCACATTTTCCACCATCAGTGAAAACGGAACATACGGAGCCAGCCAGCTTATCAAAAACACTGTGACTGATGAGGATGGCAATACCACAACAGAATTTAAAAACACGGACGGACAGCTGCTCCTGGTTCGTAAAAATAACGATACCCCCAATGGAGATACCTATTACCTTTATAATCATCTGGGACAGCTGGTATGTGTCATTCCGCCTTTAGCAATACAGTCTGGAGCATTAACGCAGACAACGCTGGATAACCTCTGCTACCAGTATCGCTATGACGGTGAGGGCAGGCTTGTAGAAAAGAAAGTTCCCGGGAAAGGCTGGGAATATAGGGTGTACGATAAAGCAGACCGGCTGGTGGCTTCCCAGGATGCCAATCTGAGAGCAAAAGGACAGTGGCTTTATACGAAATATGATAAGTTTGGCAGAGTGGCTATTACCGGGATAAGCACAGGAGGAACAAGAGTAGCAGAACAGAGTGAAGTAAATGGATTAGCCTCCAATAATGTAAACCGCACCAATTCTGTATTGTTCAACAGACAAGGCATGGATGTGTACTATGATAATCCTGATACCACCTATCCCGGTTCTGCCAAATGGGTGACATTATTATCACTAAATTATTATGATACCTACCCGTCCTACAGCTTCAATCCTGCTTTTCCTGCTACCCTGTCCGGACAGCCGGTTTTAACTGATAATTCAACAGGAAACAGCATAAGTACCAAAAGCCTTCCGGTACTGAATCTGGTAAAAAATATTGAAGATGACAGCTGGACGAAAGGCTATATCTGGTATGATGTCAAAGGGAGAGTGATAGGAACCCATTCCATCAACCATCTGGGGGGCTATACCAGAGCAGAATCCCTGTTGGATTTTGCAGGAGTGGTTCAGCAGACCAAAGCATATCATAAAAGACTCAGTACCGATACTGAAAAAGTGATCTCCCAGACCTTTGAATATGACAGCCGGAACCGCCTGAAAAAACAGTGGCATCAGGTAGACAGCCTGCCACAGGAATTATTGGCGGAAAATACCTACAATGAGATTTCGCAGCTTTCGAATAAAAAAGTCGGCAACAATCTGCAGAGTATAGATTACACCTACAATATTCGTGGAGCCCTTACCCAGGTAAATGATCCGGCAGCGTTGGGTACCAAGCTGTTCGGGTATAAGCTGAAGTATTTCAATCCCCAGAATACAACGGCTTCTACCGGGAAATACAACGGCAATATTACAGAAGTAACCTGGAAAACAGCCTCTGATCAGGTTCTGAGACAGTATAATTATCAATATGATGCTTTAAACAGGTTAAAAAAAGGAATATATTCCGAACCGGATGCATCAGTACCCCAAAACGGACTTTTCGATGAGACCATAGGCTATGATGTGAACGGTAATATCACTTCGCTGCAGAGAAACGGAAAATCATCGTCAGGAACGGCGCAGCTTATTGATAACCTTACTTATAATTACACCGGAAACAGGCTTAATACCGTTACCGATGCATCCGGTAACTACAGTGGTTACCCGGACACCTCAGGAGCTTTCATTTCCTATGATGAGAACGGGAATATGAAAGACCATACGGATAAAGGAATAGTACAGATCGATTACAATTTTCTGAATCTTCCCAATCGTATAGAATTTAATTCTTTATATCAGTCACGGGATTATTACAATCTGCTTTTCAATGTCAATACGAAATATGTATACAGAGCAGATGGAACCAAGCTTAAAAAGATGTATACCTACGGTTCCGGCAAAGCCAATATGGAAACCACTACTATTACAGACTACCTGGATGGGTTTCAGTATAATGATCAGATTTTGCAGTTTGTACCCACTGCGGAAGGCTATTATAACTTTAAAAATAATAAGTATATTTACAGCTATACCGACCACTTAGGAAATGTACGGGTAAGCTATTTTAAAAATGCCAGCGGCAGCGCAGAAGTTCTTGAAGAAAACAATTATTATCCCTTTGGTTTAAAGCATCAGGGCTATAACTTTTTAACTGGAAATCCTGCCTATAATTATCAGTACAATGGTAAAGAACTGCAAAAGGAAACCGGCTGGAGTGACTACGGTGCCAGGATGTATATGTCAGATATTGGAAGATGGGGTGTTATAGACCCATTGGCAGAGACATCAAGAAGATTCTCACCATATACATATGCTTTGAATAACCCAATAAGCTTTATAGACCCGGATGGAAGAAGAGCCATGTCGCCGGCAGAAAAAGATCCCGGCTCTATGGGCTTTGGAAATGGGATGCTATCCTATTATGCCAGTGGCGGAAAAGGAACGCGTGCAAACATCATGGCATTTTCAGGACAGCAAGATTATTCCTTTGGAGGAGTATATGACGCCAAACCATGGACAGGAAGTGGTGGTGGAAGTACTTCTGGAATTATAGTTTCAGGTACAATGGGAATTACCTCTGTTCAGGAGTACATTTTGAGCGGAGGAAATGCAGACGCACTATACGGCATTTTAAAGAATGGATATTTACCACTTACAAAATCAATTTATGCTAAATATATTTTAGGCAAGGAAAGAAATCAATTAACTGGATCTGATCAAAATTATTTAGGAAATCTTTTCGAAAGACAATTTATAAATTGGGGAGAGATTAATATAGGTAATGGATTTTCGAAAAATGCACAAAAGTTTTTAAACACAATTCCTGATTCAGTTGAAGCTTTCTCACGTTCAAAAGAATTAATTTTAAGCCCTTTAGCAATAGTAAATGCATATAATTTTTATGAAATGAAATGTAGTTTTAACAATATTGGATGCGGAACTGCGCAAGTAACTGATGAAATATCAGCTTTAAGAACAACAAATCTTAGTTTAGGAGTTCCAGATGAACCATATATTGGAAATTTATATATTGTAACTCCATTTGATGTTAGTTTGACAAAAGGTTTAAGAAATTATGCTGAAATTAACAATATAGATTTAATACAATACAAGTCTGTTTATCAGATGAGAGGAGTATCAATGTATATTAATTTTATGTTAGATGGAAAGCCTATAACCACAGCAGGGTCTAATACTGCAGTACCAGTTTATAAAACCGGAAATTAAAATTCTAAATTATGAAAACATTTCTTTTATTTACATCATTAACAATAAATACATTTATAATGTCACAACAATCATATAAAATTTTAAGCAAACAGGAACATGATCCCTCTAATTTTATATTCTTTAAACAAAATCAAGAAAATTTTAGAACATGTACTAAAAATAAAGATCAAGAAATTTATTGTATAATTCCATGGATTGGTAACTATTTAATTTATGTCAATGATAAAGATGAAGCACTTAAAATTATAGATTCTTTGAAACCGTTGAACTTAGGACAGCTAGAAACTGATTCTCAAGAAGAAATTGAGAAAATAACTCCTGAAAATATTGAAGAAAAGTCTAAAGAGTTTTTAGATCGATTTAATAAAAATTTTAAATTGCATGTAAATTATAATCCGACGGAAAAAGATATTGATATGATTGATGAAAGAGCAAAAAAAACCGTATGGAATGCTGAAAATAGGTTTTTATTAAACTTTTATATGATGGAGGTTACGAAAAGAAGGTTTAATTTTCCTGATTGGAGTTTTAAGAAAATAAATACTTTTAATCCTTTCAATGAAGTTTTATACATTGGAAGAGATGGTTTTACAAATACCTATTACAGTTGGTTAGAGCCGAATAAAAAAAAATATTTTGATTTTAGATTATATTTAGGTTTAGTTCTTCCACAAGATGCTCCCAGTCTAAAAAGAGCCAATAAATAAACTGGTAATGTCCCAAACATATTGGTAATAAATTAGAGTATTGGTTTTCAATACTCTAATTTTAAAAACATTAGTGAAAATATAAAGTTGAGATAATATTGTGAATAGCCAGAACGGAAGAAAAGAGAAAATAGGCTATCTAAAATATTGAAGATCATACTTGGTGTTTCAGATATGTTGGTAAAAAACAGATCACTTAGGAAATGTACGGGTAAGCTACTCCAGATCCTCAGCTGGCAGCGCAGAAGTTCTTGAAGAAAACAATTATTATCCCTTTGGTTTAAAGCATCAGGGCTATAATGCTTTGGCTGGAAATCCTGCCTACAATTACCAGTACAACGGTAAAGAATTACAAAAGGAAACCGGCTGGAGTGACTACGGTGCCAGGATGTATATGTCAGATATTGGAAGATGGGGTGTCATAGATCCATTGGCAGAGACATCAAGAAGATTCTCACCATATACATATGCTTTGAATAACCCGATAAGCTTTATAGACCCTGATGGAAGGCGCGCCATGTCGCCGGCAGAAAAAGACCCCGGCTCTATGGGTTTTGGAAATGGGATGTTATCCTATTATGCCAGTGGCGGAAAAGGAACCCGGGCAAACATCATGGCATTTTCAGGACAGCAAGATTATTCCTTTGGAGGAGTATATAATGATACACATTGGACAGGAGGAGGTGGCTCAATGGATTATTCCTTATTAGATGGAATTCGAAATGAATGGGCTAAAAGAGGAATCTATACAACTATTTCCAAAAACGGCTATATGAGCTGGTGGACAGGAGGTGCTGAAGGAGATGCCAATACAGCTCAGGAAATGGTGGGACATATGATGAAACTAGGAGAGAGTGCATCAAATAATTGGTATAGCCTTGCAGGAAAAGGAAACTGGTTTTTTGGTACTGCAGGAGTTTTGGGTGGTACCGCAGGAGTTATTGACTCTCATAACATGTATTCACAAGGTATAAGGAGAGGAATTGCTGGAAATTATCAGTTAACAGGCAGAAACTTAAGCCAATTTGGTAAGATGCCGATGACTGATGCAACAATACCTGTTTCTAAAATAGCAAGGGTCGCTAAAACAGTAGGTCATGCTTCTTTTGCTTTAGGTTTTACTGTTGATCTTATTGGGGTCACAACTGGGGAAATTTCTCCAGGAAAATTTTTATTAAATACAGGATTTGGTGCCGCAGGTAACTGGGGCGGATCAATTGGAGCTTCTCTTAGTACAGTGTATTTCGGCGTAGATGGTTTTTACCCGGGAGGCTGGCCTGGTATTTTTAATGATGGTAATATTATGCAAACAAAATTAGATGAAGGGTTTAATCAGGCAGGACCTTATAGAATAAATGTTTTTGGAGCTCATGAACCAAAATAAACAAAAATTATGAAGAAAATAAAAAAAGCGTATTATTATATTTTTTATAAAATATATAAATCAATAATATATACTTCTGAAATGGTTGGTGGTGAGTTTTGGACTGATTTTAAAGCCGGGATAGCACTACTGGCTCTTGAGCTTTTGTTTTTAGGATCATTTTTGAATTATTACTCTATCATAATTAATGAAAAACTTGATATATCTATTACAAGCCCTATAATACTAATTCCGCTAATCATATTGTTTGTAATCAATTATTTTAGTTTCATCCATACAGATATGTGGAAAGAATATAACAAACAATTTGATAAGTTACCTGAGGAAAAAAATAGAAAAGGTACTATAGTAGTTTGGATAATAGCTATTTTTATACTAATTAATTTTTTTGGATCAGCTTATTATTTACAAAAATATATTCTTAAAATGTATTAATAAATATAATAGAGTATTGAATTTCAATACTCTATATAATTATGGAAAAAATAAAAAAAGCATATTATTATATCTTTTATAAGATTTATAAATCAATAATATATACTTCTGACAAAGTTGGGGGTGAGTTTTGGAGTGATTTTAAAGCAGGAATAGCATTACTAGCCCTTGAACTTTGGTTTTTTGGAACAATTTTAAACTATTATGCTATTATAACTCATACAAAATTTAGTACTAATACTATATTTATAATTTTATTGATTCCTTTAGTATTTCTTTCTATACTACATTATTTTGCATTTATTCATACAGATATTTGGAAAGAATATAGTAAACAATTTGATAAATTATCTGAAGAAAAGAATAAAAAAGGTACTATAATAGTTTGCATAATAGCTGTTTTTATAGCTAGTAATTTTTTGGGATCTATCTTTCTATTACAAAAGTTTATATTTTGATATATAAAATCACGAATAAAATAGAAAAAATAGGTAATGTTCCAAACATGTTGGTAATAAATTAGAGTATTGGTTTTCAATACTCTAATTTTTGAATACTACTTGAAAATGCCAGTGGCAGCGCGGTAATGTTCCAAATATGTTGGTTTCCAATATTAATGGACTCTGACCAAGATAATTATAAATAAAATAATTTAAAAGCAGGTAATCTATAGGATTGCCTGTTTTATTTTTGCCAATAAAAAGCACTTCAATGATGATTAAAACTTATGAATGTTCCAAATGTGTTGGTGAGAACTCCGGATTTATAAAATATGGGAAAACAAGTCGGGGGAAACAACGATATCAGTGTAAATCCTGTAAAACAATTAACATTCTGAATTATACGTATAACGCTTATGAAAAAAATACCAATCAAAAAATTATTCTCCTGACAAAAGAAGGTTTAGGAATTCGCAGTACTGCAAGAATACTGAAAATTTCTGCAACCACACTACTAAAAAGAATTCTGACCATTGCAAACAAAATTATTCGGCCAACAATAAAATTTTACCAAACCTATGAATTGGATGAGATGAGAATTTTTGTCAGAAAGAAAGCTAATACGATCTGGCTGGTGTATGCCATTAATAAACAAAGTAAAGAGGTCGCCGGATTTTATATTGGAAAAAGAAATAACAAAACATTGAATTCAGTTGTCAAAACTTTAATCAGCGCTAAACCTGAAAAAATCTTCACGGATAAACTAAGAAATTATAAATACCTTATTCCAAAAGAAATCCATAGCATCCAAAAGTATGGAACGAATGGCATAGAGAGAAAAAACCTGAATCTCAGAACTCATTTAAAAAGATTGAATAGAAAAACGATTTGTTTTAGTAAAAATATTTTAGTTTTAACCTCTGTTCTGAAAATATACTTTTGGAGTAAAGCAGAATCTGAATATGATGAAGCTATTTTGTAAAAGCAGCATAATTTTCAAAATACAATTTAAACAAATGTTTAGGTTTATTTTATATTCTGAAACTGGCTGTTTTATTTTACAATTTTCCATCATTCTCAATAAACCTGCAATTTTCTAATTTTTATCTCCCTAAGTTCAGACTGTTTTAATTATTTCCTTAAATTCGATCCACAAAACTGTTTTTATGATACAACTTCCTTTATCAAAACTTTCCAATGTAGGAACTACTATTTTCAGTCAGATGACTCAGCTTGCCAATGAAAATGAAGCCATCAATCTGTCTCAGGGTTTTCCTGATTTTATGCCAGATTCAGAATTATTAAATCATGTAGATCATTTTATTAAAAAAGGCTTCAACCAATATGCACCTCTTGGCGGAATGATTGGCTTAAAGGAGGAAATTGCAAGAAAAATTGAAAACAGCCATCAGGCAGTTTACCATCCGGACTCTGAAATAACAGTTACAGCTGGCGGTACCCAGGCTATTTTCACCGCTATTGCCTCTTTTGTCAAAAAAGATGATGAGGTCATTATTTTTGAACCGGCTTATGATTGCTATGAACCTACTGTAGAACTTTTCGGAGGTATTGTAAAACGATTTGAAATGAAAGCTCCGGATTATGAAATCAACTGGGCGGAAGTAAAGAATCTTATCAGTGAAAAAACCAGGATGATCATTCTTAATAATCCTAACAATCCTTCAGGAAAAATCCTGAAAGAGAATGATCTACAAGAACTTATAAAACTGGTGAAAGGCACTTCCATTCTTATTTTGAGTGATGAAGTGTATGAAAATATTGTTTTTGATGGAAAACAGCATTTAAGCATCTGTAAATACCCGGAATTGAAAGAAAGAAGCCTTCTTGTAGCCTCTTTTGGGAAACTTTTCCATGTTACCGGATGGAAAGTAGGCTATTGCGCAGCACCTAAAATCTTAACGGATGAATTCAGAAAGGTTCATCAATTCAATGTATTCTGTGTAAATACTCCTATTCAGCTGGCTCTGGCAGAATATATGAAAAATGAGGAGCATTATACTTATCTGAATCAGTTTTTCCAGGAAAAAAGAGACTTTCTGAGAAAAGGTCTTGCAGGTACTTCGTTTGAGCTTCTGGATTGTGAAGGAACTTATTTTCAGGCAGTGAAATACGATAAGATTTCAGATAAAAATGATTTTGATTTTGCTTCAGAACTTACCATCAATCATAAGGTGGCCAGCGTTCCTTTCTCTTCGTTTTATAAAAACAAGCTGAATGAAAATGTGATCAGGTTGTGTTTTGCCAAGAAGCAGGAAACCCTGGAAAAGGCTCTTGAGAATTTATCAAAGATTTAATACTTCCTGATTAAAAACAAAGAGGTAAAGAAATGATATATAAAACTCCGGAAATGTTTCCGGAGTTTTTATTTTCTATTCACAGATGAATTTTAAATTAGCGGAGAAAGCAGTCTGGCCAGATGTTCAAAAAAAACTTTGAATTTTGACCTTTTTTTCCATGTATCAAGGAAGATTTCTTCACAATCATTCATATCCTCAATAAAAAGGTTTTTAAGCTTCTGGTTAATTTCAGGATCAAAGATTAATGTATTCACCTCAAAATTAAGTTCCTGACTTCTGACATCCATATTCGCAGTGCCTACAGACGAAAAATGGTCATCAACAATCATTGTTTTGGCATGAATAAATCCTTTTTTGTAAAAGAATACTCTCACTTTGTTTTCCAGAAGTTCTTCATAATAGGAATAGGCCGCGGCATTTACTATCACAGAATCTCCTGATTTTGGTACCATAAGCCTAACATCAAGTCCTGAAAGACCAGCTTGTTTTATGGCATTCAATACCGTTTCAACAGGGATAAAATAAGGCGTCACAATATAGATTCTTTTTTGGGCAGAAAGAATTGCTGAGCTCGTACTCAACATAATGGAAGGTCTGGTATCAGGTCCGCTTGCAGCAACCTGCACGAGAGAACGTCCTGCTTCTGTTTTTTTATAATCGAAATACGATGTTGAGATTTCGGGGAGCTTTTCAGTGGCAAAAACCCAGTTGCTGAAAAACAGAAACTGAAAATAAACTGCAGCTTCTCCTTTAATATAAAGATGAACATCCCTCCAGTACTGTTCTGGATTAGGATTGATGTATTTATCCGAAACATTGATGCCACCTGTAAAAACCTCAGTACCATCTACAATGATGATCTTCCTGTGATCTCTGTAATTCACTCTGTTGGCAAGAAGTCTGAAAGTAATTTTGTTGACCGGAGATACTTCCACTCCCGCTTCCTGTAACTTTCTCAAAAACTTCCGGCCTAATTTTCCGCTTCCCAGATCGTCATAGAGAAAACGTATTTTAACACCTTGCTTTGCTTTTCTCATCAACAGATCAGCAAGCCTGTTCCCGACCTCGTCATTATCATAAATATAATATTCCAGATGGATATGATGAACTGCTTTTTCAAGCACTTCAAAGACTTTTTCAAATTTGGCCTCACCATTGATCAGGACTTCCGTATGATTTCCCTGAGAAATGAGTGCATTTCCGGCACTGTAAAGAAAATTAACCGTCAGTAAAAAATTCTGCAATTCTTCCTGATGAGCAATCAGTGTTTTATGATGCGTTTCTTCAATATATTGATGTACTTTTTGATATATCTGCTCATTCCGTTCTACTTTGAAGGTATAAAATTGATTCTTCCTGAAGTTGACTCCAAAAACAAAATAAATAATGATTCCAACCACCGGAAGAAAAATAATAAGCAGAAGGTAAGCCAGTGTTTTGCTGGTATTTCTGGTATCCATAATGATCTTACCTGCCAGGAAAACGACTCCAAGAAGATAAAGGGCCTCAAGTCCCAACAAAATGTACGGATACTGATCAAGAAATTCTTTAACCATATTGACTGATCTCTAGGTTAAAGATAGTGAAAAAGGCCAAAAAGGAAATTAAAAATTTCGCTTTTTGGCCCTTTAAAGTTCTATAGGAACATTCCTCCTGAAACTTCAATTCTTTGTCCATTGATCCATCTTGCATCTTCTGTACACAGGAATGCCACCACTCCACCTATATCATCCGGAAGACCTACTCTTCCGAGTGCTGTAGCACCTGCTACCATGGCATTGATCTCTTCATTATCCCTTACTCTTCCGCCGCCAAAATCTGTTTCAATAGCTCCCGGCGCTACGACATTGGCTTTGATTTTTCTTGAACCTAATTCTTTAGCCATGTATTTCGTCAGCATTTCTACTCCTGCTTTAATCGACCCATAAATAGAAGATCCCGGTGTCGCAAATCTCGCCAACCCTGAAGAGACATTAATAATTCCTCCTCCATCATTGATGAATGGCAGCAATTTTTGAGTCAGGAAAAATACTCCTTTAAAATGAATGTCTACCACATCGTCCAATTGTTCTTCCGTTACTTCTGTAATTGGCGAATATAGGGCTGTTCCTGCATTATTAATCAGGTAGTCAATATGAGTGCTTCCTGTATTTTGCTGCAAGTGATCTGTTACGTTTTTCACAAAAGTATCAAAGCTCTTAATATCTTTTGTGTCAAGCTGAAATGCAACAGCATTCCTTCCCATTGATTTGATCTCATTGACAACAGCTTCTGCTTCTTCTTTATTGCTTCTGTAGGTAATAATAACATCTAATCCCTTTTGAGCAATTTTAAGTGCTGAGTTTTTCCCTAATCCACGGCTTCCTCCGGTTACCAGTGCAATATTTGTTTTTGTGTTCATTGTATTTTGATTATTTTGATGGTACAAAGTTGGGATATTTTCAGACTGAAGTGTTTGCTTGAATCAATCTGAAATTTGCAAAATTCAAATCAGGAACGAAATTCCAATGGGGTAAACGTAGTTTTTCTTTTAAAGAAATTGGAAAAGTGGGCAATCTCCTCAAATCCCAGAGCGTAAGATATTTCTGAAACATTCCATTTCGTCTGTTTTAAAAGTATTTTAGCTTCCTGAATAACCCGGTCGGAAATAAATTCTGTGGTTGTCTTTCCGGTGCTTTCCTTTAATCTTTTGTTTAAGTAATTGACATGAACAGCCAACCTGTCTGCATAATCTTTTGCGGTTTTCAGTTGAAGTCTCTGTTCCCACGATTCAATAGGAAACTGTCTCTCCAGCAGCTCTATAAATAAAGAAACCACTCTCATAGAAGCATCATTGGATGCTGATATTTTGGATACCGGCTGTAATTTCTGCCCATAGTGAATCAGCTCCAACACATAGTTTCTGATCAGATCATATTTAAATACATAATCTGAATCTATTTCTTTTTTGATCTTCTTAAAGAGGCTTTCGATCTCTTCTGCAAGCTCGTCATCAATTTCAAAAACAGGAACTCCACCTGGCTGAAAAATAGGAAGATCTTCCAGATGGTAATAAGATTTATCCTTAATGAAGAAGTCTTCCGTAAATACACAGAAACTTCCGGACTGATCCGGGTCTTCAGGAACCCAGTGATAGGGAACTTTAGGGGTTGCAAACAATAACGCCTTATGTTGTATTGAAATAATTTTGTCTGCGTATTCTGCTCTATTTCTTCCCTTTATAAAGCTTATTTTATAGTATTTCCTTCTGTTATAAGGCATTTCAGAAGTAGTTTTTGCTCTTTCTATCGTTTGGGCAATATCAAAAACATTAAAATGACCAATGTCTTTGTGAAGTCCTTTTGGGAAAATACTTTCAAGATCTTTGCCCAGTTTGGCAGCCATCTCTTTATAAAAATCTTCCAGTGAGGTATGGGCTACTTTTTCCATCGCAGATGATTTGTAAAATTCAAATATACGAACTTATCAATCAACCTTTTTTGAAATGATTACAGATTGCTCACCAGAATTTAAAACTCTTTTAATTTCAAAAAGCACCTATACTAAATAGTTTAAAATTTCAATGTAATAGCTTATTTTATTTAAAATTTATCGCAAATATTAAAGATAATGCAGTATAATTTTTCCATTTTTTCTATACATAGTGATATAACTCATTTATTTTTATTATTTTCGTTAAAACTAACCCATTAAAAATCAAACCAATGGAAAACAAAAATTTAAATCACGGAAAAAAACTGAACAAAAAACAATTGAGAGTAATCACTGGAGGAAAAGAGATGTGTCTTCTTCCAGACCTGACTTGTAAGAAATATTCTTTTGCATGTGCAGAATTACAATGCCAGCCTGGTATTGAATTGTAGCCAATAAAAAACTAAACCATAAAAACTTTCACGAATGAGAAATAAACATGTAAATAATGGTAAAAAACTCAATAAAAAAGAGTTGAAAACCATTAAAGGAGGTGTGATGATATGCAGCCATCAAGGTATTTGCGCACAGATTCATCCTTCATGCTATGAACCGGAGTGCCGAACTGGACAGGCACAGTTAAAATGTACAGATATCGTCAATAACTGTGTAGTTTTCTCTCCATCCTGTATCGAGCCAAAATGCCGGTTTGATATTGGTATTCCACTTTAAAAATAAAAATACTGCTCTCTACTTCAGGGAGCAGTAATTTTAAGTATCTATTCTATAAACAGGCAGCCTACATTATTAATTTTACGCAAAAAACGCTCCCAAATACATGGAAGCGCTTTTTTAATATAACTAACTTTAATACTTTTCTTATACGTTGAATCTAAAGTGCATGATGTCACCATCCTGTACAATATATTCTTTACCTTCTACAGAAAGTTTTCCTGCTTCTTTTACCTTTACTTCAGAACCGTAATTTACATAATCATTATACTTGATTACTTCAGCACGGATAAATCCTTTTTCAAAGTCTGTGTGGATTACTCCCGCAGCTTGTGGAGCCGTCCATCCCTGTCCGATAGTCCAGGCTCTTACTTCTTTTACTCCGGCTGTGAAATACGTCTGAAGTTTTAAAAGATCATAAGCCTTTCTGATCAAACGGTTTACACCTGGTTCGGTAAGTCCTAGCTCATCAAGGAAAATTTCTCTTTCTTCGAATGTTTCAAGCTCATTGATATCTGCTTCGATCTGCGCTGCCAGTACTACTACTTCAGCACCTTCACCTTTAGCCATTTCTTCAATCTTGGCAATCCACTCATTTCCGTTTTTGATAGAATTCTCATCTACATTACAAACGTAAAGAACCGGTTTATTTGTCAACAACTGAACTTCTCCGATAATTGATTTCGTGAAATCATCAGTAGCAAATTCTCTTGCATTTTTACCATCTTCAAGGAATTTCTGTAAATTCTGAAGGGTTTCGTAAGTAAGAATATCTTCTTTCTTCCCAGATTTGATGAATTTTTTAGCTTTTTCAACTACTTTTCCTACGGTTTCAAGGTCTTTCAGCTGAAGCTCTATATCAATAATTTCTTTATCTCTTAATGGGTCTACTGAACCTTCTACGTGAACGATATTTCCGTTATCAAAACATCTTAAAACATGAATAATCGCTTCACACTCACGGATATTAGCCAAGAACTGGTTCCCCAATCCTTCTCCTTTGCTGGCACCTTTTACAAGACCTGCAATATCAACAATTTCAACTACAGCGGGTAAAACTCTTTCAGGTTTTACGATTTTCTCCAGTTCAAACAATCTCTGATCCGGTACAGAAACCGTTCCAAGGTTCGGTTCAATAGTACAGAAAGGATAGTTTGCTGATTGAGCTTTTGCATTGCTCAGACAGTTAAAAAGAGTTGATTTACCTACATTCGGTAAGCCTACGATTCCACATTTCATATTGTAAAATTCAAAGTTTAAGGTTTAGGAGCAACTCAAGGAATCTTCAACTTTAAACATTGAATTCAGAACCTTGAATTACGAGTGTGCAAAGATAGTGATTTTTGAGGGAGTTTCATAATAAAAAAATCTGCCAGTATTCTGACAGATTTTCAAATGGTTTGGTTTCACCGGCTGTTTTATGGATTATCTCCCGTAGCACTCTGAGCCAGCGGAACATCATTCGGTGCTTCCTGTAAAGTTTTATCTAGAGTAAACAAAGATTCATCTGTAGCTCTGTCACCACCGGCAATTTTTAATTTATCAATTAAATTCTGAGCCAATGTTTCTTCTTCAATCTGTTCCTGAACAAACCACTGCATGAAATTCCATGTTGCCCAGTCTTTCTCTTCCATAGAAAGGTCTGCAATTCTGTAGATAGCGGTGGTATTATCAACTTCATGCTTAAAAACACCGTCAAAACAAGCAGTAAGGTTTTCCGGATCTGCCGGAGGAGCAGGAATAGCTTCTACCTTGGGCTTTCCGCCTCTGTTCAGAATATATTCCATAAATTTGATTGAGTGATTTCTTTCTTCCTGAGCATGGCGGTAAAGGAAATTGGCAATACCCTGATAGCCTTTATCATCAGCCCAAATTCCGTACGATAAAAAAACGTGTGATGCGTGAATTTCTTTGTTCATCTGGTCACTGAGTGCCTTTTCCATGTTGTCGGAAAGTCTTTTAGTATTCATAATGTTATATTTTGGTGATTATGGGATGAATCATGCAAAAACAGTTCCGATAAGGTTATTATTCTGTATAAAAATTTCAAACCTCCTTTAAAACCCAACTGACATTCAGCGACTTAAATTAATAATTTATAGTTATTCTAAAATAAAACCGGTTCTGTCTGGGAACCGGTTTCTTACATTTATTACTGAAATTGCTTCACATAAAAGTTCGCAATGACCTCTTTAGCAGGTTTTACCTTAACTATTTAATTCTTCTTGCTGTATAATCACTCTCATTTCCTAATCTGTCGATGGCTTTGATAGCCACAGCATTCAGTTTTTTGCCGTCCTTAAGTTTAGGAATGTCTTTAGAAAGGGTATCCAGCGTTAAGATTTCTGTTTGCCATACTCCGTTATATTGAGTAAAAAGCACCCATAGAAAGACATCTGCAGCATTTTTTGTACTCCAGCTTGTCTGAGCAAAGCTTCCGTTATCAGCAATAAACAAAGTAGGAGTCTGCAAGGGAACAGCTTTAATCCATGGAGATTTCGGCACTAATGCTTTTTCACTGTAAGGTCCGTTTTTCAGAGCGGGAAGCATATTGGCATTTTTGGTCAAGCCGGCAATGCTCCAGTGAATTTCTCCGGCATCATTTTTAAGGATATTTCTGGAAATTGCAATCTGGTTTTTGATTTCAGCCGGACGGTCTGATACTCTTATTTCAACAGTATTCAATCCAGGCCATAAATGACGGTTCATGGTATTTTCAGACTGCCACCAGCTTAACAGCCCTTCAAAACTCTGCCCTTTGGAATCTATAGGCCAGTAAAGCTGTGGTGAGAAATAATCTACCCAGCCTTTATTTAACCATAATTTAGCATCTGCATACAATTCGTCATATTGAGAAGATCCTACAACTCCTGCCGGATATCCTGGTTTCCATATACCGAACGGGCTGATCCCGAATCTTACATTATTTTTTTCTGCGTGAATTTCTTTATAAATACGCTCTACAAATTTATTCACGTTGTCTCTTCTCCAATCTGCTCTGGATAAGGTTCCGCCACTGCTTACATAAGCATTCCAGCTTGCATTATCAGGAAAATCCGCTCCTTTGTTGTAAGTAGCATAAGGATAGAAATAATCGTCGAAATGTACAGCATCAATATCGTATCTTTTTACAATATCTTTCACCACATTGGACACATGACCTTGTGTTTTCGGATTAGCAGGGTCAAACCAGTACATTCCATTCTTTAGCCTTACAACAATATCAGATAATTTATTGACCATTGACAGCTTATTTACCGCACCTCCGTTGGTATGATGAGCACGGTAAGGGTTTAACCAGACATGGAGCTCCAGACCTCTTTTATGAGCTTCTTCAATCCAAAATTGAAGCGGATCATAGTTTGGATATGGTGCAGTTCCTGTTTCTCCGGTCAGAAAGTAAGACCATGGCTCGATGTTACTTGTATAAAGAGCATCTGCTGAAGGTCTGATCTGAAAAATAGCAGCATTGAAATTGTTGTCTTTCAGCATATCAAGCATGCTGATTGCTTCTGCTTTCTGCTGATCTACTGTAAGATCATTTCTTGAAGGCCAGTTGATATTGGCAACACTGGCAATCCATGCTCCACGAAATTCTCTTTTGATTTCCGGAAGATTGGTTCTGAAATTTTCTTCCGTTGAAGCCGCTGTTCCTGTTGCAGGTTTCGTCGCTACCGGATTTACTTTTGGAGGATTTGTATTGTTGATTGGTTTTGTCGGATTCTTTGTGGAAGGTGTTTTTACAACATTGTTCTGAACGGAACATGAGGTGGTGTAAGATGCAAAAACGCCCAATAAAACGATAAGTTTTAATTTATTCATTCTCATAGTCACAAAACTACTTTAAATTTATTTTTTATTTCTCAGAGATTATTATGCCAAAATAAGCATTTTAATGGGTTGGTATAGAAAAAAAGCCCCGAAAATCGAGGCTTTATTATATTTTAAGATTTTAGATTATGCTTTCGCTCCTCTTTCAACTCTTTTTCTCTCTTCTTCAGAAAGGATTTTCTTTCTCATTCTGATGAAGTTTGGAGTTACCTCAATCGCTTCATCACCCTGGATGTATTCCATACATTCTTCCAGAGAGAATAAGATTTTCGGAGCAACACCAGTATCTTTATCTTTTCCTGAAGCTCTCATGTTGTTCAACTGTTTTGCTTCAACGATGTTTACTACTAGGTCACCAGGTTTGTTTTGTTCACCGATGATCATTCCTGTGTAGATTTCCTCACCCGGATCAACGAAGAACTTACCTCTATCCTGTAGTTTAGCAATAGAATATTCTGTAGCAGGACCTGTAGTTTTGCTGATCAGAACTCCATTGTTTCTTCCTGGGATCGCACCTTTGAAAGGCTTGTATTCTGTGAAACGGTGTGCCATGATAGCTTCACCAGCAGTAGCTGTCAACATCTGAGAACGTAATCCGATCAAACCTCTTGAAGGAATTTCGAATTCCATATGCTGCATTTCACCTTTAGTTTCCATAATGTGAAGGTCCCCTTTTCTCTGAGTTGCCAAGTCGATAACTCTTGAAGCAAATTCTTCAGGAACGTCAACAACCAAAGATTCATAAGGCTCGCATTTCTCACCGTCAATTTCTCTGAAGATAACCTGAGGCTGACCAATAGTCATTTCGTATCCTTCTCTTCTCATTGTTTCGATCAAAACTGATAAGTGAAGAATACCTCTACCGAATACTAAGAAAGTGTTTGCATCATCAGTTTGCTGAACTCTTAAGGCAAGGTTTTTCTCTAATTCTTTTGTTAATCTTTCTTTCAGGTGGTTAGAAGTAACATATTTACCATCTTTACCAAAGAAAGGTGAGTTGTTGATAGAGAACGTCATGTTCAGCGTAGGCTCATCAATTGCCGTTCTTTCCAATGGCTCAGGATTTTCAAGATCAACGAAAGAATCACCGATCTGGAAAGCATCAAAACCTACTACAGCACAGATATCTCCAGCTTGTACTTCAGTTACTTTTTTCTTTCCTAATCCTTCGAAAACGTAAAGTTCTTTTACTTTTCCTTTTACAATTTTTCCGTCTGCCTGAGCAAGACCGATCCATTGAGATTCTTTAATTTCACCTCTTGTCACTTTTCCGATTGCAATTCTTCCTAAGAAAGAAGAGAAGTCAAGAGAAGTGATCTGCATCTGAAGATTTCCTTCTGTTACTTTCGGTTCAGGAACATATTGTAAAATACCATCTAATAGTGGCAAAATATCTTCAGTTTGCTCTAATGAAGTGTTGAACCATCCTTGTTTTGAAGATCCATAGAATGTAGGGAAATCCAATTGTTCTTCGGTAGCATCAAGGTTGAAGAACAAATCAAATACTTTATCATGAACTTCATCCGGACGGCAGTTTGGTTTATCTACTTTATTGATAACCACTAATGGTCTCAATCCTAATTCCAATGCTTTCTGAAGTACGAATCTTGTTTGTGGCATTGGCCCTTCGAACGCATCCACCAACAAAATAACCCCATCAGCCATTTTCAATACTCTTTCTACTTCTCCACCAAAATCGGCGTGACCAGGAGTATCAATTACGTTAATTTTTGTGTCTTTATAAGTAACAGAAATATTCTTGGATAAGATGGTGATCCCTCTTTCTCTTTCAAGATCGTTGTTATCCATAATTAACTCCCCACTCTCCTGATTTTCTCTGAAAATGTTGGTAGCGTGAATGATCTTGTCAACCAAAGTCGTCTTTCCGTGGTCAACGTGTGCGATAATCGCAATATTTCTAATGTTTTGCATAAAAGATTTTTACGGGTGCAAAAGTAGTGATTTTTAATGAAAAAATATTTAGTTATCCAAATATTTAATAATTTGTTTAAAATACTTATTTACAAGACAATAAAAAAGAGTGTCCGAAAAACACTCTTTAAGTTATTTATACACAAGCTTGTATTTCGCATGGATCTATCACGGGTGGTTCACCGCATATGATGTCAAATTCTGCACAATTGCTGGAGAATCCGGTCGCCCATCCCCATCTTACGGCACATGTATCTGCATCTTTGCATTTTACCATTCCTTTAACAATTCCTCCCTGAACTGATTTCATTTCAATTCTGGAAATTTTTCTAAGATTTCTCATGTTGTTTGTTTATTTGTTATTAGTATCGTAAAAATATAAAAAAAACACAACAACCGACATAATATTAAAACTTTTAACAGTTTTAATATCAATGTCTTATCAATCGATAAAACACAACCAGGTCTATCAATACAACCAATATAAATTTCATGAGAAAAGATTTTTTGGAAACTTTATGATTGAATAGGACCATTCCGGAAGCCGCTCCTAAAATTCCACCTAAAAGGGAGAATAATAAAAGAGTGTTCTCAGAAATTCTCCATTGATGTTTTTGCGCCTGCCATTTATCAAAACCAAAGACACCAAATGTAATCAGATTGGCTATAAGGAGAAAAGAAATCATTCTAAAATTAATTTGCAGCAAAAGTAAAGCTTAATTTGTACATGGAACAACTTTAAAATTTAGATCCATTTACGATGTTGTTAGTCTTATCAGAATAAGATTTTTTACATTTGTCCTTCTTAAAAATAAATCAATGACAGTACAGGATCTTGCAGGAAGCTATTCAATCGAGGGGAGTAATCAGGAAGAATCTTCCCAACCATCTTATCATGGAATATTGACCTTAACTATTGATGAAAACAACCGCATTATTGCCCAATGGATAATTGGCGACCATCAGCAAAACGGGACAGGATTTTATAAAGACCATATTTTAGTCATCAACTTCCACTACGAAGGGGAAGATCATAAAATCTATAAAGGAGTGGCTGTATACCGCTGCCTTAGTAAAGACGTACTGGATGGATTCTGGTCTGAGAAGCACGGAAATCCTTTATATCTGGGAAGTGAATATTGTGTAAGAATTCAGAACTCCAAGATTGTCAATTAATTTTCTTTTCCATTTGAGCAAAAAAGATTTTTAAATAAAAAGAGCTGTCTTCGTGAAGACAGCTCTTGTAAGTTTGAAAGTTTAAATAACTTATTTTTTAGCTTTTACATCGATTGCAATCTCGATATCTTTACTGATCATCCATTCTGCCGGATCTGCTTCAGAAGTACCGAATTTAAGTCCCCAATCTGCTCTGTTTACAGTAAATTTAGCCTGAATCGCTGCTGAATTTTCAGCCACCTCTACTTTCGCAGGGAACGTAACATTCATTGTTTTTCCTGATAAAGTAAGGTTTCCGCTTACCGTTTTATTAGCTCCTGCTACAGCATCTTTTGGTGCTTCTTTCAAATCTGTAATACTTGTAATTTTGAAATCTGAAGTAGGGTTTTTCGCTACATCAAAGAAATCAGGATTTTTTAAGTGCGCCTCAAGATCAGCTGGTTTTTTATCTTTTTCTGTTACTGAAGCCGGATCTACTTTGATAGAGTTCATATCAATCACAAAGTTTCCTGCTGCAACTTGTCCTCCATCAACACTGATATCTCCAGACTTCACTGTAAGTGTTCCCCAACGAGGTGCCATTCCTCCTTTGTGGAAAGCTTTCCAGTTTACTACTGAACCTACTGTATCTACTGCCAGTGTTTCTCCTTTGCTCTCTGCTACAGTTTGTTCCTGAGCCGTAGCTGCAGTTTCTGCTGTTTTTCCTTTATCACATGATGCCAAAAGCAATCCTACTCCTACTAATGCAATTACGCTAATTTTTTTCATATTGAACTGTTTTAAAAAAGTTTATTGAAATTTTGTTGTTTTCGGGTACAAAAATAGAAAAACCTGCGTAGCATTATCTTAACATATATCAAGAAATATAAAATTCTCCAAATTATTTACAATCATACATCCATTTGCGATATACATCCCATCTGTATTGAGAATCATAACTGCTTGAGAATTCATTATTCCTTTGCGTCCCGTTTCTGGAACAGTCAGCGGAATTATCTTTCTGTGAATCTCCTTTAGCTACCCATCCTGTATCTGCAAAATCTGTATAAGTTCCATCATGATCATTTTTAAAGGTTATAGTTCGCTCATATTCCTGTATCACACAGTTACATTTTTCAGGCTCTTCATAATCAGTATACATACAAGATACTACAGATAAACAGGAGATGAATAGGATAGATATTTTTTTCATATTTAATATCAATAAGTTATTAGGTTTTTAATTCAGCATAGATAGAAAAATAGTACAAAAGAGAAATGAGAACAACTGTATATTTAAATATTAATTCTTATTCAATTAAAATAGAGTTAATTCAAAAACAAAAAGTGAATGGAGAAGAATAATATAATAGTAAAAAATTAAGAGATTAATTCATTCGGCATTTGTTATTTCTCATTCCAAAACCCTATTTTAGCTATCCGAAAACAGAACAATGACGACCGTAGAATTTATACAGAAACAGCTCAATATTTCTGAAAAGAGCATCAACAATACTTTACAATTATTATCTGAAGACTGCACCATTCCTTTTATTTCCCGTTACCGAAAAGACAGAACGGGGAACCTTGATGAAACGCAAATCGAGCAGATCTCAAAAATCAGTAAGCAATTTGATGAAATTGTTAAAAGAAAAGAATCTATCTTAAAATCGATAGCAGAACAAAGTGCATTAACTCCCGAACTTCAACAGAGAATAGAAGAGAGCTTTGACATCCAGGAGCTGGAAGACCTTTATCTGCCTTTTAAAAAACGTAAGAAAACCAAAGCTGATACTGCCAAGGAAAAAGGACTGGAACCTTTAGCCAAAATCATTATGAGCCAGAAAAGTAATGACATCCTTTCTCTGGCTTCAAAATACATTAATAATGAAGTTAGTTCAGAAGAAGAAGCCCTGCAGGGAGCAAGGGATATCATGGCAGAATGGATCAATGAAAACATGTATGTCCGTAAGAACCTTCGCAGATTATTTCAGCGCAAAGCAGTAGTTAACTCCAAGGTTGTAAAAGCTAAAAAAGACGAAGAAGAAGCCCAGAAATTCTCCCAATATTTTGAATGGGAAGAAAGCCTTAGCAGAACACCTTCTCACAGACTTCTGGCAATGCTGAGAGCAGAAGCAGAAGGTTTTGTAAAAACAAATGTAGGAATAGACAAGGAAGAAGCCATTGATTTTATTGAAAAGGCTATTATCAAATCCAATAATGAGTGTTCTGAACAAATTGCACTGGCCATAAAAGATAGTTATAAAAGACTTCTGGAACCTGCTATTTCCAATGAAGCCTTACAGGAAGCTAAAGAAAAAGCAGACAAAAAAGCCATTGAAATTTTCTCTGAAAACTTAAGCCAGCTCCTTCTTGCCCCACCTTTAGGAGAGAAAAGAATTCTGGCAATAGATCCGGGATACCGAAGCGGATGTAAAGTAGTATGCCTGGATGAAAAGGGAGATTTGTTACACAATGAAACCCTCTATCCTCACGCTCCACAAAACGAAAGCGGAATGGCTATGAAAAAAATACGTTCTATGGTAAATGCTTATAATATCGAAGCAATTTCTATTGGTAATGGAACAGCAAGCCGTGAAACAGAATTCTTCATTAAAAAAATTGCTTTTGATAAACCTTTGCAGGTTTTTGTAGTTTCAGAAGCAGGAGCATCCGTTTATTCTGCAAGTAAAATTGCAAGAGATGAATTCCCGTCGTACGATGTAACGGTGCGTGGAGCGGTTTCTATCGGAAGAAGGCTTTCTGATCCATTGGCGGAATTGGTGAAAATTGATGCGAAATCCATTGGGGTTGGACAGTATCAACATGACGTAGACCAAACTCAGCTGAAAAATGAGCTGGATTCCACTGTGATGAAATGTGTAAACTCTGTGGGAATTAATTTAAATACTGCCAGCAAATCATTATTAAGTTATGTTTCCGGAATCGGAGAAAAAATGGCAGAAAACATTGTAAACTACCGTACTGAAAACGGAGCATTTGAAGACAGAAAACAACTTAAAAAAGTTCCCCGACTTGGAGAAAAAGCTTATCAGCAGGCTGCCGCTTTTGTAAGAATTACCAATGCTAAAAACCCACTGGATAATTCTGCTGTTCATCCGGAAGCGTACGGAATCGTAGAGAAAATGGCAAAAGATCTGGGTATTAAAACCACTGAACTGATTGCCAATAAAGAAAAAATAGCCCTCATAAAACCAGATAACTATAGTACAGGTGAAGTCGGAATCTTAGGAATTAAGGATATTTTAAAAGAACTTGAAAAGCCAGGACTAGATCCAAGAAAAGCAGCAAAAGTATTTGAATTCGATCCAAATGTTAAAAGCATCAAAGATTTAAAGGCAGGTATGATTCTTCCGGGAATCGTAAATAATATTACCGCTTTTGGGTGTTTCGTAGATCTTGGAATCAAAGAAAGCGGATTGGTTCATATTTCCCAGCTGAAAGAAGGATTTGTATCGGACGTCAATGAGGTTGTAAAACTTCATCAGCATGTTCGTGTAAAAGTAACGGAAGTAGATGAGGCAAGAAAAAGAGTACAGCTGAGCATGATTTTGTAATCTTCAATTGTAACTTTATTTAAAAACCACAAATCAGTCATTTTGAATACAAAAAATTTAATTTTCGATCTGGACGGAACATTATGGGATTCCAGAGCAACAATCATCAATATATGGAATGAGGTGTTAGGCAGCCATAAGTTGCTCCAAAAAGAATTAAAACCTGAAGATATGAATCAATACATGGGACTTTTAGCTCATGATATTATAAAAGATATTACTCCCGGCATTTCAGATCTTCAGGCCAGGGAAATCCTTTCTGAAATTGTAGCAGAAGAAAATAAAAGACTTCACTTAAAAGGTGGGATTTTATATGATGGTGTAGCAGATACTTTAAAAAACCTATCCCACACTTATTCCCTTTTCATAGTAAGCAACTGTCAGGATGGTTATATTGAATCATTTTTAAATTATTATCAATTCCATACTCTGTTTACTGATTTTGAGTCCCATGGTCGGACCCAAAAAAACAAATCTGAAAACATACAGCTTCTCATGGAAAGAAATCAGCTATCCACCAAAGACACCGTATACATTGGTGATACACAAACCGATTATGATTCAGCAAGATCCAATGAATTATCATTTATTTTCTGCAAATATGGGTTTGGAAAACTGGCTGATCCTCTGTATGAACCGGCAATTTCTACCTTTTCACAACTGAAAGTTCATATTTAAATTATAACACAAAGGCTTCTTTTCATGGAAGCCTTTTTATTTTCATATAAGCTGCTGTAAGGATACCCGTAGGTACAGTTAAAAGTATTATTTTGAATTTAAATTTTGTAAGAAAAAATATATATCCACGTCGGATGGAATCTGTAATTTTTTTCGTAATCTGTTTTTCTTTGTCTGTACGGATCTGTGCTGCATGAATCCATATTGAGCAATTTCTTTGGAAGAAAAGCCCAGCTGTATCATTGCACAAAAAGAAAGTTCATTGGTGGACAGGTTGGGATTAATCTTCAAAAGCCTTTCAATCAATTCAGGATAAGCACTTTGGTATTCATTAAAAAATAACGGTTCATTTTTCTTGGCTAAAGACATAAGTGTATCATCACTAACAGATATCTTTTTCATTAAAAATTCTGTTTCCACTTCTTTTTCCTCTATAATTTTACGTTTTTTAGCAATTCTTTTATTGTATACATAATACACAACAATAATAATTCCCAACAAGGCAAAAACGATAGCGTTATACAATAGGGTTGAATTCTTTTTTTCTCTGTCATCTTTCTCTTTCTGCCTGGCCATTTTATCGACAGAACTATTTATGGATTCATCCCATACCTTTTCCAGACTATCATTTAATTGAGCATATCTCTCCAGATAATCTTTTTCTTTTGAGGCATTATGCAAATTTTTATAGGTCTTAGCAATCGTTTGATATAATACAGGGACCTGATAAATTCTCTGGGTTTTTTTGAGTATTTCTACTGATTCGATATAGTAGTATAGTGCCGAGGTATAATCCTTCTTTTCAGATAAAAAATTCCCGTAATAAAAATAAGTAAGAGCCCTTTGAGGATCCAGATAATCTCTTTTCTTTAAAAGTGAAAATGCTCTGTTGAAATACACCTGAGCCGAATCCTCATTTTTATCAAAAAGCATATAATGGTTAGCAATCGTGGAATTGATAACCGGTGTAGGTTTTACATCTAAGGCTTTATGTAGATAAATTAAAGATGAATCAGCCGAATTGGTTTCTCTTAAAAAGTCAGCTCTGTTCGCATACACTACCGATAAAATTTCCCGCTCGCGCTTATTCTTTATTTGCTCTCCATAATAAATTGATCGTGAATTATACTGAATTGCCTTTTTATATAGACCTATTACATAATTAGCCTGACCATACTCCTGATATAATTTTGCACGCAGATAATCATCATCAATTCCTTCAACATTTTCTTCAGCATACTGCAGGTACTGGAACGCTTTGTCATACATTCCGACGGTAGCATAAATATTACCCAGATTAATATATGAAAGTACCACACCCCTTTTATAATCCTGCTTTTTACTAATATTGCAGAATTTGTTATTAAGATCAATCACTTCTTTCTTTCTACCACTTACTCTTAGATCTTCATTAACTTTCAACAGCATACTATCTATATATTGAGGGGTGTATGTCTGAGAGTAAAATAAACCGGACAATGAAAGATACATCAGGATGCTTAGCAATATTTTTGAAAACTGAGTAAGCTTAAGTGTTTGCATAATAAATTTAATAAGAATGGTTATAAGTTTTTGAAGTGACAAAAACGGCATCAATCATAATTCATTAAAACGGTTTGGCGGGATAAGATTACTTTTTTACCCCATTACACATTACAATTTCGTTTCCATAAAACTAAACAAAAAAAATATATAATTACAAAATCTTTGCTAATTTTCGTTAAAATAAAAAACATATCACTGTTATAACCATCATAAATTGATTAATTAGAATGCTATAAATAATAAAATAAATTAGTTAAAGCCTGATAAAACTTCTTTTTCTCTATCAAAAAAAGTTTTTTATACCCCAAAAAACCTATCAATATGTTAAAAAAGGTCAAATGATGTACCATTGATGTACTATTGATGTATGTAAAATTTTGCTTAAATGAAATATCAAATCTAACTTTATCACAAGAATATTGATTGATACAGTTTGTTTTATAAACCAGAGCAAAAAAAGTTTCTTGCCGGATTGAGAATTTCGCTTAAAACTTTTTATACATGCTACAAAAAATAATTTTTTAAAAAAATTTTAATAAAAAAATCAGTTTTCATTTTTGATTTTAAAGAGATCTATATTACTGATCAAAGTTGCTACTCCCGTTCTTCGGGAGTTTTTTTTGATCATAAGAAAATGATGTATTTATGCTGTATGACCAATTGATTACAGGAAAATAATCATTGCTAAATTTGAACCAGACAAAAATGATGAAGAGATTTTAGTCTTATTTTTCTCTTCTCAGGTAGGAATTAATATTGTATGTCTGTACTATGATAATATCAGCGTCATTCAGGTCTTTTTTGAGATCAACCCAACGAAGTCCTGAGGCTTTACAATTTGTGCGAAAATAAATTTTAATCATATAATACCATTTATCTTGAACTTTAAACAAATACATATTGGCAGTACTATTAAAGCTAAGTTTCAGGAGGAAGCACTGGACATGCAAAGAGCATGCAGCTTTATGAAATGTACCGAATCTGAAATTGAACAAATGTTTCTTGAAAAAGATCTGACAACTGACAAGTTATTAAGATGGAGTAAACTGTTAGAATATGACTTTTTCCGCGCCTACTCACAGCATCTTATACTCTTTTCTCCTCCTAAAAAGGAAATCTCGACCAATGCCTCCCGGAAAAAAGAATCTTCTTTACCTGAATTCAGAAAAAATATCTACACCAAGGAAATTATAGAATTTATCCTGGAACAAATTGAAACAGGAAAAAAAACAAAGCTGGAAATAATAAATGATTATAAGATTCCAAAAACCACGCTGTATAAGTGGATCGCAAAGTATACGGATAAAAATAACTAAGAGAGATCAACTTAATATTTGCATCCTAATTATATCATTTTAATACCCATATACTCTATCATTCATTTAAGTTCATGTAAAAAATTAATACATGAAAAATAGAAACACTAAAAAACAGACTAAAAAATTAGTCTGTTTTTTAGGTAGGAATTGAAATAAATCATTAAACACTACCATCTTTCTACTTTAATCTTCTTAAAGACATTTGGGTAACAGGACCAGATCCTGTAGCACCTGAGCTTAAATATCTGATGGTTACATCCACTGTATTATACATTCTGAAAGAATAGGTATGAGAAGCTAACATAGGAATCGAGGTAATTAGAGTGTAGGTTTGCTTTGGTCCACCTCCGGATCCAGAATTTGATCCTGCCCAATAAACATCATTAACACGTGCCACCCAGCTACCAATTGTATCGTCCCATATGCCTAGCACAGGAATTGAGGGTTGAGCACCATCATTAGTTGTTGATAACTGTGCATTCATCATTATCTGATATACTCCATCAGCAGAAACTTTAAATGAATTAGTGGATGGTGAACCTGTATACAGATTTTCATTATCTACAATTTCATTATTTAAACTTCCTATAGCAACCGGAATACCACCATTGGAACCAGCTGTAACCGTAAAATCATTAGTCATTTGTACTATGATTTCCTGGGCAACCAAAAACTTACCGTCTACAGCAATAACAGTTCCTGTAGAACCGGGAACACCGGCAATAGACTCCCATGAAGGAGCAGTACCTGGGCCATTAGACTTAAGCACCTGCCCGGCAATTCCAGCTGAACCAGCAGTAGAAGCCGTTCCTCCCACATTTAGTTCATTGACAATCTGTAAAGATCCGTTAACATGCATGTCTTTCATAGGAGTAGCTGTATTAATTCCCACTTGAGAATGATAGTACAGGGAACAAAAAATGCTTGTGATCAGGAAAACTTTCTTTTTCATCATTAATATTGTATTTTATAAAATTTTATGCAAAACTATAGTATCGTACCATTTTTACAACAAACAACCACCTACATCAAAAATACTTCATTTAAAAAAACAGGCTCTACAAGGCTTTAAACCCCAATATTTAAAATTAAAAGAAGCATATGCTTATCTCATGCTTTCTCAGTCTATTCATCAGATAAATTTTTAAAGAACAGATACAGATCAACATCTGAAGAAATATTTATTTTTTTTCTCAGTCTGTGCTTTTTATTCTGAACAGAACGGTGTTCCACAAAAGTATATTGTGCAATTTCTTTTGATGAAAACCCCAACCATATCATTGCACAAAAAGTTAAATCAGATTTTGACAAATTAGAGTTGATGGTAAGCAATTCCCTAACAAAGTCCGGATAGACTTCCTGAAATTTATTGAGAAAATTAGGATCATTTTTTTTAGCAAGATCGATTATAAAATCACAAGAGTGATTGAGCTTTTCCTTTAACACATCTGTTTCCAGTTCCTTCTGCTTTATAATATTTTTATTCTTTTGATAATGGCTATAAACAAAGAATAAAATTACAATAAGACAAAAAACTACAATATTATAGACTAAAAATATAGTCTTCTTTGAAATATTTTCTGATTCTTTTTCTTTTATAATTTCATCAATTGATGTGTTTACACTTTCGTTGGAGACCCGGTTCAAACTATCTTTTAGTTTAGTATACTTTTCAAGATATTCTTTTTCTTCCGCTTCATCATTTAAAACCCCGTAAGTACTTGAAATTTTTTTATAAAGCTGAGGAATATTATACACTCTCCCGGTTTTTTCCAGAATGGCAACAGATTTTTTATAATACAGTAACGCTTTTTCATGTTCTTTGTTTTTATTAAGAAAATTACCGTAATAGTAATAGGTCTGCCCTCTTTGAATATTCCAGTAATTCATTTTCTGCAATAACGTTAAGGCATTATTCAAATAACAGGAAGAAGAATCCGTATTTTTTTCATAGACCATATAATAATCTGCTATTAATGAATTGATTACAGGACTTGATTTTATTTTCAATGCTTTATGCAAATAAATAAGTGACGAGTCATCCTGTTTAATATTATGCAGAAAATCTGCCCTGTTTGCATAAATGCCAGATAATATTTCCTTTTCTTTCTGGCCGGAAATCATCTTAGCATAATAAATAGCCTGAGCATTATATTTCAGCGCTTTTATGTATAAACCAATAACATAATTCACTTGTCCATATTCCTGGTAAAGTTTTGCAGATAAATAAGCATTCTTAATTTTTTTGATTTTTTTCTCAGCTTTCTGTAAATAATAAAAAGAATTTTTATAGTCACCTATGGTTGCATACATATTGGCAATATTAATATAACCTAAAATCTCCCCTTTCAGATAATTCTGATTTTTTGAAATAGTAATATATTTTTGATTTAAAACAATTAACTCATTTTTTTGTCCTCTTATTCTGAGATTTTCTGATTTAGTGATTAATGCATTATCTATTTGCCCTGGAGTATAATTTTGTGAAAATAAGACAGTGAAAACAGACAGACAGGCAAAGACCAGCATTAAAAATTGGAATATTCTTTTTATAGTCGCTCTGATCATATTGGATATTCAAATATGGTTTTGTCAATACTATATTGAATTGATATGGAGATATTTCCCCTTATTATTATTTTATTTTATGAAAAATTATTTTTTTTGAATTGGCTTTGGGAATAATAATAAGGGTGTTGGGAATAGTCATAAAACCATGTGGAGTACCCTCAAGCACTTTATAAGAATACACAATATTCTGTTCATTTTCCTGAAGACTTACAGGGGTGATTTTCACTTCCAGATTGGTTCTGGGATAAATTAGAGCAAGAACATTTTCTTTTGAAAAATCAATAGGGGTTGGTTTTCCATTAGCACCCATCGTTGTTGCAGTTCCAAAAAGCTGATCAAACTCGTCCTGTGAAGTAATTATTCTTTCAGTAAAATCTTTATTATCAAATGTATTTTTAACAAAATATTTCCTTGTCGGTATATAAGGAATATCTTTTTGAGGGTTATTTACAGCACACGAAGAAATCAGTAGAGTACCTACTAAAATTATAATTAAATTTTTCATTGTTTATGTATTTTAAAAGTCATACTAATGACCTATCAAAACTCCTTAACAATCAATCGGACTGTGCATTACAAGCAGCAGAACCATCGAAATGAATCCAGAGTTCTAATTTTTCATTAGAAGAGATATTGATAAAGGTAAAACTGGTAGTTTCGAAATTTCCATCAATCAGGCTTGTCTATACTTTAACATCAAGAAAAAGCAACCTGAAGAAGCTACATTCTCTATCTGACCGGAGGAGCAATATCAGCGTTGGTAACAAGAACAAAAGCTCCCTGGTCCGAAGAAGCATACTTTTCTGTTTTAAGCCGGGCCTCCGTAATTCCTGATACCATACAAATGTCCGTTATAGCTGATTGTGTAGGATTTCCTGCTATATCCAGAGTAATTTTAGTGCTGATAGTATTAATCCCGACCTGGGAATAAATCCCGATAGAATATAACACTAACAAGGTTAATACAATTTTTTTTTCCATACTGCTTTTTGTTTCGCCGTAAAAGTATAAAATAAGGTTTGCGATGTATTAAATAATACATACATCACACATACATCACAATGAAACACACATGGTTTCAAGCAAATACCCCTACATTACTTTAAAAAGCAATTACCCTGTATTGATGGTAGATTTTTTAAGTTTTTTACTATTGAAAAAAAGCTGTATAAATGATGTATCTAAAATTTTGCAGCATATAGAACAGAAAGTATACTTTTACAGGAAAACACAAACATAATATACTTTTTATTAGCTTAAAAAAACAGTTGATATCAAGACCAGATACTAGAGTCATAAGCAGCATTAAAGAATAAAGCTATTGTAAAGTCCGAAAGCAGTTTACTTTATTATTTTCATAAATTGAAAGCATTCTTATGATTGGTTGAGACGCCTCTTTAGTTAGTTTATGAACTCTGGTATTTATTGGTCTTCAGATACAACTCCAAAATGACTATAAATTGATAAAATCAACATCATTACAAATGGATCATTATAAACAATCTCCCTCAATGACGCCTGATTACAAAAAAATTTACAGTGATCTTGTCGATCTGAAATATCCGGAGAAAAAACATGCATGTGCAAAAATTTTAGCGAAGAAAAATCTGTCGTCGTTCGATGTGATAGAAATTAATAAAATAATATTTAGTTATAGCCAAAACCTTAAGGCTAATCAGTCACACCGCTCTTACAATAAAGAAACGATTTATAAAATTCTTGAATATCAAAAAAAAGAATTATCTTAATAATACGCAGCTTGCGCTGCATTTTAAGTTGAGTCGCAATACCGTTGCAAAATGGAAAAGTTTATTCAATATTTAATCAACTCACGTTCTCTATAGATTTATTATGAAATTCATTCCTGATTAAAATAATATACTTTTTATTATCCTATTTAAAATATATAATTCATATTAAGAATACTTAATCTATCCCTTGCTTACCTTGGTTTAGAGTCCCGCAACATCTTATGTTGTAGAAAATTCATAATAAAAAATGCCATCATTGGCTAAAACATTAATTATTACATATATGTTATTAGCCAATAACGGCAAAGATGAATATGATATCAGAATATCATATCATTTTTTTATTGCTTCGAATAGAGAAAACTATTTATAATCTTTAGAGCTTCTTCTAGGCTCTTTTACTTCCGGCCATTTTACAGTCTCTCCTTTTTCATCCTGAGGCATTACTCTTTTTTCACGGTTGCTGAATTCAGGATCTTCGGATGCCATATAAGCTAATGCGGCAGTTAAAATCACATTATTTTTAACCTCATCAAAAACGATCTTGTCATAAGTATCTTTCGTTGTATGCCAGGTATATCCAAAATAGCCCCAGTTCAGAGAACCTAAAGAAATTCCCGGTACTCCTGCTGCCACGAACGAAGCATGATCAGAACCTCCTCCGCCAGGCATTCCCGGAAAGTCAGTTTTAATATGCCCTCGTACTGCTTTTGGAACGCCATCAAGCCATCTTCCTACGTAATCATAAGCCTTTACAAATCCCTGCCCGCTGATATTGACAACGCGCCCTGTTCCGTTATCCTGATTAAAGGCAGCCTGTACACCTTTAATAATCTGAGGATTATCGGCTACAAAACCTCTTGAGCCGTTTAATCCCTGCTCCTCACTTCCCCATAGTCCGATAACGATAGTTCTCTTGTTATTAGGATAATACTTTTTCAGAATTCTCATGGTTTCCAGCATGGTAATTGTTCCGGTTCCATTATCTGTAGCTCCCTGCGCTCCATCCCATGAGTCAAGATGAGCCGAAAGAATCACATATTCATCAGGCTTTTCCTTTCCTTTGATCATTCCGATTGTATTAAAACTTTTGGCTTCAGGAAGCACTTTTGACTGAGCATCAATTTTGATTTTAGGCTGAGTTCCTTTTTCTGCCATTCTGTAAAGCATTCCATAGTCTTCCACATCGATATCGATCATTGGAATTTTGGTTGTTTTCGCTCCAAATATTCTGTTAGCTCCCATAATACCGGTCCAGTTTGAAATGGCAATACCTGCCGCTCCCGCCTTTTCCAACGCTTCCGGAAGCGTGTTATTGTCATATCCGATGTTCTTTATATACGCTGCAAAATCTTTGGTCGCCTGATCTTTTTCAGCTTTCAGCTTCTCATACAATTCAGGAGTGGCAAATTCTTTAATCTGCTCATCAGAACGTCCTATCTTCTGATACTGTGCCATCAATACAATTTTCCCTTTCACAGAAGGAAGCCATTGATCAAATTCAGCTTTCGAAGACACTTTTGGAAGAATAATCACTTCTGCCTCAATTGCTTTTCTAGTAGCCGGACTCCATGCCAGTTGTGTTGCAGAAAGAGATTTTATGCGCGGGTACGTCATATCAACATGCGTGGTTCCTCTTTGCCATCCTTTCCATGTTCCGAATTGTTGAAGATTGGCATCTACTCCCCAGGAACGAAGTTTATTGGCACTCCATTCGTTTGCGGCCAGCATTTCGGGAGTTCCTACAAGGCGCGGCCCGATCCCATCCAACAGTTCGGAAGCCAGATTTTCCAGCTGGGAATTATTATTTACTTCATCTACAAAACTTTTTACGATAGGGTTAAGCCTTTCTTTTGGGTCAACCTTTACCTGAGCCCATGAAAACTGAGCAGCCAGCATTACTGCAGGCACTGCAAAAAATCTATTTATCCTCATACTATTTATTGATTGGTTTAAAGATAAAAGAAATTAGGGAGATACTGAAAAATTAAGCCTAAAAAAGAGGCTTTTCAATTATATAATCAATGTTTTCATCCAAAAGAAATAATAAAATTCCGAAAACAGCTATAATTAATAAAAAAAAGACCATCAATATGATAGTCTTGTGGCCTTTAGAAATGACACTTTATTTTTCATTGAGAAACGCGTGTTCTTCTTTGGAGAGCAGTGTTGTCCCGGCTTTCTCTTCTTTTAGAGGAACATTATTCCAGATACTGATATTAAAATCAACCTTCGGATTAAGTCCTTTCTTATCGGTTTTGGTAAAAGTAGTATAGATAATTTCACGGCTGAATTTCCTTACATGGGTCTCATCTTTATAAAAAACGGTAAAACCGTCTCCTTCCAACTTCGTTAATGCAGGTACATAGAGACCGTCTTTCTTATAAAAATCAAAAATCAGTGCGGCATCCCCAAGTTTGTACTGAAATTCTCTTCCATCTGTTGTCATTTTCTTCATGGTAGGAAAATCTGTCTGATAATAATGCGTTTCAAAATAAGTAATCACTTTGTCTGCTTTATTATATTTAAATTCTCCTTTCATCTGAATTCCCCTTCCCGACTCTATTTTAAAGGTAATCAACTGTTCATCACCTTCCTCAAAAATCAACCTTCCGTTATATTTACAATCCTTCATTCTTAAATGCTGGAGTGTTCTGTAAAGTTCATAATCCAGGAAGAGGTTTCCCAGATATTCATGAGAAAACTCGTTGGTTTTTCCCGTGAAAATACTGTCAGTATTTACTTTTTTCAGATATTTAACGTTATTCAGCTGCATCTGGAGGATTTCATCATAGTTTTTACGTAGACCATCTTTAAAATTATATTGGTTATTTTTACTCCAGAACTTAGCTTCTGCAATGACCAGAAAGTAGAGTTTATTGTTATCAAAACCTTTTTCCTTGTATACAACGTCATAAAGAGAAGGATCATCATAATATTTTTTATGATAATTTTTATTGATGTCTTCAAATATTTTTTTGATATCTACATCGATGATTTTGATCTCACCAATATCTTTATAAACAGGTTTAAGTTTTACCTGAACGTTGAATACGGATATTTTCTGTTTTTGAAAACCCGAAGCAGAGACTTCAAAATTGACAGCATCTGAGTTTACTGGAGCAAAACCATCTTCATTGGTGTAAATGATCTGATCCTGCAGGATAATTCGTGCATTGGGAATAGGGTTTCCATTTTGGGAATCCACTACTCTTAATTTCTGTGCGGAAAAAAAACCGAAAAAGAAAATGAACAGAAGATAAAAGGACTTCATGGCTGTGTGTTGTATTAGTTTTAATTAATAGCACAAATATAGACCTGGAAGCACTTAGAAGAACAGAAGTTTAATATACTTTAATAGTATTTAACATTAAATATTTAATTTTAGAAAAATCCATTTTAAAACTTGGAACATTTAATATTAAAATATCTTTTATTAAGGCATAAAAAAACCGGCTTCAAAAGCCGGCTAAAGGTGAATTATTTCTTAGCTTCTTCTACAGAAACTTTTCTGAATTCTTTGAACAATTTGCTTAGTTCTAAAGCTGCTTTACGAGCTCTTGTACCAGCTGCTTTGTTTCCTTTTTCCGCTTGTTGGTTTGCCTCAGTTGTGAACGCTTCAAATTCTGCGTTGATTTTTTCAATTAGTTCTTTCATTTATTTAAAAATTTAGGCTGCAAATATAGGTTTTATGGTGATTCCAGCCTAATTGTGTCGAAAAAAAATAGTGGATTTAATCATTTTTTCTGAGTCTTTCTTAAATTCAATTTAATTTTTAAAATAAAATCAAATTATTGTAGAAAATCAGCCACATATCTGGGGTTTATGTGCAGAAGTAATCAATTTTTAAATAAACCACTCAGAATCAATAAGAATCAAAAAAAACAGCAAACAAGCTTCTCTTAAAAAAGCTTATTGAAAAGCCATTTGATTTACTTATCATACTTACTTATTTTTAATGGTTCAAAACTGCAGTTCTTTTGCTTTCCTGCCTGCATTTTTTAACAAAACAATGCTTTCAGAGGTAATTCTTTCGGCAAAAATAATCCTGAAATGAGACTGGTAGTTATCAGTGAACGAAAAGGTATGTCCGGGAGTAAACAAAATCTGATGTTCTTCACAATACTGATAAAATCTTTTCATATCCGTATTCTCTGGAAGCTGCCCCCAAATACTGTAACCTCCTCGCGGTCTGTGAAAATAAGAACCTTCAGGAAAGGATTTTCTTACAATATCCACTATCTGAACAGCCTGCTGACTGAGTTTTTTCCGGAATACACGAAGGTGTCTTTCATAACTGCTTCCCTGCAGCAGTTTCAGAACCAGTTCCTGGTAAATGGGAGAAACTGTGCGCCCTAACGCAAATCGTACTCTCTCGGATTTTGCATAAAAATTTCCGGCATATAGCCAGCCTAAACGAATCCCTGGAGCCAATGTCTTTGAAAATGACGAATACATCATCACGATACCTTTTTTATCAAAGCTCTTTATACTCTTGGGTCTTTCGTCTTCAAAATAAAGATCGGAATACATATCATTCTCAATAATACAGAACTGATGAGTTTCTGCAATACTCAGAATTTCTTTTTTTGCTCCATCATTCATTACAACACCTGTGGGATTATGAAAATTGGGAGTCGTTACGAGAGCACTGATCTTATTTTCCTTGCAGATCTTTTGAAAATATTCAGTATCAAAGCCTGTTTTATAATGTACAGGAACCTCAATAACCTTGAGCTCCAGATGAGCAAGCACTTCCAATACAGAAAACACACATGGACTCTCAACTGCCACTACATCTCCTGCTTTTGTAACCGATTTCAAAGCAATTGTAAGGGCCTGCAGAGCACCATCAGTGATAATTATTTCGTCCGGATTTAAGATGCAGCCATAAGCTCCCATTTGTTTTGCAATATGTTTTCTTAATAACTCCAGTCCGTTTGAAGGATAATACCTGAGCAGTGATGCTCCTTTCTCACGAATGACTTCCTGCATTGTTCTGAGAATTAGCTTTTGCGGAATCAGAAGATCTCCCGGCGCTGCACTATTGAAAGAACTGAATTCTGAAGTTCTTTTGGAAGTAAGCATGATGTTTTTTGTAAATGCCTTATCCCTTACTACAGCCGGAAACTTGGTTTTTATTTCCGGAATATTCTCCTCCTGAATTCCTGTGACAAAATAGCCGGACCGCGGATAACTTCTGATCAACCCTTTGATTATAAGGTATTCAAATCCACTTTGTACGGAACTTGTACTCAGTTTGTATTTTTCTTTGATATCACGAACGGAAGGAAGTCTTTCATTTTCCTGTAAAACTCCACTGTAGATCTGCTTCTCTATTTCATCCGTAAAAATTTCATACTTATAAGGTTTCATCATAACACAACACTGTACTGAACAAATTTACAAAAATACCTTTCTGTACCGATTATATTTTAGTGAACTGTATCCTTTTTGAATGGATTAATCTTATAATTTTGAATAAAAAAATTTCATGGATATCATTTCAAAATTTACAGTGGGTTCTGAAGAGGGAATTTCTGATCTTATAACCATTATCGATTCTTCCGTTTATACCTTGCATAAAGAGTTTGTAAGTGAGGAAGACATCAAAAAATATATTCAGCACGAAATAGATCCGAGAAAGATGATCAATGACCTGAATGATCTCTCCAACCAACTGATTATGACCTATGCTGATCAGAAGCCAATCGGATACAGCATTATAAAAAGCGGTTCTTTACACCCGGGAATCCCTGAAGGGAAAAGAGCTACAGAAATCAGCTTTGTAATTCTTTCAGAGTTTGATTTTCCGGAAACAAGACAGTCTCTTTGGAAAAAATGCAGATCAGCAGTAAGCTTTACGGATATTATATGGATCAATATATTAGATCATGATCCGCTTGCAGTTTTTTTAAAAGAGTCTGGTTTTATAGCTGTAGAAAGCTCAAAGACTGGCCCTTTTCAACTGCCATCGCATATTTTGGAAATGGAAATTAATAAAAGTTAATTTAATTATTTTCGCCCGCAGATTTCACAGATGTGCACAGATAGTTTATAATAAATGGTTAGTTACCTTAGTATTGATAATATTGAGCAAAGCTATGATTACTATTTCTATTATCTCATTTAAAATTATTTTAAGCAAGCAATAGTTTCCCTATCTTTGATTTTTATAATTTTTACCTATGAGTGATCAGCTGGAAACGATAGAAGATTATTACAGACGCATCCGTAAAGATCAGATTAAAATATTTGATTCTGAGAATTTTGAAACCGGAAAATCCCATTTCAATATTTCCATGAGGAGATATTGTAGCTTCAAAAGTCCTTACAACCGTCGTGATTATTATAAAATAAGCTTTATCATTGGAAAAGGAACTATTCATTATGGTGCGCATCAACTGTATATAGATGGTCCTGCTTTATTTTTCCCTTCTCCCAGTATCCCGTATTCATGGGAGTGCGAAAGTGATGTACAGGAAGGATATTTCTGTTTGTTTAATCAGGAGTTTTTTAACGGAAATTCAGAATTTAACCTGTTTAAAAAAACTTCGATGTTCAAGGAATGGAGCAAGCCGGTTATTTTCCTGACGGAAGAACAAGCCCAGCTGGCTACTCTTTATTTCGACCAGATTTACCGTATGAATAACTCTTCATATCCTTTCCGTTGCAGCAGCATCAAAAGCAATCTTGCTTCTGTAATGCACCTGGCATTGGAAAACCGCGTGGAAGACATCAATCCCCATGAGCTTCCTGCAAATGTACGTTTATACAAATTATTCGATGAATTGCTCAACAAACAGTTTCCTTTGGACTCTCCTGCTTATCCGCTGGCCTTAAAAACACCTTCTGATTTTGCCGAGCATCTGAATGTTCATGTCAATCATTTGAATTCTTCTGTGAAATCTGTAACGAACCTTACTACAACACAGATTATTAAAGAAAAGATGTTTGAAGAATCCAAAAACCTGTTGAAGTATACCAATTGGGATATTGCCCAGATAGGATATACTTTAGGGTTTGACCAGCCTGCTCATTTTAATAATTTCTTTAAAAAGCATGCTCAGACTTCACCCTTAAAATTCAAGAACCTATCCTAATATTTGATTTTTGTAATTTTTACTTTGTCTTTTAAAATCCGGTTTTGTATTTCTTGACTTATTTTTGCAATGTAAAAAATGAATGAATATGTTGAGAGAAGCATCTGAGCAACGAATCAGATTAATTACCATTATGGCTTTCGTGTCTATCCCGCTTTCCGGGTTTGTCACGGATATTTATTTACCATCGTTCCCTTCTATGGCCAAAGAAATGATGGTTTCGGAAAAAGATATTCAGATTACCCTGACTTCATATCTGTTGAGCTACGGAATTTCCCAATTGTTTGTAGGAGGAATTCTGGATAGCATTGGTCGTTACCGTCCCAAATTAATAGCATTATTCCTGCTGATTCTGACCAGCATTTTAATTACGATGACCAACAGTATTTTACTGATCTGTCTGCTTCGTATTCTTCAGGGAGCTGCGGTTTCAGTACTTGTTGTAGCAACGCGTGCTATTTTTGTGGATATTTACGATGCGGAAAGGGTAAAGCATTATTTGAGTTATTTTACCATTGTATGGTCTTGTGGCCCTATTTTAGCGCCTTTCCTTGGAGGATATCTTGAGAAAATTTTTAACTGGCATGCTAATTTCTACTTCCTGGCAGCTTATGCGGGATTTCTGTTTCTTTTTGAATGGTTTTTTAGTGGAGAAAGTCTTCCCCAGAAAAAGAAGCTGGATCTTTCAGAAAATATAAGCCTTTACAAAATGATGCTTAAGAACAGGATTTTTATGCTGGGTATTTTCATTTTGGGACTGAGCTACTCTATCGTAATGCTATTTAATATTACCGGACCGTTTATTATTGAAAACACTTTTCATTTTACGCCTGTAGTGATTGGATACTGTACGTTAATCTTAGGATTTTCGTGGATGATTGGAGGTTTTATAGGAAAACGCAGGCTGACTCTGGATTTTAAACCAAGAATATTACAGCCTATCCTTCTTCAGTTGATTCTGATTGGAGGGTTGATCACTACCAGCTATTTTGCAGAAAGTCTTTTCATTATGATTCCATTTGCCTTTTTTATTCATATCTGCTCCGGAATTTTATTTACCTCTTTTTTTACAACAAGTATGCTTTACTTTCCGAAAAACGCAGGTACTGCCGGTGGACTGATGGGTGGATTGGTATATGTGATCACTTCTGTAACCAGTTTTATCATCTCAGTAAGTGGAACGGTGACGGATCAAAAAGGTCTTTCCTGGCGCTACCTGATCATTGCATGTTTCCTTTTGGGGATCATTCTTATTATGCATCAGGCCGTTAAAAAAGAAAAAGCAGAGAATTAATCTCTGCTTTTTTTATATCTGTTGTAGACTTTCAAGGTATTTTTTCAAAATAATCGCATGACAATGCTCATCGTATTTAGCAGCATATAACAAGGTAATTCTTTCATGTTGTTTTAGGAAATCATTCCCAAGATTACTTCCATGAAGTTCCTTTCTATATTTTTCTGAGAATTCTTTCCAAAAAGCAAATCGCAATAAAGCCATCGTCTTAATCCTGTTGACGGAGCAAGATTTTTAAATTAATACCTTTTACTTCTACATTTAAGAGTGCAAAACCTGTTCCTGTAGATTTACTTTTCCTTTATTTCCAATGTAATATTTCACAATTAATTAGTTTCAATTAAAACTAATTTTTCGTATATTTGTTAGGGTAAGTCATGCTAAAAATCCTTTGACCATGCGCTTTAGCCTTTTATATCATTATAAAAGTATGCCCGTAAAACAGAATAATATATCGGAACTTGCTCTGGAGCTTGGCCTTGCAATGAGTGAAATGAAAAGCCGTCTTCGGCAGAAAATTCAAACCATTGTTAATGAATATGATCCGGATTTGTCTTTTGAGCTGATTGAAATCCTGGGATTGCTTTCACGAAATAGCGGCATCAACCAGCAGGAAATAGGAAATAAGGTAAGCAAAGACAAGTCTAGCATTACCTATCTCATCAACAGTCTTGTAAAACGAGATCTTGTTGAACGGATCGCGGATAAAAACGACCGGAGAAATAAGCAGATCTTTTTGACCCCGAAAGGTAAACGAATTGTAGAAACTGTTTATCCCTGGGCATTGGATCTTTATAAAAAAGCAGCTGATGACATTCATGAAGAAGAGATCATTAAAGCATTGCTTCTGGTAAAAAAAATGACAGCCAACCTGGAAGAATCAGGACCAAAACATATTGCACTATGAGAACCATCCTTGTACCTGTTGATTTTACATCAACTACAGAAAATGCAGTAAGAATTGCTGCAGATTGGGCAAAAGCCTACGAATATCAAAATATTATCCTACTCAAAACAGCAGGAGAATCTGAATTTGATTATCTGCATATCGCAGAAGGCCATTCGTTTGTGAACGAAGAAAGTGTCAATAATCTATTGCAAAGGACAGAATTGTTATTCGATCAGCTAAGCAGTATTATCACGGTAAAGTCACCTCAAGTTAAAGTTTCCAGAGTTTTAAGTGATTGGACTCTTACCAGAAGTATTAATGAACTTTTAAAAAACCAGCCGTCTGTAGAACTGATTATTCTGGGAAGCGATGATCAGACTTCTTCCACTGAGAGTTTTGTTTCTGAGAATATTATAAGCATTGCCAGAACAAGTCCTGTAAAAACCCTGATTGTACCTCACAGCTATCATTACACTCCTGTTAAGAATATATTTATTCCTTGTGATATCAAGGGTATTAAAAGATTGGAAAGACTGTTTCATCACAAATCTGTTATTCATAAACAAGATGTTCGTCTTTCATTTTTAAATATCAATACCCGCGAAAAAGAGGACGAGAACCAAAAAAAGGAACTGGAAGATTATATCCGCGAACACTTAACGGAAATTCCGAGCAGTATTCATTATTCTCATGATGAGAATATTATCAAGGGTATCCTGAACTTTGCTGTATCAGATCAGGCAGACCTTATTATAGCGCTACCCGGTAAGCACAGCTTTTTGTATTATCTGGCAAGCAGAAGTATTTCCGAAGGAATTTACCAGAACACCTCTCAGCCTGTTTTAATTTTAAAATAGAAATAGTTTTATATCGACAGTATTTAAAAAATAAACCATTAAGAATGAACTTAAGAAATAAAGTATAGTTAAGATAAATCATTCTGATTTTTACGCTTTAAGCGTAAATTATCTTAATATTCTAAACCTCTTAATGCAAATCTTACTATTTCAAAAAAATAAAAGTTTAAACAGCTTCCTAATAAGAAACCTTAAAATGAATTTCTGAAAGCTAATAATAAATTTTAGTGCTTTCAATTTTAACCATTTTCTGCTCTTCCATTTTCTTGACATATCGGATCACCGTCTCTACCCGAAGACCGGTTAAGGTTGCTATTTGCTGTCTGGTGTAAGGCACCAGGAATGAATAGGGCTCTTCAAATCCGAAATATTTTTTAATATGATCAAAAAGTTTCATGAGCTTTACAATAGGATCTGAAATAGCCAGAAAGCTGGAAATCATAAATCTGAAATGCATTCTGTCCGCCATGTATTTATTAATCTCAAGCATTAATTCAGTTTTTTCCAGCAGTATTTCGAGAATTTTGTTTTTGGAGATTTTAATAATTTCACAGTGGGTAACGGCAATAGCGTTAATGGCATAATGATGATCGGTAAATAAATAGCTTTCACCAATGCAATGTCCGTCAAAGGGGAACCCATGAACAAACTCTTTTCCGTCTTCCAAAAACGTATTCAGTTTCACGGTGCCTTGTCTGATCTGGAAATAATATTTCGCTGCAGTACCTTCCTGAAAAACAGCATCTCCTGCTTCATAATTTTCCAGAGTAGCTTCGTGAGAAAATAATAAATCTTCGCTTATGATCATCTTGTTATTATTAATTTGAGTAAAAATACTTAAAGTGCAGGCAATGCTACAACTTATCAAATACCACAAAAACGCAGTATTTTTAATTTCGACACCACTCTTCTATCTACTTATCAGGCTGTAATTTTCTTTTTATGTTTTGCGCCCCAATCTGCCAGTGCTGCAATCACATCTTTCAATGACTCGCTGTATTCTGTGGGAACATATTCTACCAACACCGGCTTCTGGTCTGTGACAACGGTTCTTTCAACCAAATGATTAACCTCCAGTTTTTTCAATTCACTGGATAATACTCTTGCTGAAATGCCACTGATGGTTCTTTGGAGTTCATTGAAGCGTGTATGACCGCCCAAAATGGCAATCATCACCCGGATGGTCCATCTGCCACCCAAGACATACAAGGCATCCTCTGTGGCAGACAGATGAGTACTGCATTGCGGTCTGGAATACACTATTTTTTCTTCTTCCATAGTCTCTGTTTTCTCTTGTTACTAACCAAAATGTTATTACTAACCTTTTGGTAACTACTATCTTTTTATTAGTAAATATAAATAATTTTGAAACATCAATTTTAAAAAAAATAAAAAATGAAACGAGTACTTCATATCACTTCAAGTCCAAGAAGAGAATCGTCAGTCAGCAAGAAACTGGGAAATGCTGTAGTAGAAAAAATTACGGACAAATATCCGGACCGTATTTTAAAAAAACGTGATTTAACCAATCCTCTTTTTCCGCATTTGGAAGAAGCGCACATCAATGCATTTTTTACTCCAGCTGAAAACCGTACTTCTGAACAGTTGGAAACAGTAAAACTTTCAGATACCGTAATTAATGAATTGCAGGAGGCTGACATTATCATTATTGAAGCTCCTCTTTACAACTTCAGTATCACGTCCACATTGAAATCATGGCTTGATCATATCGCCAGAGCAGGAAAAACATTCAGCTATAGCGAAAATGGTCCCGAAGGATTGGTAAAAAATAAGAAAGTATATCTTGCCTTTTCCAGTGGCGGAGTGTATTCTGAAGGAGAAGGACAAGCTTATGACTTTGTAGTTCCTTACTTAAAACAAACTCTTGGTTTTATGGGAATGACAGATATTTCTGTTGTGCGAGCAGAAGGACTTTCTGTTCCGGTTATCCAGGATACGGCATTGCAAAAAGGCATTGAAAGTATTGTTGTAGAGTAAAAAATTAAAAAAATGCTGTTCCTGTGAACAGCATTTTTTATATCAGAATCTAATGATAAACGCAAGCCATATTTACAGAATTAAAAGAATATTTTTCTCAACATATGTAAAGACTTTTTATATTTTTTTCGCTCATTTTTACTCTATTAAATGACAGATTATGGACAATAATAAACAACCCGGACTGATTAATCCTATAGAACTATTCAACCCCAGCCCTTATGGTTTTTCTCACAGCATTTCTGTGGAATCTCCATCCAGGATGTGTTTTATCTCGGGACAGAGTGGCGGCGTAGGTGAACATCATGTACTGGCAAATGACTTCAAAACTCAGGTTCAGGATGCTTTGAAAAATTTACAAATCGTTTTACAGAACCATTCAATGACATTTGAAAATATCGTTAAAATCACCTTACTTATTGTTGACCACAACCAGGAAAAACTTCAGATATGGGCTGACGAAGCCAGGAAAGTATGGAAAAGTTCATACTTGCCTACCAGTACCCTTATTCCGGTAAATCAGTTGGCTTTACCTGGAATGTTGTTTGAGATAGATGCCATTGCGGTGGAAAATTAGTTTCTGTTAAGACGCTCAATGATTAATGATGAAAAACTTTTAACTCCCGTTCTGATACTTTCTTCATCCACCTGAAAATTGGGAGAATGATTCATGGCGATCACATCTTTTTCAAAATTGGAACCACCCAGGAAGAAGTACACTCCAGGGATTTTTTCTTGAAAATAAGAAAAGTCATCATTAAAAAACGGAACCTGGCCATAATCCGGAGCAATTGCATTTTTACCATACAGATTCTGAAGTATTTCTGTTGCTGAACGGGTCAACCTTTCATCATTGATGATCGTTGGATTTTCCTGAACAAATGAAACGGAAAGAAACTGGTCTTTATACCCGTTGTCTTCAATCACTTTTTGAATTGTAGGAATTATTTTTTCCAAATGAGAAACATTTGTCTCATACAGATACGTTTCAAGAAAAGACTCGTTGTTTTTGGAATACATGTTGAATTTTCCGTCAGTGAACAGATAGTCTTTGAAAATAGTATCAGGATTTGTCAGTCCGATTTTAGGATCTACGATAGATTGTAATTCCCAGGGTTTGCCTCCGTGAGAAGTCCGGAATAATGAATTGCTGATCTTTTTTCCCAAGCTGTTAAGTTCATCTTCTGATAATCCGTTTTTTAGCTGAATTCTTATCTTTTTCTGATAAGCAAACATTTCATTGGACTTTACCATAATTTGCCCGACGGGTGTAGCTGTCACATGCAATCCGTAGATTTCATCGGGATTTATTCTGGAAAGTAATCCATTATGAAGCATTTCTTTTGCTCCTTTGAAGGTTTCCTCTTCAGGCTGGAATACAAAATAGACTGTCCCTTTTAATGATTGTTTATTTTTTGCAAGAACCTCTGCAATTCCTAATCCAATCGCCATATGAATATCATGACCGCAACCATGCTGAACCCCTTTTATTTTTGATTTGAAAGTTTCAGGATCGGGATAATCATTCGGAAGGGCATCCATATCTGATCTCCAAGCAATCTTTTTTCCTTTTTTGCCACCCTTCAGAATCCCTACAACACTATGTCCGTAACTCTCTGTTTGCACTTCTATTCCAAGATCCAACAGATACTTCTTAATTTTTTCCTGTGTTCGCTTCTCCTTCCCTGACAGCTCCGGGTTTTCATGAAAATCCCGTCTGATATTCACCAATTTATTGAATATCTTATCTGTTTCCTTTTGAATAGACTGATGAATTGTTTGTTCATTCAAATTTTTGGAAGGAATAGCTTTTTCTTTTTTGTTATTAAATCCTTGTGCAGGCAAAATAGAGGAAGCAGAGCATAATAAAGTTAAGATAAGTCGTTTCATGATCAGTGATAATTGGGTAAAAAGTTCAATTATACAGATTAGACATTTGCCGTTTCGCTTTCGTTACATTCTGATCATCAAATTATTATTATTTTTTAAAGTATTGACTTTTCCGACATTAAAATCTAATTCTCTATTCAATACCACATTATTTAAAATAATTCTAAACTAGGTGAAAATACAACCTCTTGAAACGCCCTAATATAAAGGATTTTTTACAAAAAATTAAAATTGCATAAACACAAATTACGTAGAAATACTGAATCTCATCTGCTGAGTTCTGATTAATTTCGGATAAACAAAATTGATAACTATGGATCGCTTGAAATACATTCAATCATTTCTAAAAAAGAGGTGTTATCTGAAGAATCCGGCAACTATAGATCGATCGGCATGATAACCTCCCATTAAAAGGAGTTGAAGATATCTAACCCAAATTTTTACGAAATGAATATTATTAACAAAATTCTCAACGTCGACGATTATTATTTCGACGTGTTTATGTCTATCTCGGAAGCGCTTGCCGGATTTACGGTCAACGAACTGCAGTCCACAGGTCTGGCAGAAACCTACTACATCTATGTTTTAAACAGCCTTGAAGCCGCCACTTTCGTAGAATTCCTTACCGTTTCTAAAAATATTCTTGAAAATTCTTCCGGTGAAGAGGAATTAAAAAAGGCTATTCAATCTGAAATTATCGGTAACCCGGGAATGAATGACATTGCCGGAAAGATAATCACCATGTGGTATTTGGGAACCTGGGAAGGAGCCTATATCAATGATCTTTCTTACAAGGAAGGTCTTGTATGGAATCTGATGCACTCCCATCCTCCGGGAGCCAAACAGCCGGGATATAAATCATGGAATATTAAACCTGTAAACAGTAACTCATGAGCCAGACCAATAACAAAAAAGATGTGATCATCGTAGGAACGGGGATCGCAGGATCATTGATCGCAAAGCTATTGTCTGATCATGTGTTTGATGTAACCAAAGGAAAAATGATTCATCGTGCCGATGCCGGGAAAACGGATAATATCAAGGAAATATCAATCCTGATGTATGAGGCAGGCCTGAAAGCTGGTATTGAACTGGATTCCGTGTCCTCAATGACCACTTACAATGAATATATCCGTACTTTTTACAGAGAGGAAGCCAAAGTTCCCAACTCTCCTTATCCGAACTTAAAGCAGGCTCCTTCTCCCAACGTTCTGGATATGGAACACATTGTTCAGCCGTATCCGGATAAAAAAGGTTATCTGGTGCAATTTGGGCCCATGCCCTTTGCAAGTGATGCCATAAGAGTAGGCGGAGGAACAACTCTTCACTGGCTGGGAACTACTCCAAGAATGCTTCCCAACGATTTCAAACTTACGGAAAAATACGGCATCACCATTCCAAAACCAAATTCTGATGAAAAAACGCCCGTGAACTGGCCGATAAGTTATGAAGAATTAAGACCTTATTATGAAATGGCGGAATTCGAAATCGGAGTTTCCGGAGATGTTTCAAGGCAGGAATATCCAATTACCGAGAAAACGGCAGAATATTATGGAAACTATGTATTCCCGATGGAAGAAATCCCTCAGAGTTATATGGATCATAAGATTATTGATGGGCTTAAAGGAACAAGTGTAAAGCTAAGTTCCGGAGAAATACCATTGATGATGGTGCCCTCTCCACAGGGAAGAAATTCCATCCCCAATCCGAAATACGGAAAAACAAAAATTATTAAAGCAGAACCTAAAGATTCTGGATATCAACTGGTTTTAGACAGCTCCGAAAAAGAAGAATACAAAGCTCTTGGTTCTGTGTGGAATCCTTACATGGGTGAGCGCTGTGAAGGAAATGCCTCCTGTGTTCCAATCTGCCCCGTTCAGGCGAAGTACAATGCTTTAAAAACATTGAAAAAAGCTTTATACAAACTTAATGATAATGAAAACCTTACGCGTAATCCATACATGCAGATTCAGGCACAGAGTGTTGTTTACAGATTAAGTATAGATCAAAATGATAATCATAAAATTTCAAAAGTCCATCTGAGAAGATATACCTCAAAAGAAAAAACTGATTTTGTTGAAGAATCTATTGATACTTCGGATGCCATCGTTATTCTGGCGGCCAATGCTTTTGAAAATCCAAAAATTTTATTGAATTCCAAATATACAACTCCGGATGGTGTAAAGACTGCAGCCAACAGCAGTGATCAGGTAGGAAGAAACCTTATGGATCATATGGTGATGCTTACCTGGGGACTTTTCCCTGAACCGGTTTATCCTTACAGGGGTCCCGGTTCTACCACAAACATTTCGTCTTTCCGCGACGGAAATTTCAGAGGTGAATTTTCAGCATGGATCTCTCCACTCGACAACTGGGGATGGGGATGGCCTGCCTTCTCTCCAGGCTCTGATGTAGCCTACTTCATCAAAGATAAACGTTTTGGAACAGAATTAAGAAAACTCCTCACTGACAGACTTTCAAAGCAGGTATTATTCCATTTTGAGATTGAACAGCTTCCGAATCCAAATAACAGAGTAACCATTAATGATGAGTATCTGGATGTCCTTGGAATTCCGCGGCCTGTCATTCATTATGAACTGACAGAGTATGAAATGAAAGCGATGGAGCAGGCAAAAAAAGCTTCGGATCAAATGTTTAAAAGATTAAACATTAAGGATTTCACAAAGTATACTGCGGAAGACAAAAATTCTGTAATGTACAACGGAGAAAGATATTCTTATAACGGAGCTGGCCACATCGTAGGTACTCACAGAATGGGTGCTACAGCAGAAGATTCAGTAACCAACAGCTATTGTAAAGCCTGGGATCACCCGAATTTATATGTGGTAGGCGCTGGAAATATGACTACTCTGGGAACTTCAAATCCTACTTTAACCTTATCAGCATTCACGATCCGTTCGGTAGAATCTATTCTTGCTGATCTTGAAATTCAACTTAAAAAATAACAACATGAGACAAAGACTTATCAATAAAACTGTTCAACCACAGGAAACGTTATTAACAGCAGGCAGAATGGCAGCGAGAAATGCCGTTGTTACTGAAAGTGTTTCACTACCTTCTTTATTATTTGATTCAACACTTAGCAAAGAAGACTGGATAGAAGGGTTAAAACATCACAGTAAAACTTTAACGAATCTCCTGCTTAATGATCAGATCAAAGATTTCGATACTTATCTGGAATCTGAGTTTGGCTCTGGAGTTTCAGAATTTAAAAAGGGGATAACAGAAATTGATTATAAACCAGTTCTACAAGACCTATTACAGACGGCCATTCTTATTGAACATTCTACAATTCCTCCCTACCTTACGGCTTTGTACTCAATCAAGGATGGAACTAATGCGCTGGCTTCACAAATTATAAGAAGTGTGGCTGTAGAAGAAATGCTCCACCTGATTATGGTTTGTAATGTTCTGAATGCCATCGACATTCAGCCTTCTGTCAACAAACAGGAAAACTACCCTACTTATCCCATGAAATTACCGATGAACGTTGATTTCTATGTAGGGTTGGAAACATTTTCAAGCAACAGCATTGCCACATTTATAGCCATTGAAAGTCCAAGCCAACCTTTGGTAAAAGCTCCGAAATATGATCACGAAGCTGACACTTCTGCATTATATTCCCAAAGAACGGCAGTGCTGGAAAATAACTTCTGGACGCTTGAAAATATGAAAGGTTTCATCATGGAAAACGTACATACCATTGGTGAATACTATGATGTATTGTTCTTCTATATTGTTGTTTTCCAAATCATTGCTTATTACAAAGAGCATGGAAAACTTCCGAAGACTTTTGAAGAATTAAATACAGGTGGGATTTTTACAGGAGATTCAAAAAAACAGATCCGTCCTGAACAATATTATGGAAGTGGAGGAAAATTACATTCTGTAGAGGCTTTGGCCGGAGTAATTGCTGTTTTCCAGGAAATCAAAGGACAAGGTGAAGGTGCTGATGATTCTATTTTTGATGTTGACCCGTCCCAGTTTGAAGAAGGGGTTGAACTGGCACATTATTTCAGATTCAAAGAAGTTTTTCACGAGCATTTCTATCTGGGAGGCAACTATGAGCCTTTCATGGATGAAAACGGAATGATGCCTGTAACGACACCACCTACAGGAAAAGATCTTCCTGTAGACTGGAATGCAGCCTATCCCATGAAACCTAATCCGAAAATGGCAGACTACCAAGAAAACGAAGCATTACATACACAGGCTGTTGAGTTCAATAAAACCTACAGACGTTTATTAGATGCCATACAAAGCGCTGTGGAAGGAAATCACAGAGAACTGGAAAAATCCATAATGTATATGTATGCTTTGAAAGAGCAGGCTGTTAATCTGATGAAACAACCATTGGATGCCCAAACCAATGCAGGTCCAACTTTCGAATACATTAATTTATAACCATAAAAACGATATATCATGCTTAAAAGAAAAAAAGAAAGTCCGGAAGCAGGAGGGGAACAGTTATTCCGCAAAATGCCGGGTCAGAAGGAAGTTAATCTGGCTGAAGTAATGGACGGATATTCAAAACTTCTTATTGATGATCCGGTGAGACCGTTCAGAGAAGACAACCTGCAGGCCATTGAAAACAATGTTGATTATGGAGTTCTGGCTGCACTGGATGGCACCTGGGTAAGCTATAATGTCAATTACAATAAAGATATTCCAAAATCATCATTAGCAAGCGGAGTACATACTACGATTATGCCTTCACCCGGAACCAATCCGGGGACGATACCTGGAAAATTCGCTTTTACCAGTGAAGAATATATTGAGAAACTGACATTTTCCATCGTTCCCGGAGGAGTACGTAATCGTGGTGGTGCCAGTGAACTTTTCTGCGGAGCAGTTAAATACGAACAAAGCATTAAAAGTGTTAATGCTATACCAGAACAGGAGGCCCTGAAATATACACCTATCCACGAAGAAAACGGAATGTACCTATGGCTGAGTGATGTCTATAACCATGCAGCTACGAAAGAATCTATTGAAAGAGACCGTGGTATTCACGCCATTTCAACAGAGGATGCTAAATACGGATATACCGGCGAGTATAGAGATGAGCCTTTGCTAAGGATAACACCGGACGGAGAAGCCAATCCTCAATATGTTCTTCAAAGCCAGCTACAGCCGGGACAGCCTTATTATGAAATTATTCCGGCACAGGAAATAAAGCCGGGAGCAGGGCTTGATGGTCCTTATTTTATCCCGGACTACTCTATCTCAAGAAGCGGTGTTATTCCTCATGGAAGTACCATTACTTTGCTTGGAGATATCATTCCTCAAAATAAAGATAAAAAAACGTACTATTTAATTGAAGGTTCTCCCCAGTTTCCTTACGGTAAAGAGGCATGGGAAACCAATCATCTTTCCATTTCACGTACCATGGGTAATGCAGGAGTAACTCCTCAGGAAATCATTGATCTTGATCAACCAGCACCAGAGTGGGTTCATCAAACTCTAGACGACAAGAATGATGAGGGTTCAAACAAAATTTATACCCAGAGAATACTGGCTGATAATTTGTATCCTTACTCTGTACGGCCTGATCTGAGATTAAGAGATACATTAAGAGGTCAACACGTCAGCAATCATGTTCATGTGAGAATGTCTTCCAAAATGAAAACCGGAGCGCAGGGAGGTGTTTTGAATGTCCCGTTTGTCAATCGTTTTGTTCCGACTGTTGAAGTGGATATGGATATGTGGATAGAAACAGTACTTGAGGATGGAAAAGAGATTCTCCAGCTTCAATATGAGCAAATCGTATTCTTTGAATTTGATTTCGGGAACGATGGAGGAACTACAAGCTGGCCTCACATCCAGGTCAACACTCTTCGTAAGATCCAGGATATTCCTGAGGACCAGAGAAAGATTATTGAAGAACAATTCTTTAGTACTGACGGACATTCCGGTACAGTTTCCGGCTGTCCTTATCATAAAGGATAAACTGGCATAAGTATCATAAAAAAGGAGGCAGTAATTTGCCTCTTTTTTTATGTTCTTTATAATAGATTAAAGATTGTCGTGGGTCTGTTCTACCATGAAAGATATTGCCTTTTTGATTTTTTCCCGTCCTTCAGGAGTATTGGTATCTATACCACAGAATATACTGCCGTTCAGAGAAGAAAACATATTGAGGTAGTATAGTCCTGAAACCATGATGGCCATAATAGAACGGTAAGTATCCATTTTATCTTTGAAGCGGGATTCCATCAATAATTTGAAGATATATTCTCCATTTTCTTCCTGAGTGTCAATCAGTTTTTTTAATGATTTCCGGGGTTCAGAAATAGTCCACAACAATAGTTTTTGAGCTTCTTTATTGGCATATACGTAGTCAAATTGTGAAAGAAGCATATGCTCTATAAATTCTCTGCCTCCATCTTCAAGATTAGGCTTCATCTTTTCCACTTCCTCGCTGGTTACTTTTACCCAGACATCCTGTGTACGAACATATTCGTCCATGAGACCATCCATTCCTCCAAAATAGGTGTAGATCATTTTCTTATCTACCCCGGCAGTAGCAGCGATATCATTAATCTTCAACCCTGCATGTCCCTTCGTTTTCAGTATTTTTCCAACGGCATCCAAAAACTTTTTTTTGCTGCGTTCTTTATTCCTAATACTACCTGATGCTGACTTTCTTTCCATGACTAATCATTCAATATACAAGTTTAAGAAATTTTTTTATTATTTTAGACACCATACAGTGTCTAATTTGATCTATTTGTATATCTTTGCACAAACTAAAACCATTCTCAATATAAAACACGATTGAAGTTGAAAAATTAAAAACTATTCAGATTGTATCGTTAGTTCCCTCAGTTTAAAATATTTCGAACATCAACGACTGAGGTAAAAACACAACTACCAGCATCATTTTTGTATAATGGTGCTGTTTTTATTTAAAAAAATGGTTTGATATTTAATAAAATACTTTTCTACAGATTTTTTTTATCAGTTTTACTTTTACACTGAGAAGCACCGTCATTGGTAAAGACATCTTCTTCTCTTTTCTATGAATTTAACTGATCAATCGGTATTGATAAAGAGAAATTTTTACACTTATTGCAAAATTTAATACACTGAATTTCAAAATATTAAACAAAAACAAGAAAAATTTTATTATTTTAAACACTTTACAGTGTCTTATTTTATATATTTGTACAAACTAAAACCAACTATATATTTTAAAACACTATTAGGTTGAAAAATAAGACAATCCAAATTGTATTATTGAGTTCCCTTACTTTAAGACAATTTCGAATACGAAACAACTAAGGAAGAAACACAACTTATAGACAGACCATTAGATTTCTAATGGTTTTGTTTTTTGTATTGAAATTCAATTTTCAAAAATAAGGATTTACAGGTTTTCGTAGGTATGGTGCAACATGAAAGAAATTGCTTTCTTGATTTTATCACGTCCTTTAGGGCTGTCAACATCTATTCCGCAGAAAATACTTCCATTTACGGCAGCATACATGTTCAGATAATAAAGCCCTGAAACCATAATCGCCATAATAGAGCGTACCTGTTCAGCATTCTCTTTAAAATGGGAATCCATCAAAAGTTTGAAAATATATTCTCCGTTTTCTTCCTGGGTTTCTGTAAGTTTTTTTAAAGATTTACGAGGTTCTGATAAGCGCCAAAGAAGCAGTTTTTGTGCTTCTTTGCTGGAGTAAACATAGTCAAATTGGGATAAAAGCATTCCTTCCATGAAAGATCTCCCTCCATCATCCAGTTTGGGTTTTATTTTTTCAATTTCTTCAATCGTTACTTTGCTCCAGTAATCCTGTGTGCGGATATACTCATCAATCAAACCGTCTATTCCCCCGAAATACGAATAAATCATTTTCTTATCAACTCCGGCTGTAGCAGCAATACTATTCACTTTCAAGGCAGTATATCCTTTTGTTCTCAGTATTTTTCCAACCGCGTCCAAAAATTTTTTTTTACTGCGTTCCTTGTTCCGGATACTTCCTGCTACAGACTTTCTTTCCATGGTAAACTTTCAATCGTACAAGTTTATGAATTTTTTTTCATTTTAGACACTTTTTAGTGTCTAAATTTATATATTTGCAGAAACTAATAACCATTTTATATAAACAGACAATCAGAGTTGTGAGGTTGAGTGAGATCAGATTGCACCGTTAGTTCCCTCAGTATAAATATTTACTATTCAATACTGAGGTAAAACATTACTTCAGCAGCATCATTACGGATGTAATGGTGTTGCTTTTAGTAATGATGATATTTTTAGCGGTCGCCTATCATGCTGTCGTTTTTTACATACCTCAATCTACTTTTTACAATTTTATTATTCTCTTATAATGCTGTATGCGAAAGGGTTTTCTTGAGGTTCCAAATTGCTGATCAAAATATTTTTCATTTTTTTAAAAAATTAGACACTACGTAGTGTCTTATTTTGTATATTTGCTTCAAACTAATAACCATTTTACATAGAAACACTATTTGAGTTGGAAAAATTAAAAGTTTCGAACAAAAAGCAACTAAGGTAAAAACACTAAATGCAGCAGCGTCATGAATTCTCTAATGATGCTGTTTTCATTTAGCAGATCTTATTTTCGATGTAATCTACAGAAAATTGTATTTACCGGGAATCCGGTAATAGAATAGTTGATATGAAGAGAGACTGCCCAAGGACAGTCTCTTATTTTTTAAGATTGAAGTATATTAACCTCTGGCTTTTTCGTCTGTAAAAAACTGAAAGCCCTCCTTCTTCTCAATAAGCTGCATTGGATATAATGAAGGATTATATTCACCATTCAGAACTTCATTCAGCGCATGTTTTTTGGATTCACCAAATGCAATAGCGAGAATATGACCGGCATTATTGATAATAGGTGCAGTTAACGTAATTCTGAACATTTCCTGAGGCTTAAGATAATAGGCAGAAACCCATTTTTCTTTTTCATTTAAAACTTCTTCCCCAGGAAATAATGAAGCTGTATGACCATCATCTCCCATTCCAAGCAGGATAAAATCAAAAATACCTTCGTCACCAAGAACAGTTCTGATCTGCTGTTCATACGCTTTAGCATAATCCTCAGGACTTATTCCGTCAGCATACATGGGAAAGACGTGGTTTTCAGGTACCGGAACGTGATTGAGAAGTGCTTCATCTGTCATTCGGAAGTTGCTTTTATCATCGTTCAACGGAACCCATCTCTCATCTACCCAAAAAAAGTAGACTTTGCTCCAGTCAATCTGTTCTTTATATTCCGGTGTTGCCAAAAGCTTGAAAATGGCTTTGGGAGAAGAACCTCCACTTAATGCAACCACAAAACGGCCATTTTTCAGAATAGATTTTTTTGAAAGGTCAACAAATGTGTCTGCTGCCTTTGTGTACAGTTTTTCCAGATCGTCAAATACTGTAATATTCATTGTCTGTTTGTTTAAAATTATATTGTTTTATACCCAGCTGTGCCCTTGTCTTTCTACCAAAGCATTAACGTCTTCCGGTCCCCAGCTTCCTGCTTTGTAATTCGGGAAAGAAAGGTCTTTATTATTTTCCCAGGCTTCCTGTATGGTGGTAACCACATCCCAGGCTTCTTCCACCTGATCGGAACGCATAAATAAAGTCAGATCCCCTAAAAGAGCATCCTGCAGCAGGGTTTCATAAGCTTCCGGAGTATCTTCCTGACAGGCAAAATTATCAAAAATCATTTCTGCTGGCTTCAGATCAAGTGTCAGCCCCGGTTTTTTGGTCATGAACTGTAATCTGATATCCATCATCGGCTGAATATTAATAATCAACCTGTTGGCTGATAAAAGATGTGGACTGTCTGAGAAGGTTGAGTGAGGAAGTGGTTTAAACTGGATGGTAATGTAAGAATGCTTTTCTTTCATTTTCTTTCCGGTACGCACATAGAAAGGAACATCCTGCCATCTTTCGTTATCCAGATAGAACTTGATTGCAGCAAAAGTTTCCGTATTGGAATCTGAAGCAATTCCGTCTTCCTGGCGGTAGCCTTTCACTTCCACTCCATTGATAGTTCCTTTTCCATATTGTCCTCTTACCGCATAATGATCAACCTGATCGGAAGATATTCTACGGATTGATTTCAGAACATCTACTTTCCGGTCTCTGATTTCACCAGACTGCAATGAAGCCGGTGGTTCCATAGCCACCATACAAAGGATCTGCAACAGGTGATTCTGAATCATATCCCTTAATGCTCCTGTCTGTTCATAAAAAGCGCCTCTAGTCTCTACCCCAACTTCTTCCGCAACGGTAATCTGTACCGATTCAATATATTTATGATCCCATAAAGGTTCAAAAATTGAATTTCCAAACCTGAATGCCAATATATTCTGCACCGTTTCTTTCCCAAGATAATGATCAATACGATAGATCTGTTCTTCTTCAAAAGTTTTAGCCAAAAGACTGTTCAGTTCTATCGCTGACTGTTTATTATGACCAAAAGGTTTTTCAATAATAATACGGTCTTTTTTCGGATCAGAAGCTAATGAAGTCGTTTTGATATGATTGGATATCGTGGCAATAAAATTGGGTCCGATCGATAGGTAAAACAATCTGTTCGCTCTTATTCCATACACGGAGTCAAAATCCTGCAATTTTTGCTGTAAATTCTGATAAGAACTTTCTTCATCCAATTGATGCTGGAAGTAAGTAATATGAGCCTGAAATCCTGCCCAGTCTTCAGAAGTCACTTTTTTTCTGGAAAAGCTCTCGAGGTTTTCTTTGATATAATTTCTGAAATTTTCGTTGGTATTTTCTGCCCTTCCCAATGCTACAATATTGAAGCCTTTGGGCATTCTGCCATCGATATATAAGTTATAAAATGCCGGAAAAAGTTTTCTTTTTGCCAGATCTCCTGTAGCACCAAAAATAACGATAGTTGTTGGCTGCAAGATTCTATTTTGATTCATTTCTTCCGAATTTTTAATTGTTTGCACTCTGCCAAGAAGTATGAAAAACTCCTTCTCTGTCAATACGCTGATACGTGTGAGCTCCGAAATAATCACGTTGAGCCTGGATCAGATTCACAGGAAGAGATTCTGTGGTATAAGCATCAAAATATCCTAAAGCAGTCTGGATTCCCAAACTTGAAATTCCGTTAGTAACGGCATATCCGGCTGTTTTTCTTAAGGCTTTGATTTTTGATTTTACCAGTTCAGAAATATCGTGATCAAGTAGAATATTAGAAAGATTAGGGTTTTCGGTATACGCTGAATAGAATTTTTCCAGCAATACAGAACGGATAATACATCCTCCTCTCCAGATTTTCACAACATCTTTCAATGGAATTTCAAAACCATATTCTTCAGATGCTTTTACCAGTAAAGATAAACCTTGTGCATAGCTGATTAAGGTAGAAAGGAAAAGAGCGTCGCCCACTTCCCTGATGAACAATTCTGTATTTTCCGGCTTTATAATTTCGCTTTCCGTGTAGATTTTTGAAGCCTGAATTCTTTCGTTTTTATAAGCAGATAAAATTCTTGAAGTTACAGCAATATCAATGGTAGGAATAGAAACTCCTATTTCCATAGCCTGCTCAGAAGTCCATTTCCCTGTTCCTTTCGCTCCTGCTTTATCTAAAATATGATCTACAAGGTAACCATCTGTTAATGAATCCTTCTGAGTAAAGATATCTCTGGTAATTTCAATAAGGAAAGAGTTCATTTCTCCATTATTCCATTCTTTGAAAACCTGATAGAGCTGTTCATTATTTAAACCCGCTCCTCTTTTAAGAAGATCATAAGCTTCACTGATAAGCTGCATAATAGCATATTCAATACCGTTGTGTACCATTTTCACATAGTTCCCGGCAGATCCTTTTCCCATGTATGCTGTACATGCTTCGTTGTCTACTTTTGCAGCAATGGCTTCCAGCATTGGTTTCAGAAGTTTGAACGCTTCCAGATCACCTCCCGGCATTATACTTGGACCTGTTCTGGCTCCTTTTTCACCTCCTGACACTCCCATTCCCATAAAATGGAGTTTTTTGGATGCCAGATCAGCAACACGTCTGTTGGTATCTTCAAAATAAGAATTTCCTGCATCAATCACGATATCGCCTTCGCTTAAAAGTGGGGTAATATTTTCCAGCACAGCATCTACAGGTTTTCCTGCAGGAACCATAAGAATAATTTTTCTTGGAACTTCCAGTGCGGATACGAAATCTTCTAAAGAGCCTGTACCTTTCACCTTCATTTCTGAAGCAGCTCCGCCTTCTAATTCTTTCACTTTTTCCTGATCAAGGTCGAATCCTGCGATTAAAAACCCGTTGTCAGCGATATTATAAAGCAGATTTCGCCCCATTACTCCAAGGCCAACCATTCCATAACTATATCTTTCCATTATATTGGTATTAATATGAATTTTGTTATACAGAGAATAAAATTACGCAAATGCCTATTATGAAAAAAATAAAAGGAAATAAAAAGTTGAGAGTACATTTGTTTTTCCCTTATTTACAAGCCTCTAATATTCACATTTTCATATGATTTTGAGTTTGCAGAATAAAATTCAATCATTAATATGGGAATGATCTATTAAAACAGTCTGTTTTTTGGCATAATTAAACTTATATTTGCCAAAATTTATAAAGTAATGAACTATAAACTTGAACTCAACACTCAGGAGCCTAATTCTAAAATCGTTTTTAATAATATCATATTTGATTCGTTCAAGATTAATATAGTTGAAAGATATATCGGGTCAATGAAGGCTCGTCCTACATTATGCGAGGTTTTATTTAAAGTAAGAACTTTAGATAATGTCATTATCAACAGAAAAGATGGTAATATAAGAGTAAAGATAAAGGGTGATGATTTTGAAACGTATCAGAAATTATCCAGAGACCTGAACTCTTATGAATACAAAAACAAACTGATTAACAGAAAAGAGGTAGAACAGAATTATGTTCATTTCATCCTGAGTTTAGTAATCACAAATTATCAGCTTAATTAAGCTGTTCCGGACATTCTCCTTCTACCATTGTGCAGAGGGAGAATGCCCGGAAAAACAATACACAGAAAGCAAACGGTTTTTAATTAAAAACTATACGTTATACTGAGCATTCTATTTGGATTCTCAGCGATTTCGGCCTGGAAGTATTTAAAAAAGTACAGTTTAAATCAAGTTATTCGTTATTACATAGGATATTGCTTCGATGATATTCTTCACTCCGATTCTTTCAAACAATTTGCTCCTGTGAAACTTTATGGTACTTGGTGACACAAACAATTGTTCTGCAATTTCTTCTATTTTTAATCCCTGAAGGTAAAGCCGTATTATTTCGATTTCCCTTATTTTTAGTGTAACTTTAGATTCTTCTGTCCATTTTTCGGTTAAGAGGTTAAATTTCCAGTAGATTTCTGAAGTATTGGATATAATCCTGATATTTCCCGCATTTCTATTCAGGGAATAAGATACTACACAGACTACTTTTGAAATTTCACCATGATTATCAATCTCAATAGGTGTGATCCTGTGATTCACAAGTACATCTACACTATTGATATGTTTCAGATGAAAATCATAAGTAATTGTGTGCGCTTTTTTCTCTTCCAGAGAAAGGCATTCAAAAAATTTAAGCCCGTAAATATTTACTTTTCTTAAAATTTCAAGATCTTCCAGCCTCGCATATTTCCGAAAAAAATTATATCCCAGTTTTTCAACTTCAGTAGAATTCAGACCTGATAAAAGAAGCGGGTTTTCCGAAATAAACTCTAATTTCTTTGTTTTAAGATCTGCTATATAGATAGACCCCTGACTGTTGCCCGAGACTGCTTTAAGGACATTATAATAGTGGTCCTGTGTTTCCCTTTTTTCAGAAACTGATAAGCCCGACGCATTCTTCCTGGCATCCAATGATTTTATTTTATCACTCATGTTTTTTGCTAATAGGCGTGAAAAACCATTTTTTCTATTGATTATTTTTTGCAAACATATTCAAATTGGTTTAAATAAAAAACCTATCTAAACTTAATTATAATTAAACTTAAGTTCAGAAAACAATTGTTTCAATAGTAAAAAACCAATTAAATCTGAAATCCATTGCGCTTTTAGCATTGAAAGTATTTTTTCTGTATCATATACACATAAAAACAGAATTAATTTGGAAATTAAATAATAAAAAACCTTAAATGAAATCAGGTATTCTCTTTACTGAAAGTGTTTTATCATAGGTCTTATTTAATTTAATTCATTAAACTTTGATTTAAAACTAGACGAAAGTATAGTCAATTTGTATTTTTATTAAATTATTTTTACTCAGTAATAAAATGGAAACTGCCATAAGAAAAGTATAAAAATTAAATAAATCTTAACCTATTAAAAACATTCAATTAACAGGCATACAGGTGAACGATGCGGTATCAAAAGTATCCAACATCACTCATCTGCCTCTAAGATTCCTTCTTATTTTTTCTGATCATCCAATAAATACTTTTTTTACAATTCATAAAAAATTAATAAAGGAGTCATAATCATTTTTTGAAAAAGAATTCGTAATTTTTAGAACGAAAATTTAACAATGCATGAAAAGTTTTATATTTTGTTTAATGTTCCTTATATTGGGTCTACCTCTTTCGGCACAAAGAGATACAGACCATTGGTTTGCACCTTATTACGGGTCTGTAAATTATACGCAGGCACTCTATCTTTCTACCGATTCTGCAACCCCTTTTGTTGTTACAATTAACAATAATAACATCCCGATTGGTAATGTCACCATCAGTAAAGGGTCTCCTCAGATCTTTGTAGTGCCGGCTAGTATCATAGCAGCTAATGTGGCTTCAAATGCATTCACTACTATCACTAAAGGTTTATATGTACATGGAAGCAAGCCATTTTACTGTTCATTAAGAATGGTAAGCGGCACTGTACACGCTGAAATTATAACAAGCAAAGGAAAAGCCGGGATCGGCAAAGAATTTTTTGTAGCCGCAACTCCTACTACCTCATCACTTAACATATTTAACTTCTCAGCAGGCATATTGGCAACAGAGAATAATACAGTTATCACTGCTACATGGAATGGAAATGTAACATTCTTTGGAGGAACACCTGCCACCCATTCGCAAACAATTACTCTCAATAAAGGACAGTCTTTTATTTTCGCAGGAGGTGCTGGAATAGGAGGTCAAAACATATCGGCTTTTATTGGAGCTAAAATTGTTTCTGATAAGCCGATTACCCTTACCAACGGAAATATCAATGGAAATTTTGGAGACAACACCAGCATGGGATCTGATGCGGTTCTTGATCAGTCTGTACCTACGGATAGACTTGGGAGTACTTTTGCCATGGTGAGAACAAGATCTACCAATCCGGATCTTGAAGGTGGTATCATCATAGGAACTGAAAACAATACCCAAATATTTATCAACGGTTCCAACACTCCTGTCGCTACAATAAACAGTGGGGAATTTTACAGAGTTTCAGGAAGCAACTATGTACAGCAGGGAAATTCCGGACACTTCAATATGTTTATTACGACTTCAAAAAATGTCTATTTATATCAGTTGGTTTCTGTAAATAACAGCAGTGCAACGTGTGGGTTCAACTACATTCCGCCATTGAACTGTTTTTTACCCCGAAAAATTGATGAAATCGGGAAGATCAATGAAATGCCAACAGGACAGGGAGTAACAAGCACTGTCCCAACCGGAACTATTGTAAAACTGAATATTTTAACGGAAACCGGAGCCAATGTGATGGTAAACGGCATTACTCCCACCGCCGCACAAGGACCTTTCCCATTGACAGGAAACAGCAGCTGGGTAACATATGCCATCCCATCTATCACCGGAAATGTAACCGTGGTTTCTGATAAAGCTGTAACAGCAGGTATTAACGGGGGTTACAGCACATCCGGATATGGAGGTTATTTTGCAGGCTTCTCTTCTATCCCACTGATTTCAAAAAAAACCGGTGATTGTATTCCGGGCATTGTATTGGAAGTAAATGACAGCTACGACACCTACCAATGGTTTCTCAACGGAAATCCTATTAGCGGAGCCACTACCAATACACATACTCCACTGGCTGCAGGGAATTATACAGTGAAAATTGCAGTAAGCACTTGTCCACCGGCAACTACCCCTGTCTATAAAGTATACACATGTCTTCAGGAATCTGCAAAGGCGATTACTGTTTGCGAAGGAAACATTACTATCGTACCGGAATTTACCAATTCTACCCAAACTTATGTTCCGAGTACAGTAACGATTATTACCCCTCCAACAAACGGTACTGCTACCATTGATGCAGCGGGAGTGATTAATTATGTTCCCAACTTCGGTTATCTGGGTACTGATACTATTGTTTATAAATTTTGCGGAAATGACCCGGATTTTACAGATTGTGAACGGGTAACTGTAACATTAACAGTTTCTGAAAGCCCAATCGTAAAAGATGCAGCTTTAAGATCATGTTTTCTGCCATCTGATCCGTTGCTTGGGATATTTGATTTAACATCGGCAGGCGTTAATGTACAACCAGGAATTACCAAGCAGTACTATCCATCTCCCACTGATGCGCATAACGGGACAAACGAAATTCTGAATCCAGCCAATTACACTGCTCCGAACGGCGTTGTTTATATTAAGGTGAGCAATGCCAGCGGATGTTATAAGATTGCAGAAGTAACCCTTACAGTTATTCCCCCTAGCTTCTCAGAAGCATTAAAGGACAAAATCATCTGTATGGAAAATACAACTACATTAGATGCAGGACCAGGTTATACTTCTTACGAATGGAGTACAGGAGCGACAACGCAATCCATCAAGAATGTAGGAGTTGGGGCCTACTGGGTAGATCTGAAAACCAGAGAATGTACCACCAGACAAACTGTGAAGGTGTATGCTTCTGAAAACCCTGTTATTTCAGATGTTACCATTAACAATAATATGGTTACCTTAGATGTAATTGCAGGAACAGCACCTTATCAATATTCTATGGACAATATCAACTGGCAGAGTGAAAACATATTTACCAATATATCCCGCGGAAGCCATACTTTCTATGTAAGGGATTCGTATAACTGCGTTCCTGTGCAGATAGAAGTTACTGTTCCTAATCTGATTAACATCATCACTCCTAATGGTGACGGAATCAATGACGTACTTGATTATTCTGCTTTGGCAAATAAAAATAATTTCTCATTCGGTATCTATGACAGATATGGAAGCAGAATTCATGTAGGAAGTAAATCAAACGGATTCAAATGGGACGGAACTATGGACGGTAAAAAAGAACCTACAGGAACTTACTGGTTTGAAATGGGCTGGAATGAGAACAACACAACGCAAACTCCAATAAAATATACCGGATGGATCGTAGTAAAAAACAGGAACTAACACCAATCTTTCAAAGTAAAACATCCAACATTTAAACCTCTATTTTTGTTATGAAAAAGTTACTATCTCTACTCTTCATTACTACTTCATTATTAATTTGGGGCCAGAAAAGCAACACCATACAATTTGCGGTGTACAATGATGCTATTGGAACTGCCAGCATGTTTAACCTTTACAAAAGCAGTATTGAAAAATTAAATGTTTTTAAAACCAAAGCAAGCCTGCCTTCTCGTTTAAAGAAGTTTGACTACCTGGCTGACAACGGTTTAATAGAGATTACTTTTAAAAAAAATGAAGGCTATCCTGATAGTTTGTCGCTGGAAATGATTAATGAGCAGAGCAATCTTCCTAAAGACAGACCTGTGTTTATAGAAGGATATCAATTTAACGACACCACTACTCGGATCTACAGTGAAATGATCACCAACATTGAACTTAAAGATTGTAGCGGATTGCAGTGTATCCATATTTCCACCATAAGAAATTAACCACTGGTTTTTAATCGGGAATTAATTTTACTACAGGGACTATTTCGAAAGGAAATAGTCTCTTTTTTATTTCATTAATTGGGAAAACCATACATAAATATCCATATCACCGGGAATACTCAGTTTTTTTTTCAGATTGTATTCTGGGAACTGCGGATATGAAGGTACAGCCTGAGCTTACATTTTACCCTAATCCTGTGAAAGATTTCTGTTACCTCAAAAGTAAAGAGAAAATAAAGGACATTATGGTTTATGATATGGCTCAAAGAAAGCTTTCTGACCGGAAAAACCTTCATGTCTATGATATACAATTAGATTTTTCAACTTATAGTAAAGGCGTTTACATGATCAGTATTCTTTATGAAAACGATCGTAGGGAAAGCATTAAAATCATGGTTAAATAAATGCAAAAAGAGAACTCGTCTGAGTTCTCTTTTTTGTTGTATTATGAGGTAATCATTTACAAAAAACTAGCCTGCAACCACTTTTTCTGCATATACCACACCTTCATAACAGGCATTGTAAATTGCTTTCAACTCTTCCAAAACAGGCACTCTCGGATTGAAACCTGTACAAGGGTCTGCTAAAGCGTTGGCTGCAATATAATCAAGATTTTTATCCCAATCTTCCCTTGAGATTCCGAAATCTTTGATCGCTGACTGATTGTTGACTTCAGAACGTAAAGTCTCAATAGCCTGAGCCAGTTCTTCGGTAGTTTCCTTCCCAATTACTCTTGCCAGATCAGGATAACGTTCTGTAGCCATAGCATTATAACGGATAACATTCGGAAGGAAAATAGCATTTGAAGCTCCGTGAGGAATTCCATACAATGCTCCTACCTGGTGAGAAAGAGAGTGAACGATACCCAACCATGCATTGTTGAAGGCTAAACCAGCCATAAATGAGGCATCATGCATATTCTGGCGGGCCTGGATATTATTGGGATTTTCTACCGCTTCTTTAAGATTATCAAAAACAATCTCCAAACCACCTTTAGATAAAGCATCTGCGATATTATTGTCAATATTTGAAACATACGCTTCAACACAATGTGTCAGTGCATCAAGTCCTGTATTAGAGGTCACATGAGCCGGCATTGACGCGCAGATTTCGCCGTCAATAATAGCAATATCCGGTGTCAGTTCGTAAGAAACAACAGGATATTTCACCCCTTTCTCTCTATCGGTAATCACTGCCAGTCCGGTAGTTTCAGTTCCTGTACCACTGGTAGAAGGAATGGCAATAAACTTAGCTTTATTTCTCAAAACCGGAACGGTGAAAGGTTTAATCAAAGCATCAAACTCTACGTCAGGATATTCGTAAAACACCCACATAATTTTCGCAGCATCAATGGCGGAACATCCTCCTAATCCGATAATCCAGTCTGGCTGGAAGGTATTCATGATTTCTGCGCCTTTAAGACATGTTGCTGATGAAGGGTCTTCCTCTACTCCTTCGAAAATCTGTGTTTCGATTCCGGCTTCATTAAGATAAGCTATCGCTTTGTCAAGAGTTCCGCTTTTTCTCATGGAACTTCCTCCTGTTACAATAACTGCTTTTTTTCCTTTGATATTTTTTAATTCATCAAGACTTCCCGCACCGTGGAAGACTTCGCCTGCAATAAATAATTTGCTCATTTTTCTTATCTGATTTTAATGATACAAAATTAGACAAGCCTTCACAAGCCATGTTATACAAACGAGACTATGCGTTATACATTTGCGCCAGTTCCTGTTGAAGCTCGGTGGGAGTTTCTTTGAGTTTTGCTTTGACAAACTTATTGAGAGCAGATGGAGAATTAAATCCCAGATCAAAAGCAATTTCCTTGTGGGAAAGATCTGAAAACATCAGCTGACGTTTAATTTCCGTTAAAATACGGTTATGGATGGCCTGAATAGCTGTCTCTCCACAATGTTTTTTGGTGATAGAATTTAATTTTTTAGTGGTAATAGCCAATTCTTCTGCATAATACTGAACAGTTCTGTATTGTTTGTAATGTTCATTCAACAACTTTTTAAACCTTACATACATGGGCTGGTCAGCAGTTTTTTCATGCAAAACGGGGTGCAGCCCGTGAATAGATTCAATAAGCCCAAGGAGAACAATTTTAATATAAAATCTGGCCTGTTCCTTCCTGATAAGGGTTGGCTGTTCGTAAATGTCTTGAATGATTGAAGTATTGCGTAAACTTTGTTCAAAGTCTTCCTGCGAAAGCACCGTACAGTTGAGATGTGTAGAAAGATTAACATTATAGGTGCTCAGTTCATTTTTCAGAATGTCAGAACAAAACAGTATTTCTTCAAACAGAATAATCTTCCCGATGAGATCTTCGCTGCAATCTGCCACAAAATGTACCTGTTCCGGAAATATCACCGAGATTTTCCCGGCTTTCATCCAATGCATTTTATCTTCAATACAAACCTGAAGCTTTCCCTGTTCTACAATAAAAATACAGAAATGGTCTTTTTTGTGAGGTTTTACATATTGGGCCAAATGGTCTTTATTCAAATCAAAAACCCGAAAAGATAGATTTTTATCTTCCTGTTTCTGAATATTTTTTTTAATCTCCAGTTTCTTCATAATTCCTTTTAGCACAGCAAATGTAGGATTAAAAAACTTATTGGCTATCAATACAGCACATCAAAATCATACTATCACAGGATGTTGCACTAAGCATATTCGGATAATGGATTCAATGGTATATTTCACATCTATCAGACCAGGGAGAAGATTATTTTGGTATTTCCTATAAAAAATATCAAATAAATTTTGCTTTTATGACCAATCGGTCATATATTTGCATCATTATTGGGTAGTATTATGGCCAAAGGTGAAGAAACCAGACAGTTCATTATAGAAAAAGCAGCTCCTATTTTTAATACAAAAGGGATTGCGGCTACTTCTATGAGTGATATTATGGAGGCCACCAAGTTGTCTAAGGGCAGTATGTATGTTCATTTCGAGAATAAAGATGTACTTGCCTGTGCAGCTGTTGAGCACAATATGAAAATGCTGACGGAAAGACTTCAGAGAGCTTTAAGCCCGTACAAAACTTCTAAAGAGCAGTTATTCGCTTATATTGATTTTTTTAGTGATCCCAACCATCCACCGGTTGCAGGAGGCTGTCCTTTGTTGAATTTCGGAACAGAAGCTGATGACACCAATCCTGTGGTAAAGGAAAAGGTAAACCGTGCCATTAAACAGGGACAGGAATTGCTTTCCGGTATTATAGAAAAAGGAATTTCCAATAAAGAATTCAGGGCAGACTGGAATCCGGCAGATTTTGCAACGGTTTTATTTGCAATGCTTGAAGGCGGTCACCTGATGGCAAGAATGTCCGGTAATAATGATAGAATGGAAGTTATCGCAAGCAATCTGAAAAAAATGATTGAAGAAAACAGTGTGTAATTTTTTTTACCCAAAATATGACCGATCGGTCATTTAAATGTAAACATAAAATTTTTTAAAAAATATAATCATAACAATCAAATCAATTAAAAAAACAGAACAATGTCAAAAACAGTTTTAATTACAGGAGCATCAAAAGGTTTTGGAAAAGCATGGGCAGAAGCTTTTTTAGCAAAAGGATACAAAGTGGCAGCAACAGCCAGAAATGTAGAAACACTTAATGATTTAAAAGAAAAATATGGTGATTCCGTATTGCCTTTAACCTTAGATGTAGATAAAAGAGAAGAATCATTATCAGCAGTTCAGAAAGTACATCAACACTTCGGCAGCATTGATATTCTGATCAATAATGCAGGATATGCATTAACGGGTGCGGTGGAAGAAACCAACGAACAGGAAGCAAGAGCACAGTTTGAAACGAATTTCTTTGGAACTTTATGGCTTACACAGGCGGTACTTCCCATCATGAGAGATCAGAAAAGTGGTCATATCATCCAGGTTTCTTCTATTTTAGGATTGGCCACTTTGCCAACCATGGGACTTTACAATGCGTCTAAGTTTGCACTGGAAGGCTTAAGTGAAACTTTAGCAACGGAAGTAAAAGGCTTTGGAATCCATGTAACGTTGGTAGAGCCCAATGGCTATGCTTCCAATATCTGGCATACAGGAATTAATACGCAAAGCAATCCGGTTTACGATGGTGTTAAAAAGGCTTTCTCAGAATCTGAAACTTCTTTTGGTGACGTAGCAGCTACAGCTCCGGCATTGATAAAGTTAGCAGAAACTGAAAATCCTCCATTGCGTCTATTGCTGGGAAAAGTAGCACTTCCTTTTGTAAAACAGAATTACGAGCAGCGTCTTAAAGTCTGGGAAGAATGGAATGATGTATCTGTAGAAGCTCACGGATAACATCAAAAAGAATGTTTTCACAAAATAAGCTCCGTTTTATAGAAGAACGGAGCTTATTCTTTATCCTTTTTTGAGACCAGCAACTCACTCACTTTTCTTAGCATTACTTTTCATCTGCTTCATATTGATGCTGTTTTCCTGTTCGCCCACCTCAATGTCTGTTTCACTGTGAAATATGACTACTTGAACAAATTACTCATTTCTCATGGGCTTCCATGAGCATAATTTTGTCTCATCAAAAAGAAAAACAGATCTAAAATCTAATACAAAAAAGCAATGAAAACAACAATTTCAACCATCCTTTTATTAGCAACTTTTACTTTAGGTACACCTGCTATTTCTAAAGCACAAAAAAACGAGACTGCTACTCTATCATCAAAAAATGACATCAGTATCCGCCCTTTCCGCATCAGTATTCCGCAATCTCAACTGGATGATCTTAAAAAACGTATTTCTGAAACCCGGTTCCCGGATAAAGAGACCGTGAAAGATGCTTCCCAGGGAATTCAGCTTGAACAGTTAAAAGAACTGATCACCTATTGGGGCAACGGATACGACTGGAGAAAAGTGGAAAATAAGCTGAATGCTCTTCCGCAGTTCGTAACCAATATTGACGGACTTGATATTCAGTTTATCCATGTACGTTCAAAGGAGTCTAATGCAATGCCTGTGATTCTTACCCATGGCTGGCCGGGTTCTCCGCTGGAATTTATCAATGCCATAGATCCTTTAACTGATCCTGTAAAATACGGAGGTAAAGCGAGTGATGCTTTTGATGTAATTATACCGGCTATTCCGGGATATGGTTTTTCAGAAATTCCAACTGAACTGGGCTGGAATCCGGACCGTGTTGCGCTTGCCTGGGATGTACTGATGAAAAGACTCGGCTACAAAAAATATGTTTCTGAAGGGGGTGACCATGGCTCTGTTATCTCTGATGCTTTGGCTAAACAGGCTCCTTCAGGTCTTCTAGGAATTCATCTCACAATGCCTGCAACCATTCCAGCCGAGCTTGTAAAGCCAATCAATGCCGGTGATCCTGCGCCATCAGGACTTTCTGTTTCAGAAGCAAAAGCATACAATGCAATGAGTACATTCTTTGGAAGAAATGCAGCTTATGGAGGAATGATGGTTACCCGTCCACAGACCACAGGATATCTGCTTTCCGATTCTCCAACAGCGTTAGCAGCATTCCTGTACGAAAAGATTGCAGAATGGAGTGAAAGTGATCTTCATCCTGAGAATATCATTGGCCGTGATGCTATCCTTGATGATATTACCCTTTACTGGCTTACCAATACCGGAGCGTCTTCTTCACGCTTCTATTGGGAAAACAACAAGAATAATTTCAGTGCTGAGGCACAGAAGACAAAAGACATTAAAGTTCCTGTAGCTATTTCGGTATTTCCTCACGAAATTTATCAGGCTCCGGAAAGCTGGTCGAAGCAGGCATATCCTACCTTATATTATTATCATAAAGCTTCGAAAGGCGGACATTTTGCAGCCTGGGAACAGCCACAGGTCTTTACAGAAGAGCTTAGAGCAGCTTTCAAAGATTTAAGAAAAAAACTTTAACAATCATAGGATCAATCAACAGAATCGTTTAATCTAAATAATAAAAATATGGAATTAAATACCATTCAGGAAGTAGAAAATACAACCGTTATCAATATCAGTAAAGTGTTGTATTCGGGGAATGTCATTGTGACCGGAGGCCGTAACGGAGAAGCAAAAAGCAGCGACGGCAAACTTAGTATTGAATTAACCTCTCCCGGTTCAAAGGGAAACGGAACCAATCCGGAACAGCTATTGGCAGCAGGATGGTCGGCATGTTTTATCGGTGCGATGCATTTAGGTGCGGTAAAAATGGGAGTTACCCTTCCTCCGGACTTATCTGTCAATACCTCTGTAGATCTGGCCACCAATGATGATGGATTTTTCCTGCAGGCCCATTTACAGGTACTTTTACCGGGGTTTGCCATAGACGAAGCCAGAAAAGTTGTGGAAACAGCCCATGCAACATGTCCTTATTCAAAAGCGACCCGTGGAAATATTAATGTCAAAATAGATGTAGTAGTTTAGTTTTCAGAGTGTGATTACATTTTGATTATAACCTTCCCTGCCAAAAGCAAGGAAGGTTTCTATTGTCTTGAAATCTGCATGATGCAATTAGCCTGGATACAAAAGTATGTCTATTTAGCAGCTGTCGTAATCTTATTAAATGCATAAGGCACGACTCCGATTCCCAGGGTCAGTAAAACACCAACGAGATCATTCAGGTTGGGAAAATCACTTACATCAAAATAGTTCCAGGTGGCAAAAGTAGTGAGAACACAAGCCAGGCCTACAGAAACCAGCCCGCTTATAAATGCAAGAAAACGGCTTACACTCGTATTAGCTTTTGAGGTATTGGGATCTTCACCGTTGTCAGCTGTTGCGTCAGCGGCCTCCATTGCCTGCTGGCTTTCAGTAGAAGCAGATAAAAAAGCCACTCTTTGTTTTGTTCTTTCTACTTCCATCTGAACATTCGCATCCTTATCCAGAAGAAGATCTTTTAAAGATACTTTATCTTTTTTCAGCTTAAGAAATACAATACATGTAATAAAAAGAAAGAGCAAAATTGGAGAAAAGGCAATCCACTTTTCAGCATCGGTTATAGGAATTGCTTTTGGCACACACGGTGTTTCCCCGGTTGGGTTTGCATACATACCGACAGGCGTAAAAAGTGCTGTCCATAATAAAAGAAAATTCAATGGTTTCATAGTGATTAGTTTTGAAGTTGTTATGATTTGTTGTAAACTCCATTTGAATGTACTTTACAGCATACAGTGTATTACATCACAAATTTTGTGATTATATAACAACCTGTCAATTACCCAAATGGGTAATATTATATCAAAAACAACTCTGATATATGGCCTGAAAGACGAAGTGTTTACAAATCGCCGGGCATCTAATTAACTTTATTAATTTCCAAAATTGACAAAGTGAGGAACATCCGTTGCAAAACTGTTCATTGGTAAAAGATTATTCCTGTTACTGTTAAAATCAAAAACAGAATTATTATCAAAAGGAACACGTGGATAATACATGAAAGAAATCTGAATTCTGTTGAAAACCAGATAGGGATTATTAATTAAAACACCTATTCCGATTTTTGTATTGGCCTTAGTTTTAAACAGTTTATCATCAGGCATTCCGAGCCAGCCCACCGCGGTAGTTAAATAAGGACTGAAATGAAAATTCTTCCAGGTTTTATTAATAAACAATTGCAGCTGATATCTTAACACAATCTTTTTTGTCCCGATATAATCAGAATTATAAACAGGAAATTCGTCTGCGGAAGAAAGGTTGATTCTGTCCTTATACGAGTGGTTATGCTGTGGATTTCCCAGTGCCAGTGTTGGAGAGAAGAAATGTCTTGCTTTGGCAAATTTCCAGTCCATAAGATTGGTAAAATAAGTTCCGTCAAAGCGGAAAGACTCCCTGTTCCGGCTGTCTTCATTAAAAAACCTTCCAAACTGTGCTTTCACGGTGAAGTAGCCCAATTTGGTAAAACGACCGTACGATGCAGAAATCCCGACGTAGGGGTTCACTTCCTTATTTCTTGATAAGCCTCCGCCAATGATGTTTACGGAATTACCGTAAGCAACATCCTCCGGTAAATCATACTGAAAAATATTCTTCTGAACCGAGAAGTTTCTCTGAATAAATCCAACAGACATCAGGAAACTGTTGTAAGAACTGAAATATTTATACCGGTCAATTCCCGGACTGTCTTTGTACTGATAGTTCTGAAATCTTCCTATAATGGCAATATTGCTGGATACCTTCTCACTGGGATCAGATGAAACCGGAATCTGATACCCACCCCAAATATCTTCGCTGTACACCTTAATCTGAACTTCCGGGAAAGTGGTATCCGTTTCTATCGGAAGCAAAACTTTCCGCATAAAATATTCAAATGTAAAACCTCCCGCCCACTTCGTTAAGGGGGAGAAAAAGTCTCTTCTGAGGCTGAAATTAATTCTTTCATTTCTCGAAAAGTCCCGTTCTCCGAGAATCTGGGCGTTGATATAGGTACCAAAAAGATTATAAGTGGTATAGCTTCCCAAGAGGTAATCCTGCTTTTCTTTGGAATCATTTCTGTAAAGGAAATCCAGGGTGTGTCCCAGTCCCAGTACATTCTCTTCAGTCACTCCCAAACCAATTTTACTTCCGGAATAGCTGATTCTCGGCTTCAGACTCCAGGAATCAAGGACCTTTACCACAACATCTACGGAATCTTTACCGGAAGTGCTGTCTGAAACACTGATATTCACTCTGTTGACAAAAGGCATTGTTCTGAGCAAACGTTCAGATTCATAGAGCTTTTGGGCATTGTACTCTTCTCCTTCTTTAAAAAGTAAAAAATTATTGACTGTTGATCTTCTGGTACTGGAATGAAGATGATCCTTTATCCAATCATACCATTTGCCTATTTCCTTACTGTCATTAGAGCCATATCCGAAAGGGTCAATGGTTTCTATCCTGACATTTCTGATAATTTTTTTATCATAAGTCTTTTGCGAAAGTTTTTCAGTATTGGATTTAACAGATGTTGAATCCGGCTCTCTACGAAATATAAGGCGGTGAATGAATTTGGTAACTTTTCTTTTATCAGAAAATTCTTCTATTTTATAATACAGTGAATCTTTTTTCTCCTGTGCATTTAAAAAGAAAAAACCACTTAAAAAGAAAATCAGAGTTAGAGTCGTTCTAGTCATTAGTCATCAAAATTCAATTCAGATTGTAGTATCAATTTATACGCCAATAATGCTTAAACAACTACCACATTTAGGAAATTTTTCTATGTACAGCCCACTTTATTTAACAGGCACATTTTTATTATAGTTTCATCTCAGATGAGATCTAACATTGTTTTTACATTCTTGATATTCCAAGTAAGCCCAGAAATACAACTGTATAAATTACAATTTTTAAAAGAAAAAAGTATTTGTTTTATTAATGTATTACATTCAGATTATAAAATAATAAGCTAAAATCATAAAAAGTTCTTTCTACAGCTTGAAAAAGAAATACACCACGGCAACCCATTCTTTTTTAATACCAGGGGCATAGCCAATGGTACTTCGGCTGGCATTTTCAACGGTTCCGTCGTCTTTAATATACCCTAAAGCAGAGCGGCTGCTGTTTTCTACTGTTCCGTCTTCCTTTACGTAACCTACTGTGGATCGGCTTTTGCTTTCAATAGTTCCGTCGTTCCTGATATAGCCAATCGTAGAGCGGCGGCTGTTTTCGATAGTGCCATCACTTCTGATATAGCCCAGGGTGGAATGACTGCTGTTTTCGATCGTTCCGTCACTCTTAATATATCCTATAGTACTTCGGCTGCTTGATTCAATCGTTTGTGCTTTCGTCAGTACCGTACCTGTTAGAGTGATCATGAAAAGTAGTATTTTTCTCATTTCTTCGTATTTTTAGCCAGGTCCGAGATAAGATTCTCATCTTTCTTTTATCAGTTAAGTTTGAAATGATCTGCCTCTCTATGAAAAGCGCCATTCATCATCTACAACCATCACAATCAGATTACAAGTTACAAAACATTTTTTTCAATCCTTCCAAGAAATTTTTTATTTCATAAGCTGAGTGATAGGTAGCTACTATGATATACCATTATTTTTAATTTAACTAAATAGCGTTTAATGCAAAGACTATTGTTCCATAAATTCTTCAACTGCATTACTCATCAAGTGACATACACAACCTCTTAGCATAGTACTGTTTTACAATATTTTACGTTTCAATTTATTTATTTTCGTACCATCTATTATATAAAAACCAATTTAAATCATAAAACAACAGCGTGAAGTGCAATCTTTTTTTGTTATTTTTACTCATTATAAATAAAAATAATACATGAAAAAAATACTACTTACGGGATTAGCAGTTATAGGAGGAGTTCTTACAGCAAATGCTCAGTGTAAACCTGTCACTGCTCTCGCTGAAAGTTTTGATACCTGGAAAGATATCAATAAATGCTGGACTGCTCAATCCGGGAAAGCCATGCTGTATGCAAGTGATAAACGAATTATCTTCTATTCTATGAGCAATCCCAGGGAAGATATGTATCTGGTAACGCCGGAAATTAAAGCCGGCACCTATACCCTATCACTTGATCTTTCTGATAATGGCGGAGAAACTACTTTAGAACTTTTCTCAGTAGATCATCCCTCTGATGTAAAAACGTATACTTCTATTACGAGGCCTTCCAAAATAACCGGGGAGAAAAAAACATTTACCGTTTCTTTAAAAAAAGACGCACATTTAGGTTTGAAAGTTATGCTGAATGGAGTTCATCAGGCTGTATATATGGACAACCTGTCTCTACACGCGAAGAAATAAATTTATAATAAAGCATAATAAATAACAAAGAGCTTACTCCTCGACATACAAGCAAAAAAGCAGATTATTATATTCAGATGTAAAAACTTAGAGTAAGATTTTTACTCTAAGTTTTTCATTTTTAGTTTTTTGCAGAATCGCTGTAGAAAGTTATAAAAGAGTAAAACTGCAGATACTCTTTAAAAATGAGAAAAACATAAACTTATGTATTATAATTGCTTTATGATAAAAATATGCAGTTTATACTAAAAATATCCTCTTCCACTTTGTAACAGTATTTCTGCTTAATTTAAAATGTTTGGCTAACTGACTATTATTTAATTTATATTTCTTCTGATACTCAAGAATTTCAAAAATGGTTTGTTTATCATAGGATTTGAATTTCTGATTTTCAGATACCCCATCAAAAAATATAATATTATTAATTTTCAAAACATCGGATAAAGACATTGATTCTTTTGACATATAACGCTTTATATATTCCAGTTTATCCGGACATTTGGACTCGATGAAATCATGATAAATCCTTTTATAATTAGGACCTGTATTTACTGTTTGTACTTGCTTATCCATTTATTCAGTGTTGATTTGGGAATCCCGTATTGATTAATGATTTCTACAGGAGTCTTTTTTTTATCTGCCAGCAGTTCCAATATAAAATCTATAATTTCCTTTGTATATAAACTTTTCCGGAACTGAGGCAGTTTTGATTTTACTTCATTTTTATTTTGTCTGCCAACAGGGGCATATAGAATTAAATGACTGGAATACAGACGAAAAAAATCATATTTCAATAATTTCGCCCATTTCAGAAGCACATCTGCGTCCAATGATTTCATAGAATACATTTCCAGAATCTCATTTTCCGTTGAATGCAGGAATCTGCAGATCCGGTTCATATCAATCCCCTGTTCATTTACATACTCCCGTACCAAAGTACCAATATGAATGTCTTTCAAATTTTCCATCTTAAACTATTTATTTGTATTCAGAAAGCATCCTTTTTACAGGAAATATGTTCCTGATTTTTCCTTTACTAAATTGTTTGCAATATCTTCAAAGAGCAGCTGGATTTCATCCTCACTGCAGAAAGTGATATCAATATTTCTTCTTAATACTTTCCCTGAAGAATTTGAAAAAAGAATAATGAGATATTTTCGAAAGGTGCGCTCCTGTATTTCTATTCTTACAATCTTTTTTTGTGGCATTTCAAAGACCGGGAATTTTTTCCCACTTGAAATCCATCGATAGCTTTTAATAGAAATTACCTGACCGGAGTTCTCATATTCGAAGATAAACTGGTTTTTTAAAAATCCGTACACGAGTACCAGAAACGCTGTCAGGAAAAATATTCCTATGAAATACGTGTATCCCAAATATCTGAGAACAGAAATACTTAAAAGAAGCAGCGCCAATATAACCAGCTGAACCCCCACATGATAACTTACTCTTTTCTTATTGTTTATTTTCATTGCCCTTCAATTATTAAAATTTTCTCTTCTTATTTATTTTCTATCAATGTCTTTTCTACCTGAACTCCAGAAGCAATAATAACAGACTAATGCCTCCTACTCAATACTCGTTCTATGCAATAGTCTTTGTAAATGATATCACACTCTTTCAGAAACCCGGGAGTTCCGCTGTTTAAGATGCAATCTTTGCGATTTTAACCATACCTGGTTTTCCTTCACATTTATTTACCTATCGCTTATATTTTGTTTTTTTCAGGTAAAAGTTATTTTAATCCAAAATTTAATTATAAAAATTTATTATTTAATTAAACAAAGGAATTGTAATCACATAAAAGTGAAATATAATCTGGATTTTTAAACTAAATTATTTAAGTAAATAATTCACTATAATCATTAAAACAAAGTAATAAATTAACACCGCAAATATCTGATAACATTGACAAAACATAAAATAATTACTGTAAAGATAGATGATGGATTCTGTCGTTTTTCATCCGGCTCTTTGTAGTTTATAAATGTCATTTAATTCTTTAAACAATGATTAATTTTTACTACATTTATATGAACTGAATGAAGTAAACACAAATGCATCAACTACTTTAACTTATACCAATGTTTTTTAAAGCATTCATATTTCTATTACTATTCCAGGCGCAGCTTTGTTATGGCCAGCAAGCTGCCTCGGTATGGTATGACACCGATAACGGCCTTCCTCAGAATAGTGTAAAGGATATTATTAAAGACAAATATGGATTCATATGGCTGAGTACGGAAAACGGCCTGGTGCGTTATGATGGATATAATTTTGTAACATATAATCATCTTAATCTTAAAAACAACCGGTTTTCAGTATTTTTGGGAAATATTGAAAAAGATTCCATTTATAATTTTACGGCTTATACTGAAAACACCGTTTTACTCAACAAAAGAAACGTAAGTATTTTAAATCATCAGAATAATTACGTAAAAAGAGCATTGCACGAAAGCAAGTTATACGGATTATTTGTAAAAAATGGAACTCATGAAAAAACAGATCACAAAGACTTCTTCGTTTATTTTGATACCAGGGATTCCTATCATCTTTTTAAGAATGGAACTATACGATATAACGATAAAACGACAGTCCCGATAAAGGAACTCGACGAGCATTATACAACCCATACTTTTTGCCTGGGACACACTATCTTTATTATTTCCAGGACATTACAAAAAATCATCAGAATTTCGTCAGGAAAAGTTGATTATTTGGATAGTTCAGAGATTTTCTTCCGGGATAATGTGAAGGTATACTGGAGCCAAATCAACAACCAATGTTTCATTCTTCATGATAATATTTTGTACAAAGTTTCCTATCAGAACAATAGAATCAGTTTAAAAAAGATGTTCCATTATGATCTTAACGAAAACTCTTTAGTTTCCGTGTATCATGATGAAATTAATAATAAAGTATATCTTGGAACATTATCAGACGGGCTGGATGTAGTGAAATTCAATAATTTTCATGTAGCCAACCGGTCTGATAAATCCTATGAAAATATTTTTTATTCCGTACTTCCTTTCGAAAAGGATAAAGTAATTACTTCTTCAGGAGATGTTTACAATGAAAACGGACTGGTAAAACAGTATCATTTTACTACAACAAACAAGTATTTTCTGTTCTATGACAGCCATAAAAATATTCTCGTCCAAAACGGTACTTCATTAGTCCGTTTTTTCAGAGATTCTGATTATTCAAAAAATGAATCTCTGAATTTCACGAAGACAAGACCTTATGTTTTGAATATCCCTCCCTATCACGTGATGGTATTCCATCTTCCTTCACTACATTCTGAACTCATCTTCTATAAGGATTCTGACTTTAAAAAACCTTTTTTACAGTTTACAATTCCTAATATTGCCACGACAATACAGGAACTGGGATATCATAAATGGCTGGTAGGAACCAGAGATGCTTTATATGTGATAGAAGCTCCCTCTTTTAGCCCTAAAAAAATATCTGCAGCGCCGTTACATGTAAGAGAAATTACAAAATCAAAGGATGGGAATCTTTGGATCACGACTCAGGGAGATGGTCTTTTTCTATATCAAAACGAGCGGCTTATTAAAATGCCTGAGGATAAAAACGGATATCTTTTATTTTCTCATACGATTCTGGAAGACAAAAAAGGTTTTTTCTGGATCAGCACCAACAACGGATTATTCAAGATCCTGAAAGATAACCTCCTGCAGTATGCAAAGGACAGAAAAACGTTACCCAACTATTACCGGTACAGCAAAGAAGACGGCTTTACTACCAATGAGTTTAATGGAGGAAGTTCTCCAACAGCTGCAGCTCTTCCCAACGGAAATTTTGTGTTTCCTTCTATCAAAGGTCTGGTATTTTTTGATCCTGAAAAAATAAGAAGCTATTATCCTAAAAATTTCTTTTTGGAACGGGTTGTATTCTATGATTCCAAAAGCAGTATAAAAGAGCGGAAGATCAATCTGGAAAACAATTTTTATAAAGCGGTCATTTTAGTAGATGTTCCTTATTACGCCAACAGAGCTAATTTGGTTATCGACGCCAAATTGAAAGGTTGTAAGAATGAAAACTGGGAAAGGGTGGGCAGTGACGGTAAATATTATATTGCAAATCTGGAGCCGGGCTACTATCAGCTTATAGTGAGAGTATTGGCTTCTCCCGAAGGAAAATATATCTATAAAACAATTAATATCAATGTAAAGTACTTATTTCACCAAACACTCATTTTTAAATTCTTTGTTGTGTTGCTATTGACAATGATTGTATTTACACTTTTTAAAATAAGAATAAAAAGACAGGAACAAAAGAAAAGAGAACTTGAAAAAATCATTGAAATAAGAACACAAAAACTATCAAAAGCAGTATTAAAATTGGAATACACCAAAGAACAGCTCCGAAAAGAGAGCGTACAGCAGAAAAAACTATTGGAGACAATAAGCCATGATATCATTACTCCCATAAAGTATTTATCCATTACAGCCCAAAAGTTGTATGAGACAGATGAACATGACCGCTACATACAAAAGAAATATTTCGAGAGTTTTTACACTTCTTCTGTAGAGTTTTACAATTTCGTGAAAACCCTGAAGGAATACGCTGAGATTTACAACATTTCTGAAAAAAATGAGATCTATAATATTTATGAGGTGGTAGAAACTAAAAAAGCACTTTTTGAGGTTGCGGCTAAAGAACAAAACACCCGGATTATCAACAATATTAAAGATCCTACCTACTCGAAAAACAATCAAAATGTGATCGCTGTTATTATCCATAATCTTATAGACAACGCGGTTAAAAATACCACTAATGGAATCATAGAACTCTCTACTGATGAAGACAGCAGTACTTTTTTTCTGGAGGTAAAAGATACGGGTAAGGGAATGAGCCGGGAACAAATGACCTATTATGAAAAACTTCAGGATAATATTGAAAATGAAAAACTGGTTTTACAAAAATACAGCTTAGGATTACATCTTATTCTTCAGCTTCTTATGATGATCAATGGTAAAATTGAATTTAAAAATAATACCCCTAATGGAACGATACTATCAATTAAAATAAAAAAACAAAAAGATGACTAGAAAAATTATCATTGCAGATGATCATTTTGTAGTAAGATTAGGAACCACCTTAATTCTGGAATCTCACTACAAAGATGCAAAAATTTCCTGCGCAGAATCCTATACGGAACTCACAGAAAAACTATATGCAGAGTCGTTTGACCTGCTGATCTTAGATATCAATATGCCGGAAAGCAAATACCTGGGTATGATTGGTGAGATAAAAATAATACAGCCCAATCTTAAAATCCTGGTTTTTTCAGTATATGACAATGATATTGCCGTACAGTATATCATTGAAGGAGCTGATGGATACATTAACAAATTATCGGATGAAAATAATATCCTTGAAGCTGTTCAGCAAATATTTGAAACCGGAACGTATTATTCTCCGGATATCGTAAAAAAACTCGTGTCTTCAGCTAAAAAAGACAGTCCTATCAATCCGCTGGAAACATTATCCGAAAGAGAAAAGGAAATATTCGATCTTCTGGCCAAAGGGTACGGGAATATTGAGATATCAAATGAGTTGAACCTGCACCTTTCTACCGTAAGCACTTACAAAGCAAGAGTTTATAAAAAACTCAACATTAAAAACACTGTTGATCTGGTACGGTTAGGAGATAAAAACCAGACCCACAAACCTAAATAAACTCCCGGTATGTAATAATGCCAGAGAAAGATCAATTGAAGGACATGTGGGTATATTAAAAAAACGGAATAAAACATTCCGTTTTTTTTAATCATCTGTGTATCCTATAAGAACCGCAAAATTCTTTATTACAATTTTATCGATGCTTTTTTAATTTATTTTTTTGTAATTTTTGGGTTAAGCCAAGCAGAGTATGTATTTGTTTTTTTTGCATATCAATTTGCTTTTGCTGCTGTATAACATATAAATACAATTCTTCTACTTTTTCCAGAGTCTGAGTAGACAATTTGGTAATATCAAAAGAATAACCCTCATCGGTTTTTTCCAGCTCCTTGATGGAAGTTACTCCAGGCAAATGTTTGTTTTGCATAATAAATCTTTCTGTGTCATAGATATTGGCAAATTTATATCTGGAATTCAGTAAGGATTTTCCAGTGTAATATTTTTGAAATACATAATCAGGATAGGTGGCTGTTGCTGTGGTAATGCTTCCGTTTACTTTTAATTTCTCACCTGGGGCAAACGTTGTACTGGCATATCCGATACCAACATTTGCGGCAAAGAATGAATTTCCATTCGGTGTAATACGGAGTTGTTCAGTGCCAGCGGCTTCATCGGTAGGTGTTGTAACAAATAAAATACCACTGGGTGCTGAAGTATAGCTTGTCCCTATTGATAAATTGGTACTGTTTCCTGCAGCCCTGATCTGTGCTCCGCCGTTGGTATCTGTAAAAATATGCATACTTGGATTCCCTCCGTTCGATAAGGATATTGTTGCTCTTGTTCCTGCACCCGAATCCTGTACGATACCAAGACCTACACTATTATTAATAGTTGTCGTTTGTTGATTCACGAATTTCAGATCATTCCCATTTTGGGTAATAGTTCTGGTATTGGTAAGAGTACCATCAGCATTATACATATTGCTATAATTACTGATCAGTTTTTGCCATGCTGTACCATCGAAATAGTAATACCCGATGCTGTCGATATTAAGTCTTGGTCCTGAATTATCACCAGCTGAGATATCAGTAATATACACCAATGCTCCTTTTTGATTAGTTCCGTAAAGAGCATCTCCTTTAGCAGAAAGGTCGGCACGGGTAAGTCTCGGTGCCTGAAGTCCGTCAACATCCGTAACGCCTAATTTTCCATTCACATCCAATGTGGAATTAGGCGTTGTAGTATTAATCCCTATACCTGCTGTCTGTGCAAAAGTATTCGCAGAAGCTATCAATAGAACTGCTGTTAATAAAGTTGTTAAATCTTTTTTCATTGCTTCAATTTTAGTGTTTATTTTTTTGAAATAAAATATAAGACCAGTAAGTAAATCCAATATGTACCTGGGCATTACTACCACAAGACTGAGAAATATTCCTTTACTTTAAAGGGGAATAGGAAAAAAAGAGGTTTTTGTCTAATGATAAACAAAAGCGGACTCAAAATCTTTAGGGAACGGTGTAAATGGATGTTCTGCGGATAGCTTTTTATTGGTACTTTTTGGTGAGTTTAAATATATTTTTATTCTTCTGTTTTGTATTTTGATCATTACTGAATTAGCAGTTCTCTTATTTTTCAGGGAACGAACTTATTGATAATGCAAAATTAAATCTCACAATGCAAAAAACTTAAGATTAGTATGTAAAAATACATCACCCTACATGTAGTAATATGTCTCACTTATGTAGTTTAAAAACTACATAATTCTTAAATAAGTGAAATATCAATAAAAAATTACGACAATTATTGATGGATGACAATTAAAATTGTAGTTTATGTAGTTTTATAACTACGGGTTAGAAAAAGTTCTATCGGGAACATTTACGTACTTTTGCTGATAATAGGTAGTGGCACTATATTGATAAAAATAATAGAACGTTACTGTCAATTTTTAAGAGAATTCAGATTATCATTTACATGGTAGTTGCTTTACAGGATCATTCTTTACATAGATCAAAAACTTACAGATATAAAAAAAAATATAGAATTATAATGCAAAAGGCACTTTCACTAATGATCCTTGGTATTTTGACAGCATGTAGCTCCCCCAAAAAAGAAAATACAAAGGTAAATTCGGAATCAGTATCCAACGCAAATATCCAAATGGCTGCGCTTACAGGAAAATGGGTTCAACCTATTCCAGGGCAAAAAAATGGAAAGCAAGGTATTGAATTTCATGCCAATGGTGTTGCTACATCCATAAATAGGCACACTTTACTGTATGAACAATGGGAAGTTTCTCACGATACATTATTTTTATGGTACCACACCGAAGGCATAAGACAGGTTTCAAGTGATATTGATACGCTGCTGATCAAAAAACTGGATCATCAATCTTTGGTTGTTTTATCTTTAGCAGGAGATTCTACATCCAACATTGAAGAGATTTATCACAAGGAAAATTAAATCTGCACTCTGATTGATCATCTGCATTATTCTCTTCAAACAGTTACAGTTAAAAAGAAGAATTCTTTTCTGTCCATGATATTCTGATGCTGCCATTGAAAACCATGGACGGATTTTAAATTATAAAAATCAGCTGTTTATATTCGTCTCATATCATTGATTTTATTTTATCACAAATACAACAAATGACATTTATTTCATCATTATTACCAAAAGCCATTGATCAGAATATCAATCCCATAAGTTTCACACCCATCACAGAACACAAAATGTAGCATGTGTTTAATTAACAGCTAAAATTCATCCTAAAAAGCCCTATAAACTGACATGGCTGTCATTTTTAATTTAAAAGTATGTAGTTTTAAAATGACACTCAACGCTTCTTTTAGCTTTTAAAATTTGCTAATTTTATAATTATATACCATGAATACTTTATAACTACAAGTATTAAAAATGTTTTATAAACAACTTATATTTATATTTTTCATAAATATTCAATTGTATTACAGCCAGCAGACGGCATCGGTATGGTATGATACAGATAAAGGACTTCCTCAGAACAGTGTAAAGGATATTATCAAAGACAAGTACGGATTTATCTGGATCAGTACAGAAAATGGATTGGTACGGTATGATGGAAATAATTTTGTAACCTATAATCATCTCAAATTTAAGAATAACAGATTTACCTCCTTTTTGGGAAATGCCAAAAAAGACACTATTTACAATACCACTGCTTACAATGAAAATATCGCATTGATCTCCAAAAGAAATGTAAAACTTCTGAATCAAAAATCGGGCTGCCTTCAAAGGGTAATACGTGAAAGCAGATCAAACTTTATTTTCACTAAGAATGCAATACCGGAGCCATTTGAAAATACGGATTTCTTTGTGTATTTTGATAAGAAGAACTACTATCACTTGTTTCACAATGGAACAATACAATATAAGGATCACACCATTGCAACACTGAAAAATCTGCATAAAAACTATATTCTGGATACATTTTGCTTTAACCAGAATATTTTTATCATTTCCAGATCTTTAAAAAAAATAATTAAAATTTCTCCGGCCCAGATAACTTACCTGAATGCCCCTGAAGTTTTTTTTAAGAATGATATAAAAGTATACTGGAGCCAGATCAACAATCAATCTTTTATTATCCAGAATCATTCGTTGTATAGAATACATTACGAGTGCGATAGCTTTAGTCTGAAAAAATTAGCAGATTATGACCTTAATAAGAATTCCTTATCTTCCATCTATCATGATGAAGTGAACAATAAGCTGTACCTGGGTACATTATCCGATGGATTGAATGTTATAAAATTCAACAATTTTCATGTAGCCAACCGGTCAGATAAATCCTATGAAAATATTTTTCATTCACTGCTTCCTTTTGAAAATGACAAGGTAATCAATTCCTTAGGTGATGTATACAATGAAAACGGACTGGTAAAAAAATATCATTTTAACACGACCGATCATTTTTTTTTACTGTATGATAATCAACAGAATATCCTTGTCCAGCGGGAATCAGGCTTATTACGCTTTCTTAAAAATTCCGATTATTCTAAAAAAGAAAAGCTTGCTCTGAAAAATGAGCCCTCCCGTGCCTGGAAACTGAGGAATTATTATGTAGCAACTTTTCACAAACCTATTTTAAAATCTACTCTTTCTTTTTATAAAGATTCCGGTTTTAAAAATCCTTTTTTACAATTTTCTCTTCCTAATATTGTAACTACTGTTCATGAATATGACCATGACAAATGGCTGGTAGGGACCAGAGATGCTTTATATATAATAGAAGCACCCAATTTTAGTCCTAAAAAAATATCTACTGCTTCATTACATGTAAGAGAAATCACTAAAACAAAGGATGGAAATGTTTGGATCATGACTCAGGGAAACGGTTTCTTTCTCTATCAAAAAGACCAGCTTATCAAAATGCCCGTGGATGAAAACCGATATCTTTTATTTTCACATACTATTCTGGAAGACAAAAAAGGCTTTTTCTGGATCAGCACCAACAATGGCTTGTTCAAGGTACTGAAAAGCAGCCTTCTGCAATATGCTAAAGACAGAAAAAACATGCCCAGCTATTACCGGTACAGCAAAGAAGACGGCTTTAATACCAACGAGTTCAATGGAGGCTGTTCACCCAGTGCTGCTGCTCTTCCCAACGGAAATTTTGTATTCCCTTCTATCAAAGGACTTTTATTTTTTGATCCGGAAAAAATAAGAAGCTATTACCCTAAAAACTTCTTTTTGGAAAGGGTTATATTCTATGATTGCAAAAGCAACATACAAGGACAGAATATTAATCTGGAAAACAATTTTTATAAAGCGGTGATTGTAGTAGATGTTCCTTATTATACCAACAGAGCTAATTTGGTTATCGAAGGAAAACTGAAAGGCGGTAAGAATGAAAAATGGGAAAGAGTGGGAAGTGATGGCAAATATTACATCTCAAACCTGCAACCGGGCCAATATCAGCTTATGGTGAGGGTATTGGCTTCTCCACAAGGAAAATATATCTATAAAACAATTAATATCAACGTAAAACACCTGTTTTATCAGATACTCATCTTTAAGCTTTTTATCATATTTATTATATCAATTCTCATTTTAAAATTAATAAAATTCAGACTAAAAAGACAAATATTAAAAAAGAAGGAACTTGAAGAAATTATTACAGTAAGAACCCGGAAACTATCCAAAACAGTTTCAACATTAGAGTACACCAAGGAACAACTCCGAAAAGAGAGCTTACAGCAGAAAAAACTATTGGAGACAATAAGCCATGATATCATTACTCCCATAAAGTATTTATCCATTACAGCCCAAAAGTTGTATGAAACCGATGAACATGACCGCTACATACAAAAGAAATATTTCGAGAGTTTCTACAAATCTTCTGTAGAGTTTTACAATTTCGTGAAGACCCTGAAGGAATACGCTGAGATCTATAACATTTCTGAAAAAAATGAGAAATATAATGTCTACGAAGTTGTGGAAGCTAAAAAAGCACTTTTTGAGGTCGCTGCCAAAGAGCAAAATACGCGTATTATCAACAATATTAAAGATCCCACGTACTCGAAAAAAAATCAGAATGTAATTGCTGTTATCATCCATAATCTCATAGACAATGCGATTAAAAATACTACTGATGGGAGCATAGAGATTTCTACAAGTGAAGACAGCAGAACCTTTTTCCTGGAGGTAAAAGATACGGGGAAAGGAATGAGTAAGGAACAAATGACCTATTATGAAAAACTTCAGGATAATATTGAAAATGAAAAACTGGTTTTACAAAAATACAGCTTAGGATTACATCTTATTCTTCAGCTTCTTATGATGATCAATGGTAAAATTGAATTTAAAAACAATACCCCAAAGGGAACTGTTGTATCCATTAAAATTAAAAAATATGATTAAGAAAATTATTATTGCAGATGATCATTTTGTAGTAAGATTAGGAACCACCTTAATTCTGGAATCTCACCACAAAGATGTGAAAATTTCCTGCGCAGAATCCTATACGGAACTCACAGACAAACTATATGCAGAGTCTTTTGACCTGCTGATCTTAGATATCAATATGCCGGAAAGCAAATACCTGGGTATGATTAGTGAGATAAAAATAATACAGCCCCATCTTAAAATCCTGGTTTTTTCAGTATATGACAATGATATTGCCGTACAGTATATCATTGAAGGAGCTGACGGCTACATTAATAAATTATCGGATGAAAATAATATCGTGGAAGCTGTTCAGCAAATATTTGAAACCGGAACATATTATTCTCCGGATATCGTAAAAAAACTCGTGTCTTCAGCTAAAAAAGACACCCCCATCAATCCGCTGGAAATGCTATCCGAAAGAGAAAAGGAAATATTTGATCTGTTGATCAAAGGCTATGGAAATATTGAAATATCGAATGAGTTGAACCTTCACCTTTCTACCGTAAGCACTTACAAAGCAAGAATTTATAAAAAATTAAATATAAAAAACGCCGTTGATCTCGTAAGGATGGGAGAACGGAATCAAGCACATAAAAAATAATCCTTTGAAAAGAATGTCCTTTTCTTTTTGCGTTGCCGAACGTCTATGCTTCTGTTTGCCGTGCATTCCCGTGAATTATAACAGCCTTATTATATAATATTATAACCCCTTTATGAAATCAAAAAAAATATATCAGCAGCTTTACTTTCAAGTTGTTATTGCAATCATTGCCGGCGTACTTTTAGGCCAGTTTTATCCTGAAATAGGTGAGAAAATGAAACCGTTGGGTGACGGTTTTATTAAATTGGTTAAAATGATTATAGCACCGGTTATTTTTATTACCCTCACATTGGGAATTGCTCATATGACAGACCTTACAAAAGTGGGAAGAATCGCTGTAAAATCGATGATCTATTTTCTCACCTTCTCTACCGTGGCACTTTTCATCGGACTTATTATAGGAAATCTATTGCAGCCCGGCTCCGGATTGAATATTGATCCCGCCAATCTTTCGGGTGATATTTCCCAATACCAGCAGAAAGCCCATGGAACTACTATTGCAGAATTTCTCACCAATATTATTCCGGACACTTTATTCAGTCCTCTTGTGGGTGATAATATTCTTCAGATACTTTTGGTCTCCATTTTACTTGGGGTTGCTTTGGTATTAACTAAAGATAAAAGCCAAAATATCATCGATTTTATGCAGAATTTATCAGCTCCTATCTTTAAAATTGTTCATATGCTGATGAAGCTTGCCCCTATCGGTGCTTTCGGGGCGATGGCATTTACGATCGGGAAATACGGACTCTATTCTGTTTTAAATCTGATTTTTTTGGTGGGTACTTTTTATATCGCCTCTATCCTGTTTGTTATTATCATTTTAGGAGGTGTGGCGTGGTACAATGGATTTAATATTTTCAAACTCATCGTTTATCTTAAAGAAGAAGTTCTTATGGTATTAGGAACGAGTTCTTCAGAATCTGCACTGCCCGGGATTATGGAAAAGCTTGAAAAAGCAGGATGCTCAAAAACTATTGTGGGTTTTGTAGTTCCTACCGGTTATTCTTTTAATCTTGATGGAACCAATATTTATATGACTCTTGCTTCCCTCTTTATTGCCCAGGCTCTCAATATCCAGCTTCCCATTGAAAAACAGCTGGCCCTCGTTCTGGTTGCCATGCTCAGTTCTAAAGGAGCAGCAGGAGTTACAGGAGCAGGCTTTGTTACTTTAGCAGCAACATTGGCTATTGTACCTGAAATTCCTCTTACCGGAATGACCCTTATTTTAGGAATTGATAAGTTTATGAGTGAATGCAGAGCTATTACAAACGTTATTGGTAATTCTGTGGCTACCGTTGTGGTGGCTAACTGGGAGAATCAACTGGACAAAAAGCAACTACAGCTATGCCTTAATTATCCCAATAAAGACCTTATTGAATAAAACATTATGTCCCATCCATTTTTAGTAATCATTGCTTCCACAGCCTGATAACGCTTATAAATTTCGGTCGGTATTCGGATTGTCACTGACTGTCGATGGGTTATCAATAAGTAAATCTATACTTTTAAATCTGCAGGGCTTCCCACAACTTTAACCCCCTTTAATAATCACAATAAAAAACGTCAGACCTATCATTAAATAACTACAGCTCTGATAGTCAGCCAAGCTGTATAATTGTATAGCTTTGCTTCATAAAAGAAATACTATTAAAGTTATTGTGTTTATGCTTATTTCTATTGACATCCCTTAAATAAGAATCATTTAACATTCATTCTATTTAGCTGCCTGTATTTTTACGATGATACAGGATTAAGATGGGCTCATTGAGCTCATCTTTTTTTTATTCTACCCTTAAATCAAAAACTACTTCACTTGGCAATCTATAACTTCATTGATGTGGTTTTATATCTACACCTTCTATTTCTTATTACTTAAGCTATTTTAATAAGTTTGTCATCATTAAGTTGTTGATGTATACTTACTATTAATACTCAAAGTAAATAAAAGTTAGAAGGACTTCTTTAAGTATAAAAAATATATCCACATGATCAATTTCCGATTTTTAGTACTATCATATTATTCATAACACTAAATTTCATCATTTTAAGCCTTATGGTATTGAAGTCGGAATAAGCCAGGAAACTTTTTAAGGATATAGTGTATTATTAGTATGTAAGTGTACAATGAAAGATGGGCGTTATGCCCATCTTTCTTTTTTCATCCCCTATTCATTTCAGCTGCTTCTATTTATTTACTTTTACAGATATAAAAGATATTTCCAAAGCTTCTACACAAAAAAAGAGGCAAAAACCTCTTTAGATGATTTTGCCTCCCAATGAAAAGTAAAAATTTATATGCTATCCAATCCTAGAGCAATAATTGAGACACTTACAAACTCATAAGGAACGTATTAATATTTTTATTGTCAAAATCTAAATCTTACTATTTATTAGTTTAAAATACACGTTATTTTGAGATCAACAAAACTCATCATTTTGATCAATTTTTACATTTCTCTATTTTGACGGTAATATTGTTCTCCGATATAGTTCCACAAGGTAATATTGATAGGCCTTAATATATTATTGCATGTATTGGAAGCATTTTCTCTGAGCACAATAATGGCTGCGTGCTTTGACAGCCGGTCGCCTGCTTCGATGACTTTCACCAGACATGCTGTGACCTCCTTATTGACGTATCCATCCATTAAACGCCATACCTCCGGGGATACTGTTCTTCCTGCAGCCCATTCTTCGCGAATATACTGAGTAACGATAAAAACCAGCTTTTCATTTTTGCGCAGATCCAAATTGGTGATCTTATACAGTGGACGTTCCATGAAGAGAGCCTTAAGAACCAACTGATTCCAGGAATCCACAGGCAGATATTTAGCGGCAAAAGGGTTTAAAAGGGCTATGGAATCAAAAACAGAAGTGATATTGATACTGATACCTTCTTCAACAAGAGGAACAAACTCACAGGCATTTTCAAGGAAGAAAATTCCTTTGTAGATACTGATCAGTTCACTGATATCTACTAGCTGCGTTAGTTTTTTTATGACAGTTACATTCTGATCTTCAGGAATATAAATCATCAGTAAACACCGGCAGAGCTGCTGAAGGTTCCATTGGCCGGAGGTAAGGCCCGGATACAATTGTTCAAGGTTAATTTTTTCTGATGAGCTCCATTCTGGTGAAACGGGTGAGATCATTTGGGAAATCAGTCCGAAGTTCTCGAAGAAATGGGTCTCATCTTCAAATAGCATCACTGTTTTCATCCAATCCATCTGGACATCTGAAAGCCTGGCCTGAAGTATTGAGTATACTATTTCGCAGGCATTATTTTTAAAAGTATTCTCTGTCATCTCAGAGTAGTGTTTTTTGAATTGTTATATAATTGTTGTATGTATTGGAGTTTCAAGTATTCATTTTTTGTGCCTACTCTATCACTCAAAGCGCTTAATAAGATTGATTATTTTCCTCTTATTTTATTAACAATTTTTCCGGCTGTATCATAAGCTTTTCCAGGCGCGCCTCTTAGAACAGAACCGGCTTTATTACTAAATCTGTTACCTGACTCAGGATCTACCAGAAGATTCGCAAATTGTGGAACTTTTAATACCATAAGGATCATAATTACCTGAAAAGCAACAGAAAGGAGAACATTAGTAAATGCTGTATTTCCAACAGGTAAAAGAACGATAATCACCTTCATAATCGTTAGTATGGGTTCCCATAACAGTATTGACAAGAATCCGAAGAACCATGACTTCAGAATTCTTTCATTAGATATAATCAGTGAAAACGGTAAAGCAAACATTCCCAAAATATAATAGATGAATATCATCAATAATTGTCTCATTAATATATATCCCCCAACAACAGAAGCAACAAAATAAATAATGATGTGGATAAATTCTAAAAAAGGATTGACCTGCAGCAGATCATATACTCCATTTCCGTCTGCTCCTGTTCCCTGCACATGGGTGATCCCGCTTTGAAAGGCCTGTTCAAAATCAGCGGGACTTCGTCCTGTCACTCTATAGGCGCCGTGTTTTACGATTTCTGATACAATATCCACTGTATCAAATAATAATAATTTGACCAAAGGAATGTATAATGTAATAGCCATAAGAGTGAGAATAGGCCTTAAAAGAGCATCCCGGCCCATTTTTTCATCCGGATCAGACATTGCTTTCATTACTTTATACCCTACGAAAACAAAAGTAAGTGTAACAGCCATGAGAAGAACATAGGGTCTCGACTCGTTAATAAAGAGATCAATTCTACCTTGAAGAATTGATCTGTATTGATTTAAAATTTCTTGTATTGTCATTTACTTTGTATTTTTAAACATCACTGCTTTTTGCATGTTGCTCATCTTACTCCTGCTATTATTTTATTAAGACTTTATTGATTACCGACAGAGACTGCAGATCCTTTTTTATAGACAAAACAGCGGCTCTGATTTTCAAAATCCTTGTTAACAGTTTTCCAAAAACTGTATAAACCTGTCCCAAACCTCCGGAAAGGATTCCTGATGCTAAATATCTGTAATAGTCAGATTGGGCTTCTTCCAAATATCTGTTTTCAGTGGCCAGATCGTCGGATTTCTTTCCCAGTGAATGTTTAATAAATAATGGATTGTATTTTATGATGCTTATTACCTTTCTGAGATCCTGTATATCATTTTTGGTGCTTTCAATCGTAGCAATGGCAGCAGCAGCAAGCGCGAGGCTTTGTACACTTTTAATGCTTTTTTTGTCATCAATCTCTTTTTCCAGTTTTATAAGTTTTTCAAACAACTTATTTTGTTCGTCTTTGAGATAAATTTCTCCCCCTAATCCTAGAACAATTCCAGCTTTGCTTGCTGCAACGGTATAATCATTAATATCAAAAGACCAGGTCTGAGTGTAAAAAAAACTAAAGCTAAAAAGCAGCAAAAACGCGGATATTGATTTAATATGTTTCATCTTCCAGTGTTACTCGTATTACTTTGTCTAGTGCCTGCTGAATAAGGCGCAGCCTTTCTCCTTCAGGAATATAGTTCGCAGCATCCAGATAATTGGTGATATTTTCTTTCTCCGAATCAAATTTTGTTTTGAATCTTCTTCTTACCAAAACATTGGAAAGTTTACCACTTGAAAGCGGGGAAACAGCCACTATCGGATACTTATACTTTATATAATCATAGCTTGTTCCGGATACAAAGTTCAGGATATCGCTTTTTTTTGAAGTTAAACCTGATGAGATACGGGTAAGCTCCTGATTAGGTTCTATATAAATATCTTTTGTTCTTTTCATAAGACCTGTTTTTAGTGCCGCATACCCATTCAGCTTTCTATGCGCTGTGGCCATATCCTTGTAATACTCCTTTGACAGAAGATCATTAGCTGACCAGCTCCATGTCCAATTAATTACAATCTGAGCTTTGAAGAATACAGACAACAATAACAGTCCTGCGAAAAATGTCCTAACACCAAGTGATTTGATGTATAATTTATTCATGACTTTAAAAATTTTAGATTAACTATTTAGCAGACTGCTGCACTAATTTCCTCTTGAGGGTACTTCCTTTGATATTATCTTCTACCCTATCAAGCTTGCGGTTAATTGCAGACAGTGAGGATCTCAGGTCTTCATACAGATTAAATTTTTCTCCCATAATGGCAGCTTTTTCACCATTTAAAAAATGGGAAGACATATTCTCAATCTGTCTGTGTGCTGAAAGCAAATACACTCTGTTTTCTTTCTTTTTTGAATAATACAGGAAAGAAAGCTGCTCATTATCCTGTCTGAGTTGACGGGCTCTGTCTTTAACATTGTTGATGATACCATCTACTGTAAACAGCCAGGCAACAGATCCAGGATAATAGATAAGCCTTTTTCTATATTCTTTTAAAAAATCCTTAGTCCTTTGTTCGGTTGTTTCTTCCCTTCCCTTCAAAGCATATTTTTCAAAAATAATTGCACCTGATCCAAGATTGGAAGGAACATCTGAAATCGGACCGATAGGGTTATTGGAAACCGGTTGAGAGTAAGCTCTAATTGAAGTCAATAGTAACAGAACTATCAGAAACCTAAACATATTGAAATAAATTTATCATTGTGTTACAAACAAAATAGTATCGAAAAACTAGAATACAATTTCAAGTTTCTTGATCAACTGGATAAGTTCCGGGCTGCTCTGTATCAGAAATGCCAAAGCAGGCAAAGCCATTACACCAAAAACTTCCTTATCGTTTTTAGAATATACTCTTACTAACTGATCACGAATTCTATAAATTTCCTGTCTTTCAGACGCCTTTATTTTGGAAGCATCAACATTCTGCAAGGAAAGAAGTACTAATTTATCCAGTGCCAGAGATTGTAAATAATCATTCTTAACATTGGTTATATAGGGTAGCTTTTTAAACTTGTTCAATATAACCGGCCCTGCACCTAAAGCTCCGGTCTTTACAGAATTAGCAATAAAGCTGTTTTGCTTATCAAATTGAGCTGACTTTTTATAATTCCTTTCTAAAAATTCTTCATCGTTCTTAATCATTTCTTCCAGGTAATCATTTTGAAGCTTTAGCTGTATAGCTCTTGCCGCCGTATGCCCAGCAATTTCTAAAAGCTTTTTCCTGGTATCTGAATCGGTATTATTCAAATGAATGGCAAGATGTACAAACTGAGCTGAAAACAGCTGAAATGTAAAAAAACACAAGATGGTTAATACTTTCATAATACTGTATTATTAAAACTTATTATAGATGTAAATATTGAAGTTACTTAGGGATAAGACCTAATCTGTAGAATAGATTACTTTGTTCTGCCTCATATTTCATTGCTTCCAGTTCCTGAATCAGAAAATTTAACGTATTCATAAATCCTGCATCCAGCTTTTCTCTGTTCCCGCGGTTAATGTTTATCCCTACCCCTGCTATAAATGCATCTTCCAATATGCTGTTCGCAGCTTTAATATATGCCAGTTTTTTTCTGCACTTGCTTTTCTTAATGGGATTAAAATAAGGGTTGCAGACGTTGGAGTACCCGGCAAAGTTGATAAGGTCTTTTTTAGAAATGGTAGTCCTCGCTGCATTTTCAACTTCATTGATCGCTGCAATCTGGCCCAGCTCATCCAGGCTTTTTTTGGTAGCTTTTTCATAATCATCAGTGGCACTGTTCTCTAAATACCTTTCCAATAGACCTATGGGATCAATGTAGGGTAACTGTCCTTTATACTGCAATGAAAAAAACAGAAATAGCAGAATCAGGTATTTCATAAGTGAATACATTAAATATCTTTATATATATTCGGGAAACAAAAGTTTTTTTCTGGGAATACGGATATTGACGCTTCTGCCTCCGGCATATTCCCCTACTTCAAGACTCAATATCTCATCTTCGTTTAATGTGAATTTGTCGAAGATGAAGGTAATAACCCTTGTTTCACCCAGTTTAATATTTCGCTGCTCTCCACAGATTTTAACGGGAGTCAGTATTCTTTCCTGATAGACATAATCTTTTTTTGCAGCATTATTATTTTTAAGTTTTGATCTGAAAAGAATCTGGTCTATATCCAGAGTGATTTTAGACGTATTATAGATTTCTACGCGCAAGACAATTTTATTCTGAAAGTTCCTGTAATAGATTCCGTTTAAGGTCAGGTTCAATCCATCATTATTATCTTTAATCTTTACGGTAGAAGGAGCACTTTCAGAGAGCATACACAATTCCTGAAGATCCTGTGCCGTCTTTTCTTCCTTTTCAGCTTTATAAATACTTTCCTTTGCAAAATAATCTATGGTGGTAATGGTTTCAATGGCCTTATAGGTGGTGATATCCGGATTTCTGTTATAGTTCATATCAATAGAATAATAGCTTCCTTTGCCATTAATCACGGTAAGATTCGCCTGCTGGCTCTTTAAGTTCTCCAATTCTTCACCGGTATGCTTTAATTTGAGCATATTACCAATGGTGTCTGCAACGAAAAAAGTAGATCCTACATCCACATACTTTATTTTTTCATCAAAAATAATGTGGGTTGTCTTCACATCTGAAACATCAATGGCCTGACGCTGGTATAAGGGTTCCAATATTTCCTGGGCGAAAGCTCCCTGAGAACAGATAAAAAATAAAATAAATAATATAATGTGTTTTTTCATTTCTTTTGAGAATTTAAATCAATAAAATCGTTAATAGCCACCGACATGTTTCCTTTGGCTTCGTATATTCCCCGGATTATTTTGTTTTCATCGGCATTGGAAGAATAGCAGGCGTATCTTTCGGGAGATACTTTTACTTTATATACATTAGACATACTTCCTACTTTAACGTACACCTCTCCTTTGTCTGTAGAATAAAGTTTTTGAAGATCAGCTTCACTCAGTGATAAATATTTGGAAAACTTATCTTTAGATGCCATTTTCTTTTTATGGGAAAGCATGATCAAGGTATCTGTGTTATTCACCATAGCAGGCCCGGCAGCAGTATCTAAAATATCTTCCAGATCCTGGGTTGCAATAGCAACTTCTCCATAAAACTTACGGACGGTCTTGTACAAATACTTAATGAATTCAGCCATTTCTCCTTTGGAAATAGGCTTCCAGCACTCGTCTATAAATATTGATTTCTTTACTCCCGGAATCTTTTGTATTTTAGTCATCACCAGATTAATACACAACATAGTAACTAAAGGGAACAATGTAGGGTGGTCTTTGATATTGTCCATTTCGAATACAATGAAACGCTCGTGAATCAGGTTGGCAGGTTCTGCTGCATTGAGTATATCTTTATAATGTCCATCGTAAAAATCTCGAAGAGAGAGTTTAAAGCTGACCTTGTCAAAATAAGTTGATTCTTCTTCAACAGCGGTATTTTCTGAGATAAACTCATAGAAAGTAGACATACTTGGAAAAATATCATTATTGACGACATGCTCGTAATAAAGATCCAGATAGCTGGATAATATTTGTTTTTCTTCTCTTGAAGCTCCCTCTTCTCCTTTCCACAAGAAAAAGATCAGTGACAGGAGAAAGGTTTTCTTATCTATATTAATTTCATCTTCATCATAGTAATAGAAAGGATTGAATTGTAAAGGTGAGTTTAAGTCATACGTAAAGTAAACACCTTCCACCAATTCGCATAACTTTTTATAGGAGTTTCCTATATCTATCATGACGATATGGTGGCCCTGCTCATAATACTGGCTCGCAATATGATTGATCAAAAAGGATTTCCCGGTTCCTGAAGGCCCGAAAATTAATCTGTTTCTGTTTACGATGATTCCTTTTTTGACAGGCTCATCCCATAAGTCCAGACGTAAAGGAGATTCGTTTTTACGGTCACAGAAAAGAATTCCATCTTTATTGCTCTCGTAATAGGACTCAAAATTCAGTAATGAAGAGGTTTGCTCGGATATACCGATAAATTTATGATTCTCCGAAATATAAGCAGGTGCACCGGGGCAATTGTTCATATATAAATCATTCAGAGCATACTTTACCTGGTAAGGAGTAATTCCCAGATCCCTGAAAGCATTTTCCAGTAAGTTGACATCATGTTCCAATCTCTTTTGCGAGACATTCCAGACGATAACACTGAAATGCTGATAAACAAACACAAGTTCCCTTTCCAACACATCTTCTACAAGATCTTCTACCTGAGAATATGTAACCTGATTTTCTCTTGAAAGAATCGCCATACTTTTAAACTGATTCATCTTGGTCTTCAGGGAAGAAAAAACTTTTTCCGAATCCTCAATAAAAATCACCTGATTATAGATATGGTTTACATCCAGACCTGTAGAGACCGGCTGTATAAAAGGAATTCTGAAATCGGTTTTGGGTGTGGAATATTCAATGCTTTTGATGGTACTGTTAATGGTAATAGGAAGCTGGTTATTGGAAGATATCGTATACAATTCTGCAAATTTATTTCCTACCTGTAAGTTCTTATCAAAAAATATATCTCTCAGGTTCGTCTCCCCTTCCTTTGAGAGAGACAAATACTTCCCTAAAAGATTAATAATCTGATTATTATTCAACCTTTCTACGGTGAAAAAGCTTTCTTTTGTTAAAAATGAAAGACTTGATTCTACGCCTTTGATAAAATCATCTATTCCATCTAAATATTTATTATACTGACTGGAATTATTAAGGATACTTACTTTACTTTTAGAGTCCTTTATGATGGTGAGATAACACTCGTGGCTCATGGTCGGCTTTTCATGGAAAAACCTGTTATCACTTGATGCTAAAAAATTAGGACTGTCCGATACTTGCTCTGTGATCGAGTCTACAAAAAAGAAATCCTGTTTCTGCAGGATTGTTCCGGCAGGCAGAGATCGGATTACTTTATCAAAAATAACACTGATCTGTTCAATCTGATCGCTGTCAAGCGAATATATCTGAGGAAGCATCACCTTATACACTAAGCCAACATCTCCCTTTTTACTGATTAACAAATCATCATCTACTGCCAATATGTTAAATGCTTTTTTGATATCTATATCTTTCATAATCTTAGGAAATAATTATTAAATCATTTTACTTTACTTTCGCAATAAGAGACTCTAATTAAAACCGGAGCCATTATTTACGGATCTTATATTGATCCACAGCTGGTATTTTTTAGGTAAAAACACTCTCTTTTTCTCGAACACTTCTTTGCTTATTTCTTTTCCTGCTGATAAAATGGCCAGGTTTCTGGCCTCTTTTAAATCTATCCCGGTATTGGCTCCACCGCCTAAAACAGAACTGCCTGCATTGGTTCCTCTTTTAATGGCATAATCAAAGACATCCTGCGATACGGTGGATGGAATTTTCAGCCAGGAATGATTATTCATATGAATACCTTCTCGTCCGTCATAGTCATACACTCTGAAGTTTAACAGATACAGGACATTATCTTTTTTATAACTTTCAATATCAATACTGATCCGGTCTTCCTTTAGAGATATCCTTCCATAAACAATGGTATTCTTAGGGATTACCAGCCCACCCGGCACATCTGAAAGCCTCATGTCTTCTTTTATTCTGATAGGGATAATATTTTTATCCAATATTCTCTTCTGTTCTATGGTTTCTGAAGGAATCAGCTGTAAGATCTTATTATTGTTTCCTCCTGTTGTTCCCTGGAAAAAATTCTTTTGATCACGAACTTCATTCTTAACCAAATCCTTTTTATTTTCCCTGATTTCTAAAGTATCTTCCAGGCCCGCGGCATTACGGGAGGCAGCACCTTGCGTTAAGCCTGCACGGATTTTATCCTGAAGCTCAAATATTTTGCTAAGGCTACTTTCACTGCCGGAACCATAATCGGAACCATATCCTGAACTATACCCGGAACCGGAAGAGTAGCTTCTTCCCGGTGAAGCGATATTGGATAAAGCTTTCATATAGCGTTCCTGCCTTTTGGTATAATCATTTTCTTCCGTTTTGCCATCAAAATTCTGAAACTGTCCCTGCAATAATTTTTCATCTTCAGGAAACTCTGTATCTATACCATACTTTCCATCCTTTGAAAAGTATTTCTTTAAATCCCTTTCATCCTGATTATAAATTTCCAATTTTGACTTCTCTTCAAGCTGCTTCTCATCCACATTAGGAGTTACAATCAACTTGTCATCTGACTCTTTCATTTTCGGGAATAATATCAGACTCATAATCAAAGTAAGAATACCCAGAGCAGCCACGAAAACAACTCCAATAATGATCTTCTTTTTTTTATCCAGATTTGCAAACATATTTTATAAACTATTTTTACACATAATATTCAGAAACAATAAGGGGTCAATTCTTTTCCCTTCAACTATTATTTCATAATGTAGATGTGGACCTGTAGAATGTCCTGTATTTCCGCTCAATCCTATCAACTGTCCGGGTGTTACATATTCACCTTTCCCAACAAACAAAGACATTAAATGTCCGTACCGGGTTCTGAAACCTCCCTGGTTATCAATTAAGATTGTATTTCCATATCCTTTTTCATAGGTTGAACTTAATACGATACCGTAATAGGTAGAGAATACAGCAGTTCCGCTAGGTACAGAGAAATCAACGCCCTGATGCTTTTTAAGTACTCTATCAATAGGATGTTTTCTATACCCATAATGGGATGAGACAATTTTCTTATAGGATTCAACCGGCGGTATCATCATTTGTGATTTAAATTTCTGATCAGGAAATAGGATAAAAAAAATAAAACACACAGGAAGCATCCTATTTCTTTTACTAAGCCATACCTCCATAATACGTTATCATCATTTTATATTTTTTCAATTACAGTAATCAATTCTGTTGAGTTTCCACATCTGAGGATGGATCACTGTCCATATGAGCTTCTTCCTCCTGGGAAATTCTGTACAATTCGTTTTCAATAAGAATATCAACCTCTTTTACAATTCTTTCGAAGTTTCCATTTAAAACCTCATTGATCATTTCTCCTTCTATAACTGTCGGGATCTCCTTCTTGATCTGATCAGTACGCTTTTCAACTTTTATTTTTCCTCTGAAAATTTTTCTGTTAATTTCTTCTCCGAAATTATCGGCAATAACCCCTACAAATTCTCCCTGAGAAAGCTGGGATATTGCGGATACCGGAATGGCATACTCTAAATTCTCATTGATAGAATATGAGTTATTGGTATCAATGGTTACATTTTTTAATTTTTGTTTTTTCTTTCCGAATATTTCCTGAAGCTTGCTTGCAGTCTCACTTCTTACTGAACCACTAAAAATATTACCTACGATATTAAATATTGTTTCAGCTACTTTATCCCCGTAATCGCGCTTCAGCTGTTCAAGATCCTGCATTCCTATGGTTGTAGAAACTTTGTTGGATCTGGCGGTTGCAATCAGATTATCTAACCCCATAAAATACATGGTTGGCAGCTCATCGAGGATCACGGAACAAGGTTGTCTTCCCTGCTGATTAATTTCTTTCAGAAGCTGGGTAACCACAAGCCCTAAAGCAGGAGAATTTGTGGTCTGGGTACTTGGTGAGTTGGCAATAATTAATATGCATGGACTTTCCGGATTATTGATACTTAATGAAATATTCTCTTCAGGAAAAACATTATTACCCATTACCCAAAACAATTCCTTGGTTGCCAACTGAGACAGCGGTATTCTCGCAGATGCTGTCTGACCAGAAAGCTGTTCGTAAGCCTGCTTGGCTAAAGCATCTGCAAAGGGAGTCATAAAGAATCTCAGTTCAGCATATTTCCCAAAAACCTTAAATACTTTTTCATCCGGCAAAGAAGCTAAAGATATGGCATGAGGCAGTGTACAAAACTTCCCGTCTTCATAAATTCTCAGGAAATAAATACAGGCAGCGAAATAAGAAATCGCTGATTGTGCAAAGAAGTCTTTTTCCGTAATCCATTCTTTATTCAGATTGAATAAGATGGTTTGTGATGCTTCGATGGCATCTGCTGCTTTCCTTATCAATTGAGGATCCAGAGGGTTCACAAAATTTGATTTCTCCAGATCATCTAACGAAACCACACAAAAACGAGGTTCAATTTTGTATTGCTCTTTATAGTATTCATAAAAAGCAAATGTTTCCTTTGCCAATGCGGGAAATTTGAAATCATACACCATCATCGAAAATTGCTTTTGAATATGCTGTCGTATATATTCTTCAACTACCGAGTAAGATTTTCCTGATCCCGGAGTTCCCAGAACCATAGTAGCCCTGAAAGGATTCACTACATTAATCACCCCGTTTTCTGTTTTAAAATTTACAGAATAAGGATTTTTCTTAACGACTTTCTCTTGTTCAAAGATTTGATTTTTATCATTAAATTCATCCTTCTTATCATAAAAATTGAAGTATTTTCTAAACTTTAAAAACCCGACGATATAAACAATATAAGAAACAAAAGATATGATGGTATAAGAGATTATCTCAATCTTCACAACCGATATACTTAAGAAAATGATAAGAGATGATCCTACGATGACAACATTCCTCATAAAAGAAGAATTTTCTCCTACTTCTCTCTTCACTTCAAAGCCAAAGCAACAAAAGGTAACAATAGCAAGACTTACAGTTCGCAGTATTAAAGGATTTTTAATTAACGGGAAGATTACAAATAACTTGATGATGAATATATTGATATATTCGTTACCTAATCCTTTCTCAACTACATAACTGTATTTAGAATAATAAATATCTACCAAAATCAATAGTATACTTATTAAAAAGGAAAATATAATTAAAATATCTAAAGAATATTTGTCATTTTTCATTATACATAAATTATAACAGAATTCCGATTGAAATTCCGGATTATCACCCTATTAATTATCCTCTGTCTTCTGAGAACCTTCTGTTTCCTCTTGTCGGTTATTGACCGCTTCCCGGGCCGAATTATCTTCAAGTCCTTTGCTTTTGAACAGATAGTTTTCAACAAGTAAACCATGAGGATTATTTTCAGTTCTTGCCACATTATATACATCAAATGAGGCATAGAACAGGTTTTTTGTACTCACGTTCTGATCCACTCTGGAAACACTCAGTTTTCCATAAACAGAGGCGTGATAAGGGTATTCTTTTTCATTAACTTTTATGGAATCTATATCCAGTTTTTGAACAAGATTCTGAGATTGTATCCTCGCAAAATGTCCGTTTGCTTTAAGCGATAAATACAATTGTTTTCCGGAATTTCCGATCAGATAAAGAGCCTCATTGATATTCTTATCGTAACTAAACTGATCATATCCAAAAAATAACCTGTGAAGCACTTTAATATGATTCTTAATCTCAGGCAGTCTGTAATTTTCATAGTCCTGATCGTTATTCATAGAGTTTGCAATCGCAGCCTGCCCTTTTTCAGTAATAACATATATCTTTTTGGTAAAAACCTTACTTACATAAACCGCCCAGACTGAACTGGAAATGATTGCTATTATTGTGATAAAAAAGCTGAGAAACAGTGCTTTTTTAACTAAAGAATAAGTAGAAGGAATCTCACGTAATTTTTTTAAATCCATTGTTTTTTTAATATTGATAAATGATGATACAGATAACAGAAAAGCATTCTATCTGAATATTTTAACTTTAAAAGAAGCTTTTCTACAGTTTTCACATAAAGGATATTGATTTTCATCTTTATTTTCTGATAGAGGAGCAATATTAACCAACTTAACATCCTGGTCACTTTTGCATTTTACACACAACATTTTATTGAACAGGTTATTTTTAGTTTTCGATGCATTATTTCCAGGTTCTCCTGAAGCTAACTTCACTTTTTCTTCTTCACTATTTGAAGGTTCAAGAAAAGATTTAAATTTCATAGGTAAAATAAAGACGTTCTTAACAGGCATACGATGAGAATATATGCCGCAAACAAAATTTCAGGAAGAAATTGCAAAAAAATAATATTGAAGATTATATGTTTTAAAAATATCCAATATTCCTGCAGAGATCGTAGTGTTGAGTTTAGATTTAAGCTATGAACTCCTTAAAGTGTATAGCTTAAACCTAAAGAGCTGTATTTTCTAAATGAATACATGAGTAATAACATCAACCAAGCCAAAAATAGCTAAACCTATTACAAAACGGACAAAATTCTTTTGAGCCTGTTCGTTACCCTGCATATACTGAACAAATATCAGAAAAGCCCCCACAACTGCAAAAGCTGCCACCCCTGCATTCAATGAAGTTTTTAGAGTGGTTGTCCATCCGGAAATTTTTGCATCAATTGTTCCTGCACCTCCTGCTTGAGAATATAATAAATTACCTATAGGCAACAATAATGCGATCAAATTCCTTCTATTAAATTTCAAATTTTTCATTTCTATTCTATTTTAAAACTAAATTTTAATTTTTGTTTGTTTATGTTTATTTGTAATCGGAATATGTGTTGAAAATGTAGTATCCTATTTTTTTGTTTTAAATTCCCTGTTATCTTTTGAATTGTTACTAATCAAATTTTCTAGTTTTTCATCAAATCTGATACATTGTACTCCCATCTTAAAATCAAAAAAGTATTCCTTAAACTCTCCTTTTCTGGGATATTTTTTTATGATGTATAAATACAGTACGGGAATTACCAAAAACACTAATGATAAGAGTACCTTTTTAAAGACAATAAAAAGAAACAGCATCAGACATATAACAATTATCATCGCTGTAATTACGGGATAACCAAAGATTAAAGGGACCCTTTCTAAGGTTTTTGGGGTTTTATATTCCATATAAATGTGTTTATTTTACCAGAAAAAGTTCTTTACATCACAAAAAATCACTTATGAAATCTGGTCTGATCGTAAAGAATGGCAGGCTGATCAGGAAGCATATCCCTATTTTCTCAGCCTGCACATTACCCTAACCTATATTGAGTGAATACTAAAGGGCTTTAAAATTGCAAAACTTTTCAGAGTAAGCAGCGACAGGTTTATCTCACAACTTCTATCCATGCGGCTTTTTACTGTCCTGCTGTGAATCCTTTGAGTGTGTAGCAAATTGATAATCATCTAGAAATACTATTTTTAAATCCAACAGTACCTTATCTATAAGTACTATTTTTGCTTGTGTTTTTATCGATTAAATATCTCTTAACGCATTTTTGGTGATCTTGGAGGAAGTGCAGGAGCTGACTCAACTTTACCTCTGGGAGGAATTGCAGGAGCCTGATTTGCTTTAGTTCTAGAAGGAACCGGAGGCGCTTGATCAACTTTACCTTTAGGAGGAAGTGCAGGAGCGTTAGGATCAACTTTAGGGGATCTAGGAGGGAGTGCAGGAGCAACCTGAATGTTATCCATTCCTTTTGAATGAGACGCCTGAGCTCTAAGTCCCTGTTCTCTATTTCTTTGTGGTTGATTCTGAGTTTCAGTAAACATTGAAAGATTTCCTCTCATATCATTTTTACCGGTAGAGAATACATTTTCTTTATATTTATGTTTACTTGAATGAAGTTCCCCTTTATTATCACGATATGCATACAACCCCTCTTCCTCTTCTGTATTTTGATTTTCCACACTCTCACGTGGATTAACTTTCGCAGAAACAGACTCCTGTTTACCAGATTTCTTTTCAAGTGTATTTTCAATCTCTTTCTCAAGACTCTTCATTACTTTACCAATCCCATCAGGTGTTAAAATTCCAATATTAGTAGCCGGATTTCTGCTTTTGGTAAATACTTGAATATTTTCCTTACTGTCATCAACAAAAATATTATGAACAGTATGTAGCTCTTTATCTTTTAATCTTTGATTTTCTTCATATTTTTGTATTTCTGTATTCTTATCTTCAGCCATTTTAGTACGATTAGTATTAATGGGAACAGAAATTATTGAAATATCCTTTAAATGAGTTAAGCCATTCATTTCATATACTGCTTTAATCGCATTCGGAAACATAGAGGCCGTTAATACAACAACATCAACACCCTGACCTTTGCTTTTACCAGCTAATTCATTCAAACCCTCTGCATCAAAAAAATCAAATGTATGAGCTTTATATTTAGGATTATTCTTAGCCTTTAAGACATCGATCTTTGCGGAATCCGCTAAAGCCTCCTGAACTGCCTGTTTAGATTCCTCTGAAAGAGGTCCTGTACCCATAAGCTCCTTCATTAACTGCTTTTTTGTTAATCCGGGAATGTCATGATCTTCGTACTCCCCTGTATATCTAATCATAGTATTATGAAGATGGCCATCGAATTGTGTGTTATCGAAGTCTAAAAAGACATTTGTTTTTGTTTTCATTTTTTGTACTGATTTTATTAATACTGATTTTTTGAAAATAGTTCCCCAATACATTTATTTTAAGCAGAACATCTGTTGCGCAACGTGTAATTAAAATCCCGTTATTGTTTAACTATTAATCATTGGCAAAATTAGGAGGTGTTAGAATCCACTGAAAATTAATACCGTAAGAATAAACCGTTACGCCTGTAGTTTTTATTCGTGTTGATGAGCTGAAAAAAAATGACATTACCTTCAGCAGATACACTTAAGAGACCCTGTGTTTTTGTAGCTCACTACTCACCTCTAAAATATACAATCAATGATTCATGATGGATTTAAAAAGCTATTATAAGAAGATTACCTATTACATAAAATGTAATTAAAACGACCTATTTTTTAATTATTAATAATTTGCAAAATTAAGGGAATCGATAATTCGCAAGAAAATAAAACTGTAAGAATAAACAGGGAATCATGTAGTTTTTATTCGTGCTGATAAGTAAAAAATCATACTGTATCTCTGATGTTATTATATTATTCGTCAGTAGTTTAATCTATGTACAAAACCACCCCATATATTTTCATCCCGGCAGTATAATAACTACAACTAATCACCTGTATTTCAAATATTTAATCAATAATTTTACCCACTATATAATAGACCATTGATCTTGAATAATATAACGATTCAAACTGGCTAAAAATAAAAGATACTATGAACGATTTACTTACTATTGCAATTGTAACTGCATCCGTTGTTCTCTTTTCCTATTTAATGACGAGTCTCAGAACCAATAACAATTTGCGGGAAAAACTATTACTTCAACCCAAACAAATGACAGCAATCAAAACGAAAGTATTGCATATTCTTTTTAAAAGGAATCTCAGGCATGGAAAAATTACTTTCAAACATCAAAACCACAGAAGATAAACCAACAGATCCGTTTCTTTGATAATCAGAAAAAATTATTGACTTAACCCTTCTTCGCGGGCTCAGTCTGACAACGCTTGAAAATGTTGATTGGTATTCAGATTGTCACCTGAGCCTGTCGAAGGGGGATCTATAATAAACCTTTGTTAACCATTGATCTCTCTTACGCTTCTCCCTATATAAAAGCGGAATTAGCCAGCCTGGGAACCTGGGGCAAAGGTGCCCATACAGAAAACGAAACTTTAGAAATTGAAGCTCTGACTATAGCAACACAAAGGACAGCCTTATTCATCCTTAAGTATGTAAACTGCAGAAAGAAAGAAAGAAAGAAAGAAAGAAAGAAAGAAAGAAAGACAATAAATAATGTCATCCATGTAGTTTTATATCTACTGGCTTTTATCTTCAAATGATAACAATTTCCCTAAATTTACCATTATAAAAATCACTTATAAATATTTTTCTTCACACCAATAGTGCTTTGGGTTCAATAATCTGAAACAATTTTCAAAAAAAATCTGTAACTGAACTAACCTTACCAGCAATGGTATGTTTTTTAGATGAGAGTGAACCCAAGCCCTATTAAAACTGATTTTTATATTTCTATAAATAACCTTTTTTCAGAGAATTACGAATCATATCGCCGTAAAAGATTATAAAAAAAGCAAGTGTAAGAACACCTGCTTTTTTCATTTTATGATAATCTAACAAATAGTATGAATCTCTTCTGGTAATAGTTGCTTCGACAGGCTCAGCATGACAACGTCCAAAAATTTCAGTTGGTATACGGGTTGTCACCCTGAGCCTGCCGAAGGGGGATCTATAAGGATAGATTCAGTTTTTAATTCTGTTTAGTTTTAGAAATTGATCTAAGCTGCATTTTCCAGCTCCAAAAGATAAAAGAGTAAGGAGCATCATAATATAATACAATGGGATTTCCAGGCCATTATCTCCCGCATCAAAACCATTACCCCAATGTACAGTAACAATTGCAACAATCATCGTGATGATCAAAGGAATTGAAATCCATCTGTTAAGCAGGCCTAAGGTTAACAGAATTGCTCCCAAAAGCTCTGTTCCTGTTGCTACATAAGCATTCAATACAGGTAAAGGAATGTTTATACTTTCAAACCACTCCGCAATACTGCCGATATCTTTCAACTTCATTATTGCCGGATTAAAAAAGCCATATGCCAGCACTAAACGTAAACCTAATAAAACAAAATCTTTTATTCTATAAGATCTATTAATTATTTCGTGTATTTTTTTCATTTTAATGTAATAATGTTAAGAAAAGACCATAACAATGATCCTTTATAAAAGTAAATCAGGCTATATCCGATATCCCAAAAAAATAGTATTCTGCAGTGCAAACTGTTCAAAATCCTGATATAATTTCACGATTTTTTCCCTGTCGTTATCATATCCGGCCAATAATTCTATGAAATCCTTTCTGCTAAAGCAGCCTTCATTGGCTTTTAAAATAATTTCCACAAAAGGATATGAGAGATCGTTGAACTGTATTTGTTTTGTATAATAGTCCCGATGTACAGAAACAAAATACTGACCTCTGTCTTCTTCTGTAATTTCTTTCCCATTTTTTAGGTGAATAGGATATTCTGTAGATAAAATCTTAATTTCCGGGTTAGGGATAATGCCATTTTCCTGTGATTTTTTTTCTCTGCCGAATTCATCAATGGGCCAATCCTCCATCATAAAAACTTCAATCTCCAGCCATTCATACTGTAGAAGAGTGACAAGAAAGGAAAACTTTTTCTTAAAAGGAAAACCATGTTGCTGATAATAGTCTGAAAATTCCTGCGGAAGCTTCCATACCTGAGGAGTCTGACATTGGTGATGTTCAAAAAAATGCGTTACCATTTTTTTCCATCTTCTTTTACCTATCAGTTCCCTTGTCATAGGAAATGCTCTTTTCAATGTGTCTTTTATCACATTATACACCAGTTTTCGGTAGTGAAATGTATGCTCCTGAATACTGGTTTGAGGTTCAAGTAAGCCGGTTCTGCAATACAAAGCAAGGTCTTTTTGAAGAGAAGATGTTTTATTGACCATATTCAGTATCCCAATGAAGTTCTAAGATTTCGTTTTTTAATAATTTCAGAGTATCAATTTCATATTGTAAGTTTTCCAGCTCCGGAATATTAAAATCCCTTTCCAGAAGGATAGGAATATCTTTGCCTGTTTTCTCTATAACCCATGCCAATAGGTTATATACAGGATCAATAATATCTTCTCCATGGGTATCTATAATTAAATGATCATTGACCTGATAATGGCCTGCCATATGAATGTATTTCACCTTATCCAGGGGCATCCTCTGGATAAATTTTTCAGCATCATACTTGAAATTAAAGGCATTAACATACACATTGTTTACATCCAGCAGCAATTCGCAGCCGGTTCTCCTGACAATTTCATTGATGAAATCTGACTCTGACATTTCAGCTTTTAAAACTGTATAATAGCTTCCGTTTTCCAAAATCAGTGGTCTTTTTAAAATATCCTGGACCTGAAGAATATTTTCAGAAACGCACTCTATTGCCTCCTGGGTGAAAGGGATCGGCAGCAAATCATACAAATGGGCATTATCCACTTTAGAAAAAGTAAGATGTTCGGAATACAATACAGCCTCAGTGTCTTCCAAAAACTGCTTTACCTGTTTCACAAAACCCTTATCTATTCCTTCGGGGCTGCCTACAGAGAGAGACAATCCATGACAGTAAAGTGGATATTTTTCCAGTACCTGCTTTAATTCCTTCTTCCAGTATCCTCCGATTCCCATCCAGTTTTCGGGTGCTACTTCCACAAAATCAGGTTGTAAAACATCTGTATTTAAAAATGTTTTCGAGAATTCTTTTCTATAACCAATTCCTACCATAATCTTTTATTTGCCGATGGTCCTTAAAAAATCAACAGACCTGTTATACAAGTCTGCCGATCCCAAAAAACTATTTCGTTGATGCTGTTTTTGTTTTTTGTGTTTTTTTAGCACCATTCTTAGTTTTTTTACCTCCACATTTTCCTTCCTTAGTTTTGGTTTCTGTTTTCTTACCTCCGCATTTCCCTTCCCCACATTTTCCTTCTGAAGTTTTTTTACCTCCGCACTTGGCTTCACCGCTTTTCTCCGCTTTATTTCCACAAGCAGCGTCAGAAGAATGTGTTTCCATTGATCTTACAGTCGCAAAAGCAGCGTTGGTTCCTAACGTAAACGCTCCCAAAGTAAGAGCTCCTAATAAAATTGATGGTTTTTTCATTATTTAAATTTTAAAAATTATGTAATATCATTGCTTCTTGTCATGTAATTATAAGCTTCATCATCAATTGTATTTGTATGATGTTATATGTAAATCTTTATTTCTGATCCACTTTAAATACTTACAATTATCTTCATGTATAAGGTAGAATTCATCTGTATTTTTACCGTCGGTAATCAGCATTTTTTTATCCTGGTATGAGAACCATAAAGGCAAATTCTCATTTTGTAAAAATATACCATTCAGCTATGTTCAAAAAAAATGTTCTGTAGATATAAGTTGTTGAGTCAACATAATACGACTACATGATTGTAGTTAATAAAGAATCACTGAGTAAATATTAAATTATTGTGAGACTGAAACTCAAGAAATAAAAAATCCGGAGAAAACAGTTCTCCAGATTTGGTATTGTTAATTTTATGTCAACTAATTTCAGGGAGAATTATTATATTGAAAATATCAATTCGAAACAAATTAACAGTCTGAACTATTTTACAAACTGTAATGCTCCATCGGTAAGCCTATGAAATGTTCCGACAATTTTGATCTTTCCATTATCCTCCATTTCCTTAAGGATCGGACTTTTCTTTCGTATATCACTGAGTACCAGTCTGACATTATTTTCAGAAACAAACTTTACAAACTCATTATTTTTTGAATTTTTCATTCCCGTAAAATCCAGACTAATATTCACTGCCGGTCTTATTTTATAAAGCGTCCCTGTAATATCACCCAACTGAGTATTGTCAATGGCTGCTTTTACAGCTCTGCAATGTTCATGTCCCATCACCATGACAAGTTTGGCACCTGTTACTACACAAGCAAACTCAATACTTCCCAATAAATCTTCATCTACAAAATTTCCGGCTACTCTTTCCACAAAAATATCTCCCAAACTCTGATCAAAAATATCCTCCACAGGAACATGGTTATCCAAACAGCTTATAACCACAGCTTTAGAAAACTGGCCAGGTACAGGCTTTCCTGTTTGTTTTGTATAATCTCTCATTCTTGCCACTCCATTCTGGAATCTTTTATTTCCTTCGATTAAATCTTTCAGAATCTCTTCACCGATTAATTTATGCTGCTGGTCTCTTGTCATAACATGAAAAGAATTATCTGATTGGCTTTCTCTATTTTCTGTTTTTTTACATAAAATTGTTAATCCACAAGCTAACAGCACTAATAAAATTTTTCCTTTCCCATTCATAACATCAGATGTGTTTTTTTATTTACTTTTATTATTTATCGGGCTGAGGCGTATACCTTAGATAAGATGTAATTTCTCTAACTCCTTTGGGAAATAATTTTATTGCATCCTCTGTAGAAATACTCGGAAGAATAATTACTTCATCACCAGCCTTCCAGTTGACAGGGGTTGCTATAGTACAGGTATCCACCAATTGTAAAGAATCCAGAACGCGTAGTATTTCATCGAAATTCCGGCCTGTAGATGCAGGGTAGGTAATAATTAAACGAACTTTTCTGTTCGGATCAACTATCAACAGGGAGCGGACGGTTGCTGTGGCGGACGCATTTGGATGGATAAAGTCATAAAGCTTTGAAATGACAAGATTATGATCAGCAATGATCGGAAACTGAACAGAAGTCATTTGTGTTTCATTAATATCTTTTATCCAGTTCTGATGATCCTCTACTCCATCAACACTTAATGCAATCACTTTAGTATTTCGTTTAGTAAATTCAGATTGCAACTTTGCCGTCATTCCCAACTCCGTAGTACACACAGGAGTAAAATCCGCAGGGTGAGAAAATAAAATCCCCCATGAATTCCCAAGATATTTATAGAAATCTATTGGACCAGCCGACGAATCAGCCTGAAAATCCGGTGCAGTATCACCTAATTTAATTGACATATTTTTTTATTTTAAAATTGTTATTATTTGATTGTTGCTGTCTATAGAATTGTATTCTTTGATCAACTTCAGCTTTTTTTTACTGACCTGCTTCTGGCATCTTATGTCAGAATAACAAGTCCCGAATTCTGCCAGATTAATTCTATCAGGAATATTATTAAGCCTTTTCGCTCATTCGCTTAGTTGTAAACAGACTATAATGCTCTTGAGAGAATTCTCACCTCTTATAGTTTGAGCTGCAGTTTAAATACTATTGTTTTGTTAACGGTTTTGAAAGCATATGCAAAACTATTTAAAAACCAGTACATTGAATAATTTGATTCGTAAACATTGCACTATAATGATGTAAATATTAATTGCAGGATTCAGCAAAATATTGAGGTATTCAATAGTAATAATTTTGTACTATAAAAAATCTAAAACACACCCCTAAAAACAAAAAGTGAAAAAAATAAATTCTATTGTTAACGAAGATGCTTTTTGTTAACAAAAGTTCACTAAAATGTGAGTGTATTATTTTTTTTAACCAAAAAATAATATTATATTTGACTGAACTACAAACACATAAAATAATACTTGCATGAAAACAAAATTTACACAATTGAGTATCATTCTTATTTCAGGAATTTCTTTTGCCCAAGTAGGAATCAACACCGCCACACCTAAAACAATAATGGATGTATCAGCTAAAAGAGACAATTCAGGGCTGATTACAGACAATGCACAAACTTACGGGTTGCAGGCTCCGAGGCTTACAAGGGCTGAGCTCACCGTAAATACAGCGACCTATAATAGTGATCAGAGAGGGGCTTTAATCTACATTACTGATGTTACCGGTGGAGATAATGCAGGACAGCGTGTAAATATTAATTCCATGGGTTACTATTACTTTGACGGAACGGTATGGCAAAAACTATTGGAAGCTGGCAATACAATTGCTCCCGCCATTACTGCATTACAGTGTAACTCTGCTTACCTTAATCCTTCAACTTATACTGCGGGTACACCCTTCAATGGTAACCTAAGAGTTACCTATAGTCAGGGAAACGGAGGGAGCTATAGCGCAGGAACTCCATTTACAGTGAACGGGTTAACCTTCCAGCTTAGACCGGGAACGCTTGAATTTGGAGATGGGGAATTGGTCTTTTCTGTTTCCGGAACTCCTACCAATGATAATAATATGACTCTTCCTATCAACACTGCTGCAGTTCCTTTCTTAACAGCAGCACAAAACTGTACGGCTACAGTAGGAAACAGCAGTCGCGCTGATATTACACCTGTTGCCGTGATGGGCTACCCTTCTTTAACAACCGATGCCAACGGAAAACAAGCCTATACACTAGCGCTCCCTACCCCAGATGGTAAATATTCTATCAGGGTCATATTTGACACCACAAGTGGGACCACTGCTGCAGTTCCTAATGTTCAATTATATAACAATACAGGGGCTACGGTTAATCTGTACTGGAATTATAATACCGAATATGGCGGTTATATTGGTGGTGCTGTAACGACAACCAATATTACATCAGGAGTATGGGGAGGTATGGCAGATGCAACAACTAACTGGTTCCCTCAGGGCACAGGAGCAGTAGGAAATGCTTATTGGGGAAATATTGGGATTATAGACGGCTCCGGTGGAGGACCTGAACACAGAAGATATACCTGGATAGACAGTAACCCTACTTCAAAAACGGCGTATACCGCAACGATTATGGTAGGTGCACCTACTACAGGGAGTGCTCAGCCTAATCTCTCAAAAATATTTATAAAGCTGGAACAGGTGAAAGCACAATAATCAATTATGTTTCATCTGCAAAGATAAATGTGCTGAACATCTTTTGAGTTTTTCTGTATTGAATAATTCCACTCAAACGGCACCAATGAAACAAGAGGCTGTATTGAAAGTTTTTATACTTTGATACAGCTTCTTTCTTATTACTTAAAACGACAAATTATTCCTTAGATAAGTAATGATCACCATGCGTGTCTTATTCTTTTACTCCGAACGGTCTGATATGCCTGTGATACTCCGGTTTTCCAGATCAATCTATAATTTTAAGATTTCTTTAAGTACCACATCTCACGAAAAAGCCTGTTTAAGGCATAATGCTTGTAAAGTTTATACTACCATCTTAAAAATATACAGTATGAACAACGAACAAACAGTTTCAGTATTAAATGATCTACTGAACATTACAAATGACAGAATTCAGGGATTTTCTAAAGTAGAAGACAAGGTATGGGAACAATATCCTTTGCTAAGGAAAGACTATGACACCATGGTATCGCAGTCAAGGATAATGAAAAATCAACTTACAGAACTGATTGTGCAAAGAGGAGGTACGCCGGATCAGTCGGGATCTGCAGCGGGAGCCATACACAGAGCCTGGATTGATGTGAAAAACTCTTTTGCAGGAGATACAGCCGGCTCTACACTTGGAAATGTAGTATATGGTGAGAACGCTGCTATTGATGCGTATCAGGATGCCCTTGATAGTGGTGACTTATGTCCTGAAAGTTCCCGTGTGGTTCTTGATCAGCTTCATCAGCTAAAAGCTTCCCATGATAAATTTCAGAATCTTGAGGATCTGAAGAGCTGATAAATATCTGCTTCCTGAAACTTCAAAGGATCACCAGCTGGTATGTTAAAAATTTTATCAGCTGTTTTTTAACATCAAAAAAAAGAATTATGTCAAAGAAAATTGCAATACTGGCTACTCACGGCTTTGAAGAAAGTGAGTTAAGCTCCCCTAAACAATATCTTGAAGAGCAAGGTTGGACCACACACATTATAAGCCCGGAAAGTGGCAGCATTAAGGCCTGGGCAGAAAAAGACTGGGGAAAAGAGTACCCTGTAGATAGAAATTTAGATCAGGCCAATGCTTCAGATTATGATGCATTGGTATTACCGGGTGGAGTTATCAATCCTGATCAGTTGCGAACCAATGAGCAGGCAATTTCTTTTGTGAAAGATTTCTTTACCGGGCATAAGCCTGTAGGAGCTATCTGCCACGGACCTCAGGTTCTTATCAATGCAGGAGTTGTTCAGGGAAGGAACCTAACCTCCGTTCACTCTATCAGTCAGGATTTAAAAAATGCGGGGGCTCACTGGGAAGACCGTGAAGTTGTTGTAGATTCCGGGCTTGTAACAAGCAGAACGCCTGAGGACCTCCCCGCTTTCAATGCGAAACTGGTAGAAGAAATCAACGAAGGAAAGCATTGATATAGCATATAGTATATTAAGCAAAACATAACGGGAAAGGATGCCATAGTGCATCCTTTTTCATTTGTTTCTTTATGTATGCATAAAAAAGCCTCCCGTGTCAATAGGGAGGCAAAAGTTCAAAATGAATTATTAGTAAAGTGATGTGGTGTTAAATAAGTCTTCTCTTAAAAACCTGCTTTAACACTAACAATGCCTATGCCATATACATCACCGTTTAAAGAAATCTAAATTTTTGTGGTACATTTTAGTATCACTCATCAGAATAACCCTTTATTTTTTTCTGGCCAGCTTATTTCTAAAATAATCTGTTATGCAAAGACCTTAAAGCTTCTACTTTAAAAACAGACGGAACCAATAATGAAATATTATTCTCACTTCCACCATAGGAAATCATTCGGATGGGAATATGCTTTACTGCTTCTGAGACAATGGTCGCATAGCCGTGATTATTTTTTCTGAAGTCTCCCACAATGCATACAATAGACTGTTCACCGTCTATTTCAACTGCCGAGAAGGTATTTAATTCTCTTACAATCTCAGAAAGGTTATCCGTTTGGTCGATGGTAAGCGAAACAGCTACTTCAGAAGTAGTAATCATGTCTATAGGAGTTTTGTACCTTTCAAAAACTTCAAAAACCCTTCTCAAAAATCCATACGCCATCAGCATACGGGAAGATTGAATACGAATTGCCGTAATGCCATCCTTGGCAGCAATGGCTACAATCTGGTTCTGATTGGTGATTTCTCCTGAAATCAATGTTCCCGCAGCAGAGGGATTCATTGTATCCAATAATCTTACAGGAACATTATATTTTCTTGCAGGAAAAACACTTTGAGGGTGCAGAATTTTTGCTCCGAAATAAGATAATTCTGCTGCTTCATCAAAACTCAGTCGGGCTATAGATTTTGTATTCTGGACGTATCTGGGGTCATTATTATGAAATCCATCAATATCAGTCCAGATCTGGATCTCTTCTGTCTGCAATGCTGCTCCTAATAATGAGGCGGTGTAATCTGAACCTCCCCTTTGCAGATTATCGATTTCGCCCTGGGCATTTCTGCATATATACCCCTGAGTAATAAATAAGGTTTCTTCCTGGAATTTTGCAATTTCAAGACCTGCCTGCTTTCTTATTTCGTCAATGTTGGGTTCCTTATCCTCATCAATGACCATAAAATCCAATGCTGATAATAATACAGAAGATACTTCTTTTTCCTTTAAATATAAATGAAACAGCGTTGTTGAAATAATCTCACCTTGTGCAAGTATGATACGTTCGGCACTGGAATTGAAATTTTTATGTTTAAACTGATAAAAAAGATCAAAAATTTTGTCAATAAAAGCTAATGCTTCCAGAAGCCCTTTCTCTGTTTTAAACAATTCATTTACAAATTTTATATATTTCTGATGGAGTACATCAATATGCTTATAAGCGGCTTCAACATCTTTACTTTCATATAACTCTGATAATTTCACCAAATCATTTGTGGTACCGGAAACAGCTGATAAAACAACCAGGTGTTTATCCGATTCCTGAGATCTGATAATTGGTAATAACTGTTCAATTCGTTCCGGACTTCCTACCGAAGTTCCACCAAATTTCAATACTTTCATAATAAATTAAATTGTTAAATTTTTATCAAAAAAAAAAAGAGCCTGTCGTGATGACAAGCTCCTCGTTTATTTAATTTCTAACCCACAGGAAAATGACTCACGACGTTGGACGTAAGTACTGTTTCTTTCCCTTTTTTAAGTTAGACAATATCATTTTCTTTTTTTGCTGTGCAAATATACAGCTTTTTGACAATCTTTATTAGAAAGTATCATTAAATTTAAAAAAAATTGGATAAAAGCAATAAAAAGCCTTACATCACAATCGTTTTATGCTTAACGAGCGTTACTGCATTGAGCCGCAAACTGCTCAAATTTCCTGTCTGTGTTGAACATCACCGGTCCGTGACCAAAGCAAATAATAGCAGGGTTTAGTTCTGCTAACTTCTGTAGCGATTCAATATTACGATTCCGATCGGAAGTAAACAGGCTGGGCGGAAGCCGCAGACCCGTTGCTGTAGTGAGAAGGTTCATATTGGTAGCCGCATCTCCGATGATCAGTACACCATCCTGCTCACGAAATAAAGAGATATGACCAGCTGAATGTCCGGGAGTTTCTATTACTCTAAAGTTTCCGATTCTATCATTTTCAGTAATGGTCCGTTCAACTTGATGTCCCTGCCCTGCCCAGTATTTTTGCTGTAACTTTGCTACCCAATGCTGCGGAGCTGGATAATCGTAGGTTACCAAACCTGTTTCGGTTCTAAAAACTTCCCCGGGATGGCAAAGTAAGGGTAATGCAAATTCAGCACATATCTGGTCACTACAACCCTGATGGTCTGCATGCGCATGGGTGAGTACATGTTGATAAACGGGAATTTTCTGAATGACCTTCTTTACAGCGCTGTATGAATTCCGTATACCGGAATCTACCAGCACCCCTTCAATAATATAGCAGTTGATACTGTTTCTCGGCATCAGTGAAATCTGAAATACTTCCGGAGCAATTTTACGTAGCATATTTTTTTGTGTAAAGCTACATTACTCATCAGGACAATATAAGGACATTTGTCCTATACTATATTGTGGCTGTGTATTTGTCTTTTCGCCCTTGTAAGCGATCGCTGGGTGATGCCCAGGTAGGATGCCAGGTCCTGTGTTGCAACTCTCCGAACAAGCATGGGCTCGTTAGAAAGAACATGTTGATATTTATCCACAGCAGATCTGTTATTATAATTCAGCAGATAACGTTCCTTTTGGCTATACTCTTTTTCCATCAGCGATTTTATAACGTTATTCCAGGCGGGTATCCGGGTAAGCAGATCCTGGAAATCCTGGAAATTTATCCGATAGAGTATGCTGTTTTCTATCGTCCTGATGCTCCTTATGGAATTTTCCTGTTTTACAAATTCCTGAAATGAGGTAATAAATTCATTTTCAAATTTGAAACAGGTTACATTTTCATTGCCTTCCTTGTCAAGAACATATGCTTTTACAGCACCTGTGGCAATAAATCCGATATAACGGCAGGATTCGTTCTCACGAATAAAAAAATCATTTTTTTTTAAATCAGTTGGTTTGAAAAACTGCACAGAAAAGTGGATTTCCTCCGCTGATAGTTCTCCTGTTGAGGATAGGTAATTTTCAAACAAATCGCTCATTGCTCTATTTTGTACTTTTATTTTCTTCTTAACTTTATATGGACGATATTCCAAATCCAATATTCAAAACTAATAATTATTATTTACTCAAAAAAGACTAATGCACTTTTCGCTTTATTTTCAGTTTATCCAGAGACCTGTAGATTGTTTGTAAATGATAAACTTTCCAGCTACAGACAGCTTATAGCAGCACTGTAATTTCTTCCTATAGCTATTGAGAAAACTATTGTTATCCCATAGCAGATCATTTCTCAGAGTGCAGATTCCGATCACGCATCCATAGAGTTTAAACCTGAAAAACAAAATGTTACGCAAATCCGTATACATAATGTATACCATACTTCTACCAGCTATTTACCAGATGTATACTGTGTTTTCTTTCATGATTTTGATAATCTGCGGATCTTTGTCCAAGAATTAATAAATATAAAATACAAGGTTATTTCATTATAAATTCAAAGACACTTATTTGATATTTATTATACAATACTTTTTAAAATTAAGTCTATATGAACAAAAAGAACAAAATAATAAAACAAATCCCCTTTCTATTGGAAAATTATCCGAGAGGCAATTATTAAATATGCTATCCACGCCGCATCTGTCGACTTTGGATATCGAACAATACTCGTTGGAAATAAAATAAAGCAATTAAATATAGGGATAGATGATTCCACAATTTCAATCCGGTACAGGACTGAGTAAGTGAAAGCACCCTTTAACAATATAACCGTAAGTTCCCTCATTCAAAATGGCTGTGATAAGGATCTATTTTGTATTACAGCCGCAAAATCTCATAGGTTATGCAGCACTTTGAGATTTTAAAGCGGTAATAATCAGGAAAAAGGCATGTATTTCTATTGTTAATACTTGATCAGGATAACGTTCCTTTTTCCTCTTTTTTAATTAATCTGTTAAAACAACAAAAAAATGATTTTTTTATCTCTCAGTTCACATTCACAACTCCATATGTATTAACATTAAATTCTAATTCCCCGAGAAAGGAAAATGAAAACAATTCCTTTCTCTTTTTTACAAGTAAAATTTAAACAATAAATAATGAAAAAAATAGTAACTATTCTAGCATTTTCAGCCATAATAAATAGTTATGGACAAGTAGGAATCAATACTGCAGAACCTAAACAGGAACTGGATATAAATGGTGATCTATTAGTAAGAAATACCTTAAGATTTCCTGATTCCGGAAATCCGGATATGGGTAATGGAGGGGCCAATGGTCAGTTTTTGGTTTCAACAGGTGACACCACAGCTCCAAGATGGACAACTGTAAACATTCCAGTTGTACCCCCTGGATCATACTATCTGGCTAATGCAGAATCGATATCTGATTTAGGAATCAATGGAGACGGTAATCAAGGAGTAACTCTATCCGGGAGTTCTGACAGTGGTACTATACCATATAATGAAGGAATGGACATCAGTGCTACGAATGCCGGCGAACAGGTATGGTATCCCTTAGACGGGCTTAAAACTAACATGACAATTCCCGGAACAGCCAATGATAACAAAGTATCAATAACATTACAAACCATCATACAATTTGTTGGAAATCTGCCCACAGCCAATTCTTATACGAGTTTTGCGATAGGAGTTTTCATAGATAATAAACTGCATGCTGTAAGACTTGGATTTTTTGGTTATGATGTGATTGACGGGTTCCAGACAGAAACGGTTGCCACAACAATAAATAACTTATCTGCAGGACAACATACTATCAGAGTAGCTGTAGCCAGACGCTACAATTATTTAGGTGGGAATCTGGATTTATATGTCGGAAAGAAACCTGCTACAGCAACAAACACAAGTGATTTTACGAACAGAAGTTCTATCACCATTCAATCTTATGTAAAAAATACTGATTAATCAGGTAGGCAATAGTGAAAATTATATTTTATGGTTTTAGGTCTAGCGTTATAGAAATCTAAGTCGCTAGAAATGCGAAGTTCAAAAGAGCTTCGCATTTTTTAATTGATTTTTAGCACTTTGACTGGCAAGGCGCTGGTATTGTTCTCACAATTTTAAGCAAGCCATATTTTCCCATAAATCTACAGCTGCCTGAAGAAGAAACAGATAGTCACCCTGGAGATAATCTGCTAGCAGAAATTTAAAATATCAACGTATTTCTCAAGTAAAAGTATAGTATTGATTCTACATATCCATCAAACATTAGCATCTGTTCAATAGCTTAAACCTTATAAACAGAGAAAACTGAAGACCAGAAATATTTTTAATAGTTGATATCAATTTCAGCAAAATTTGAATTGTCAGCTAAAAATTGGCTTTCAACCTTTTTCATCAGGTTCTGATTTTTGGAGAAATATAACACCCCGGTTATTCACTTTATTTCTACATCGTCCGGCTCTACAGATTTGCAAGGTGCTTCATAACTTCTAAGACATTTTCTCTTTTGCCTTTATGTGTGGATCGATCTATAACAAACCCATTTTTCCTTAAAATACTGTATATTTTTCAAAGAAGGGTGTACATTTTTTTCTTATAACAATTACTGTAACAGAATCATTTAATAATATCAGAGAAATTACCATCTTTACATACCATCTATGGATAATAACAGTAATGCTGTCGTCATTTTCAATGATGCATCCAGCATTTTCTTTCAGCTTTGTAACGGTATTGGCTCTTGTTTCCCCTTTCAGCGAATAATAAAATAAGTCTTTCAATAGATTTAGATATTTTTAGTTGAACATAGATTGCAGCATCTTTATTTCCAATAGCTTTAGGGCTTATTCAGATTGGTATTACCGAGAGACACAGAACTATTCATTGAACTTCATATGTTCTCTGCTCCATGATTAGGGTATAAGACAGGAATGTGACTGGTAATCAAAGCCTCATAGACTATATTTATCTATGAGGCTATACTGAGAAATTATTGCGATGCTTACCCTTAAAATTATATTATCATGAAGGCTTATGCTGATTATTTTTTCAACCTGTTTTCTTCTGCTTTTTTTACAGCCCAGGCCATCATATTAGCAAAAACAGTGGAGTTATAAATGGTTACCCCATCGTCATAACCTGTACGCGGTCTGACAGTAAAATCAGGATTAATAGCAAATACATAAGCAGTTGTAGATGAACCTGCATGGGCAGTAGGCCCGGTATTAGGCACATCCGCTCCGGTACTCAGATTAGAAAGCCATCCGCCGTCACCAACGAAAATTACATTATAACTTGCTGTTCGGAAAAATGTCGCTGCATTTCCGCCACTTGCATTTGATGTGGAGTAAATAATAGCATCATTAACAGGAAGATTCGAAATTCTTATCGTAGTACTTCCTACATCTGCTCCCCAATATAATCCTCGTACATCACCAAAAACTCCATTTGTAATTTCATCATCAATGCCCTGAATAGTGTAATAATAAGCAGAACCGGTATTGGCCGTTGTTGATCCCGAAGCATCAATATTGGACATTCCATACAACTTTCGAAAGAAACGCTCAACGCTTGTATTTTCAGATATCATCATAATAACACCACCTTTTTTAGCATAATTTGCCAAGGCAGTGGCCAAATCATCTGTAATATCCAAATGATATCCTATTAGTACAATATCAGGATTATTATTAAGTCCGGTTATTGCGGCTGAAGCACTATATGCAGTAGAAAAATTATATCCTTCCACTTTTATTTTACTGTTTTCTGCAGCTCCGAAATTAACAGGAGCAGATAAAAAAGCGCGGGAAGCTGATGTTTCTCCTACATAGCCCAGTGAAAAAGAGGAACTCCCTATCTGGAGAAAAGTTTTTGTGGGAACAACAACTATAACATTTACACTGCAGGTTGTTTCTACAGTTCCCTGACTATCCGATGTAATTGTCATTGCTTTAACAGTTGTAGAAGTTGGTGTTCCTGTTCCGTAAAGTGTTACATTCTGCTGCCCAATAGATGTGAATGAACCCATTCCAGTGAAAGAAATACCGTCTACTGTATTGGTAGTAATAGTATAACTCCCCATCACGGAAACATTTACCGGTAAAGTAATTGTGTTACTTGCTGTTAAGGCATTACCAACTTTATAAACCCCATTAACAGTTGCACTACCACAGCTCATTGTATAAGTGGCCGCTGCAGACATAACATTTACCTGCACAGGAGGAGTACAATTTACATCAATTCCGTTTGCATTAATATTCAGAGTGTCTACCTGAACAGCTACAGGCTTCCCCTGTCCAGGAACCTGTATTGTATACTCACCAGTATTGAGAAATGTTCCTGAAGTGAAAAAACTATATCCATTGGTTGTTGTAGCCATGATGGTATATTCTCCCGGTTTTGTAACCACCACGGGGATAGTGAGAAAATTGGAATTCGTAAGTTCTCTGCCTTCTACATATGAGCCTCTTACAGTTACTACAGAGCAGTCAAAGGTGAAAGCAGATTTTCCAAGGGCGCCACAAAGGCTTTTCCATTCCATATCTGCATAATTCCAATAATTATAGCAGTCTTCGCTGGTATTATAAATAAGTAAACTGTTTTGGGTAATTCCCATATTGGGAGTGAGTTGCGTATCACGTTCTGTTTCAGTATAACGCTGAATAATAATACCATTGTATCTGTCAGGATTTGCATTAGCCGGATCTTTTCTTTCGGAGACATGCAAACCGGAATAACTGGCTGGTTTATCAGTATTGATACCGACCTGTGCAAAGGAAAATAGATTTAATAATGTGGTCAAGATTATTAAAATGTTTTTTTTTGTTACCATCTTGTTTTTAGAATTTTTAGCTTTTAAAAAGAAGAAAGATCTTTCTTGTAGCTCTTTCTCTGGATTATATAATTAATGTGTGTACTACCAGAATTTACATTAGTTGCTATTATTCGGGAAATTTCCACTTCTATATTTTTGAAACCATTTGTATAAGGTTGTTTTCGGGATTCTGTATTTAGCAATTACCTCAGCTCTGGTTACCTCTCCATTTTCGATCTTACCAAGGATAAATTCAATGATTTCCAGTGTATAAATATTCTTTCTGAACTTCGGCAATAGTGTTTTTCCCGATTTGTTATTATTTTCTTTGGAGGGCGGTGAATACAGAATCAAATGTTGGGTATAAATTCTAAAAAAATCATATTCCAGTAATTTGCACCACTTCAGCAGCACATCTGTAGACATCGCTTCCTGTTGATACATTTTATCAATTTCAGAAACTGAACACCCAAAAAAATTAGTTATTCTTAATGAACTTATTTCACACTCCTTACAACGCATTTTGATATAGGATCCAATATGTATATGGTTATAATTGATCATCTGATTTTGTTATTTTATTAAAAATCTTTTCTTCCAGGCAGTTACTGTGTTTCTACTGACATTAAAATGGGCAGCAAGCTGCAGATTATTCATCTTATTTTTTTTCTGAAATTCAAGCATTTTTAAAATACTTGCTTTATCATACGACTTATGTTTCTGGTTATTAACATTATGCTTTCTCCAAAGGATACTATTAAGTTTAATAACGTCTAATGCAGACAAAACACTTTTACTAAGAATATTTTGACATTGTTTCATTTTATTGGGAAACTGTTCAAGAATAATATCATGATAAATTTGCCTGTAGTTGGGTCTATCCATTTTAGAATAATTTTAAATGTAATCTGAAATAATTTTAGTGTATTTACCACCATCCTGAAAAAAAATTGATAAGTGAGATACCAGTATCTGTATACTGTTTATTGATCTTTTAAAATAAAATCCATTGTTTAGAATATTATTTCACATTTAGTCGTTTTTTATAGATATAAATTCTTAATTTTAATAGATTAATAGTAAAAACATTATCTAAATGAAAAAAGTATGATCTGTTCCTAACTTCTATGCAAAGTTCCGCAGACGATTTTGAAGAGGAAAGAAACCAAAGTATACTTAGAGTGCACAGAGCGAAAAAACTGGTATACATTCCGTATACAATTTAATATAACTCAATAACCATCAATACGTTAGTGAAAAACCGTGAATTAAATCATTTAGTAAAAAAGTATAATTTCTTATATTTTTGTAGTAAAAATGAGTTCATTTTGTAAATATGTAAGTAATGCAACGTTTTTATTTTCTATTGTTGATTTTCATACTAGGTTGTACCAATAAATGTTATGCTCAAAGTGATACAGATTGGGAACAACAGGAAACGTATGCCTATTTATTCGGGAGAGATTTTGACAAAGCCAAAGATAATATAGAAAGTAAGTTTTTGAATTCAACTGATCATTCTAAGAAAATCATAGGGATGGTATATCTTGTAGATTATTATACCAAATTAAAAAAGTACCCGGAAGCCAAACAAACCTTGGAAAAAGCATCCCGGTTACTTTCAGAGGATAAGGAAGAAATATCAACAGCATACCTTGATTACGGCTACGCAAGTTATTATGCAGGTCTTAATGATAAATACCTCTTCAGAAAATATGTAAACAGCAGCATCAATATCTTCGAAAAGCAGAACAACAACAATTTTATTCTTGCCGTTTTAGCGTATTTGAAAGTAACTTTTTATGTTCAGCATCATATAAAAAATGACGTTCGAAAATATTATTTAGAGTTAACCAGATATGCACAACGCTCCAAAAATCCAATAGCAATAAGTTCATCCTATACAAACCTGAGCAGTTATTATATAAAACAATTGGCAAAGACAAACAATGAGGATTATAGAAAAATGGCCGCAAATGCGCTGCAGGTTTCTTATCAATATGCAGAAAAGATAAAATTTCAAGCGGCACGCGAAAGATGCCTGGTAAAATACTATTTACAATATGGAGAACTTTACAAAAATCAGCAGGCAGAAAGTCAGAAGGCTTATGCTAAAGCACTGCAAATAGCAGCCAACGAGCCTAAGCTTTCTTACTTTACCCCTCTTATATACAACAATATAGGCACTTATTATTATACATCAGGAGAATACAAAACTGCAGAAAAATATCTGTTAAAAGCCTATAATTTATCTAAAGATAATGATGATACCAACGCTTTGAATCTTGTAATGATCATCGATAATCTTGCCAATCTGTATGGAAGTATGAAAGATTATGATAAAGTGATAAAGTATACCAAAGAAGGTCGTGATATTACAAATAAATACTATGAATCATTGTTTAATAATTATAATTCTACCTATGAAGTAATTTACCAGTCTGAAAAAAAAGAAGGTTTTCAGCTGCGACAGTTAAAGAATAAAAGCATTATCCTTTTCATTATTATTACTGTATCCCTCATAGGTATGGCTCTCTTACTGTACTATTATCGTAACAGATTAAAATTGAAACTTCGCAAAATGAATATAATCAGAAGGGAGAAAGTAGAAATAGAGCAATCATTTATCAGGGAAAAAGAGGAGAAGAATAAGGTAAGAGAAGAATTACAATTAACAAAAACAAGAAAGGAAAAATTATACCGGCAAATACTTGCGACTTCTTTACAGCTGGAGCAAAAGAATAATTTTCTACATAATCTGTCGACAAAAGTAAGCAATCAGGAAGATATCAATATAGAAAGAGAATTAAAAGAAGACAAAATTATTTCAGATGATGTTAAAAATATTAAGGTTTTATTTGAGGAAATTCATCCCGGTTTTTACAAAAAATTAATAGAAATTTCAGGCAGGAAGCTCACAGATTTAGATCTGAAGTACGCCGGATATATCTATTTGCATATGAATAACAGAGATATATCTCAGCTACTTAAAACTGATCCTAACACGGTGAAAATACAAAAATACAGATTAAAACAAAAGATAGGTTTGCCTAAGGATCAGGACCTGAATTTGTTCCTGCAAAACTTAAGTTTTTAATATTCCACTCCTATGGCAGAATTCACATCTGAGGATAGATTCAGAAACTTTTAAAAAGTCTTCCGGTCAATTGATGAACATTGGAAATGTTTATAATATACAATTCAACTAATCAATGGAAACAAACCGGACACTATATGCAATTCTCTATATCTTGAGTTTGAATGAAAAATAGTTTACAAAAAAAAACGGACAAAAAACTAAAAAATGTTTTGTCCGTCTGAGTGACCGCAGAAGGATTCGAACCCTCACTGTCGGAGCCGAAATCCGAAGTTCTATCCATTAAACTATGCAGCCGTATTCATAAGTAATGAATGATAAGTAATGAGTAATACCTGATTACTTATCATCATTGCCTTTTATGTTTTAGAAAGTAATTTTCACACCTCCCAGAATCTGTGCACCCAGGACTTTATATCCTTTGTATGTCTGGTACTTTGAGCTCAGAAGATTATTTCCGAGTGCGAAAATACTGAAATTTTTGTGAATTTTATACTCTGCGGAAAGATTTAAATCAGCATAACCGCCAACTTTATCATTCGTATTCTCCGTAGACTGGAAGATTACATTCGGAACCCCTACACCTTCAATAGCGTAAGAGTTTGTTGTTCTGTCACTTGCAAAGATCCCTTTGAATCCTAACAATAACTTCTTGTCAAGCATCGTATATTTTGCTCCGATGCTCGCATTGAATAAAGGAACGTTATAAATATTATCGTAATTCTTAAGATCATACTTGGTAAACCTTAATTCTCCATCTATAATAAGATTGGCCAATGGGAAATACTGTATACTCCCTTTAATGTCGCTTACATTTCCATCATCATAAACGGCAGAGAAGGTATTGGCAAAATTATAGGCAGAACGGTTTACAGACGTGTTATCGAAAAGACCATTAGCCTTAAAGAACATAATGTCTCTCATCTTTCCATAACCTGCAGAGAAGTCGTATTTCAGCGTTTCATCAATATCTCCTCTCAATCCTACATAAAAATGATATTTCGTCTCTGTTGGCTTTAAAAACTGGTCAGAAAGGATGAATGGATTGGTCTGTAACATATCACCGTAAGTGTTCAGTTTCAAACCTCCGTCTACCCCTCCGTAGAATTTAAATTCATTGGCTGCTGCAAACTGGAACTCTGCCTGCGGGAACCAGTAAGTTTTATTATTTTTTTGCTGTTCCAGCTGGTCATTGGAATTTTTAGCATTCAGGAAAGAGAATGAAGATCCTAACGTCAAATAAGAATCTCCTTTTCTGAATGTAACTTTCGGAGACAGGCTGGTATTGAAGAAATTGGAAGAGTTTTTATCTCTGATGGCAAAATCGGTCTTCACCGCATCAATACCTACTCCCAGATCAGCGTTCAGGTTGATTCCTGATTTTCCTAATTCAACAGCATGTTTGGAGAAATTGGCAAGGATGGAAACCTGGTTTTCCGAAGCATCAAAATGATCTTTTAGGAATGATGATTTTACCCTTACATCATTTAAGATTTCATTGGAATAAAAATCATAGTAACCGTTTACCTTAAACTGATTTACTTTTTGTTTCAGATCAAGCTCTCCCGTAGGCTGCATGGCATAGATTCCATAATAATTATAGCTGTCTAAACCATACTCAGCATTAAGGTTGAACTTCCCTTTTTCTCCGTAAGAATTTAAGAAAGCTCCGATATTAGCTGAAGTCTGCCCGGATTTCCAGTCGTAATCTTTTTTAAGACCATTCGTAGACAAAACATGAACATCTGCTCCTACTTCAAGCTTGTTTTGAAGGGTTTTTGAAATGTTTCCGTCTACCAGAACCTTTCCGTAATTACCCATTCCAAACTGGAAATAGTTATTCTGTGCCGTTCCGTCAAATTTCGGAGCCACATCTTCGCCCTGAATGGTTGACGTTTTGAAGTCAGAAACAGCCGGAACATCCGTGATGGTATACTTCACAGGAGTCTGCGATTTCTCCTCCGGCGGATAGTTTTTGATGGTTTCCACAGAAGTTTTCTTCTTCTCGATCTTCTTCACTTCCGGCTCTCTCTTTTTATTAAGAACCAGTTTTTCCTCCTTGATCTGGGAAAACGCCACCGACGAGAACCCTAAAAATAATATGGATAATAATTGAATTTTCTTGTTCATATTTTCTTTATTTGAAAAAAATATATAACGGGCTTTTATTTATTGGAAGCCATATAACTGCCTAATAAAGCTTTCCCCGACTGTTTTGAAAAAGTTCTTCCCAGTCTGAATATATTAAACAGCCAAAGGCTTTGATAAACTTGTAATTTGTATTGATAATTTTTTGTTTCACTGTTCTCTGCTACATCATAGCTGTAAGAAATATCATACGGAAATCCTGAAGGCAATAATCCCACGGTAAGCATACTTCCAATCATTGGGTTTCCGCAGGGAGGAGTACGGGTCGTCATCGGATGCAGTATTATCTTTGCTGCATTGGTACTGTCTTCTACAATTTCATAAATATTGGAGTGTTTTAAAATTTTAAATTCTTTCTCAAGATCCTTATTCACCACAAAAACTTTTTGCTTTTTGAAATCCGCTTTTGCATGGTTATATTCCTTTGGATATGCACTGTACGAAGGAATGCAGCTCCAGAGAGAAGCAGAAATTAAAAAAGAATATATGGCCATCTTAAACACCTTCATTTCCTACTTCTTAATCTGCTTTTTAACTTCTTTGGCTTCCGCTACGATCTCAGGGAAATCTTTGTAGTTCGCAATGATCTGATCACAGGTATAACTTGCCTGATAGTTGTCTTTCAGACCGATATAGTTTTTCGCCATCAATACCAGGGCTTTTGCACCCCAGAATTCTTCCGAAGCATAGTTGTTGGCAAGTTTAAAGATCGTTTCATTGGAAGACTTGAAAGCTTTTCCTTTGTTCTGATAATACGCTTTAGCATATAAAGCTTCTGCAGCAACCGAAGTATTGGATGATTTTTCAAGAGAAACATAAGCCGCCTGTGCTTCTTTATCTTTTCCTGAGTTCATCAGACTTCTTGCTTTGATCACTTTCGCTGTTTCAATAACGGCTGCCGAGTTTTTAGAATTGGCAATGACCGCATTGGCTAATTTTTCCGCCTCAGAGAAATTGTTTTCTTCTGCATACAGCTTCATCAGTTCCACATTCGCATAGTTTTTAATGCTGATGTTGGAAGAGTTTTTAATGCCCTCAAGGTACTTTTTAGCTTCCGCAGTATTCCCCTGTGCAAGGAAGATCTGAGCTAAACGAGTTTGTGCATCATCCTGGTAATCGTTCTGAATTCCAGCCACTTCCTGAAGCACAAGTAAAGCTTTGGTTGAATTATTAGTCTGGTAATAACTTTCTCCTAATTCGTACTTAGCCTGGTACAATCCTTCACCTGTCGGATTCTGTGTCAGATACTTTTCGTAGTAAGAAATGGCATTCTTATAATCTTTCTTCGCGAATAACTGCTTACCTGTAGATAAGTTGATCTCATCAATTTCAGCAGCATCTACATTCACTCCGATATTTCTTGCAAAAGTTTCATATCCTGAAACATCTCCGTTTTTCGTAAAGATTGGTTTTGCAGCCTGAACTACTTTCTGAGCATAAGCTGTATTTTTATACTGCTCACCCAGAGATTTCAGTTCAGAAAGTGCTTTATCATTCTGATTCTGGTCGATGTAATTCTGCGCCCTATAGATAGAAGCATTCGCAATTAAATCCTTATCAGAAGATCCTTTAATTACTTTTCCGAAATAATCGTTGGAGTTCGCAAAATCATCCTGAGCTGCGTAAGCCGTTCCTATTTCGTATTGAGCATCATCATAATATTCGGAATCCGGATATTTTGATAAAAGGTTTTTAAGATTGTTAATCTTCGCCTGTGTATCTCCCTTGAATCCTAAAGCCATTGCTTTTTGGTACAAAGTATAGTCCGTGGCATCCTCATTTTTATCGTAGATGGCAATCGCTTCATTCAGATCATTATTGGCATAATGAATATCTGCTAGACGAAGTTCTGCATCATTTTTAAATTCCGGTTTCGGATTGGCAAGATATTGTTTGAAATAAGTAGCCGCCTGATCAAATTTCTTGGATTTAAAATAAGCATATCCTAAATCATAAGGCAGCTGCTGTTTTTCAGGGAAGTTTTCAGTAAGAAGCTTTTCGTAACGTACAATGGCAGAAGGATAATTTCCTTTCTGGTAATATACCTGTGCCAGCCAGTACAAAGCTCTGCTGTTGAATTCTTTATTGATATTAAAACCAAGACTTCTTAAGAAATATTTCTCCGCTTCATCATAATTTCCTTTGTTGAATTCTTCAGTCCCTAGTAAATAAGAAACTTCCTGATCTACTTTGTTGATCTCAGGGGTTGAACTCTGCAATCTGTCAATCGCATTCAGCGTTTCTTTATAGTTTCCAGAATAAAGATAGGATTTCACCAATAGAGACCTCATCTCAGTAGCATTGGCTCCGTTCTGATTTTCGTTGATATAACTTTGGATGACCGCCGAAGGACTTTCAAACGGGTTACCGATATCGTAACTTAATTTAGCGTACTGCTCATGAGCCAGCTTTTTCACTTTTGCATCATAATCCATCTGATAAGAAGAACGGAATGCAGAAAGAGCCTCCTGTTTTTTATCTACGGCCAGATAAGCATTTCCTAACTGGTAGTAAGCATTTTGTGCCAAAGCAGAATTGCTGTTCAGAAGCTGGTTGTAATAAGAAACCGCTTCATCATATTTTTTAAGCTGTGCGGCTACAAATCCCATCTCATACAAATCGTTTTCAGATGGATTCTGCTGTACACTCAGATAATCTTTTAGATGCGGGTAGGCAGAAGTATAATCATTCTTCATGAAATAACTCTCCCCGATGATCTTATGAACTTCTGCTTTATAAGAATCTGAAATATTTTCATTTAGCAAAGCATTTCCTTCGGTAATAGCCTGATCATAGTTCTTATCGTTATAATACATCTGTACATAATAAGGACGTACCAGTTTGGAGAATTTATCCTGATCTTTTATCGAATCAAAATACTGGAAAGCTTTATCATTCTGTCTGTTGCTGTAATATAAATGCCCCAGCATATACGCGATATCTCCTTTTTGAGACTGATCTGCAGTTTTATAAGCTTCTTCCAGGGCATCAGTAGCTCCTTTAGAATCACCCGTCATAAACTTTGCGTACCCCAGTTTCAGAATATACTGGGTATTTTCCTCTTTCGAAAGCTGATACTGGTTTACTTTTTTCAAAGTCTCCAGTGCTTTGTCGAAATCCTTTTTTGCCAAATAGTAATCTGCCAGCGGAAGATTAGCCTGCGCAAAATAAGCAGAATTAGGATATTCTTTGATGAAAGCCGTTAACCCTTCTTCAGCATGATTTTTCTGAAGAATCACACCGATTACATTATCAAAAAACTGCGCAGCTTCTTTTTTCGAACGGGACAAATTCTGATTATAGAAGTATTGTCTTGCATATTCGTATTGGGAAGCGTTGTATATTTTGGTCTGATAAAGATTTTCGGCTAGATTGAACCTGTAATTTTCTTTCTGGGTAAAATATTGAGACTGTTGAGCATCGGTGATTCCGAAATAAATTACAGCAGCCGCTAAAAGTATTTTTTTTGATTTCATTCTTCTTGATATAAGAAAATTAGTCTAAATAAGTTAACGAAAATATTAAAAACTTATTGTTTAAGCAAGTTTTAACAGATTTAATGGTCGAAAATAACAATTTAATAACAATGAAAATTTTCTCACTGTACAATGATAAAATTTACTACTTTCGTCTGATAAAATGTAAACAGTTTTAATAAACAGTTATCAAAAACACATTTTAATTTGATACTTTTTCAACAGCAGCTAAAAACATACCATAAACACACCAATCCATGAAATTTAAGATACTTTTAGCATTAATTTTTGTAAACCTCCTGCAGGCACAAAAATTTTATTTTCCAAAGACAGCTGTAAATGACTCCGTTATACTGGAAAAGCAGATGCCGGGACTTGCACAGCAAGTGATTTCTCTCCTTCAGTCTGCAAAGTATAAACCTGAAAATACGGTTGATCTTATGGATAATCTTTTACGCGTGCAGCTGGTGGCTCAGGATTATAAAAATTCATTGGCCTCCCTTTTCGAAAACCGTAATCTCTTTGCAGACCATAATATGGGAGGGTACAGAAATATAGGATTTGAACTGTACAGTCTGGCTAAACTGGCACAAAAAGAAACTAATACCTCTTTTTCAGCCTCTCTTCAGAAAGTATTTAATCAAAAATACGAAAGCCTTCCGGAAAAACTGATTCCAAGACTGGAACTCGCTCTTAACGGAGATGTGAACGCATCCAGAAAACTGTTGAAGAACCTGCTTGATAAACAAAAAGATAAGGACAGCATCGATTACAAAACAGCGCTGGCTTTATGTAAAAGTTATCTGAACTATAAAACCTACTCCAGCATCAAGCCTCAGGTCATGCAGCTTCTGGCTTCAAAAGATAAGGAAAGATTCATTATTGAAACGAAAGATCTTAAGATCAATGGAAATACCTTATCAATCACTATTGTTCGCAGAAAGGAAAACACATCCCCACTTCCTGTTATTTTAACCAATAATATCTATGCAGGTCCCATTGATGGTTTTTTTGGAAAGAGAGCCGCTACATACAATTACGTAGGGGTTGTTGTGAATACCAGAGGCAAGAGAAACAGTAATGATGCGAACAATCCTTTTGAGCATGAATCGCAAGATATTTATGAAATGATAGACTGGGTCAGCAAACAGCCCTGGTGCAATGGGAAAGTAGGAATGATCGGAGGAAGTTATTTAGGCTTCAGCCAGTGGGCAGCCGTAAAAAAATTGCATCCGGCATTGAAGACGATTGTTCCTCAGGTTGCAGTAGGCATCGGGATTGATTATCCGGCACAGAACAATATCTTTATGAGCTATATGCTGCAGTGGATCCAGTATGTTACCAATAATAAGTTTACCGATGAAGCAGATTTTACCAATGCTGTAAAATGGGATTCTATTTTTACAAAATGGTATAAAAGCGGGGAATCATTCAGGTCGTTAGATAAAATAAGCGGAAAGCCAAGTAAAATATTCCAACGATGGCTGGATCACCCGGGATATGATAAATACTGGCAGAAAATGGTTCCTTACAAAGAGGATTTTTCTAAAATCAATATTCCTGTTCTGACTACAACGGGATATTATGATGATGATCAGATTGGTGCGCTGTATTATTTTAAACAGCATCATCTGTATAATAAAAATGCGGATCATTATCTGGTCATAGGCCCTTATAATCATGGAGGAGCACAAAGTTTCGGGTTTACTTACGTGAATGGCAATCCTATTGATCCGGTAGCCAGAATAAGTATTGACGACCTTGCTTTCTCATGGTTTGACTATATTCTTAAAGGCGGTAAAAAACCAGAAATTTTAAAAGACAGAATCAATTTTCAGGTGATGAACACCAATACATGGAAACATGTAGCCGATCTTGATAAAATGCATAATTCTTCTTTGAAATTCTACCTTCAGGACAAAAAAAACACATCTTCTGTATTTAATAAACCTGAAACCAAAAATTTCACAACTCAAATTGTTGACTTTAAAAACAGAGATGAGAAAGACACTTTTTACAAAGTCAGCAAGAAAGACAGCATCAAAATGACAAATTCTGTTGTTTTTGAAAGTGAAGTTCTTGACCAGGATATCATCATGAGCGGAAACCTTTCCGGAGTTTTCAATGTTTCCATCAATAAAAGAGATTTTGATACGGATACTTATCTGTACCAGATTTCTCCGGATGGAAAATCCTATTTATTATCAACTCACATTGTGAGAGCCAGCTATGCGAAGAACAATGAAAAACGACAGCTTCTTGAACCCCATACAATGGAACAGATTCCGATTAACAATTCTTATTTTATGAGTAAAAAGATTGAAAAAGGAAGCAAACTCCTGCTATTGGTTGGAGTGAATAAAAATCCTAACTGGCAGATCAATTATGGTTCCGGTAAAGATGTGAGTGATGAAACAGTAAAGGATTCCGGGGAGCCGCTCGAGATCAAATGGTACAATGACAGCTATGTGGAAATACCTGTTTATAAAGACTAAAGATTTTTGTTTGCGCATTTTTACCCAAATGTTTTTAACAACTGTTAACATCAAAATAAAAAATCATTACATTTGCTTTTTTTCAAATCAAATATAGTTATTGAATGAGTCAACTTTTTAGAAGAAAAATCTATTCAGATACAGATACTTCAACGGGACTTTTAAGAGTCCTAGGTGTATGGGACATTGTATTTTTTGGTATTGCGGCTATTATAGGAGCAGGGAGTTTCAGTAGTTTGGGAGAAGCCGTTTTCAGAGGAGGCCCCGGCGTTATTCTACTATATTTGATCTGCGGTTTTGCCTGTGGGTTTACCGCTTTATGCTACGCTGAATTTGCCAGCAGAATTCCTACTGCAGGTTCTGCTTACACCTATGCCTATGCCAGTTTCGGTGAACTTATTGCCTGGGTAATCGGATGGGCTCTGATCATGGAATATTCTTTCGGGAATATTTACGTTGCCTTTTCCTGGTCGGATTATTTCACCAGTTTCCTGGGACGTCTCGGAATGCATATTCCTGATTATCTGACCTGCAGCTATACAGAAGCGAGAAAAGCCGTTCAATATGGTTCAGAAAACAAAGAACTTTTAAATGCGTGGAAAACTGCTCCATTGATCGGAAGTTTGAAATTTATTGTAGATATTCCGGCATTGGTGATCAATGGCTTAATTACATGGCTTTGCTATGTAGGAGTAAAAGAAAGTAAAAACTTCAACAACTCTTTGGTTATCTTAAAGCTTGGAGTTATTTTACTGGTTATCCTGGTTGGTTTCTCCTATATCAATACTGAAAACTGGGCTCCGGTAAGTCCTGCAACGGGAACTCCATCCTTCATGCCAAATGGTTTTGCAGGAGTAATGAGTGCGGTATCAGGAGTATTCTTCGCCTATATCGGGTTTGATGCTTTAAGTGTACTTTCTGAAGAAACTAAAGATCCGCAGAAGACCTTACCAAAAGGAATGATTATATCTCTTGTATTATGTACAGTGATCTATATCGCATTAACGCTTGTATTGACCGGAATGGTGGATTACAAGAAATTTGACGGCGTGGGAGATCCGCTTTCCTTTATATTTGAAAAAACCAATGCTAATGTAGCCTGGATGGAACTTGTAGTTTCTTTCGTTGCGATTGTTGCTATTACTACCGTATTATTGGTTTTCCAGATGGGACAGCCGAGAATCTGGTATGCCATGAGCCGTGACGGACTAATGCCTGCAAGATTTCAAAAAATACATCCAAAGTATAAAACACCTTCATACGCAACTATTGTTACGGGAATTGTGGTAGGTATTCCTATCTTGTTTACAGATAAAACTTTCATCCTTGATTTTACAAGTATCGGGACCATTTTCGCATTTGTATTGGTGTGTGCGGGAGTTCTTCTTCTTCCTGCCAAAGAGAAAATTAAAGGCAGATTCCACCTTCCTTATGTGAATGGTAAAATCATTTTCCCTGTTATTTTCATTGGTGGTTTGCTGGCTTTCTACCAATGGCAGCCGGAGTTTTTTGATAACCTGATGAACTGGTCAGATCCTAATGAAGGAGAATTCAGAGCTTCTATTTTCTTCTTTATTATCATCAATCTGATTCTATGTGTCGTAGCTTTTATAAAGAATTTATCATTAATTCCATTGATCGGATTAAGCTCATGTCTTTACCTTCTTACAGGAATGAGCCATGAGAACTGGTTCTGGTTCGGAATGTGGTTCCTGATCGGAATGGTCATTTATTTCTGCTATGGATACAAAAACAGTAAGCTTGGAAAAGAATTGAAAGACAGCTAAATAAGCACTTAATAAAATTGCGGAAAGGCAGAATAGCAAAGAGGTTAATCCCTATGGAGAGACTGATGGGCTATTCTGCCTTTTTGCTTTTTTAGGGCTCTTTCAAAAATCGGCAGCATTATTGCTTTAACTGCAATAGAATCAACAAACTAAATCACCATGGCTGAAAGAATAAAAACATATAGAGAGTTTTACCAGTTTTACCTTACTGAGCACAGTAAAACTGGCACCCGCATATTTCATTTTATTGGAACATTCCTTGTATTTTTCGTGATATGGTATGTCATCAGTTCCGGAAAAGAACGATTTCTTTGGTACATACCGATTGTAGGCTATGGATTTGCCTGGTTCAGTCATGCCGTGATTGAGAAGAATAAACCGGCTACTTTTAAATATCCTTTATGGTCTCTGATTTCAGATTTCAGACTGTTTTTTGAACTTTTGATCGGTAAACAGAAATTCTTCACCTCCAATAATCAGCCGCAGAAACAGAAATAGATTTAGGACTTTCTTGTTCTTCTTGGTTTTGGAAAATGTAAAGGCGCAAGAACATTTCGACTTTGCTCAATGTGAGATTTTCAGCAAATGATATGGTATTATTTTTCTCGCAGATTGTGGAGATTTCGCAGGTTTTTCACTATCACCTGCTTAATTTGCTCAATCTGCGAGAGAATTTTAAAGTTTAGATTCCTTGCTTTGCTCGGAATGACAAAAATGCTGGTGAACTCATTCAATAAATAGTACTTGCAGAAAGGTAAAGTTTTTTCATAGTAATCTGCATAATTTGCCTAATCTGCGAGAGTATTAAAGTCAGGATTCCTTGCTACGCCCGGAATGATAAACGTAGTATTGAAATTTTATCTCCGATAAAATCTTGTGCCTAAAAGCATTCATTCTAATAATAGTTGCGCCTTTGCGTTTTCCAACCTTTACTTTTCGATTGAGATTGCTTCACCTTCGGTTCGCAATGACTATGTGTCTGTAGAATTCTGTTTATTGTGATGAAGCTTCTTCCCTATCAGATATCCCAATGAAGGCAGAATAAACGACAATACCACCGGAATTATCAATGCAAGACCTGATCCGTCAAGAACAAGCGTTAACGGAAAAAGATATCCATTATAAACAATAAGTGCCAATGAAAAAAGAACACTGTCACTATTACTGGTAGAAAGGATGTTGAAATCACTTCCAAACTGATCAAACAAACCGGAACAGACAAATAAAAATAAATTCACAAAAAATACCCACAGAACCGTTCGGTAGATCATTCTTTTTTTTGCATTCAGGTATCCTGCAAACACCAGAAAGAGGGACAGGATTCCGGTAACCATATAATCAAGGCTGGACATTGCCACCTCACTTCCGGTTCTTCCCAGGAAATACAGGACATATAATACGATATTCAGGAGATAGATTACGGTTACATAATTCATACGTCAAAATGCTTAATTACAGACAATCAATATTGCTTTTCAAGGATATCATAGTGAACAGTGTTTGCTATTTTCTCAGCAAAAGCATCGCCATTCACTTTTTTCTGTTCAGAAATATAACTTGAAAAAGTGATGGTTTTATCTTTATTCAAGGTTACTTCTACCTCTTCCAGAATGCTTTGATCATCCACATAAAACTGGATTCTGTTTTCAACAATCCTCCAAAAAGAAAGTCTTGGTTCTGAAGCACTGCAATCACCTGACTTCCCTTCTACATAATTGTAAATGGCAAAGCCATCTTCCCTGATGGCATAATTTCTCATCAAACGGCAGTTATCAAACTGTTTTATTACTTTCTTCTGATCTTCGTAGAATCCGGCTTCCTTCAGTTTCCAGAATCCTGTAACATTTTCTTTGGTTAATTTTTGCGCACTGACCAGAGAAACGGTCATAAAAGAAGCAAGAAAAAATATCTTGTACATCAAAGGATTTGTGTTTTTTTTTACTTTAAACGAATATAATGAGACTAAGGAGTTTCGGCGGGCGGCTTCGCCGCCCGCCGAAACTTTAAACCTTAAACTTTAAACAATAAACCTTAAACTTTGAATTCAAAGCTCTATTTAAACTTCTTCTTAAAACTGAATTTAAGCATATTCATAAGCCCTGGTTCAATGATATCAATTCCCAGTCCGAAATTGCTGTCGGCAACGGTATGATGATCTGTCCTGAACTGTTCAAACTCACTTTGCGGAATTTCAAGATTGATCAGAGGATTGTATTCAATAGACACACTTGCCCCGTTTTTGTGTACTTTTTTTCGGCTTTTATAATCAAAATATGGATTGGCAATAGTACTTTCCTGAACTGTATATTTTTCTTCAGTATCAATTTTCTGATCCGTATGCAAATTGATTTCATATTTTTCGCTGTCGAAATTATGCCAGAACGGTAAATCTTTGTGAATGAAATCTCTTGCACTCGCCTTTACTACATTCCGATCGAAGTACATCAGGAAACGGTTTTTCTGTGGATCTACAAAATAAGGATTCTCAATAGTTGCGGTATACTGGATCTTTACTTCATTCAGTCTCTTATCATCACTTACTACATCAATAGCAGCATCTTTGAATACATTTCGGACATCTGTACCGTTACGGTCACCTGAATAATTGAGTGCATAGAAGAGGAAGCTGTTCCAGCTGTCTATGATTTCTCTTTTATTGGTACTTTTAAAATACCTTCTCATAGCATTGGCTCTGTTTCCTTTGTAAGTCGTAGACAAAGTAAGTTTTCCGGTATTGCCATGTGCTGTTAAATCAACTTTTTCATTAATGCAGAAATAAGGGAATTTATAAGATTTTCTAACCTGAAGTTCCTGATCTTTTTTCACTTCCAGATAATGCATAAAATAGATAAATCCTCTGTTTTCAATCAATCCGAATTCATCACGGATCGTAGCATCAATGAAGTATTCTTCATCTTTGTAATTCACTTTTACGACGACATGATTGAAACTTAACAGTGATGGCAGATAGTATTTAATATAATAATCCGTATTAAAATTCACGAGCACTACAGATGCATCTACTCCTATATAATCCAGGATCACTTTCAATAAAACCGACTTCGCTTTACAATCTCCCTGTTTATTTTCATAGGTTACCGATGGCTCCTGTGGCTTATGACCATTCATTTCATCTGCATTGAATACATAATAGATATGATTTTGTACATATTCTATGGCAAACTGCAGTTTTTCATCCTGATCAGTAATAGCATCCAGTTTTTCAACCAGGTTTGGCGCAAAATCCTGTAAAGAAGATTTGTTAAAAATCTCCTCATAAAATGGAACAATATAGTTGGAAAGATCTTTCCAGTTGCTTTCTGTAGCAAAATCCACATAAGGAAAAATTTCACGTCCTGAGTCTACAGGATTGATATAATTCTCTTCTTCAATCACAAACCTTTCTCCTTTTTTCAGGTGATTAATTTCCGGTTCAAGAACATGGCCCTCCTGATCTCTGAAAAATGTTTTTTTGTAAGCAATAATCTGTTCACGCTCATTGATAAACGTGAATTTAAAACTTCCATAAGCCCAATAGTTATCCGGACTTACCCAGACATATTTTGAGAACTCCTTTCTCAGAAAATCGCGGTCTGTAAATTCTTTGATTCTTGAATCTTCTAAGATCAGAACATCATACAATCTTAAATCTTTGATGGTAATATTAATCTTTTTATTACTGCTCAAGACGCCTCCACTGCTCTGGTTTTCACTGTCTAGGACTTTGATTTTCGTATCCGGAATTTTATCGATTAAAACCCCATCCCTCAACACACTGATCCTGTGAATCTGATAGACTTCATTTTCCTCCACAATCACATCAGAAACAGAAGCTCTTTCCAGGTTTCCAGGTTCGTTCAGAGTATATGCCATGCAGACATACTCACTGTTTTCAGTGTTGCTGGTATAGTATTTTTTGTCTAAAAAATAGCAGTAATCACGACCTTCATCAATTTGTCTTCTGGCAAATTCGGAGTCTTTGATTCGGTTTTTTATTTCCTCATCCCCGATATTTCCTGCCCACATTTCAGGTTTTTGAATCCTGTAATTTTCAACTTGCATTTGATTATCCATATTGATTATAAGAATTATATTTTGGTTAGTGTTTAAGAAATTCAAATTAAATGATTAAAAAAGTAAAAAACAATAGCAGAAGTACTACAAATTCGGGATTTTTTTTCGGCATGGTAATTGCGAGGTATGGGGAAAATCAAGTTTATGAAAAGTATAGCAACAATTCTAAAAGGGGCAGCACCCGCATTAGCATTATTCGCAATGACGCAATGTACAACCACAGCCAACGCATCCTCAGGTGATGAAAAAACATTCATCGTAGGACCACAAACAGCAGATTGTACAGGAGTAGCTCCTATGAAATGTCTGCAGGTAAAAGAAAACGCTTCCGGAAACTGGACGAATTTCTACAGCAATATCGAAGGATTTACTTATGAACCGGGATATGAATATGTTTTAAAAGTAAAAACAGAAAAAATTGAAAATCCGCCAGCTGACGGATCTTCCATAAAATACACTTTGGTAAAGCAGGTTTCTAAAACGAAAAAAGCAGAACTGGCAGCCAATGAAAAAACCATTATCGTAGGACCACAAACCGTAGAATGTTCTGCCGGAGCTGGCCGTATGCAATGTATGCAGGTAAAAGAAAGTGCTTCTGAAAACTGGACAAATTTCTACAGCCATATTGAAGGCTTTACTTATGAGCCGGGTTACGAATATGTTTTAAAAGTAAAAACAGAAAAAATCGCTAATCCTCCGGCAGATGCTTCTTCAATCAAATATACATTGGTAGAACAGGTTTCTAAAACGAAGAAATAATAAAAAAAAACCGTTTCTGAAAATTCAGAAGCGGTTTTTTATTTTGTAGGAAGAACGAAGGCTGAAGTCTAAAGTTATAGGAAAGTCAGTCAATCATCCATCTGTTTCAGGTTATTTCTTCCACTTTATCTTAAAATCCTGCTTCTTTTTGTGGTGGATCAGGATATTTTCCTTTCGTAGCCTCTCCTACTGTGTTGGCTGTTGTCATCGCTACTACAAGATCGTTCAGCATTCCGCTGGCTGCAGTGGGTGAATTGGGAAGAAGTACAAGATTACTTCTGTTGCTGGCCCCCACTGAGTGTAAAGTATCATAATGTTGTGTTACCACAATAAGCGCTGAGGCTTCATGAGAATTGATATCCACATTATTCAGCATTCTTACAGATTCTTCAAGTCCTTTGGCAATTTCTCTTCTCTGATCGGCAATTCCCTGCCCTTGTAATTTCTTGGATTCTGCTTCTGCTTTTGCCACCGCAACAATTCTGATTCTTTGTGCTTCAGATTCGTATTCAGCCGCTGTTTTTTCTCTTTCTGCTGCATTGATTCTGTTCATGGCATGTTTTACCTGCTCATCCGGATCAATATCGGTTACCAATGCTTTGATAATATCATAACCATAACTGTTCATGGCTTCCTGAAGCTCGCTTTTCACTGCAATGGCCACATCATCTTTTCTTACAAAAACATCATCCAGTTTCAGTTTTGGAACTTCTGCTCTCACAACATCAAAAACAAAAGAAGTAATTTGATTTTCAGGATTTTCCAAACGATAATAAGCATCTCCCACCTGACTTCTGATCACCTGATACTGAACAGAAATTTTCATTTTGATGAAAACGTTATCTAATGTTTTGGTATCAATCATAACATCCAGCTGCTGAATTCTCAGATTAAGTCTTTTGGCAATCTGATCTATGATCGGCAGCTTCAGGTGAAGACCGGAATGCTTTACCGCACGGAATTTCCCGAAGCGTTCTATAATCGCTGCTGTTTCCTGCTTAACTACAAAAAACGAAGCGAATAAAATAATAAGCCCGAAGAAAATAACGGGCGCAAAATATATACTCATAGCTTTAATTTTTATTAATATGTCGTCACAAATCCTGTTTTGTTAAAAGCATTTTTTGCAGTGTTTGTTTAAATATAAGAAAAATAAAATTAGAGTTAAAGTACAAATTTCAGCGGAAAAGCCGCTTTTAAACCCAAAAAAAGCCTCCACTTTAATGAAATCATTAATAGAAGAGGCCTGTGAATTATTACAATAAATAGGATCTACACCGTCATTCCGATGTCTATCCCTTTTATTTTTCTGTACAAATCGGTAGCGTAATTATCCGTCATTCCTGAAACGAAATCAATGACTCCGAGAACTTTCTGATAATCGGTTCCGTCATTATAAATAAATTGCTTTGGAATGAGTTTCAAAGCTTTTTCATCATAGGATTTTCTGTTGTCCTTAGACTTCAGAATAGAAGGAATAAAATGATCCAGCAATTCGTACATTACGTTATACCCTGCATTTTCAATTTCAACAACAGCTTTATGATTGTAGATTTTTTCTACTGAGAAACTCTCAATATCCTGGAGCGCTTTATTTTCCTTTTTATAAATATCAAGTAATCCATTGCTAAGATTTCCTTCAAGAATTGTTTCAAAGTTATGCTTATACATCTCAATCGATTTGTTGATTAATGCATTGATCACTTTTGCTCTTAAATAGGAAATCTGTTCATTTTCATTGGAGATAGAGCTTAGCTTTGTCTCAATTCTCTGAACATCATCCGTTTCCGATTTTACAAGCTCGAAAAACAGGTTTTTACAGTCTGCTGTGGAAACAATTCCCAATCTGTGGGCATCTTCCATATCAATGATATTGTAACAGATATCGTCAGCGGCTTCTACCAGCCATACAAATGGGTGTCTTTTGAAAATATGAGGTTCCTCACTTTCGGAAATAAGCTGGGTTCCTTTGGCTATTTCCAGGAAAATATCTTTCTCATTCTGGAAAAAACCGAATTTCTTTCTGTGAATGATTCCTTTTTTCTTTGCAACCGCTTCACACGGATATTTTGCAATACTTGCCAGTGTAGAGAATGTCAGCTGAATACCACCAGCATCTTTCCCTTGTTGCTGTTGTGCCAATACTCTGATGGCGTTTGCATTTCCTTCGAAATTAACCAGATCTGCCCACTCTTTTTCATTGAACTTTGATTTCAGATCTTTTTCATTTCTTTCAAAATAGCTGGCTATGGCATCTTCTCCGGAATGTCCGAACGCAGGATTTCCCACATCATGGCACAAACATGCTGCCGCAATTACATTTCCTAAATTATAGAGATAAAAATTCTTTGAATCTTCAGTGAGTTCATTTTTAAAATCTTCAGCAATAAATTCACCGATAATACTTCCTAAACTTCTTCCTACGGATGATACTTCCAGAGAATGGGTAAGTCTGTTATGTACAAAAACACTTCCCGGAAGAGGAAAAACCTGCGTTTTATTCTGCAGTCTTCTGAAGGCAGAAGAGAAGATTATTCTATCGAAATCCCTTTGAAAATCAGTTCGTGAAGCTTTGGTCTGTGGATTGTTTCCTGTACGTTGATTGGTGAAAATCTGGTTTAAATTCATCATTTTTCAAAATTACTCCAAATTTTAATTGTACGGAATAGTATTTAGATTTTTATTAAAGAGATCTTCCATTCAAAAAATCTATTATAGTAAACGTTTTTTAGGGATCGGAAAGCTTGAATAAATATTTTACATTTGATACAAACAATACAGTTGAAGAATCCCTCTAATTCTTCTTTCAAATTTTAAATTATAACTATGACAGACAACACATGGCTCAACAGATGGGACGAAAGGTACAGCAGCGAAGAATTTGCGTATGGAACAGAACCCAACAATTATCTTAGAGAACAATTATCACAATTAACTCCCGGTAAAATACTTTTCCCCGCAGAAGGTGAAGGCAGAAATGCAGTTTTTGCAGCAACACAAGGATGGAAGGTTTCTGCTTTTGATATCAGTGCAAACGGAAGAGATAAAGCGTTACAGCTTGCAGAGAAACAACAAATTACTATTGATTATCAGGTGGGAGAACTTTCCGCTTTGGATTATCAGAAAGAGCAGTTTGATGCTATTGCGCTTATCTACGCTCATTTTCCGGGTGCGATCAAATCTTCTATTCATCAGATGTTAAATCAATATCTCCGTAAAGGTGGTTTTATTATTTTCGAAGCTTTCAGTAAAAATCATCTTGAATATATTGCAAAAAACGAAAAGGTAGGCGGTCCAAAGGACATTGAATCCTTATTTTCTATTGAAGAAATCAAAGCTGATTTTCCGGATTATGATATTATTGAATTAGCAGAAACAGAAATTGAGCTCAGTGAGGGACTATTCCATAATGGGACAGGTTCGGTCATTCGTTTTGTGGGACAAAAACTGGTCTGAGTACCTCAACAGTTATTGAAAAGGTTTGTTTTGGGATAAAAGATCAGATTGTATACGGCTATGGAATATTATTTGAAGCTTTATCTCAAAACAAACGTATGCCTGAAGGTCCATCCATCATATTAATGAAAGAAAACCTGCAGCCATTTGCAGGGCAGCAAGTAACAGAAGTTTCAGGGAATGCCCAATTTGAGAAAGATTCTTTTATTGGCCAAACCCTCCTTGAAATCCGTACTTTTGGAAAACAGACTTACCTCGTTTTTGAAAAGGCAGCTATCAGAATTCACTTATTAATGTTCGGTTCTTACAGTGTTGATGAGCAGACCAAACCGGATAAAAGTTTACGTTTGGCCTTGTTTTTCTCTACCGGAAGCATCTATTTTTATACCTGTTCCGTAAAATCTGTACCTATTGAATATCTTTCCACCATTGATTGGGAAGCCGATATAATGAGCGACCAATGGAACCCCAAAAAAGCCGAAGAAAAATTAAAATCCAATCCAAAAATGATGGTTTGTGATGCATTGATGAATCAGGATATTTTTTCAGGTGTAGGCAATATTATTAAGAATGAGGTTCTTTTCAGAATTGGAGTGCAGCCTGAAAGTTTACTGGGTAATCTTCCTGCTAAAAAAAGAAAAGAACTCATTGCTGAAGCCAGGAATTACAGTTTTGATTTTTTGAAATGGAAAAGAGAATTTGTTTTGAAAAAACATTGGCTGGTCCATACAAAATCTGTGTGCCCCATTTGTGGACAAAAATTAGTTAAAAAGCAAACCGGGGTGGGAAAAAGGAGAAGTTTCTATTGTGAAAAGGATCAGAAGCTTTATTGAATAAACCGCTATTCTTATGTTTTGGCTGAAGCCTTTGATTGTTTTTATTTATTTAACGGGCTAAAGCCCGTTGCTATTGAATCATAGTATTCTATTTTTTCCCACGGATTACACAGATTTTCACAGATTTTTATATCACTTGAATGATATCTAACCTATTACTCTTTATTCATTACCCATTGCTCATTGCTCATTACTCATTACTCATGATCAATCTGAATTCAGAAGTCCTCCGGCAAATTTTGTAAAGAACTCGGCTCTGTATACTTCTCCAAGAGGAATCTCGGAGTCTTCAATATATATATTATGATTGTCAAATGAATCTATATAATTCATATTCACCACGTAGGACTTGCTGACTCTGATAAAGGTTTCCCCTGAAATCTTCTGATGAATGGTTTTTAAATTCATTGCCGTGATGAGCTTTTGCTGCTTTGTATGAATAACGACATAATCTTTGAGCCCTTCAATAAATTTAATATCAGAAAAACTGATTTTATAGAATCTTCGTTCTGCTTTGATGAATAAAAAGTCTGCCGTATTAGATTCCACGGTATTTTTAACGGTATCTTTAGATAAAAGCTCTGTATAAAGTACCGCTTTATCAATTGCTTTTTTCAGCCTTTGGGGATCAATAGGTTTCAGAAGATAGTCTACGGCTTCCAGTTCATAGCTTTTCAATGCATATTGAGAATAAGCAGTGGTAAAGATAATCAGGGATTTTTTCGGAAGCATTTCTGCAAATTCGAGACCTGTTACCATAGGCATTTCTATATCGAGGAAAATAAGATCTACGTCATGATCTTTAAGAAACTCAAGGGCAGACGGAGCATTGGAAAATTCGCCCAGGACATCCATAGTAGAAATTTCAGCGATCAGCGATCTCATTTCGGCTCTTGCCAGCGGTTCATCATCAACAATAATACAATTCATCACACAGGAATTTTTAAATTTACAACATATTCTTTATCACCGGATTCTATCTTCAGATCAAAGGTATCACCGTAAAGAAGCTCCAGTCTTCTGGTGATATTAGCAAGCCCAAGTCCACTGTTTTTTTTATCTGAAACGGTATAGCCAGTACTTCTTGAATTAATACACCTGAAATAAAGCTGTTTATTCTCCATATTGATTTCTATTTTTACATAGGTTTCTCCTCCACTGAGATCTACACTATGTTTCACGGCATTTTCAACGAAAGTCGTATACAGATTAGGAGGAATAAAAGTGCTGCTCATTATTCTTTTCTCCATATTGATCTGAATATCAAAAGAGAAATTGTCACGCCTTATTTTTTCCAGGTTTAAAAAATTGGACAAAAAATCAATTTCCGAAGTCAGTAATGTCTTTTCTTCACTGTTTTCATACAGCTGATATCTGAGAAATTCGGACAGCTTTACAATTACCACTGAAGCTTTTGCCGGATCAGTTCTGATGAGCGCTTTTACATTATTCAGCATATTAAACAGAAAATGCGGATTGATCTGGTTTCTCAGTTCATTCAATTCCATATTCAGAGTAAGATTGCTCAGTTCATTGATCCTTTTATTATCACTGATCCATTTCTGTAAAAGCTTTATGGTAGTAGTCGTGAGGATTATCGGAATGCACATCAAAACGCCCTCATAAATACCTCCTCTTTCATTATCTTTCGGAATGTATTGTGTTCTGAAATCCTGAAAGAGATGCCTGAAACTATAGCCGATGAAATTAAGTCCCACAACTCCCATAAGAACCAGCAGTACAAGATAAGTGATGTATTTTGTTTTAAAGAAAAACCGCGGAACCAGCACATATATATTAATGTATACCATTGCAATCAGAATGGTATATACAAAAAACAGAACATAGTACTGATAAATTCCGGAATACCAATGCCAGAACCTTGCGCTGTACATTAAAAAGAAAAAAAAGATCAGAAACAGCAAGTGCCTCCGGAGCCCGTACTTCGCCTCCACCAAAAAATCCATTACAAAGGTTTCTTCAAATTTCCACGGACTGTATTTCATGCGACTGGCTCATTTTATTGATAACAAAAATACTCAATAACGGAAATTACAACTATTTTATTATACAAAACCTGTATTTTATTATACCAATTATCATGCTCGGGGATTTTGTATAAAATACCAGCCATTTTGTATAAAAACAAATTTACACCCTTCTTTTCTCTATTCCTTTGTACCGTAAAATGACACATATGGAATTAACAGTTTTTCACGAACTCACTCAGGAAATATCCCTGGAATGCTTTTTTATGACAGAATCTCAACAGGAAGAAAAAGTAATACAGCTTATTGATCTGCATCATTTTGTAGAATGTTTCGATTCGGAAATGAAAATTCTCAGCTATCTCCACCATTCTATTAATATTGTAGAACATGAAGGAGAGAAAAAAGGAATTCTGTTTTGTGACCTTAAACATTCTGCTGTGCCAGACAGCAATGCCTCTGAAGAGTTTAGAAGAAGATACGGACTCTCGGAACTCTGGTTTGTTTTTGTGGAGGAAACCTATGTTCAGGATACTGCGTGCTATACGGATGCCATTATTGAAAACAGTCTGGATATTTTCTATGACAGGATTTTTACCTTCAGCTTTTTCCAATCTATTATTCAGCCATTAAAATAAACAACCCATGAAAACATTGAGAAGAGTACTTGTTCCCCTGGCAATACTTCCTTTTAAAAATATTATTTATGCTCAGAAAAAGGACAGTATTCCATTGAAAGTCCGTGCATTCTTTGCAGATAAAATCCCGCAGTCACGGAACTTCAATCTTGAATATACTCTGGTAGGTCCATCGTCTTTTTCTTCACAGTTACAAGGCCAGGATCTGCCGGATAATAAGGTTAAAAGTTTTCAGCAAATGAAGGCAGATGCCAATATTTATTTTATTAAGAACAGAAGCTGGCTTTTGAGTACTGCATTGAGCTATCGTTATACTTCGATCACGAACGAAAATCCTGTCATCCCAGGAATTCAGAATGAAGAAAACTTTCATTATCATTCCGAAGCTATTAATTTAAGCTACTTTTCAAGATTATTTAATAAGACCGCAGTATATTCCGCCAGTATTTCTACAGATGGAAGTGAACAGCATTTTGAACGAATCAGAGGATTAGTAACTGCTTCATTAATTTTAAAGGCAACTCCAAAAACAAAAATGAGTCTCGGACTGGCCGGTATTATTGACCCGAGTTCTCAAATTCCCGTGCTCCCTGTTTTTACCTATGAGAACAGATTCAATAACGGATGGGTACTGGACATCCTTCTTCCGAAAAAAGTACTGGTAAGAAAAGCTATTTTTTCCAGCGGCAGGATTTCTCTGGGAACAGAAATGGATAACATTTCATTTTATACTTACCATAATGATAACACTTATGAATTCCGGCAGGTTGCCATCAATTCAGGAGCTATTTATGAGCATAATCTTGGCGGAAATTTCATTGGTACTTTCAAAACAGGAATCAGAGCTAATATCAATTCGAGAGCATTTAATAAGCAGGATTCTTTTAATGATTATCTATGGAAAGCAACTTATAAACCTTCACTCTATTTCAATATTGGAATTTCTTATAACCCTTTTGAAAGACCGAGAACAAAATAAATTCAAGAGACAATCAATCTCTATAATATCGAACCTTATTCTTGAAGTTCCTCACCCGGAAGATTAAAAAAAAATTAAAATTTTTCTCCACACTATTTAACAATTCGTCTAAAACAGAATCAAAACTTCAGCTCAGCATAAGCTATTTCAAAGATAGATCTCTCTCTATTTCATGAAAAACCTTATTACTGTTACACGTCACAGGTGAAAAATGATTTCGGTTTTTATATAAGAATATAATTAAAAAAAGAAAATGGCAGTACCCAAACAAATATTTCAGACTTTCATAACTAAAAAACTTCCTTTGATTACAAGGTATCACATCTGGAATATGAAAAGGAAAAATCCGGGATACCGCTATTTTTTCTATGATGATCAGGATATTGAGAAATTTATTGCTGAAGAATTTCCTCCTGAATACATTAACAGTTACCGCAAGCTGACTATTGGAGCAGCAAAAGCAGATTTCTTCAGATATGCCATTTTATATAAAAAAGGGGGAATATACCTGGATATAGACAGCAGCACTATCAAACCCTTTGAAAAACTCATCAGTGAAGATGATGAAGCGGTGATCAGTGTAGAAAGACACGAAAATCTGTATGTTCAATGGGCTCTTATTTTCAATAAAAACCATCCTTTTCTAAAGAAAACATTAGAATTGATGATTGATAATATAGACACCCACCGTTATCCTCATAATATTCATGCTACTACTGGTCCTACCGTATTCAGTAAAGGAATAAGGGAATCATTAAAGGAAAATCCAACCATTCCGTTTACATTATTTAACGGTATTGAGTTCCGCGGATATTTAAAGTTCAAATATAAACTGGGAAAATTCTTTTTATACAAAACACGATCTCAACACTGGAAACAGAAGCAGAAGCATCAGGAAATTATTTTTTAGTGAGTTCCCATTTTTGAGAATACATTGATAATAATCACACCAATCACAATCAAGGCAATCCCAATAATGGCAGGCAGATCTGGAACCTGTTTAAATGCTATTACTCCAATCATCGTTATAAAAATAATTCCTACTCCGGACCAGATGGCGTAGGTAATTCCTACAGGAATATGACGCAGGGTAAGACTCAGAAAATAAAAAGCACACGCATATCCAATCACCGTCACTACCGATGGCCATAATTTAGAAAATTCCTCAGATTTCTTCAGAAAAGTCGTGGCAATAATCTCAAATATGATTGCCAAGGCGAGAAATATATAACTGCGTCCCATAAATTCATTCTTTCTGCAAAAGTAGTAAAAGCCTCCGGGGAATTCAAAAAGAGAATTCTCCCCCCCTCTCTATTCGCGAGATAAGAAATGTTTATCTCACCCATGAAAGGTCTGCTCTTTGGAAACTTCAATAATTTTCACAGGAGTCTAAATACCGTTAAGTATCTTATTTTCAAAGCTATTCATTTTCATGGTGTGATCTGAAATAATCGGACAGCAGACAACTTTTATTTTCATTTCTGGCATAAAATAATATTTCTCTATGACATGAAATGTGACAGCTGACAAAAATTCCAGTGTAAAAATTAGCGCTAAAAATAAATTTTATTAACATAAAAATCTATTTAAAGTAACAAATTAAAGTTCAAGAATGACACTTTACTACAATATTATGCTAAGCATTATTTATTATTTGTTTTATCAACTCCAATATAGAAGTCAATAAACAGTTAGCACATTCACATAATTTTACAGATAGAATAATAAAAGTATTAATAAATTTCAAATAATACATTAATTTATTGTAAACAAAAATTCACTAATACATGAACACTAATCACCGTAATACACTGATAAACATCATAGTGTTTTACTTTGGCACATGATTTGAAAGTAGTAATATTGCAATTGAAAGATTGATAAAAAAAAGTCAAATAATTAAAAATAATACAAAATGGTAACTTATATCGGTATCGCAACAGGTTTAGTCGTAATCACTTCATATTTCATGACAGTAAGAAGAGAAAGAAACTAATCTTAAAACAAAACAAGCCTATAGAAAATCTATACTAATTATATTGTTTTATGTTTTTAGTCTGAGAGATCGGATTGCTCTTTTACCATCGGGTAAAAGGGCCCAAAAACATAAGCAGAAAGATCTTAGTTTCATAACAAATTTTAATATCCAAATGAGAAAAGCCGGCCGCAAGTCTGGCTTTTCTTTTTTTATAGTCTTTTTCCCACAGATCTCACAGATTTTCACAGATTGTTGCTAATACCAGCATCATTTATCATTTATTATTTATCATTCAGTATCCGTTGGACCAGGTATTTATTATTTTTCAGGATTATTTTTAACATTCAATAAAGCTTTATCTTTGTTTATTCAATAATCATTAATCATCATGAATCTGTACAACCTTATTATTCAAGATAAAGAACAGGTAAACCTTAACGAAGTATTTCTTAATGCCAACAACAGAGAGCAGCTTGTACAGCTTATTAAAGAGCATAATTACGTTAAAGAACTCCAGGAGTATGGCTTGCCGGTTAACCATAAAATTTTGCTTGAAGGAAGTTCCGGATGTGGAAAGACCATGACGGCAAAAGCAATTGCCAATGCCCTTGGAAAGAATATTATTATTTTAAATCTTAGTAATATTGTTTCAGCCCGTATTGGAGAAACGTCACAGAATATTAAAATGATCTTTGATAAAGCCGCCAGAGAAAGATCGGTATTATTCCTTGATGAACTGGATCAGATCGGGAAAGCGAGAGGCAGCGATGACAAAGACGTCGGCGAAATGAGAAGATTGGTTAATACTTTGATTCAGCTGATTGATTATTACCCTGAAAATGCTTTATTAATCTGTGCCACCAATCATCCTGAAATTATTGATACTGCTCTTTTAAGACGTTTCCAATTAAAAATTAATTATGAAATGCCTTCTGCTGAGATTCTGGATACCTTCTACGATCGGTTATTAGCTCAGTTTCCGGAAAATATGCGCACTATTGAAAGAAAGTATTCTATTTCCTTTGCCGAAGCTAAAGATTACGCACTAACAGCCGTGAAAGCTGCTTTAATTAAAAAACTGGAAGCCAAAGAAACCATCTCATCATGAAAGAAGATATTCTCCACAATCTCGCTTTGATCAATGATCGGATAAAAAAGGCTTGTGAGCAATGCGGAAGAAATAGTAATGAAGTCAGATTATTACTGGCGACGAAAACTGTTTCTGCAGAGCGCATCAAAGTCGTACTGGAACATGGGCAGACGTTAATTGCTGAAAATAAAGTCCAGGAACTGAAAGAGAAATATGAGGGGCTAAAGGATATTCCCCATGAAAATCATTTTATCGGCCATCTTCAGACCAATAAAATCAAAGATATTCTGAAATATGATGTTACCTGTATTCAGTCTCTGGATCGTCTGGAACTTGCCGAGAAACTTCATCAAAAGCTTTTAGCTGAAAACAGAACAATGGATGTTTTGATTCAGGTGAATACGTCCAATGAAGAAAGTAAATTTGGTGTGGATCCTAGTGAGGCCATTGAACTTACGCGAAAGGTCTCTCACTACTCTACTTTAAAGATAAAGGGATTGATGACGATTGGCTTATTCAGTGCTGAAACCGAGAAAGTAAGAGCATGCTTTAAAATCCTGAAAAAACTTCAGCAGGACATCATCACCGAAAATATTCCCAATGTAGAAATGAAAGAACTTTCTATGGGAATGAGCGGAGATCTGGAAACAGCTATTGAAGAAGGCTCAACCATTGTACGGGTGGGGACTGCTGTTTTTGGAGCGAGAATTTATCCGGACAGCTATTATTGGAATGAAGGAAAAATAAATAACGAAGCTTAAAACTATATGTTTCCATTTACCTATACTTTTGAGAGAGAAATAAAAAATAGCAAAACGTTTAAAAATGTCACTGATGCAGTATGTCATTCAATCACAGAAAGAGGCTTAACTGCTATTGTTCTTGCTGACGGCACCATCATAGGTGAAAACAAAATGTTTAAACTTGATTTTGCCAACAAATCTCCATTAGTTTTCTCGCCTGGCAAAGAATACTTCTACTACAATAAAAATACAAGAATTCTTACCTACCAAACAACAGCATTTTATTCTATACTATTTTCCCTGATCTATTCCGCTGTACTTTTCCTGATCCTGCATTTTATCCTACATCACCTGACTACTGAGATAATAATAGCATTTCTCCTTTTCATTGCCGGTATCATTATTCATTATTGTCATTATATTTTGGTAATAGATAACGTTTCCAAAAATTTAAACGAAAATTAAGCAGTAAAAACGATCTCTTTAGTAATACGGGCTTCGACAGGCTCAGCCTGACAACGCTTAAAAATTTCGGTTGGTATTCGGGTTGTCACCCTGAGCCTGTCGAAGGGCTATTAATAAGAAAACCTTTGTTACTCGTTATCCCAGGTATTAACTAAAGGGACAAGTCAATAAACTCATTCCTTAGTCTACAAATCCGGTATACTTTTTGCTGTAAACATTTCGTAACCAAACAAATACATTTATGGATAAAAAATTACTATCGGTATGTCTGTTCATGACATTATTATTCTTTTTTTCATGTGAAAAAGAAAACGCACAGATGAAAAGTGGAATTTCCATTGAAACCATTTCAATTATAACCTGCGTTACTATGGGCGTAGCTATTTTGCTGGCGTATAGCTTTAAACGAAGATAACAGCCGGAATTTAAATACTAAGGCACCTCTCAATTTTTGGGAGGTGATTTTGTTTTAAAAATTTTAATTAAATGACTGGCATTCACGCTCCGCAAAGTCTCCTGACTTTGCGGCATTAAAAAAAATGCTGTAAAATATCTAATTTACAACTCCATTAATTATCTTTGATAAAAACCAAAGATGAAAGAAGGGTATGTTATCAGAGATCAGGATAGACCTCACGCTCCGCAAAGTCTCCTGACTTTGCGGCATTAAAAAAAATGCTGTAAAATATCTAATTTACAACTCCATTAATTATCTTTGATAAAAACCAAAGATGAAAGAAGGATATGTTATCAGAGATCAGGATAGACCTCATTTTTTAACCTGTACCATTATTGAATGGATAGATATTTTTACCCGAAAAATATATCGAGATACCATCGTAGAATGCTTCGAATTCTGTATAAAAAATAAAGGAATGATTCTTTATGGTTATGTCATTATGAGTAACCATTTACATTTTATTGTACAGTCAAGAGATGGAAAACTTTCAGATCTAATCAGAGATTTTAAAAAATTTACAGCGAAACAAATATTAGAAAAAATACAAACAGAACCGGAAAGCCGAAAAGATTGGATTCTGGAACGATTGGCTAAAGCTACTGAAACTCATTCCAGAAATAAAAATTTTCAGGTTTGGCAATATGGAAATCATTCTGAGGAAATTTTCAGCTTAAAGTTCCTATGGGATAAATTAAATTATATACATATGAACCCGGTTCGTGCCGGAATTGTATCAAAAGCAAATCACTACATTTATTCTTCAGCAACTAATTATTCTAATGGTACAGGAATAATAAATTCAATTGAAATTGCAGAAAATCCAGTGATTAATGTAAATAGAAGTTCTGAATTTTGGAAATATAACCATTATGATGAGGAATAATGCACTCAAAGTCAGGAGACTTTGCGTAGCTTGAGGTTTTGTTTTAATTAAAAATAATTTGGTACAATCTTCAGCGTCACATCTTAATATTCACCACATTTTTTTATCTTTACTGATCATAAACCTTCAAATAAGCTTAAAACCACAAATGGAACAAAAGATACATCAGGGAAGAAATGTAAAAAGATTCAGAGAGATGCTGGGCATCAAACAGGAAGCTTTGGCGCTGGATTTAGGTGATGACTGGAACCAGAAGAAAATCTCCTTATTGGAACAGAAAGAAACCATTGAAGATCCGCTTCTTCAAAAGATTTCTGAGGTTTTAAAAATTCCTGTGGAAGCATTTCAAAATTTTGATGAAGAACAGGCTATCAATATTATTGCAAGCAACTTCCATGATAACGCAACAGGTGTAATTGTCAATAATTATAATCCTATTGATAAAATCATCCAGCTTCATGAAGAAAAAATTGCACTTTATGAAAGAATGCTGAAAGAAAAAGATGATATGATGACCAGGCTTGAAGGACTGATTAAAAGCAAGTAAAAATCATTGAGATTGCTTCGCTACGCTCGCAATGACGATGGTCGTACAAGTCTCTTAATTTGTCGAAAAAACATATCGCTTAAGCTTTGCTGAGTGGAACGCCTTTGTGAACATTGAAACAATTAGTAGTCGAAAAATCCTTGCGTCATTTGCGTTAAAGAGATTGCTTCGCTACGCTCGCAATGACTGTAAAAAACAAAAATCCCTTTCATTGGACTGCCCCCAAAAAGTTAGACACTTTTTAGGGGCATTTTTTTATGTATAGAAAAGAAAAATTTAGCGTTGCTTTTAAATTAGAATGTATTAATCTTCACAAAAATTCTCATCGTTCAATTAAATCTATAGCAACAGAGAAAGGATTTAATGAAAGCAATCTGCGCAAGTGGATTGGTTTTTATAGCAAGTACGGAATCTCGGGACTATACCCTCGAAAAAATATGAGCTATTCCCTGAATTTCAAGGTTAAAGTTCTAAAAACCATCGAAACAGAACATATCTCACAAAGGGAAGCATGT